>NZ_CP056783.1:2793084-3490877 GCF_023278045.1 Flavobacterium sp. K5-23
ATAAGCACATACGAAAACCGAACGGAAGAAGGTAAATACAGTCATATCGCTCTTTTAAGTGAAATAGAAACTAACGATTACAACCTGAATATTCCTCGCTATGTAGATACTTTTGAAGAGGAAGATGCGGTTGATTTAGGAGCTATCACTAATGAATTAAGAGAATTGGCGGTGCTTGGAAATACTACAGATGATACCATTGCTGAATTTTGTGCCGAATTAGGAATCGAAACCCCATTTTAATGAGTACAGCAACTTTAACAATAGAAAAGAAAAAAACACTGGTGCCACAATTAAGGTTTCAAGGGTTTGGTGGAGAGTGGAAACAAAAGAGATTAGGAGAAATAGCCAAAATCACAACTGGAAGTACTCCAAGTACACTTATTGTTGAATATTACAATGGTGAAAAATTATTCGTTTCACCTGCTGATATACAAGAAAATAGATATGTATTTAAGACCAAAACAACGCTTACTGAGAATGGTTTTAGTAAAGGGCGTAAAATAGCAAAAGGAAGCGTATTATTTGTTTGTATTGGTTCAACTATCGGGAAAGTTGCTCAGGCAACGGAAGAATGCTTGACAAATCAACAAATAAATGCTTTATATGCTACGAAGGAATATGATAATAACTTTATATATGAATTATTAGAAAAAAATGGCGCTAAAATAAAATTACTTGCTGGAGTTCAAGCAGTACCACAAATAAATAAAACAGATTTTTCAAATTTTAAATATTTTATTCCCGCCCTCCCAGAACAACAAAAAATAGCTTCTTTTTTAAGTGTTGTAGATGAAAAAATACAGCAACTCAGCCGTAAAAAGGAATTATTAACCCAATACAAAAAAGGTGTAATGCAACAATTGTTCTCGGGTAAATTGAGGTTTAAAGACGAGAATGGAGAGGATTATGCGGATTGGGGGGAGAAGAAATTGGGTGCATTGACTTATAAAGTTGGGAAGAAAAACAAAGAAAATATAAAGTATCCGATTTACTCCATCAATAATAAAGAAGGTTTTTTACCTCAATCAGAACAATTTGATGGTTTAGATAGTAATGACAGAGGCTATGACATAAGTTTGTACAAAATCGTGAACTCTGAGACGTTTGCTTATAACCCAGCGAGAATAAATGTAGGCTCAATAGGATATAGCTATAATTTGGATGAAGTGATAGTTAGTTCTCTTTATGTATGCTTTAAAACCAAAGACAGTCTAGAAGATTTATTTCTTTTAGCTTATTTGGGAACTTATACTTTTAAAAAGGATATTTTAAGATTTGAAGAAGGTGGTGTTCGTCAATATTTATTTTATGAGAATTTCTCAATGATTAAGATTCCATTACCTTCAAATATTGAGCAAAAGAAAATCGCCAAATTCTTATCGAGTATCGATGCTAAAATAGAAAGTATTAATCAACAAATCAACCAAACGCAAACATTCAAGAAAGGCTTGTTGCAGCAAATGTTTGTGTAAAAAAATAAAATATGATATCATATTTCCATAGAAGAAAAGGTAATTTAGGTACTTGTGAAGACAGCTTAACAGCAGTTGTTTTTGACACATTGAAATATTTACCTACAGAAATGTTTTGGTCTATTTTAAAACGGTCATTGTATTATGATAAATTGCCAACAGCTGCAGGAGATTTATTATCGATTTCATTTTGGGATAAATGGAAGGCTAAAGACACTACTAATTCTAATTTTGTTGAACCTGATGTCTTTTTACGATTCACTGACTTTGATGTCATTATTGAAGCAAAAAGATTTGACGAGAAGCAACAAAGTGGAGCTCAAATGAAAAATGAAATTCAAGCATATTATAATGAATTCAATCAAGATGACAAGACATTATATTTTATTCAATTAGGAGGGTTACATCATAGAAACGATGAATTAGATTTTCCTTTTAAAGATAAAAACGTTGTGATTTGTAAAACCAACTGGACAAAATTATTAGAACAAATAGTATCTGAAAATAATAAAATTAAAAACAGTGGACTTACTATTTTATCAGCCTACAACCGTATTCTTGAAGATTCAATCAGTGGTTTTGCTCTTCACCAATATTATAAAAAAAGATGGTTGAAAAACTTAACAATTAAATCAACTATAGAACTTCAACCCTTAGAAAAACTATTTTCTTATGCAACAAAACATAAATAACACATTACAAGAAGTACGTAAGGCATATCGCCTTTTATTCGATTACCAAACAAGAGTTTTGGATTTGATAGGATTTATTGGTAGTTCTTTTAACTATGATTACAATGGTGGTTTTCCGAAATTTAGTAACTCTGCTCCAAATAACGGAAAAGGAAGACTAACCTTATGGGCTTGGGATTGGCTTAATATGTATTTTTATGAATTCAACTTTGTTACAAAAAAGGATAAAATTGGTTTTGCTGTTTTTTTAGTAAATGATACTGGATATTTTCAGAAAAACAAAGAAAGTAAAATTAGCAAGACTAAAGTTAGTGCCTTTGACGCAGTTGAAAATTCTAAAACAAAATTAATCTTTGTGGTTGGCAAAAACACTTGGGATGGATGGGGAGCTAATTGGGATAATGATAATTTTATTTTAGAAGAGGAAGGACAAAAAATATCGGATGATAAAGTAATGCTTTTTAAAAGTTATTTATTAAATGATTTTTTTGATGAAGAAAATGCAATTGAAAAACTAAAAGATTTTGAAAGCTATTGCAAAAGATTTGATGTGAATTTTAAATACAGAGAAAAAACGGTATAATAAAAACAATAAAAATGAGTCATCAATCCGAAGCGATATTAGAAAATAACTTAATCAAGCAATTAGTTGGCTTAGATTATATATCTGTAAAAATACAGGACGGTGATGCATTGGTTGCTAATCTACAAAGTCAACTCGAAGTTTTTAACGAAACCACTTTTACTCCCAAAGAGTTTGATGCCGTTTTGAACCATTTGGCCAAGGGAAATGTTTTCGACAAAGCCAAAACCCTAAGAGACCGTTTTCAATTGACCAAAGACGATAGCACTTCGTTTTATGTTCGCTTTTTCAATACAGAAGACAACAGTAAGAATTTATTTCAGGTAACTAACCAAATCTCGCTTGAAGGAAGTTTTAAGAACCGTTATGATGTGACACTTTTAGTCAATGGATTGCCATTAGTCCAAATAGAACTGAAACGTTCAGGAATCGAAATCAAAGAAGCCTTCAACCAAATCAATCGCTATCAGAATCATTCGTTTTGGAGCAATCACGGTCTGTTTCAGTACGTGCAATTGTTTGTAATAAGCAATGGAGTGAATACTAAATATCTAGCTAACAACAAGCTACAGTCAGTAAAGCAAACCTTCTTTTGGGCTGATGCCAATAACAAAAACATTACCGAGCTAACCGAGTTCACAGCGGCTTTCTTGAACCCTGAGCATTTGGGTAAAATGATAGCGCATTATATCGTGATTAACGAAACCCATAAAGTGATGATGGTGTTGCGACCGTATCAATATTTTGCCACGGAAGCCATTATTCATCAAGTTAATAACTCTAACGATAACGCTTACATCTGGCACACTACAGGTTCGGGTAAAACCTTAACCTCATTCAAGGCAAGCCAGATTTTGATGGAATTGCCAGAAGTTCACAAAGTCGTGTTTGTAGTCGATAGAAAAGACTTGGATTATCAAACTATGAACGAATTCAATGCGTTCAAGAAAGACAGTGTAGATGTAACTGATAATACACAATCCTTAGTAAGGCAATTAACCGATAATACGAAGCTGGTCTTAACCACAATTCAAAAACTGAACAATGCCGTTTCGGAACGTTTTGCTGGTAAAATTGAATCTTTACGACATAAGAAAATCGTATTTATATTTGATGAATGCCACCGTTCACAATTTGGGGAAACCCACGACCGTATTACTAAGTTCTTTGAGAAAAGCCAACTATTCGGATTTACGGGAACACCCATATTTGCTGACAATGCTTCTAAAAATGAAATGGGAAAGCGCACCACCAAAGATTTATTTGGAAACTGCCTGCATAAATACGTCATTACCGATGCTATAAGAGATGAGAACGTATTGCGTTTTGGGATAGAGTATGTAGGGAAATACAAAAACAAGAGCAAAGCTTTTATCGACATTGAAGTAGAAGACATTGACAAAAAAGAAGTGTTGGACTCTGAAAAGCGAATTAATAAAATCGTTGACTATATCATTGCCTATCACAATCAAAAAACTTTTAGTAGAGATTATTCGGCACTTTTGGCAGTAAGCAGTATTGATAACGTGATTCAGTATTACGACCTTTTTCAGCAGAAGAAAGAAGCTGGAGAACACGATTTGCGAATAGCTACTATTTTCACTTATGGTACTAATGAAGATTCAGACGAAGCAAAAGATTTTCTACCAGATAATTATGATGATATTGGCATAGCTGCCGAACCGCAAACAATTTATAAATCCAAACACACCAGAGACAAACTCGAAAAGTACATAGGAGATTATAACACAATGTACGGTACTAGTTTTTCAACCAAAGACAGCCAACAGTTCGAGAATTACTTCAAAAATATAAGCCAACGTTTAAAAGACCGTGAAAAGGAACACTTCAATCACGAGAAAGAACGTTTAGACATTGTTATCGTTGTAAATATGATGCTTACGGGCTTTGATGCCAAAAAAGTAAATACATTATACGTTGATAAAAACTTGAAGCAACACGGCTTAATTCAGGCGTTTTCAAGGACTAATAGAATACTAGGTGAGCAGAAGTCACAAGGGAACATTTTAGCGTTTAGAAACCTTAAAAAAGCCACTGACGAAGCGATTACTTTGTTTTCGAATAAAGATGCCATAGAAGTGGTAACAATGCCTGATTATGAGCGAATAGCGGAGAAGTTTGACGAAGCATTGAAACTCTTAAGGGAAGTTGCTCCAACCTATCAAAGTGTCAATGATTTAGAAAGCGAACAAGACGAAGCACAATTTGTTCAAGCCTTCAGGAAATTGATGCGAGCGATGAATGTATTGCAATCCTACACTGATTTTGATTGGGAGGATTTACTGATAGAAGAGCAGGAATTTGAAGACTATAAAAGCAAATACTTAGACTTGTACGAGAAGGTTAAACGAGATACTGAAAAGCAAAAGACTTCCATACTGGATGACATAGATTTTGAGTTAGAGTTAATCCATAGAGACCAAATAAACGTTGCTTACATCCTGAAATTAATAGCTCAATTGAAAGGAGTCAAAACTTCGGAAGCCAAAGCACAACGAAAAGCCATTATTGATTTATTAGGAGGTGATATCCAACTAAGAAGCAAGCGTGATTTAATCCAGAAATTCATTGATGAGAATATGCCGTTCATTAAAGATGGCGATAACATTGACGATGAGTTCGAAAAATTCTGGCAAGACCAAAAAGTACTCGCATTAGGCAAACTATGTGATGAAGAACACCTTGACAAAGCACAATTCAAAGCCTTAATTGACGCCTATATCTATAGTGGACGTGAGCCTATAAAAGACGAGGTCTTTCAGTGTTTAGACAATAGACCTAGTATTCTGCAAGCGAGAGTTATTGGAGACCGCATAATCGCAAAAATGAAGGAGTTTGTGGAAGTGTTTGTGAAGGGAATGATGGCTTAGGGAGATGGTTAGTGTTAAACTAAATAAGAATATAAACTTCATTGCAACAGGTTTTTAGAGAGGCATTGCTAGGGAAACATCTAAAATAAATAAAGTAAAGAGTTAATCTATTAAAGTTAACTTAAAAGTGAATAATAATTATTTCTTATCCAGAATAGTGAGACTCCTTAATAATATAAATCAAATTCAACAAGTACTATATATCATACTTTTATGGTGATAACTTTGATTTGATGTTACTTTAAAAAGGTATAGTTTTGTTAAATAATAAACTTACAGGTTGATTTTATGAAAATAGTTGTTACATTTGTACCAGATTTATATGCGTTTCATCTTCCAAATTTGGAATTCGATGAATTAGAACGTGTTTTGGATGAATGGGAAGATCCTTTATTTTTGTTTGAATTTTTTTCTGATAATGAAGCTGACTTAAATGGGGAGTATACTATTGAAGAAGCTATTGAAAAAACAAGAAATGAAGTAAAAAAATTCAGAAAAAGAATGTTGGATTTAGCAAGTGCAACACCAAGTAGACTTAATGAGTTTTTTCAAAATTTACACAATCAAGAATACAAACAAACGATACTACCAAAACAAAAAGCGAGACAAAATTGGCTTCGATTGTATGCCTTAAAAATAATTGATGAAAATAAAACTTTCTATGTTATAACAGGTGGAATGATAAAACTCACTGGCTTAATGGAAGACAGGCCTCACGGAGCATACGAAAGGAACAAAATAAATCAATGCAGTGATTATTTAAAAGATTACGGTGTTTATGATACTGATTCTTTTATTGAAATTTTCTTTTAATTATGGAAAACAAAAACACAAAAAAATTTCTTGACTTAGTTTCTAATAAAGAATCCGGTTGGCTTGAAAAAGCCAAATGGCGTCAAGAAAACGAGGATTGGTTAGACATTTCTTTTAGTATAGCGGTAAAAATACTTTCTGCCCTGAAATCAAACAAAAAGGCTGATATTTTCCCTAGAAATCAAAAAGAATTATCGGAGGCTATGGAATGTTCTGCTCAATACATCAACAAACTATTGAAAGGAAAAGAGAATTTACAAATTGAAACTATTTGTAAAATACAACGCATTTTAAAAATCAATTTAATTGAAGTCCCAAAAGTAGAAATCAAAAACACAATATTTTATGAGGTTTTTAATACTTTAACAAACAAGATAGAATTGAGTCATTGGTCTACCCAAAATTCACTTTCCTATCAGAATAATGAATTTGAAAAAGCAAATATTAATCAAGAACATTCTCAATTACAGGTTGCCTAATGGAAAATAAAGATCAGATTAGTTTTGGATTACGTAAAATCACTACAGAACAATTTGCTGTCATTGAAAGAGCTTTTGACGAAAAGAATGACAACATTGAATTAGTTACAAATTTGCGTTTTGGTTTAAATATTGAAAAAAGAATAATAACTCCTCTTTTATCAATAAACTTTAGCCAAAACAAGAACCCTTTTCTTTTATTGGAAATAGGTTGTCATTTTGAAATCATAAAAGAACATTGGGATAATTTATATCATAAAGACAATAATGAGATTAAGCTACCAAAAGGTATCGCGTTACATCTTGTAATGTTAAGTATAGGCACATTAAGAGGTGTTTTACACGCTAAAACAGAGAACACCTTTTTTAATAGATTCTTAGTACCTACTCTCAATGTAAATGATTTAGTCAAAGAAGACATTATCATAAATACTAATGATTTAATTATAAAGGAGTAAAATAAACAGGTTCAATATAAAATAAAATTTAATTACGTTGCAACTATTTACTTCTTAGCAACATACTTAACTACTTAAACACCTCTAGTCTAGCTTCCAGTAAATCAAAATATTTACCTTTCATATCGTCTGACAGAAAAGAAATTTCAAGCAATTCCTTCCATTTTGGAGTTGCTTTTTTTATTTGTTGCAGAATATTAGCTATTGTTTTTTCATTGAGCTGCAGTCTTTCTTTAGCATAATAATCTACAAAATCAGCTGCTTTTAAATTACTTTTTTTTCCTTTTAATGTTAGTGCTATTTCTTCTTCAGGGTTTTTAATGGATATGGTCGAATTTAAGAAATCGTATATAGGTGTGAGCGTTGTTTTACCGTTTTTAGTAATTAGCGAAAAGTTTTTCAAATGCATATCCTCATTTCCGGTTACAAAGCAAAAAAGAATTCTTTTGAAAAAATCGGCTTTTTCAATAGCAGGAAAGGAACAATATTCATCAAGTACTGGAATCAATTTTTCCATTGTAAAACGATATTTTGTGTCTCTTGTATTCCCAGTTAATTGAGCAAAATCTTCTGTTGCGAACTTACTTCCTTTACCGTAACGGTCAAAACGTTTTATGAAATAAGACAAACTACCATCTTTGCCATATAGCATCCCGTGAAATGGAACTTCTAAACCAAACACTTTTGCCATTCGCATCGTTACATCTTCATTTTCCGGTAATTGTGGAAATAAATCATTTTGTGGTTTTATGATGTAGGTTCCAAATTGATCCACAATTTTAAATTCTTGATCCACTATTGAAATAGCAGCACTAAGCTTTGGCTGTACCCCCTGAATGGATAGCTTTTTAGCTCTATTTGCGGCTTCCTGACGAAGTTCAACTGCTGTATAGGGTAAATCATTTAAATAAGTCAGTTTTGGAGCTATCATTCGAAGTCCTTTTTCACTGTACTTATCCGTACCACACAAATCATACGTAATAGGACATCTATTCATCTTCCATCAATTTAACCGTTACTGCTCCTACTAAATCATTTCCCGTTGCTATCAGTTGAGAGAAATAATCTTTTTTATCAATTTTCACAATACGTAGCAATCCCTCTAGCATTACACCCTCAGGCAATAGCCCTTCAAAAAAAGGAGGAAAGGATGTATAGCTATATTTATTGTGACTTGTAGGCATAGTCAATGAAACCGCTTCTCCGTCATAATTTTCATTATACTCAAAATGATAGTCGTTAGCAGCAATTTCCGTTAAAATTCCAGCTCTTTTTCCGTGTGCAAATACAATTGCTCTTCTCATAATTATTTATTTAAAGGACTTTTGAATTCCACTTTAATATTTAGCACTCGGAGTACTGCAAAAAGATTGTTCAAACGAACTGTTTCTTTATTTTTTTCAATATCAAAAACAGTAGTCTTACCTACTCCAGCTAAGTCGGCTAGTTCAAGTTGCGTCAATCCTGCTTTTTTTCGATGGTCTTTAATTAAAGCGCCTAAATCAAAATCGTCCATTATATACTGTTTTAACGGTAAAAATATACAATTTAATGATACGTACGGCTTAAATTATTGAAAACTTTATTATTTTACTGTTATGGCAGTAAAATAATTGGTAAAAAGTAATATAGCATATATTTCAAAGAAAAAAAGGGATATTTACCGTTAAGGCGGTAAAATAAAACAAATAAATCTTACTGCTTATGAACTAGTTGAATAAAAGAACCTTTAATGAACCATATAAAAATGTTTGCAATTTGAAAACTTTTTTATACATTTGACAAATGAATATCATAAGCCGAAATACAATAACTCATTATACCGAAAAATATCCAAAGGCAAAAAACCAGTTATTAACTTGGTATAATGAAATTCTTAAAAAAGATTTTGAGAATTTCAACGAGTTAAAAGAAGTTTATGGAAACGCAAGTTTGGTCAACAACCAGCGAGTAGTTTTTAATATTAAAGGAAATGATTATAGATTAATTGCATCATTTAATTTTAGACGCAAAATTTGTTATACTATTTGGTTTGGCACACATTCCGAGTACGATAAAATTGATGTTGAAACAATAGAATATAAAGACAATTTATAACTTATAATAGATAGAAAAAATGAACTTGAAAGTAATAAAAACAGAAGAAGAACATAAAAAAGCCGTTACACGAATTATAGAAATTTTTCATGCCGAACAAAATACGCCCGAAGATGACGAGCTTGGAGTATTAGCCGTTTTGATAAAAGATTATGAAGACAAGTACCATCCAATGCCTGAACTTGACGCACTAGAAGTAATCAAAATAAAAATGAAAGAAATGGGTATGAAAAATAAAGATTTAGAACCTATCATAGGGAGCAAAGGACACGTTTCGGCAATATTGTCAGGCAAGCGTGAAATTACCTTAAAAATGGCTCAAAAGCTTAAAAACTATTTTGGTATTCCAGCCGAAGCATTTTTACATAATGCCTAAAACATATTTATGGTAATTATGCCCTTTAAGAAAAAAACAAGCTTTTAGATTACATATTGATTTTAATAGCAATAAATACTACTAATTAGACAATATCTATCCATCTTTCGTAAACCTCTACCCTTCTAACATCTATTAATAAAGAGAAATTAGATATTGTTTGAAAAATAAAGTAAACTAATATATTTATATAAACTCCTCAAAAATTTAATGTAAATTTTTGAGGAGTTTTTTAATGTTTCTATTCTTTCAAAATGAATCAAGTTTTTTTAATCCGACTTTAACCAACCCGTAATACTCATTCTAGTGTTTTGGGTAACCAAAACTTCGTGTTCCAGCTCGTTACTTTTAAAGAAAACAGTTTTTCCGTGAGTGGGTGATATTTTCTGGTTGTTCCCTTCTAAATGGATTAAAAGTTCCCCACCATCGCTTTCCTGCCAATCTTTATTTAGGTAACTTATCATAGAGTACTTCCTGCCTGAATTGTTTTTAAACTGATCAAGATGCTTTAGATAAAAATCACCTTTTTCATACAAAGCATAATGAAACTCATAACTTGTAATTCCGGCATAACAACTTCGATTCAAATAAAGAATAAACTCTTCTATAAGTTCAAAAAATTGAAGTTCGAATGGATTATTATTCTTTTTATCTAGCCAATAAATGGAATCACTCCTAATTGCTGAGTCATAAGAAACAACTTCTGAGCTTCCTATTCCCGCTGCCATAAGCAAGCTCTTCTGCTGCAGATTGAGAATGTTTTGTTTTAAATTATTAGCCAATTCATCACTCAAAAAAAATTCTGACATACCTACTTTATTATCTATATAAGTAGTTATCAAAGCCTCAAAGCTATTTTCCATAAAAGTTTTATTGCCTGCAAAGACGAGCAACGACGCAAGGTAGACTAATAAAACCACACTTAGGTTTTTATCTTTCTGAGCCATTTATTTTGTGATTTAAATTACTCGTCAGATTTATACTTTCTGAAACTTCAGCCAGTTCGTATTACATAACAATACTTCATAAAAACGAAATATTACATTTTAATTTTTACCTCAAAAACTAAATTAACCTGTTAATTTTAAAATAATTACACCCTGAAAATTCGTGAAAAACACTAACTTTATTGTATGAAAAAACATTTCAACATTATTATTGCTGGAGCTGGAGGAATTGCTGAAGCAGCCGGATTGTTACTGATGGAATGGAGCGAAGTCACTCCTACTCTATTTATTGGAGACCGAAACTTTTTAAAAGCTAAAAAAGTAGCACAATGGATTGAAGAAGGCACCACAAAACCCTGCTCTGTAAATGGGTTTCATCTTGATGACAAAAATTTGACAGATGAAATGAAAGCCATATTTGATAAAGGCGCAATTATTTTGGACTGTTTGCCTGGGAGTGCGGCTCCAAGAATAGCAAAATTTGCCAAAAATCACGATTTGCATTATGCCAATCTAACCGAATACATTAAGGAAACAGAAGAAATAATGAATCTCGCTAAAGATTCGAAAAAAGGTTTTATTCTACAAACAGGCTTGGCTCCTGGTTACATAGACTTATTAGCCAATGCCCTTTTTCAGGAATTTTGTCACGATTTCAAAGTGGAGAAAGTGGACAAGCTTGAGTTAAAAGTGGGAGCGCTTACGAATCACGCCGTTGCTCCTCATTATTATGGTTTTACCTGGAGTCCTGTGGGTGTTGCAACTGAATACTTAGAAGATACTGTTGTAGTCAGAGATTATAAAAAAACAACGCTTCCCTCACTATCCGAAAGAGCCACTATAATAATTGATGGCATCGCTTATGAAGAGGATCTTACCTCCGGTGGCGCTGCAGATTTACCGGATGCTTTGTCAGGCAAAGTACGTACTCTTGACTACAAAACTTTACGACATCCTGGACATTATACCTGGGTTCAAGAACAACTTAATCAAATAGGAAATACTGCGAACCCAATTAAAGAACTGCAACAAGCAATGGAAGCAATAGTTCCTCACAATGAAGATGACCAAATTGTTTTATATGCTGCAGTTGAAGGCAAAGATAGTCTAGGTATTTTACGAAGACGCGAAGTCGCCAAGAAAATACTTCCTCAAAAAGTTGGGAAACACCAATTGAGAGCTATACAGACCACTACAGCCGCGCCCTTAGTGCAAGCAGCTCAGCTATTATTAGAAAATTCCCTCAGTGGTGCAATTCTTCAAAGTCATATCGATGCAAAGGCTTTTTTGAATGGAAATTACATAGTAGCAGTTTATGGAAGTGTATAGCCATTTATATATAAACAAACCTTCTAAATATTAAGTGCATTTTTTGTATTTTTGGCTTTTGAGAACAAACCCAATCTTTATATTATCTAAATAAGCATCTCTTATAAATGAATACCTATTACCTACACAACGGAATTGAAAATAGTGGTCCATTTGGGCTAGAGGATTTAAAAAATAAAAGAATTACAAAAACAACTCCCGTATGGTGTGAAGGAATGGAAGATTGGAAATCCGCAGGTGAAATCGAAGAATTAAAAAGTATTTTACATGCAATCCCTCCGCCTCTTAGAAATGCAGTTACAACTCCCCCAATTCAGTCTCCTGAAAAAAAAACAGTTAACCCAATGATATTGGGTATAAACCGAAAAGTGTTTTTTATGATTTTTGGGTTTTTATTGTTAACTATCGGTACTGTTATTTTTAATGTTTTGCAAGAAAACAGAAGAGCTGAGTTTGAAGCCAAGAACAACAAAACTGAACAAAACAATCAACAATTTAAACTACAGCAATCAGAAATTGAAGAACAAAAAACCCTAATTGCCGAACAAGAGTTGATGGATGCCGAAAGAATTAAAAAGGAAAGGAAACTTGAAATCAATGCCAAACTCTTAGAAATTCAGAAAACAATAATTGAAAAACATACTTATTATGAAGATTCAAAAAACAAACTTACTGAAGCTTCAGTATTTAAGATTTTAAGAACTACTGATGAGCGAAATGAGGAAATTAGCTTAATTCAAAACGACATTCAATACTGGAAAAAGGAGATTGAAAAATTAGAAAACGAAATGAATCTTTTAAATTTAGAATTAGAAAGGTTGCATTAGTCTTTAAGTTTAGAGTTTTAATAATATTATTAAAATAATACAAACAAAACTTCACTTGAAAAACATCCTTAATTATCCAAAAAACTGACCATCTACATAATACCAAACTCCATCAACTTGCTTGAAAGTTGAAAGTTCATGATGCACCTGAGAATTTTTTCTTTCATCTAAGAAAAAGGCTTTGAATTCAACTGTGTTTTCGGAGGTATTAATAACTTCTAGTTTAAGCCATTCATTACTAACGGCCCAATCTAGAATATCCTGCTTCGAATGGTGTTTTTGCTCTTCTACATAAGTGGTTTCAACCAAATAATCAACCGAATGAGTGGCGTAAGCAGAATAACGGGAACGCATTAATATTTCAGCAGAAGTTGCTGTTATACTGCGTTCTATATAAGGTTCGCAACAGTTTTTAAAAAGGGTTTCAGAACCACAGTAACATTTTAAATGCGTCATTTTTAAAAATTTTGGATAACTAAATATTGTTATTCAATATCAGGATTAATCTTTTGATGCAATTGATTCAATAAAACCTGATACCGACTGATTTCCATCAGATCTTCATCTTCATCTGAAAAATCAAGTAATTCGTCTAATAATTCACTCACCTCCAGCAATTTATTATTAGCATCTTTATTTTGCTTGTTAGCAATAAAATCAATTATTTCCTGCACGCTATCTTTTAAAACAGTGAATTTATTAGTCTCCATATTATTGTTTTTTGTCAGCTGAATTTGTTTCATTATATTTTTTAACAATTTGCTTTAATTTTTCCTTACGTTGTACCTCCGCTAATTTTGCTTTATCTTGTGCTTTATGCAACTTATCGTTATGTTTTTTAATATTTCTCTCATTATTTCTACTCATAACTATCTAATTTTAAATTCTTATTAATGTATTTACAAAGACTTCTTATTTTAATACAGTCTGCGTCTAGTGTTAAACTGACGCAAAGTTCGTCATTTTTACAAGATATCCTATGTTTTCAATACCCAAGAATTAATTTATCATCTCATTACAATAAATTCAGTATCTCATTACTTCAATTTAAACTGCTTTTTTCTTATAGGACATTATAATCTAAAAGGGAGATCATAAAGCCTTAATGGTAAAAAACTATTATTTCTGATAATCAGTCTTATAATATAATTAAAGGAATAAAATAACATAGTCTTTATCTTATATTTTTTTCGTATTATTGTATATTGATGGTGTCTTTTTTTTATATTATAAATCTTATATTAAGAATTATGCTATCAAATAGAACATTCCTATTCTTTGTTTTTTAATACATATATAACTTTTTTAAGTTTAAAGTATATTTTTTTTTAAAGTTCCAAAACCTTCTAAATAGTTTTTTATGGTGTCAAAATCTAATTGGTCCAACTTTACCTCCTGGTTTTTAACTAAACCAAAAACTACTGGGCTTTTAGTATTCCTAATCTTATGGATAGTTGTAACATTTGCTGTTTTACAAAGGTATCAAGTAGTTAAGGAAAACGAACATATTCAAATGAATAGCACGCTTAAAGTGGTACAGCAGAATATTGAGCAGTCTTTAAGAAACAGTAATACCACAGCATTGTCTCTAGCACTAACGATAAACGACAATGGAATTCCAGAAGACTTTGAATATTATGGAAAACAGTTATTAGAATCAAATCATAGTATTGACGTAGTGCAGTTAGTTCCTAAAGGAATAATTAAATACATCTATCCTTTAAGTGGTAATGAAGCTGCCTTGAATTTCAATATTTTAAAATCCCCTTTGCATAAAAAAGAAGCTATAAAATCGATTGAAAATCAAAAAATGTATTTTGCAGGACCTTTACAATTAAAACAAGGCGGTATTGGTATTGTAGGTCGCCTTCCTGTCTACAAAAAAAATGTTTTTTGGGGGTTTTCTGGCGTTGTAATTAAATTAGAAACCTTGCTAAAAAATTCAGGGATTAATGAAATTGACAATTCTAAATATTTTTTTCAATTTGCAAAGAAAAACCCTTTAACATTACAAGAAGATTTTTTTCTACCTGCAAAAACTGATTTCGCTGATAACCATTACGTATCGGGAATGATTCCAGATGGAGACTGGAAGATATACCTCGTGTCAAATAATCAATACTATTTATACTCTCAAGTATTACCATCTGCTATATTAGGGTTTATTTTAGCAATCTTATTTGGTTTTTTTATAACTGTCCTTTTAAAAAAACCTGCGGAATTGCAGCTATTAGTAAATCAACAAGCAACAAAACTGTTGAACAGTGAAATAAAATTCAAAACTATTTTTGACAATGCCGCCGTGGGAATTGCACATGTAGATACAGATTCAGGTAAATACATTGAAATTAATAATCAATATTGCAAACTATTAGAATACTCTTCTCAGGAAATGAAATTGAAAAATTTCCAATCCCTAACTCATCCTGAAGACTTGGAATTGGATTCAATGAATTTTGATAAACTAAAGAAAGGCACCATTAATGAAATCAAGGTTGAAAAAAGGTATTTCACTAAGTCAGGTGGCACAGTTTGGGTAAATCTTATGGTGTCCCCACTTTGGAAAACCAGCAAATCACCTGCTACTCACATTTCAGTAATCGAAAATATTACACAAAGAAAAGAATCAGAAGAATTGCTTAAAAAAAGCAAAATACGTTTTAAAAGTTTATTTGAAAACTCCCCTATTCCATTATCAGAACAGGACTTTTCAAGTGTTAAAAGGTATCTTCTTGAATTAAATCTTATAAACGAGAGTACTGAAAAAGTTGTTGCTTATTTAAATGAATATCCGGAGGTAGTGAAAGAATGTATTTCTTTAATAAAAGTAATAGATGTTAACTTTGAATGCATTCAACTTTATAAAATAAAACATAAAGAAGCATTAATTGACAATCCAAATTTGTTGTTTGAATTTGAATCTGATTCAGATTTTATAAAATTATTAGTTGCCATTACTCAAGGTAAAACTCAATTTAATGTTGACACTAGAATATTGAACACTGATGGAGAATATCATGATATCAATTTAAGATGGAATGTTATTAAAGGCTACGAAAAATCTTTAGATCGTATTATTATTTCAACGATAGATATCACGGCAAATAAAATTTCGGAAAAAATTATTCTTGATTCACAAAAAAGAACAGAATCCATTATTAATACAGTTGATGGAATCGTTTGGGAATTTGATATTGAAAGCTCTTCTTTTACTTTTATCAGTAAAAAAGTAGAGGAGATATTAGGTTACCCATCTGAAGAATGGATTGCTGACAGCAATTTTTGGAGAGATCATTTACATCCAGACGATCAGGAATGGGCAATAAATTATTGCGATGAAAAAACGAATGGAAATTCAAATTTTGATTTTGAATATCGAATGATTAATAAAGAGGGCAACATTGTTTGGTTAAAGGATATTGTAAATATTGTATTCGAGAATAAAAAGCCTAAAAGCTTGCGTGGTATTATGATTGACATAACTAAAGCAAAAGAAATTGAGAATGACTTAAATAACTCTTTTAATTTAGTTACTGAACAAAACAAGAGGCTTTTGAATTTCTCCTATATAGTATCGCATAATCTAAGATCGCATACGAGTAACATTGAGTCGATTACTAATTTAATTGAAACATCTGAGACAAAGGAAGAAAGAGACCAAATGATCCAATTATTGAAAACAGTCTCTGATTCATTGAATGAAACTATGTACAACCTAAATGAAGTGATTAATATTCAGGCAAATATAGGTCTGATATCTGAATCATTGAATCTAAAGCGCTATATCGACAATACAAAAACTGTCCTTTCAGAACAAATAGCATCAAAAGACGCTTCTATTATTTCAACTATTACTAGTGATGTTGAAATAAATTACAACCCTGCTTATCTGGAAAGTATATTACTTAACCTTATATCAAATGCACTTCGTTACAGGCATCCTGATCGGAAACCGGTTATTGCAATCACTTACTATCAAGAAAACGATAAGAATGTGATTCAGGTTTCTGATAATGGAATTGGAATAGATCTTATCAAAAATGGCGATAAAATATTTGGAATGTATAAAACATTTAGCAATAATCCTGAATCAAGAGGCATTGGTCTATTTATAACAAAAAATCAAATTGACGCAATGGGAGGAAAAATCACTGTAAAAAGCGAATTAAATATAGGTACCACTTTTAAAATTTATATTATATGAAAAAAGGCTCAATATGGGTTGTAGATGATGATACAATTTATCAGACTATTGTTGAAAAAATTATTGAAAAATCGGATTCTTTCACCACGATTGACTCTTTTAATAATGGAAACTTAGCAATTAATTCATTGAAAATTTCAATAGAAGAGAATAAAATATTACCGGACATTATTCTTTTAGATATAAATATGCCACTAATGAACGGTTGGGAATTTATGAACGAATTGTCATTAATCAAATCTCAATTAAATAAAAAAATTGCTATTTACATCGTTAGTTCATCTATTGCAAAGGAAGATAAAGAAAAATCAAAAACGTATTCAAATATTTTAGGTTACCTTTCAAAACCAGTAGTTATGACCGATTTGTTAATGATAAGCTCTCTTAATTAAATAAAAATATTGTGTTTTAATTCCAAAATCCTTATATTCAAGTATAATTACCCTAAAAGCATATTATCCAGATTTCAACAAATTGTTTTAATCAATTAGTAGTAAATTAATGAAATTTGCTGCTAATTGGTCATTTATGTTTTTTTCTCTGATAATGCATCCCTCTCTTCCCGTTAATAAAAAAAAGAACTTTAAAATCATCTCATTTCCCATTTAAAGATGAAAAGAAAAAATCCTTATAATAATTATTACATTTAAACGAATATTTAGGTTATTTATAGATAAAGCAAATTTATCTCGTTTTTTATTCATAGCTTTGATTATCAGAACATTAAGCTGAATCTAACCGGCTGTATGGTATATTAAGGAAATTCACCTACAAAAAAAATCTTAAACCCCAAATAAAGATTTTTACCTTAAATTAAATATATCAAAAGTCTGACTTTTATGAATTGACAAATTATTATTGTTTTATTGATTTTTTTTTCAAGCTAAAAACAATACTAAATTTTAAATAAATTCTAAAAGCACCTACCTTTTAGATGAAATCCAATGTGAGAAAAGACGCCTCCAAAATCTCACGTTATGAATCAAACTTTTTTATTTGTTTGATTTATTGAAGTTGTTTATTCATTTTATTAAAAAACTTAATTAAAAGAACTACTAAAACTACTTACCCCCTATTCTTCTGGTTTACCAGAACTTTATAAAAATTTTAATTGTATCCAAAATATTAATCCGTTAAAAGTAAAAACGCTTTTAATAATCTTTCTATTCAAAATTGAAAATCATTGACTACTTAGTCTATTGATATACTATCAAATTAGTTTCTAACGATTTAAAATAAATCAATATGAAAACAAACTTTACACTTTCGAAAAAATTATTTACGTTTTTGGTATTATGTTTCCTTAATTATTCAACTATATACTCCCAAAAAGTGCCAGTTGACATACCTTTAAACGGATTTCTGATAGATGGGCAACTCAAAGCAAACACATCATTAGATGGGAAAATTATTGGTGACTGGTTGGATGGAGCCTCAGGAAAAGGTGTTTTCAAATCCACACCGCAATGGGAAGCATATAATTCAGCAACTACATATAGATTTAAAGATTTCTATAAACCTTCAAGTGATAGTATATTTACAGGTGGAGGAAAGTTTAATCAAGACCCAAATACGGCTTGGAAATGGACTGCTGGAAATGCTGCAGGTAAAGGAGATATAAATAATGTTTTAATACACTTAGCAAACGGACCAAATAAAAATGATCAAACTAAAACTGATCAGTGGTTGATTATTGCAAGTGACAGATTAGAAACAAATGGAACAAGTTATATCGATTTTGAATTTTTTCAAAACACTTTGAAAACGAATTCAAATGGATCGTTTTCTTTAACAGGTTCTGCACCTAATACAGGAATTGATGGAAGGGCTGTAAATGACATTTTACTTGCCGTTGAATACTCCAATGGTGGTAGTATTGCAACTGTAAAGTTTTATTTATGGAAGGGTACTGATTATATTTTACAAACAAGTATTGATGATGCTGATAATGCTTTTGGACAAACAAACCTTGTACCTGCGAGTACATTAAACGGAGCAGCATTTGGATTGGATCAATATTCCCCTTTTCAGTTTGTTGAAGCCGCAATAAATATTACACATTTTTTAAATATTGCTGGAGATTGCTCTGAAGGAAGTTTTGGGTCACTATTAGTTAAAACAAAATCTTCAAATTCACCAACAGCGGCATTAGATGATTTTGCAGGCCCCTATCCTATAAAATTAGTACTTGGTAAAGCGGAAATTATTGGAGGTGGAGCATATTGCAATATAGCTGGCTCTTCAAAACAACTAACAATTAATGGTGTACAGGGCGGAACTTTTACAACATCCTCTAATGACTTGAGTATTACTGGGTCTGGTTTAATTGATATAGCTAAAAGTAAACCAGGTATTTACACTGTAACTTATACATTTATCACAGGAGGATGCGAAAAAATTGTTACTACAACAGTAACAGTGAATGCCCTGCCGACAATTACTGGTACACTAAGCGTGTGTGTAAATTCTACAACAACATTGACTGGGTCAGGAACTGCGGCTACATCAAATCCATGGGTGTCATCTGATCCCTTGAAAGCCACTGTTTCTTCAATAGGTGTGGTTACAGGTGTGTCTGCTGGCACAACTGTCATTACTTATACTAATAATAATGGTTGTCAAAAAACAGTTACGGTAACGGTAAATCCAAAACCCGCAATTACAAATATGACGGCATCAGCCATATGTACTGCAGGGACATTTATTGCAACTCCTGCAAATGGGACTAATGGTACTGTGCCTTCAGGAACAACTTATAGCTGGACTGCTCCTAGTGTAACAGGAATTTCAGGAACAACAGTAGGAACTGATGCAGCAAATATCAGCGGAACATTAACCAATTCGACAAATGTTCCGATAGATGTGGTATACACAGTAACCCCGAAATCAGGAACCTGTACCGGAAGTACGTTTACAGTTAAGGTAACAGTGAATCCTAGCTTAACATTAGGAGCTTCAAGTAAAACCGATGTAAGTTGCTTTGGTACAAATACGGGTTCTGTAACGGCGGGAACTGTAACAAACTCATTTGGAACTGTAAAGTATTCATGGAAAAATGCTAGTGATACTGTTGTTGGAATTACTGCTACGGTAAATAATCTTCCTGCTGGCACATATACTTTGACCGTAAAAGATGATTGTTCTAGTCATTCTAATTCAGTAACCATTTTTCAACCAAGCGCCGCTTTAACTGGAACTCTTGCCTCTACGGACGTGACTTGTTTTGGAGCCAAAGACGGTACTATTACAATCAGCAACATTGCCGGTGGGTACGGAACTTATGAGTACAGCATCAACGGTGGTACTTCTTGGGAAGCATCCGGTAATTACACCGGTCTTGCCAACGGAACTTATAATGTGCAAATAAGAGACAAAGGAAAACCAAGCTGTGTCCATACATTAAACGGAACTTTGCTTATCGAAACACCAAGCGCCGCTTTAACTGCAACTCTTGCCTCTACGGATGTGACTTGTTTTGGAGCCAAAGACGGTACCATTACAATCAGCAACATTGCCGGTGGGTACGGAACTTATGAGTACAGCATCAACGGTGGTACTTCTTGGGAAGCATCCGGTAATTACACCGGTCTTGCCAACGGAACTTATAATGTGCAAATAAGAGACAAAGGAAAACCAAGCTGTGTCAATACATTAAACGGAACTTTGTTTATCGAAACACCAAGCGCCGCTTTAACTGCAACTCTTGCCTCTACGGATGTGACTTGTTTTGGAGCCAAAGACGGTACTATTACAATCAGCAACATTGCCGGTGGGTACGGAACTTATGAGTACAGCATCAACGGTGGTACTTCTTGGGAAGCATCCGGTAATTACACCGGTATTACCAACGGAACTTATAATGTGCAAATAAGAGACAAAGGAAAACCAAGCTGTGTCAATACATTAAACGGAACTTTGCTTATCGAAACACCAAGCGCCGCTTTAACTGCAACTCTTGCCTTTACGGATGTGACTTGTTTTGGAGCCAAAGACGGTACCATTACAATCAGCAACATTGCCGGTGGGTACGGAACTTATGAGTACAGCATCAACGGTGGTACTTCTTGGGAAGCATCCGGTAATTACACCGGTCTTGCCAACGGAACTTATAATGTGCAAATAAGAGACAAAGGAAAACCAAGCTGTGTCAATACATTAAACGGAACTTTGTTTATCGAAACACCAAGCGCCGCTTTAACTGCAACTCTTGCCTCTACGGATGTGACTTGTTTTGGAGCCAAAGACGGTACCATTACAATCAGCAACATTGCCGGTGGGTACGGAACTTATGAGTACAGCATCAACGGTGGTACTTCTTGGGAAGCATCCGGTAATTACACCGGTCTTGCCAACGGAACTTATAATGTGCAAATAAGAGACAAAGGAAAACCAAGCTGTGTCAATACATTAAACGGAACTTTGTTTATCGAAACACCAAGCGCCGCTTTAACTGCAACTCTTGCCTCTACGGATGTGACTTGTTTTGGAGCCAAAGACGGTACTATTACAATCAGCAACATTGCCGGTGGGTACGGAACTTATGAGTACAGCATCAACGGTGGTACTTCTTGGGAAGCATCCGGTAATTACACCGGTCTTGCCAACGGAACTTATAATGTGCAAATAAGAGACAAAGGAAAACCAAGCTGTGTCAATACATTAAACGGAACTTTGCTTATCGAAACACCAAGCGCCGCTTTAACTGCAACTCTTGCCTCTACGGATGTGACTTGTTTTGGAGCCAAAGACGGTACCATTACAATCAGCAACATTGCCGGTGGGTACGGAACTTATGAGTACAGCATCAACGGTGGTACTTCTTGGGAAGCATCCGGTAATTACACCGGTCTTGCCAACGGAACTTATAATGTGCAAATAAGAGACAAAGGAAAACCAAGCTGTGTCAATACATTAAACGGAACTTTGCTTATCGAAACACCATCTGCAGCTGTAAGTGCAACGGCTATTATAATAAATAATAATAATTGTACTGGATGTAGTAATGGTTCTATAGACCTTACGGTTACTGGAGGAACAGCTCCTTACACTTTCTTATGGTCTAATGCAGCTATAACAGAAGATCTTTCAAACTTATCAAAAGGTTCATATAGTGTTGAAATTACAGATGAAAACGGTTGTATAGCAAACTATACTTATGATATAACCGAGTCAGGTATCGCTTTAGTAAAAACAGCTGTAGTTGGAGGAAACGGTGGTGTTGGTGATATTATTACCTATACGTTTGCCGTAAAAAATACAGGAAATGTAACCATAACCAATATTAAAATCACCGATATCACTAAACCTTTGATTGCATTAACTTTCTCTAATAATACGATTGCTACATTAGCTCCTGGAGAAACTAAATCTATAACAGGAACCTACACTATAACACAAGCTGATATTGATTTAGGTTATGTTGAAAATTCCGCCTTGGCTGAAGGTGAAGATCCTGAAAGAAAACCTGTGCGAGATGTATCTGGAACAACAGTGGATAACGATACCCCTACCGTTACAACTTTAACTCAAAATCCTGGTTTAGTTGTTATAAAAGAATCTCCTACTCCATTTTATAGTTCTGTTGGCGATATTATTAACTATACTATTGAAGTGAAAAACACAGGAAATGTTACTCTGTATCAAATAACTGTAAAAGATCCATTGACATTATTGGATAGTATTATTGAAAGCTTAGCTCCTGGTGAATCTAAGGTATTCAATGAAACTCATACGGTAACTCAAAGGGATAGAGAAGAAGGTTTTGTGACAAATGTAGCAACAGCACATACAGTAGCCCCAAATGGAACTATTTTAGATCCCCAAGATGATGAAACAGTATTTGCTGCAATTGTTTTAGGTTGTGGATCTATTACGGTTCACAACGCATTCTCGCCTAATGGTGATGGAATAAACGAAACTTTCATAATTGATAACATTGATGATATCCTTTGTTATCCAACCAATACGGTAGAAATATACAACCGTTGGGGAGTATTAGTTTTTGAAACTAATGGATATGATAATGTAAATAAAGTGTTTAGAGGTTTCTCTGAAGGTAGAACTACAGTTAGTCAATCTTCGGGATTACCAACAGGGACTTACTATTACATCTTAAATTATACTTCGATTACAGGTACTGATCAAATTCAAGCCAATAAAAAAGACGGGTATTTATACCTAACTAGATAAATCTAACATTACCTGAGGGCTATAAAATGCCCTCAGGTTTATAAATAGTCATTAATGATTAAAATTTTAAATTAATTATCGAACTCTGTAAAAAAGAGTTTATTTGATAACCTACCTAATAAACAGCTACTATGAAAACAAAAATATTTTCTTTCGTTTTGATGTTTACAACCATTGTAAGTTTTGCTCAACAAGATGCTCAATTTTCACAATATATGTACAACACAATCAATATCAATCCAGCATATGCTGGGTCGAGAGGTGCCTTGAGTATTTTTGCCTTACATCGTACCCAATGGGTAGGACTTGACGGTGCCCCTGTAACAAATGCAGTATCCATAAATACCCCGCTCAACGAGAGTAGATTGGGGTTAGGTGTATCCATAATAAATGACAAAATAGGACCTACAAGAGAAAATACCATTTCAGCCGATTTGTCCTATACGGTACCAACATCAGATACTTTCAAGCTCTCTTTTGGGATAAAAGCAACCGCAAATTTATTCAATTTAGATGTTAGTCGCTTGAATCCTGTGAATAGTGGCGATCCTAGCTTGCAGAATTTTGATAACAAATTCTCCCCTAATATTGGAGCAGGTGTTTATTACCATTCGGATAAAGCATATATAGGGCTTTCAGTTCCTAATTTTATTGAAACTAATCGCTACAATGATAACGAAGTGGCAATTTTTAAAGAAAAAATTAATTACTACTTAATAGCAGGTTATGTATTTGATTTAAATAATTATTTAAAATTCAAGCCTGCCCTATTAACTAAAATGGTAGAAGGAGCTCCGCTTCAGGTAGATGTTTCTGGGAACTTTATGATAAATGACAAATTTGTTTTGGGAGTCGCGTATAGATGGAGCGCAGCTGTAAGTGCAATGGCAGGTTTTCAAGTGTCAGATGCCTTATATATAGGTTATGGATACGATCTGGAAACTACCAATTTAGATAATTATAATTCCGGTTCGCATGAAATATTCCTGCGATTTGAATTATTCAACAAAAATAAAAAAATGACTTCTCCTAGATTCTTCTAAAACATAATATTATGAAAACTAAAATGACAATCTCAATTCTAATAGTTCTTGTTTTTTCATTATATAGTCAAGCACAAAATGGAAACAAAACTATTAATGACAATAAACAAACAAACTATACCAACTTCGAAGCCATAAAAACCTATGAAAGAGTTGCTGAAAAAGGATATAAATCGATTGATATATTTCGAAAATTAGGCGACTCACATTATTTTAATGGAGATATGACAAAGGCAGCTAAATGGTACGGAGAATTATTCATAATGACAACAAACTTAGAATCAGTATACTATTACCGCTATTCAGATGCTTTGAAACAAACAGGTAATAATGACAAATCTAAAGAGATGTTTGAAAAATTCAACGAATTATCCGAAGTTGATAATAGGTGAAATTATTAAATTTTTACGTAATAATAGTCCCTTTATATACATCTAATAACTTAAGATTTTAGTAAACATCTCGTAATGTCAGAAGTAAAAAAACACATTAAAAGATAAATAATACTTCTAAAACTAATATCATGAAAACCGGAAAACTTATTCTCATAACATTTATTTGCAGCTTCACTTTCAACTGTTTGGCCCAAACGAACTATGCTTCTAAACCAGATGTAATAAAAGAAAACGCTCAAAAAACGAATCAAAAACTATTAAAAAAAACAACAAAAACATATCATGTAGAAGAAAACATAAATATGACATTTGGAGGCTACACTACTAACTATGTTGTTTCTGATAAAAAATTAGTAAACACAAATGATTTAGGGCCAAACAATACCAGAGTTGTAACACTGAAAATTGATGAAGAAGTAAAAGAAATATTAAGTACACCTGAAACAATTACAAACACAATTAAACCTGTCTTAGTATCTAATACTATTAATACTGAAAAAATTATAATTGAGAATATTGATTTAAAAGTCAATTTAAAGCAAAGCAATGGCTATGCCTATGTAAATAAGATAAAAACATACGAAAAAGTAGCAGAGAAAGGGTATAAATCCATTGAAATATTTAAAAAAATAAGTAATGATTTTTATTTCAATGATCAATTAGATAAAGCTGCCAAATGGTATGAGGAATTATTTGCAATGACGACTGATTTAGGATCTGAATATTACTATCGTTACGCACATTCATTGAAAGCAACTGGCGGTAACACTGAAAAAGCAAAAGCTTTTATGGAAAAATTTAACGAATTATCTGAAAAAGAAAATAAATAAAATAAAGTTAATAAATCACAGCGAAACTTTAAAAAATCTACTTATGAAAAATAAAATACTTTTATTCATATTAATTAGCAGTGCTTTTTCAATTAAAATATATTCTCAAAAAGAAAAAAACAATATAGTAGTAATAACAACTACTAAATATGCAAAAATAGATGTCATTAAAACATACGAAAGAGTTGCCGAAAAGGGGTATAAATCGATTGATATGTTTAAACAAATCGGGGATTCACATTACTCCAATTTTGACTTTGAAAAAGCAGCCAGATGGTATTGTGAATTATTTGCAATGACATCAAATCTAGAACCAAAATATTATTACCAATATGCACAGTCACTAAAATCCATTGGTGAACATGACAAAGCCAATGAAATTATGGGGAAATTTAATTTAAGATCGGAAGCGATAGCAGATAAAAATATTAGAAAATAACGATAAAAGGAAGTGTCCGTTTTTTTTTTATGAAAACTAGTATTTCGAGTAGAGTACAAATTATATTTCGAAACAATTATAATACAATTACTTAATATCAGTAAAACGAGTTAAATTCTCAAAAAATAATATATAAAGTCATTAATTACATATGACCAATAATAACAATAAACATCTACCTATGAAAACTAATATACTCCTTTATATAACAGTAATAAGTGTTTTCTCAGTAAACATTTATTCTCAAAAAGGCAGGCTAGCTGCTGCTGATAAAAAGTACGACAACTATGCCTATATAGATGCCATAAAAACCTATGAAAGGGTGGCCGAAAAAGGATACTCATCAGTAGATATGTATCAAAAACTAGGAAACGCCTATTACTTTAATGCTGAGCTGGACAAAGCCGCAAGATGGTATGGGGAATTGTTTTCTATAACAACTGAATTGGATTCTGAATATTACTACCGCTACGCCCATTGTCTAAGAGCCATAGGCGAAGATGATAAAGCCAAAGAAATGTTTAAAAAATTCAATGATTTAGCCGGTGATGACAAACGTGCCGAACTTTTAACAGACAATCGAAATTATTTAGAGATCATCAAGGCTAATTCCGGTAGATATGATGTGGAAAACGCAGGGATTAACTCGGAATATTCTGATTATGGTGCCGCCATTTATTTAAATAAATTAGTCTTTGCTTCAGCTAGAGATACTGGAAGCTTAGCCCAAAGAAAACACGCCTGGAACAATCAGTACTTTACTAATTTGTATATGTCTGATCTCGATGAAACGATGAGTTTGGGAACTGTAGCCAAATTTGACAAAAATGTGAAGTCTAGATTTCACGAAGCTTCTGCCGTTTTTACCAAGGATGGAAATACGATGTACTTTACAAGAAACAACTATCTCAAAGGAAAAAAAGGAAAAAGTGAAAGCAATACTACTCTTATAAAAATATACAAAGCCAGCTTGGTTAATGAAAAATGGGATAATGTAATTGAACTGCCTTTTAACAGTGATAATTACAGCACCTCTCACCCTGCCCTGAGCGCGGATGAAAAAACATTGTATTTTGCATCAGATATGCCAGGTACATTAGGGAGATCGGATATTTTTAAAGTTCAAGTGAATGAAAACGGAAGTTTCGGAAATCCTGAGAATCTAGGCAATGCTATAAATACTCCAGGAAGAGAGACTTTCCCTTTTATTAACGATGAAAACGAAATCTATTTTGCTTCAGACGGACATCCCGGGCTTGGAGGATTGGATATATTTGTAACTAAAATCAATGCGGACGGTAGTTTGAGAAAAATACAAAACGTAGGAGCTGATGTTAACTCTCCTCATGATGATTTTGCGTATTTGATTGATACCAAATCCAGAAAAGGTTTTTTCTCTTCCAATAGAGATGGCGGACAGGGATTTGATGATATTTATAAATTCTTGGAAACAAGAAAACTGATATGCGAACAAGAATTATACGGTGTAATATCGGATATGGCTACCAAGGAAGTTTTAGCAGATGCTAAACTTACTTTGTTCGACAGCAAATTCAATCAAATTAGCACTGCCGTTTCTGATGTAAAAGGGAGCTACTCCTTTGCAGTGGAATGTGATAAAACGTATAGTGTGAGAGTTCAAAAAACCGACTATACGGCCAAAGAAGAAAAAATAAAAATCCCTGCCGAAAACGGTAAAACTATGCTGAATATAGCTTTAGAAAAAGCGGAATGCGTGGTTACTGTTGGAGATGATTTAGGAACTTGTTTCGGAATAAAAATGATTTATTTCGATTTTGACAAATCTGATATTCGAATAGAGGCAGCGTTAGATCTTGAAAAAATACTCGATGTAATGAACCAATACCCTACAATGAAGCTCGATATACGTTCCCATACTGACAGTAGAGGTTCCTCTAAATACAATGAAGCCCTGTCAGACAGAAGAGCCAAATCAACCATAAACTGGCTTATCAAAAATGGGGTTAATAAAAACAGATTAGTTGGCAAGGGATACGGTGAAAACCAACTCGTAAATAAATGTTCAGACGGTGTAGAATGTACTGAAGAAGAACATCAATACAACAGACGTAGTGAGTTTATAATAACTGCTTTGTAAAAAATAAAAGATAATAAGTATAGAAGCCTCGGGAGTATAATCTTTCGAGGTTTTTTTATGAAGTGCAGCTATCACTGCAATTTGTATCCCTTTATATACCTATTCATATAATTTATTTAATCCATAAAAAACTGCCATTTTCGTTAATTTTATGTATTATCAGAATAACAACCAGTCAAAAACACACTATTAACCTTATTTTTAATGCGTTAGAGAGATTTATTACATTTTAACGAGTATTTAGGTTATTGATAGAAAAAAACAACCAATAACCATTATTATTCATATCTTTAAATATTAATAAACTGTTTTTAAGACAATTACAATAAGAATTATCTGTAAGAAATAATTATTATTAACAAAAAATAATTATTTATTTTAAAAATTTAAACATAATTATTATGACGCAAAAATTACTTTAACATTACTTTTCAACTTCATATTTGCTTGTAAAAAAGCACTCCATACAATACCACATAATTTAGACTGACTTAATTCAGTCTCCTAATATATACTTTTTCAAAAAATGAGTTATCAATTCATTTTTTGTACTTTTTTGACCAATAAAATGAACTAAAAAAACGGAATCAGATAGATTAGTTTAACATTCCAATTCATTTATCAATTCATTAAAACAATAATCATTTGATTATTAAACAATAAAATCACCTCATTTCTAACGATTTAAAACAAATCAATATGAAACCAAACTTTACACTTTCGACAAAGCAATTCTTGCATTCGTTTATATTTAAAATGCTTTCTTGTTTTATTATGACTGTTTTAATTAGCCATACTACTTTTGCACAAAGTAGTGGCCAAGGTCCTTGCAATGCTTTCCGTTATGATTCTGGAGATGGGTGGCGACTTATCAATGGCAAGTGGGAGGCAGTAACACCTTCGGGTAGCGATAATAATGCACGAGGAATTATTACCTGCGGAAGTAGTGCTTCTACCGCAAATAATTTGCAAAATACTTCAGGTAAGATAAAACAAGACGATATTGTATTTCCTTTTAGCGGTTTACCAGTAGGCTGCGTAAAGCCAACTCAAGGAACAGACGTAGTATGGATGAATTTTGATATCCGGACTTATGCTGGGTCCTTTTCTTTTCAATTAGGTACAACGGATCAGCGTTGGGCTTTGTATTATGTAAATAATGCCAATACAAAACCAACAGCATCAACACCAGGACTGTTCTATCCTGCAACACCTACGACCTTATCAGGAAGTTGTGTATCCAATAATCTTAATTATGCTGGTTGCGGGTCGGGTACTACAGCCGGTTGGGAAATAATTAATGTCCCAGCAATTGCAAATCCAACAAATTATTACATTGCCATATGGAATGCTGACGGATCACCCATTACTAATAACCTAATTTTTAAAGCTAGGTATGGATGTGGTGGATCATCTTGTGCCCTAGAAAAATCTGGGAGCGATGTACTTACCTGTGTGAGTAACGGCTATGAAGTATGTGCTACTTATTTAGGAAGCGCAGGTAAATGGAAGTTAGTTGATAATGCAACGATAAAAGCAACATCGTATAAAGTGACAACTTTTGATATAAATGGAAATCAGGTTAGCTCAGCTACTAGCTCAGACTTAGCAACGCTTAATGTTGAATTAGGAACACAAAACGGTACTTACCCGCAGAACGATATAAAAGCTATAGTATGTGCAACATACGGTTATGGAAATCCATATAATATATCTTTGGAGCCTAATGGCATTCCTGCTGGAGCCCCAAATGACTATGTTGCATGTACAAGTAGTAGTAGCTTTAGTGGGAACGGGCTAGTTCAAGTAAATGCAACAGTTGTGAAAACAAATGTTACTTGTAATGGTGCAAACGATGGGACGATTACCATAAGCGCACCAATAGGTGGTTACGGCACTTATCAATATCGACTTGATACAGGCATATGGCAAGCAAGTGGTACTTTCACAGGCCTTTCATCGGCTACTTACAGTGCGCAAATAAGAGATGCAGCCAATACAACATGTGCAATCGTGTTAGGTAATCAAACAATCACTCAGCCTGATGCTTTAACTGCTACAGTTGCAAAAACTAATGTAACCTGCAACGGAGCGAATGACGGTTCAATAACGATCAGTTCTCCTGCCGGTGGTTCGAATACATTCCAATACAGCATTGATGGCGGTGCGACATGGACTGCGGGTTTAAGCAATACAAATCTTGCTCCGGGAACTTATGATGTAAGGATAAGAGACGCGGCACATACAGCCTGTGTGATAATACTGGGAGACAAGGTAATAACCTATCCCGTTATACTTTCTGCAAGTGTTGCATCTACTCAACCAACCTGTAACGGAACCAATGATGGTTCAATCACGATCAGTTCTCCTGCCGGTGGTTCGAATACATTCCAATACAGCATTGATGGCGGTGCGACATGGACTGCGGGTTTAAGCAATACAAATCTTGCTCCGGGAACTTATGATGTAAGGATAAGAGACGCGGCACATACAGCCTGTGTGATAATACTGGGAGACAAGGTAATAACCTATCCCGTTATACTTTCTGCAAGTGTTGCATCTACTCAACCAACCTGTAACGGAACCAATAACGGTTCAATCACGATCAGTTCTCCTGCCGGTGGTTCGAATACATTCCAATACAGCATTGATGGCGGTGCGACATGGACTGCGGGTTTAAGCAATACAAATCTTGCTCCGGGAACTTATGATGTAAGGATAAGAGACGCGGCACATACAGCCTGTGTAATAATACTGGGAGACAAGGTAATAACCTATCCCGTTATACTTTCTGCAAGTGTTGCATCTACTCAACCAACCTGTAACGGAACCAATGACGGTTCAATCACGATCAGTTCTCCTGCCGGTGGTTCGAATACATTCCAATACAGCATTGATGGCGGTGCGACATGGACTGCGGGTTTAAGCAATACAAATCTTGCTCCGGGAACTTATGATGTAAGGATAAGAGACGCGGCACATACAGCCTGTGTAATAATACTGGGAGACAAGGTAATAACCTATCCCGTTATACTTTCTGCAAGTGTTGCATCTACTCAACCAACCTGTAACGGAACCAATGACGGTTCAATCACGATCAGTTCTCCTGCCGGTGGTTCGAATACATTCCAATACAGCATTGATGGCGGTGCAGCGTGGACTGCGGGTTTAAGCAATACAAATCTTGCTCCGGGAACTTATGATGTAAGGATAAGAGACGCGGCACATACAGCCTGTGTAATAATACTGGGAGACAAGGTAATAACCTATCCCGTTATACTTTCTGCAAGTGTTGCATCTACTCAACCAACCTGTAACGGAACCAATGACGGTTCAATCACGATCAGTTCTCCTGCCGGTGGTTCGAATACATTCCAATACAGCATTGATGGCGGTGCGATGGACTGCGGGTTTAAGCAATACAAATCTTGCTCCGGGAACTTATGATGTAAGGATAAGAGACGCGGCACATACAGCCTGTGTAATAATACTGGGAGACAAGGTAATAACCTATCCCGTTATACTTTCTGCAAGTGTTGCATCTACTCAACCAACCTGTAACGGAACCAATGACGGTTCAATCACGATCAGTTCTCCTGCCGGTGGTTCGAATACATTCCAATACAGCATTGATGGCGGTGCGCGTGGACTGCGGGTTTAAGCAATACAAATCTTGCTCCGGGAACTTATGATGTAAGGATAAGAGACGCGGCACATACAGCCTGTGTAATAATACTGGGAGACAAGGTAATAACCTATCCCGTTATACTTTCTGCAAGTGTTGCATCTACTCAACCAACCTGTAACGGAACCAATGACGGTTCAATCACGATCAGTTCTCCTGCCGGTGGTTCGAATACATTCCAATACAGCATTGATGGCGGTGCGACATGGACTGCGGGTTTAAGCAATACAAATCTTGCTCCGGGAACTTATGATGTAAGGATAAGAGACGCGGCACATACAGCCTGTGTGATAATACTGGGAGACAAGGTAATAACCTATCCCGTTATACTTTCTGCAAGTGTTGCATCTACTCAACCAACCTGTAACGGAACCAATAACGGTTCAATCACGATCAGTTCTCCTGCCGGTGGTTCGAATACATTCCAATACAGCATTGATGGCGGTGCGACGTGGACTGCGGGTTTAAGCAATACAAATCTTGCTCCGGGAACTTATGATGTAAGGATAAGAGACGCGGCACATACAGCCTGTGTAATAATACTGGGAGACAAGGTAATAACCTATCCCGTTATACTTTCTGCAAGTGTTGCATCTACTCAACCAACCTGTAACGGAACCAATGACGGTTCAATCACGATCAGTTCTCCTGCCGGTGGTTCGAATACATTCCAATACAGCATTGATGGCGGTGCGACATGGACTGCGGGTTTAAGCAATACAAATCTTGCTCCGGGAACTTATGATGTAAGGATAAGAGACGCGGCACATACAGCCTGTGTAATAATACTGGGAGACAAGGTAATAACCTATCCCGTTATACTTTCTGCAAGTGTTGCATCTACTCAACCAACCTGTAACGGAACCAATGACGGTTCAATCACGATCAGTTCTCCTGCCGGTGGTTCGAATACATTCCAATACAGCATTGATGGCGGTGCGACATGGACTGCGGGTTTAAGCAATACAAATCTTGCTCCGGGAACTTATGATGTAAGGATAAGAGACGCGGCACATACAGCCTGTGTGATAATACTGGGAGACAAGGTAATAACCTATCCCGTTATACTTTCTGCAAGTGTTGCATCTACTCAACCAACCTGTAACGGAACCAATGACGGTTCAATCACGATCAGTTCTCCTGCCGGTGGTTCGAATACATTCCAATACAGCATTGATGGCGGTGCGACATGGACTGCGGGTTTAAGCAATACAAATCTTGCTCCGGGAACTTATGATGTAAGGATAAGAGACGCGGCACATACAGCCTGTGTGATAATACTGGGAGACAAGGTAATAACCTATCCCGTTATACTTTCTGCAAGTGTTGCATCTACTCAACCAACCTGTAACGGAACCAATGACGGTTCAATCACGATCAGTTCTCCTGCCGGTGGTTCGAATACATTCCAATTCAGCATTGATGGCGGTGCGACATGGACTGCGGGTTTAAGCAATACAAATCTTGCTCCGGGAACTTATGATGTAAGGATAAGAGACGCGGCACATACAGCCTGTGTAATAATACTGGGAGACAAGGTAATAACCTATCCCGTTATACTTTCTGCAAGTGTTGCATCTACTCAACCAACCTGTAACGGAACCAATGACGGTTCAATCACGATCAGTTCTCCTGCCGGTGGTTCGAATACATTCCAATACAGCATTGATGGCGGTGCGACATGGACTGCGGGTTTAAGCAATACAAATCTTGCTCCGGGAACTTATGATGTAAGGATAAGAGACGCGGCACATACAGCCTGTGTGATAATACTGGGAGACAAGGTAATAACCTATCCCGTTATACTTTCTGCAAGTGTTGCATCTACGGATGTGACTTGTTTTGGAGCCAAAGACGGTGCCATTACAATCAGCAACATTGCCGGTGGGTACGGAACTTATGAGTACAGCATCAACGGTGGTACTTCTTGGGAAGCATCCGGTAATTACACCGGTCTTGCCAACGGAACTTATAATGTGCAAATAAGAGACAAAGGAAAACCAAGCTGTGTCAATACATTAAACGGAACTTTGCTTATCGAAACACCAAGCGCCGCTTTAACTGCAACTCTTGCCTCTACGGATGTGACTTGTTTTGGAGCCAAAGACGGTACCATTACAATCAGCAACATTGCCGGTGGGTACGGAACTTATGAGTACAGCATCAACGGTGGTACTTCTTGGGAAGCATCCGGTAATTACACCAGTCTTGCCAACGGAACTTATAATGTGCAAATAAGAGACAAAGGAAAACCAAGCTGTGTCAATACATTAAACGGAACTTTGCTTATCGAAACACCAAGCGCCGCTTTAACTGCAACTCTTGCCTCTACGGATGTGACTTGTTTTGGAGCCAAAGATGGTACCATTACAATCAGCAACATTGCCGGTGGGTACGGAACTTATGAGTACAGCATCAACGGTGGTACTTCTTGGGAAGCATCCGGTAATTACACCGGTCTTGCCAACGGAACTTATAATGTGCAAATAAGAGACAAAGGAAAACCAAGCTGTGTCAATACATTAAACGGAACTTTGATTATCGAAACACCAAGCGCCGCTTTAACTGCAACTCTTGCCTCTACGGATGTGACTTGTTTTGGAGCCAAAGACGGTACCATTACAATCAGCAACATTGCCGGTGGGTACGGAACTTATGAGTACAGCATCAACGGTGGGACTTCTTGGGAAGCATCAGGCAATTACACCAGTCTTGCCAACGGAACTTATAATGTGCAAATAAGAGACAAAGGAAAACCAAGCTGTGTCAATACATTAAACGGAACTTTGATTATCGAAACACCAAGCGCCGCTTTAACTGCAACTCTTGCCTCTACGGATGTGACTTGTTTTGGAGCCAAAGACGGTACCATTACAATCAGCAACATTGCCGGTGGGTACGGAACTTATGAGTACAGCATCAACGGTGGTACTTCTTGGGAAGCATCCGGTAATTACACCAGTCTTGCCAACGGAACTTATAATGTGCAAATAAGAGACAAAGGAAAACCAAGCTGTGTCAATACATTAAACGGAACTTTGATTATCGAAACACCAAGCGCCGCTTTAACTGCAACTCTTGCCTCTACGGATGTGACTTGTTTTGGAGCCAAAGACGGTACCATTACAATCAGCAACATTGCCGGTGGGTACGGAACTTATGAGTACAGCATCAACGGTGGTACTTCTTGGGAAGCATCCGGCAATTACACCGGTCTTGCCAACGGAACTCATAATGTGCAAATAAGAGACAAAGGAAAACCAAGCTGTGTCAATACATTAAACGGAACTTTGATTATCGAAACACCAAGCGCCGCTTTAACTGCAACTCTTGCCTCTACGGATGTGACTTGTTTTGGAGCCAAAGACGGTACTATTACAATCAGCAACATTGCCGGTGGGTACGGAACTTATGAGTACAGCATCAACGGTGGTACTTCTTGGGAAGCATCCGGTAATTACACCGGTCTTGCCAACGGAACTTATAATGTGCAAATAAGAGACAAAGGAAAACCAAGCTGTGTCAATACATTAAACGGAACTTTGCTTATCGAAACACCAAGCGCCGCTTTAACTGCAACTCTTGCCTTTACGGATGTGACTTGTTTTGGAGCCAAAGACGGTACCATTACAATCAGCAACATTGCCGGTGGGTACGGAACTTATGAGTACAGCATCAACGGTGGTACTTCTTGGGAAGCATCCGGTAATTACACCGGTCTTGCCAACGGAACTTATAATGTGCAAATAAGAGACAAAGGAAAACCAAGCTGTGTCCATACATTAAACGGAACTTTGCTTATCGAAACACCAAGCGCCGCTTTAACTGCAACTCTTGCCTCTACGGATGTGACTTGTTTTGGAGCCAAAGACGGTACCATTACAATCAGCAACATTGCCGGTGGGTACGGAACTTATGAGTACAGCATCAACGGTGGTACTTCTTGGGAAGCATCCGGTAATTACACCGGTCTTGCCAACGGAACTTATAATGTGCAAATAAGAGACAAAGGAAAACCAAGCTGTGTCAATACATTAAACGGAACTTTGCTTATCGAAACACCAAGCGCCGCTTTAACTGCAACTCTTGCCTCTACGGATGTGACTTGTTTTGGAGCCAAAGACGGTACCATTACAATCAGCAACATTGCCGGTGGGTACGGAACTTATGAGTACAGCATCAACGGTGGTACTTCTTGGGAAGCATCCGGTAATTACACCGGTCTTGCCAACGGGACTTATAATGTGCAAATAAGAGACAAAGGAAAACCAAGCTGTGTCAATACATTAAACGGAACTTTGTTTATCGAAACACCAAGCGCCGCTTTAACTGCAACTCTTGCCTCTACGGATGTGACTTGTTTTGGAGCCAAAGACGGTACCATTACAATCAGCAACATTGCCGGTGGGTACGGAACTTATGAGTACAGCATCAACGGTGGTACTTCTTGGGAAGCATCCGGTAATTACACCGGTCTTGCCAACGGAACTTATAATGTGCAAATAAGAGACAAAGGAAAACCAAGCTGTGTCAATACATTAAACGGAACTTTGCTTATCGAAACACCAAGCGCCGCTTTAACTGCAACTCTTGCCTCTACGGATGTGACTTGTTTTGGAGCCAAAGACGGTACCATTACAATCAGCAACATTGCCGGTGGGTACGGAACTTATGAGTACAGCATCAACGGTGGTACTTCTTGGGAAGCATCCGGTAATTACACCGGTCTTGCCAACGGGACTTATAATGTGCAAATAAGAGACAAAGGAAAACCAAGCTGTGTCAATACATTAAACGGAACTTTGTTTATCGAAACACCAAGCGCCGCTTTAACTGCAACTCTTGCCTCTACGGATGTGACTTGTTTTGGAGCCAAAGACGGTACCATTACAATCAGCAACATTGCCGGTGGGTACGGAACTTATGAGTACAGCATCAACGGTGGTACTTCTTGGGAAGCATCCGGTAATTACACCGGTCTTGCCAACGGAACTTATAATGTGCAAATAAGAGACAAAGGAAAACCAAGCTGTGTCAATACATTAAACGGAACTTTGATTATCGAAACACCAAGCGCCGCTTTAACTGCAACTCTTGCCTCTACGGATGTGACTTGTTTTGGAGCCAAAGACGGTACCATTACAATCAGCAACATTGCCGGTGGGTACGGAACTTATGAGTACAGCATCAACGGTGGTACTTCTTGGGAAGCATCCGGTAATTACACCGGTCTTGCCAACGGAACTTATAATGTGCAAATAAGAGACAAAGGAAAACCAAGCTGTGTCAATACATTAAACGGAACTTTGATTATCGAAACACCATCTGCAGCTGTAAGTGCAACGGCTATTATAATAAATAATAATAATTGTACTGGATGTAGTAATGGTTCTATAGACCTTACGGTTACTGGAGGAACAGCTCCTTACACTTTCTTATGGTCTAATGCAGCTATAACAGAAGATCTTTCAAACTTATCAAAAGGTTCATATAGTGTTGAAATTACAGATGAAAACGGTTGTATAGCAAACTATACTTATGATATAATCGAGTCAGGTATCGCTTTAGTAAAAACAGCTGTAGTTGGAGGAAACGGTGGTGTTGGTGATATTATTACCTATACGTTTGCCGTAAAAAATACAGGAAATGTAACCATAACCAATATTAAAATCACCGATATCACTAATCCTTTGATTGCATTAACTTTCTCTAATAATACGATTGCTACATTAGCTCCTGGAGAAACTAAATCTATAACAGGAACCTACACTATAACACAAGCTGATATTGATTTAGGTTATGTTGAAAATTCTGCCTTTGCCGTAGGTCAAGATCCTGAAGAAAATGATGTGAAAGATGTATCTGGAACAACCGTGCATAACGATGATGATACTGTCACAACTTTAATTCAAAATCCTGGTTTAACAGTAATTAAAACTTCTAACACTCCATTTTATAGTTCTGTAGGTGATATAATAAATTATACCATTACAGTGACAAATACAGGAAATGTAACACTGTATAACATAACTGTAACAGATCCATTGACGGGATTACACGAGTTCATCGGATCTTTAGCACCTGGAAGTCCTCCTCAAACATATACTACATTTCATATCGTAAATCAAAACGATAGAGAAAAAGGTGAATTCATTAATACCGCATTTGCTGACGGGTTCGATCCAAATGGAGATCCTATTGGCCATTCTGATGATGAAATTGTTTATGCTGCAATTGTACTTGGTTGTGGAACTGTTACGGTTCACAATGCATTCTCGCCTAATGGTGATGGAATGAATGAAACTTTTATAATTGATAACATTGATGATATCCTTTGTTATCCTGAAAATACGGTAGAAATATACAACCGTTGGGGAGTATTAGTTTTTGAAACTAGTGGGTATGATAATGTAAATAAAGTGTTTAGAGGTTACTCTGAAGGTAGAACTACCATTAGTCAATCTTCTGGCTTACCAACAGGGACTTACTATTACATCTTGAATTACACTTCAATTACAGGTACTGATCAAATTCAAGCCAATAAAAAAGACGGGTATTTATACCTTACTAGATAAGTTTAATACTACCTGAGGGCTATAAAACGCCCTCAGGTTTATAAATAATCATTAATGATTTAAATTTTAAATTAATTATCAACTCTGAATAAAAGAGTTTATTTGATAACCTACCTAATAAACAGCTACTATGAAAACAAAAATATTTTCTTTCGTTTTGATGTTTACAACCATTGTAAGTTTTGCTCAACAAGATGCTCAATTTTCACAATATATGTACAACACAATCAATATCAATCCAGCATATGCTGGGTCGAGAGGTGCCTTGAGTATTTTTGCCTTACATCGTACCCAATGGGTAGGACTTGACGGTGCCCCTGTAACTAACGCAGTATCCATAAATACCCCACTCAACGAGAGTAAATTGGGGTTAGGTGTATCCATAATAAATGACAAGATAGGACCTACAAGAGAAAATACTATTTCAGCCGATTTGTCCTATACGGTACCAACATCAGATACTTTCAAATTCTCTTTTGGTATTAAAGCAACCGCGAATTTGTTCAACTTAGACGTTAGTCGTTTGAATCCTGTGAATAGTGGTGACCCTAGCTTGCAGAATTTTAATAACAAATTCTCCCCTAATATCGGGGCAGGTATTTATTACCATTCAGATAAAGCATATATAGGATTATCTGTTCCTAATTTCATTGAAACTAATCGCTACAACGATAACGAAGTGGCTATTTTCAAAGAAAAAATTAATTACTACTTAATAGCGGGTTATGTATTTGATTTAAATAATTATTTAAAATTCAAGCCTGCTCTACTTACCAAAATGGTTGAAGGAGCTCCACTTCAAGTAGATGTTTCAGGGAACTTTATGATAAATGATAAATTTGTATTGGGAGTTGCTTATAGATGGAGCGCAGCTGTTACTGCAATGGCAGGTTTTCAAGTGTCAGACGCCTTGTACATAGGCTATGGATACGATTTGGAAACTACCAATTTAGACAATTATAATTCGGGTTCGCATGAAATATTCCTGCGCTATGAATTATTCAACAAAAATAAAAAAATGACCTCTCCTAGATTCTTCTAAAACCTAATATTATGAAAACTAATATACTCCTTTGCATAACATTGATAAGTGTTTTCTCAATAAACATTTATTCCCAAAAAGGCAGGCTAGCTGCTGCTGATAAAAAGTACGACAACTATGCCTATATAGATGCCATAAAAACCTATGAAAGGGTGGCCGAAAAAGGATACTCATCGGTAGATATGTATCAAAAACTAGGAAACGCCTATTACTTTAATGCTGAGCTGGACAAAGCCGCAAGATGGTATGGGGAATTGTTTGCCATAACAACTGAATTGGATTCTGAATATTATTATCGTTACGCCCATTGTCTAAGAGCCATTGGCGAAGATGATAAAGCCAAAGAAATGTTTAAAAAATTCAATGATTTAGCCGGTGATGACAAACGTGCTGAACTTTTAACAGACAATCGAAATTATTTAGAGATCATCAAGGCTAATTCCGGTAGATATGATGTGGAAAACGCAGGGATTAACTCGGAATATTCTGATTATGGTGCCGCCATTTATTTAAATAAATTAGTCTTTGCTTCAGCTAGAGATACTGGAAGCTTAGCCCAAAGAAAACACGCCTGGAACAATCAGTACTTTACTAATTTGTATATGTCTGATCTCGATGAAACGATGAGTTTGGGAACTGTAGCCAAATTTGACAAAAATGTGAAGTCTAGATTTCACGAAGCTTCTGCCGTTTTTACCAAGGATGGAAATACGATGTACTTTACAAGAAACAACTATCTCAAAGGAAAAAAAGGAAAAAGTGAAAGCAATACTACTCTTATAAAAATATACAAAGCCAGCTTGGTTAATGAAAAATGGGATAATGTAATTGAACTGCCTTTTAACAGTGATAATTACAGCACCTCTCACCCTGCCCTGAGCGCGGATGAAAAAACATTGTATTTTGCATCAGATATGCCAGGTACATTAGGGAGATCGGATATTTTTAAAGTTCAAGTGAATGAAAACGGAAGTTTCGGAAATCCTGAGAATCTAGGCAATGCTATCAATACTCCAGGAAGAGAGACTTTCCCTTTTATTAACGATGAAAACGAAATCTATTTTGCTTCAGACGGACATCCCGGTCTTGGAGGATTGGATATATTTGTGACTAAAATCAATGCGGACGGTAGTTTGAGAAAAATACAAAACGTAGGAGCTGATGTTAACTCTCCTCATGATGATTTTGCGTATTTGATTGATACCAAATCCAGAAAAGGTTTTTTCTCTTCCAATAGAGATGGCGGACAGGGATTTGATGATATTTATAAATTCTTGGAAACAAGAAAACTGATATGCGAACAAGAATTATACGGTGTAATATCGGATATGGCTACCAAGGAAGTTTTAGCAGATGCTAAACTTACTTTGTTCGACAGCAAATTCAATCAAATTAGCACTGCCATTTCTGATGCAAAAGGGAGCTACACTTTTGCAGTGGAATGTGACAAAACCTATAGTGTGAGAGTTCAAAAAACTGACTATACGGCCAAAGAAGAAAAAATAAAAATCCCAACCGAAAACGGTAAAACTATGCTGAATATAGCTTTAGAAAAAGCGGAATGCGTGGTTACTGTTGGAGATGATTTAGGAACTTGTTTTGGAATAAAAATGATTTATTTCGATTTTGATAAATCTGATATTCGAATAGAAGCAGCATTAGATCTTGAAAAAATACTCGATGTAATGAACCAGTACCCTACAATGAAACTCGATATACGTTCCCATACTGACAGTAGAGGTTCGTCTAAATATAATGAAGCCCTGTCAGACAGAAGAGCTAAATCAACCATAAACTGGCTGATCAAAAACGGGGTTAATAAAAACAGATTAATTGGGAAAGGATACGGTGAAAACCAGCTCGTAAACAGATGTACTGACGGTGTAGAATGTACTGAAGAAGAACATCAATACAACAGACGTAGTGAGTTTATAATAACTGCTTTGTAAAAATAATAAAAAACTAAATTTTATTAAAAAACGGATTGTTATCTTTTGATATCAATCCGTTTTTTAATTATAATATTTATATAAATTCAGTCTTAATTTACTTATATCTAAATACTCTTTTGCATTATTTCTCTTTTAATTTCATCTAATGTTTTGTTAGTATACATCAGTTCATCTATTATTATTTTTCTCAAAACATTCAAATCATCATATTCAAAATACTTAGCCCAAGAAGTCAGGTTTAATAAATTCCGAATTTGTTTTATTCTTTTTGTGGTATCAAAGCTTGTTCGAAGTAATGATTTATTATCATATTGCGGGTTATTTTTGTGTTGATAATTGACCGTATTGTTACTGTAATTTGTCTCGATGTAATACAATTCATCAACCGCATTATCAGGATAAAATTCAGACCAAGCGGCAAAACCAAGTTTGATTTTCGACTCCGTTTCTGGTTCCATTGGTTCTAATCGCCATTTACTATTAGCTAATCTACCCCAATGATTAGACAATCTATACATCCCTAAAGTAGTATAATAATAACTACTTCCTGCCTTACTTTGATATTGCAATCGGAGACCTTCAATTTTTTGAGGTAGCTGTTCATGAAATACACAAAAGGTGTTTTTGAATGAATTTGGACTAGGACGAAAATTTTTTTCCATAAACAAATGTAATCAGAAAGTTCATTATATAGCAAGACAAGTATAAATTGATTAACTTTGCAAATTAGAATTTTATATAAACAATTTAGATTATGACCAAAGCTTCAGAAGAAAAAATGCTACAAAAAGGTGTTTTTACAGGTATCATTGAAAAAGATGAAAATAACAATTTTTTTTGCGGGGTATATCTTTTAGATTACAAAATGGTTCAAGCCAAACATACTGTAGGAGATTGGATTACAATTAAATCCGTTATCGAAAACCCAAGTGACATTAGTTACAACAAATATCAAAAAAAATCAAAAAACTTTGACAAAGCAAACAACAAGCCTGAAAACTAGTTTTTTGATTTAAACACGAAAACATATCACTCCTTTTCTACTTTTTTTTTAGTGATAAAGTAAAAACTTAAAAAAAAGTGTACCTTTGCAAAAAATTTGTCGATTTTGATATTAAATAATATTAATTTCATTTTAAAAGACAAGTAGTTACCTTGATTTATGAAAAAAATAGTTGAATACCGCAAATTGCTGAATGTAGAAAAAACGGCAGAATTAAAAGATTTAAAAACAATTTACCGTAATGCGATGAAAGAAGCGCATCCTGACAAATTTCAGGGCGATGAAGAAGGTTTAAAAGTAGCTGAAGAAAATAGTAAAAAAATCATTGAAGCTTACCACTTTTTAGTTAGCATCAATCCTGAAACTATTAAAGCAAACTTACCTGAATACACTGAAACTATCACTACATCTACAATTACAGATTATAAATTTGTTGAAGGTAGATTGATTATCAATTTTTCTAACGGAAGCGTATACGAATACATCAGCGTACCAAAAGCGACTTATGTAAAAATGGTAAATGCTGATTCTCCTGGAAGATTTGCTAAAAGACACATTCTTAATGCTTTTACTTGGAGAAAAACTTTAAACCAAGATTAAGTTATTAAAGAAACTTGTATTATACAAAACCGTTCAAAAGAAATTTTGAACGGTTTTTTTTTGTCAATATCTTTAATAAATCACCTTAACAAGTGAAAAACACTGGTGAATTTTATAAATAAAATATTGTTAAAAAAAATAATTGAATTGTATTGTAATATTAATTAGTTTAAAGTATTTTTATAAAAACCATTTTGACTATTAACCATTACTCTCAACTATGCCAGATCCTTGTAAATTATACAAATCACAATTTAAAAGAGCATTAGAAACACTAAATGTTTTAAAAATTAATCAAGAACAAATCAATATTAAATTAAAGACTAATCCTATATGTGCTGATTTACATAAAGAATTAAGGAATGTTGATTTAGAAATAAAGATTACAAAAAACGAAATTGAGCAAGCTGAAATTGATATCAATAGCTGTGAAATTGAATATCAATCCATAATTTAACAATGTTACTTTATATAAGTTTCATAGAAAGCTTCACTTATATTTAAAAGCGAAAACCTTTTTCTTGTATATCTCCAATACATTTCTATCCCAGTTCTCAATATTTTTTTATTGAGAACCTCTCACGATACCTGAATTTTCATTAAATTCAAGCTTTTATAATAGCTATTTATATTTTCTGTAAAAATATTTTTCCTTTTATAATTCCATTTTAGTTAGTATTATTAAAACTTCCTTAAACTCCTTTTAATATATCTATTAATTTTTAAAAACTATAACAAAAATTTAGGCAATAAAATTATTAATGAATTATTATTTTAGATACTTTTGCAAACAAAATCAAATAACTAATTAATAATGAAAAAATTTATTTTATTACTTTCCGCTAGTGTAGTTTTATTATCATGTAGCAAAGACAAGTATACAATTTCAGGAATTGCTGAAGGTATTGAAAACGGTAAAACCATAATCGTTGAAACTCAAGATGCATCTGGCATGGGATTAATTGCAGTAGATACTGTTAAGGTTGAAAATGGTAAATTTGAAATTAAAGGAAAAGCTTTAGAGCCTGTTTTCCATACACTTCAAGTAGAAGGAATTCAAGGAAAAGTACCATTCATCCTTGAGAACGGAGATATTGAAATCGTAATAAACAAAGACAGTATCCAAAAATCAAAAATTTCTGGGACTTACAACAACGATGAATATATGAAATTCAACGAAGAGATAACTAAGGTTCAAAAGAAACTTATGGATTTCCAGACACAAAACATGCAAGCAATGAATACAGCTCAACAAGCTAAAGATACAGCTGTAATCAATAAATTAATGAAAGGTTATGCTGCAATCCAAGAAGAAGTTGGTACTGCATCAAAAGCAAAGTATATTACTTATGCTGAAACTCACCCAAAATCATTTATAAGCGCCTTAATCATACAAGGAATGTTAAATGACCCAAGTGCTGACGCAAAAAAATCTGAAGCTTTATACAATGGTCTAGAAGAATCATTAAAAAACACAAAACCAGGTAAAGCAATTAAAGCTAAACTTGGCGAAATGAAAACGCCTGCTGTAAGTGCTACTGCACCTGCTGCTGGTGAAGCTAAATGAAGTACAGATTTTTCGGCTCCTAATCCTGAAGGAAAAATCGTTTCCCTTAAGGAAAGCTTAGGAAAAGTAACAATTGTTGACTTCTGGGCGTCTTGGTGTGGTCCTTGTCGTAAAGAAAATCCTAATGTGGTTGCTATTTACAAAGAATTACATTCTAAAGGTCTTAATATTATTGGTGTCTCTTTAGATAAAGATGCTGATAAATGGAAAGAAGCCATTGCAAAAGACAAATTAACTTGGACTCAGGTTTCAAATTTGAAATTTTGGAATGAACCAATTGCACTACAATATAAAGTCGAATCTATCCCAGCTACTTTTATACTTGATGCTTCAGGTAAAGTTGTAGCAAAAGATTTAAGAGGTGATGAACTTAGAGCAAAAATCATTGAACTTTTGGCTAAATAATTCGTTTTTTTTCGAAACATTAAAAAATCTCCCTAGTGGAGATTTTTTTATTTTATTCAATACCAATACGTTAAAAAAAATACAGCGAATAACTGTAAAATATCTTCGAAATTAGTTTGTAGAAACGAAAACAGTTCCTATATTTGCCACCGCTAACAACAACATAAGTGTTGTACTCAAAGGCTTCGGGGAGATACTCAAGCGGCCAACGAGGGCAGACTGTAAATCTGCTGACTACGTCTTCGTAGGTTCGAATCCTACTCTCCCCACAAAACGCTGCAAGTAATTGCAGCGTTTTTTTTGCTCTATTTTCACTTTAAAAATAATCCTCCTACTCTATTTCATAAAACAAAAAAATCCCGTTTCCATCATCAAGAAAACGGGATACTTTTATTGTAATAACATTTAGCTTATTCTAATATAAAACTCACGCTTACGTTTGCAGTAATATTTATTTCCCCTACAGCAAGAGTTTCTCTAGGCATTACACTTTCCTCCAACGCCATTGTTTTCATAGTGGCATAAATGGGCTGTGGGTGATAAACTTGTGAATTATCAGAGATTGTCATTGCTCTCCCTATTTTCTGGTTTAAAACGGACACATAGTCCTCTGCTTTTAATTTAGCATCCTTCATCGCTAATTTCCTAGCCTCTGATTGATATTGCGATAATTTAGAAGATTGAAACACTACATTATCAATTCTATTAATTCCCTGATCTACTAAGCCCTCCATCAATTCATCATATTTAGACAAATCTCTCAACAAAATCTCTAGTGTTTGGGTTGCATTATAACTGTGTTTCTTCTTTAGATAATCATATTGTGGATTCAATGAAACACGTTGGGTTTTATAATCTGATGGAGGCAAGTTCATTTTTTTAATCATTTTTAGAACTGCTTCCATTTGCTGGTCATTATCCTTTTTCACTTCTTTAGCAACATTCCCTTTTGTTTCAACAGTCACAACTATTGTCGCCTGATCCGGAACTACCTTCACTTTACCCTCACCGGATACACTGATTTGAGGAACTTGTTTAATTTCTTGTCCATATGACATAGTAACTAACAATACGCTTAGAATAAATAATGCTTTTTTCATATTACTTTGATTAATTTATTAAGTTTTAAATATTTTCAAAAGTTGTGCCATTCTATATTTTCCCGAGTTTTTCCATTACAAAAAGTATAACAATTGGTATCGCTAATAAAACCACCATAAGGGTGTGGTCAATAAGCAAATGTGGATTTGAAACTAGCGTAATTAAATACCCTCCTATAGCACCGCCAAAATGAGCCGTATGCCCTATGTTGTCATTCTTTGCTCTCATACCATAAATAGAATACAATAAATATAAGATCCCAAAAAGATAGGCAGGCATTGGAATAATAAAAAATATTCCAAGCATCATATCCGGTTGTAATAAAATTGCCGAGTACAAAACTCCCGTAACAGCACCAGATGCGCCTACGGCCCTGTAATTATAATCATTCTTGTGAAAAACTATCGTCAACAAACTACCAAAAACTAAACTACCAAAATAGATTATCAGAAACGATAAACTACCCAAAAAACCTATAACAACAGGTGCAAAAAAATACAGCGTAATCATATTAAAAATTAAATGTCCCATATCAGCGTGAAGAAAACCTGAAGACAGTAATCTAACTTGCTCACCTGAGCGAATGCTTCCCATATGGAATTCATATTTTCTAAAAAAAGTAAAATCATTAAACCCTTTGTAACTAAATAAGATATTGGCAACGATTATTGCAATCAAAATGGTGTTCATAAATATAAAATTTAAATATAATATGATGTAAATCTAACCAATATTTATGGTTATAAAATGAATCATTTGAAAACAAACAAGGGTTCGAATAATAATATTTGATTTATATTTGTCAAAATATTATAAAGTAATGCGTTTTATCATTTACCTGATTGTTTATCCTTTTTTGTGGAGTATTTCTATACTTCCTTTCCCTATTTTGTACCTTTTATCTGATTTCATCTATTTTGTATTGTATTATATTATAGGCTACAGGAAAGAAATCGTTAGAGAAAATCTAGCAGTGGCACTACCTCATCTTTCAGACAACGAACGACTAATTATCGAAAAAAAATCCTTTCGCCATTTGTGTGATATGTTTCTTGAAATGATAAAATCCATGAACATTTCTAAAAAAGAGATGGACAAGCGTTTTGAATTCACTAATCTTGACGTTTATCTGGAATTGGAAGAAAAACACAAAAGCATCGCTTTAATGATGGCCCATTATGCCAGTTATGAATGGAGTATGTCCCTAAACGATAAAATAAAATTTGAAAGTTATGCAATATACAAAAGACTAAACAATCCTTATTTTGATAAACTGGTTCGTAAAATCAGATCTAAATTCAAAGTTAACCTAATTACGACTAAAGAAACGATTCCTTATATTATTGAAAATCACAAAAACAAAAAACTTGGTCTTTATGGCTTTGCCAGCGATCAATCCCCAAAAGTGGACTCGGCATTCCACTGGAATCAATTTATGGGAATTAATGTGCCTATCCATACAGGTGCTGAAATGCTGGCCAAAAGATATGATATGAATATGATATTCTTAAAGGTTAAAAAAGTAAAAAGAGGTTATTACAAAGCCAGCTTCGTAGTGCTTTCTGAAAATACAAATGGGATTCCAAATTATGAAATTACGGATCGATTTTTAAAATTAGTGGAAGAACAAATCCTTGAAGCGCCAGAATATTATCTTTGGACACACAAACGCTGGAAACACAGACGCTAATTCACAAAAACCATATAAGTTTTAATTAACATTTGTTCTCAAAATAATTGATTAATTTTGATACTAACTACCCAATAAAAATGAACTTAAAAATCAATAACAGGTTTAGTACAGAATTACCCGCAGATCCTGACGAAACAAATGTTACCCGTCAAGTAAAAAATGCTTGTTTCTCCTATGTCACTCCCAAGATTCCTTCTAAACCTCAACTAATCCATTTCTCGGAAGAAGTTATTGAATTACTTGGTATTTCAAAAGAAGAAGCGCGATCCACTGAATTCACCAATGTCTTTTCGGGGAAAGAATTACTTCCAGAATCCCGTCCCTATTCAATGAGCTATGCAGGACATCAGTTTGGGAATTGGGCAGGACAACTAGGTGATGGTAGAGCTATTATCCTAGCCGAAATTGAAAATCAGCAACAAGTTTACACTTTGCAACTTAAGGGAGCCGGAATGACACCTTATTCTCGTAGTGCTGACGGATTAGCCGTTTTTCGCTCTTCCATTAGAGAACATTTATGTAGTGAAGCTATGTTTCATTTAGGCGTTCCCACTACTCGATCTCTATCTTTAATTCTTACTGGTGACCAAGTATTGCGTGACGTGATGTATGATGGCCATCCTGATTATGAAAAAGGAGCCGTTGTATGTAGAGTTGCGGAATCCTTTATTCGTTTTGGTAATTTCGAACTTTTCTCCTCCCAAAATGATATAAAAACATTAAAATCAATTACTGATTTCACCATCAAATATTATTTCCCTGAAATCAAAGGAACAACTAAAGACAGTTACATCCAGTTTTTTCAAGAGGTTGCTACTAAAACCCGTGATATGGTTGTTCACTGGCAACGTGTGGGTTTTGTTCACGGCGTAATGAATACTGATAATATGTCCATACTAGGTCTTACTATAGATTATGGACCTTACGGCTGGCTCGAAGATTACAATCCTAATTGGACGCCTAACACTACCGATAGAGAAAACCGAAGGTATCGTTTTGGGAACCAACCCCAAATCGCACTTTGGAATTTGTACCAATTAGCCAATGCTTTGTTTCCTTTAATCGAAGAAGCAACTCCGCTTGAAACTATTTTAAATGATTTCCAATCGCAATACGAAATTGATTATCTAAATATGATGCGTAGCAAATTAGGTTTGTTTACCAATGAAGAAAATGACAATCAGCTTATTCATATTCTAACTGAAAACCTTCAGCTAATCGAAACGGATATGACTATCTTTTTTAGAAAATTAAGTCAAATACAAAAAGAAGATGCTGTTGAAAAAGCAATGGAAATAATTCAGGAATCTTTTTATAAAACAGCGGAAGTAACAGATAAAGTAAAAGATTCATGGTTGTATTGGTTCACCCAATATTTAAGCAGATTACAACAGGAAGAAACAACTGATGAAGCCAGAAAAATAGCTATGGACAGAGTCAATCCAAAATATGTGTTTAGAAATTATATGGCACAATTAGCAATTGAAGCAGCTGAAAAAGAAGATTATACTTTAATAGAAGAATTACATCTTTTATTAAAAAAACCGTATCAGGAACAATTACAATCTGAAAAATGGTTTACCAAAAGACCCGATTGGGCTAGAGAAAAAATAGGAAGTTCTATGTTGTCTTGTAGTTCTTAGAAGACAACATAAAACATTTCAATTATTCGAATTATAAATTATATCGAAAACCAGTTTTTAACTAATACATCTTCAAGTGGCTTTGCCTCTTTGTGTAAAAACTCGTTTGTTTCCTTATTGTATTGGTAATCTAAAGCCCACGTTTTATGGTTTTCAGCCATCGCTTTGATACTGTTGCAAACCAACTCAATTTCGGCAGTAGTGGTTGTAGGGTGAATTGACATTCTAATCCAACCTGGTTTTCTAATCAAGTCTCCAAGTGTTATTTCGTCAATCAATTTATGAGAGGTTTCCTGGTCTACATGCAATAAAAAGTGACCGTAAGTACCCGCACAACTGCAACCACCACGAGTTTGAATTCCAAATTTATCATTTAACATTTTCACGCCAAGATTAAAATGCAAGTCATCTATATAAAACGAAATCACTCCTAAACGATCTTGATGTTGACCCGCTAGAATTTTTATATTGGAGACATCCCCTAATTGAGAGAATATATAATCTACAATTTCGTGTTCTCGTTTCAGGATATTCTCAATCCCCATTTTTTCTTTCAGCTGAATGGCTAGAGCGGTTTTTATCACCTGTAAGAAACCCGGTGTTCCACCATCTTCCCTATCTTCAATATTGTCAATAAACTTATGTTCGCCCCAAGGATTAGTCCAAGAAACGGTTCCTCCTCCAGGATTATCAGGAACTAAGTTTTGATATAGTTTTTTATTAAAAATTAAAACACCAGAAGTTCCAGGTCCTCCTAAGAATTTATGAGGAGAAAAGAAAATCGCGTCCAAATAACTTTCGGCATCTTCGGGATGCATATCCATAGTTACATAAGGCCCTGAACAAGCAAAATCAACGAAACAAAGGCCGTTGTTTTGATGCATTAATTTAGCTACATCGTGATATGGAGTTCTAATCCCAGTAACATTCGAACAAGAAGTAATCGAAGCAATTTTAAAACTTCTTTCTTTATATTCTTCTAATAAAATTTCTAGATTTTCAATACTGAATAAACCTTCATCATCAGAAGGGATAACGACAACATCAGCAATCGTTTCTAACCAGGTAGTCTGATTTGAATGATGCTCCATGTGTGAAATAAAAACAATAGGTTTTTTCTCAGCAGGAATTACGATGAAATCTTTTAAGTTTTCAGGTACTTTCAAACCTAAAATACGTTGGAATTTATTAACAACTCCAGTCATTCCTGATCCATCAGTAATAAGAACATCATCACTATTTGCATTTACATGATGTTTGATGATGTGACGTGCATGATGGTATGCTTTTGTCATTGCAGTTCCTGAAACAGTAGTTTCAGTATGTGTATTGGCAACAAAAGGACCAAACTCATTCATCAATTTTTCCTCAATAGGACGATACAAACGACCACTGGCAGTCCAATCTGTATAGATAATTTGTTTTTGTCCGAAAGGAGATTCAAAATCCTGATCGATTCCAATAATATTCTTGCGAAACTGTTGGAAATATAATTCTAATTGAGTTGGAGCTTCAGTAATAGTCATTTTATTCATAATTTGTATCAAAGATATAGATTTTTGTGAACTATACAATTATTGAAAAGCCACTATCCCCTTGTAACGGTTAAAATATAAGAAATTACAAACAGCCTAGTAAATTAATACCGCTGATCTTTATAAATTAGCCCGATTGTCAGTTCGAGCGCAGTCGAGAACCATTGCCGCATCTCGACTGTACTCGATGTCAATTTCATTAAGTTAAGGATTCGTCAGTTCGAGTTGAGTAATAATTTGCGATAGAAAATTATCACGAGGTATCGAGCACAGTCGAGAACCATTGCCGAATCTCGACTGTGCTCGATGTCAATTTCATTAAGTTAAGGATTCGTCAGTTCGAGTTGAGTAATAATTTGCGATAGAAAATTATCACGAGGTATCGAGAACCCTTTTGTTTTAGAGGCTTCTCGATACAATTTCAGACATTAAAGCTATCGCATTAATGTTTAAAATCACTCGAAGTGACGGGTGAATCAGCATAACTTAATGACATTGCGCTCAATATGACAAAAAGACTTTGGACTAAAATATATTGAAAAATGCTATAACAACCCTACTTAATAAAAACAAATAACCCTTTCAAAGAATTTACTTTGAAAGGGTTACCCATTAATAAACCATTATAAAATCTATAAATCAAATCCAACTGAAAAATGCCAAACACGATTATTAGCTTTATTATTTTCATATAAATCTCCTAAACCCAAGTGATAACGAACACCAAAGCTTATTCCAGAATCCGTTTTAAAACCTCCTCCAAAATTCATTCCCCAATCAAAATTGTTTGGATCTCTTTCTGTTGTACTACTAACAAACCCTTTATATTCTTCCTTATGTGAAATAGCTAATCCTACTTGTGGACCTGCTTCCAAAAAGAAGTTCTTTGAAGGATATGCTTTTAGCATTACCGGTAAATTGATGTAATCTAATTTTTGGGTAAATGTCGCCCCATTTGCATATTTTTCTTCAAACCCTTGTTGAGAATACATTAATTCTGGTTGGATTGAGAAAGATTCGCTTATAAAAGACTCCCCATAAACTCCTACGTGAAATCCATGACGTTGTCCTGTTTCTCCTTCCCCATCATAATTGACAGCGGCTAAATTATATCCTCCTTTGATTCCCGCATGAGATTTAGAAGTTGAATTGTTCTGTGCATTTATTGTTGATAGTACACCAAAAAATAAAGCGAGTGTTAAATAGGTATTTTTCATTTTGTTTGTTTTTAATTATTTATTTCAATTAGTATTCAAATTTTTCTTTCTTACTTTCCTCCGTTTGCTTTTAAATCGGCTAAGCATTGTGCATCTAGTTTTGGGGCTGAACCACCAGAAACCATATTAGAAATTCCGCTTCCTGTTTCTGCTGACCAATACATTAAACAACTTTCCACATTACAATGTTTTGCATGAGATCCATCTTCATGGTTGCTTTGTAGCTTTGCGCCTAAATTGGTGAGGCCAAGTATATGACCAAACTCATGTGTTATCACCGTAGTTTCAACTAAGCTTCTACTTGGCTTTAAAGGACTATCGCTTAAACTTTGAATTGTTTTTTCGTAAATAACAAATGATGTATTTCTATAAGCTGTTCCTAGTACTGATCCTGAACTGGTGTTGCTTGCTGATTCTCCATCTACAAAAAGAACCCAAACCGCAATTTGATTTGAAGTATTGTATTTCGTTCTATTGGCATCTTCAATTGCTATAATTTCTTCATTGGTAAAAGTGGCTTTTCCAGATGATGGTATAGCTCTTTTTAAAATACTTATACCTTGTGATTTATTAACTCTTTCATTAAGAAAGCTGACAAAATTATTAATTGCAGCTGTGCTTGGTTCGTATCCCTGAACATACACTACTTCAACAACCATACTTTTAAAAGTATCATCTGACAATAAATCATAGGACGAACTTCCAGTTGCTTTTTTATTATTAGAAACTAAATTTCCGCCTACAGTAGCTCCATTTGAACTGTCTTCTTGAGAGCAAGACACTATAAACAAACATATTATTGTAAAAGCCGCTATTATTTTTTTCATCTTTTTCTTTTAAAATTCATTATTTTAAATTTAAACAACAGTTATAAAAAGAGATAACTGTTGTTTAAATTTTATAAAATCAATACTTACTTATATTTGTTTCAACACTACTGTTATAGCAGCGTTAGTTGTGCTTTGTAATGAAACTGATGTAGCATTAAAGCTTGTTACTTTCCAAGTGTTATTTAATAAACTGAAAGAAGTATTTCCTGTAAAATTCAGTTTTAAAAACACATCCAGTTGTGAACTAACAGCATACGTTCCATTTACAGTATTGTTTAATGAATTTACAGCTTTAACAGTTAGATTATTTGCAAAATCTACAGTATACCCTTGATAATCTGTTGCTGTTTGTACTCCAGCCGTTAAAAATGAATCAACCTTAAACATACCATTAACAATAATAGTCTCTAATTTTTTCGTGTTTTGAGCTGCTGTATCTATTGTTGCTTTTGTTTTAAGAGAAGCAGTAATAGCAGCTTGAAATTCAGCATCACCAGATACAGTTATTTTTGAACCATCAATAAGTGTCACACTCATAGGATATTTAACTGAAAACAACTCTGCACTACTTACATTAGACATATACGCATATAATTCTTGTTTAGATTTGATAACTACACTTCCAGTTTGTTCTAATTTAATGTTATATGTTAAAATAGTAATTGGAAAAGTAATGCTTACAGATGAAATGGCATCTTGACCAGAAGATTGTGCAGTTGTACAAGCGTTTACAATGGCATTATATTCCGTTTGGTTATTTACACTAACCTCTGTATAGTTACTTGTTTTTACTTTTAAAGGAAATTGTAACACTACAGTATCTTGATCATTATTAAACTGACCTAGAATCGAAATCACCTGAGCATAATCCAATTGACTAAAAAGAGTAACTCTTGTTCCATTTACTATTGCAGTTGCAGGCAATACAATTGATGAACATGAAGCACCATCTAAAAAATCATCAGATGAACCATCATACATCCCAGTACGTTTATAGTTGTTAGCAGTAGTTGAGTTAGCAGCGTTTGTATTTGGGTTTTGACCTTGTACATCGTCTACTTCACTTTGACATGATGTAAATCCTAATATTGACATCAATGCAATTCCGGTAATGATTCTTAACTTTTTCATAATTTATCTTTTTAAATTTTATAGGCGATGTTTTTTAATGCCTTTCTGTTAGTAAGACAACCAACACTTATTTTACCCTACCCTCATTTTAAAATAAATTTTATTTTTTTTTAATTCGAAATCAAATCTCTTTTAAAAAAAAACAAAAATAAATATTTATAGCCATTCCTACATTATACAATTACCCCTTTTTATTATAAAATTCACATTTAAAGAATTAATAAACTTAATAAAAACTATATTCCCTTATACAATTCTAATAGTACTTTTTAAATACACAACTTTATCTTAATCCAAAAAATATTTTACTTTTACAATCTACTAAAAATGAATTTGCATTCAATGAGCGACGAAAAAACGAACCTTTGTGAGGAATCTCACTTCAATCACTTTTACATCAAGAATGTGCAATCGGCCACGAATTTTGCTTATTATAAATGTGGGGATAGAGATGCCGCATTAGATTTAGTACAAGATGCATTTACTAAAATATGGGAAAATTGTTCTCAAATTGATTTTACTAAAGTAAAGACCTATTTACTTACCACAGTAAACAATCTATTTCTAAATACCATAAAACATAAAAAAGTGGTTCTGGCTTTCGCCAAAGAGTCTCCCAATCTGGATATCACCAATCAAAGTCCAGAATATTTATTAGAAGAAGAAGAATTCAAAGAAAAACTGCAAAATGCGATTGCCTCTTTGACAGAAGCGCAGCGCGAAGTTTTTTTAATGAACCGTATTGACGGTAAGAAATACCGCGAAATTGCCGAGTTACTTGATATATCACAAAAAGCAGTCGAAAAAAGAATGTCGGGAGCACTGAAAATATTAAAAGCACAGATCGAAAACATATAATTAATTGATTTGTAGTAGGGTAAATTCAAATTGAGTTGTCTTACTATTATAGAGGTTCAAAAATGAAAAACGAAAAAGAAATACTAAAATGGCTCAATGGGGAACTCTCCAATCAAGAAATTGAAGATTTAAAAAAATCTGAAGGATCAGACACGCTGGAGAAAATCGCTCATTACTCATCACTATTGGAAACACCAAAAGTAGATGCGCAAAAAGCATTAGACCAATTTAAAGCCAGAGACAAATCTAAAAAGGAAACCAAAGTTAGAACGCTAAACTTTAAACCCTATTATAGAATAGCTGCAGCATTAGTAGTACTGTTAACGAGCGCCTATTTCTTGTTTTACAACACCACAACAGAATTTGAAACACAAATTGCCCAAACTAAAACATTCCACCTTCCGGATGATTCTGAAGTATTGTTAAATGCGGCTTCAAAAATAACCTTCAAGGAAAAAGAATGGAAGGACAAACGTAATTTAACCCTAGAAGGTGAAGCCTATTTTCAGGTTAAAAAAGGGCAAACCTTTAGTGTCAGCACTGCTGATGGTGTGGTTCAAGTTCTTGGAACACATTTTAACGTAAAGCAACGCAAAAATTATTTTGAAGTGAGTTGTTTCGAAGGATTGGTTAGCGTAACCCACAATAACGAAACCGTTAAGCTACCACCAGGGAAAACATTTAGATTAATCAATAACACTATTGAAGATGTTCCCGATTTTAATGCTCAAAATCCTTCTTGGATGCAAAAAGAATCGAGCTTTGACCGAATTCCTCTAGATCAAGTTATAGCCGAATTAGAGCGTCAATATGATATTAAAATTAAGATTGAAGGAGTAGATACTTCTAAATTGTTTACTGGAAGTTTCACCCATTCGAATAAAAAAATAGCGCTGGAAGCTATTACTATTCCGCTTAAATTGAGTTACAAACTAGAAGGTAAAACCGTTATATTTTACAACTATGGAGTTCAATAAATGGGTGCTATATTTTTTATTACTCTTAGGAAGTATCAGTTATGCCCAAAAAGCAACTGATAAAATTCCGCTTACAGGAATTATGGCTACCATTGAAAAACAGTTTAATGTAAAGTTTTCCTATGCCGTAGAAGATGTCTCCGGTATTTCAATTGAAAAACCGGCAACTACACTTTCGTTACAACAAACAATTGATTACTTGAACGCTAAAGTGCTACTGAATTTTAAAGCGCTGGACGACCGCTATGTTACTGTTTCAGTACTTAATAAAAGAATTTCTATTGCTGGTGTAATACTGTCAGATGATTCTAAAACACCTTTAAATGGAGCAACAATAACCGCTGATAATCAAGTTGCAATTTCGAATAAAAAAGGAGCTTTTAGCTTATCAAATATTCCCGTAACCGCTATAATTACTATTTCATATATAGGTTATGAGCCAAGAGAATTTAGAGCGAATGAATTGTTTTCGAACCAAACCAAACCCAAAGAAATACTATTAAAACCAAGTAATGAAGAGCTGAACCAAGTTTTAATCAATGTATACTTGACTCCCGGGTTACAAAAATACTTAGACGGAAGCACCGTTTTAAACACTAAGAAATTCGGAATCTTACCCGGATTAATTGAACCAGACGTATTGCAATCTGTTCAGGCATTACCAGGAGTGGAAAGCACTAATGAAAGTATTGCCAATATTAATGTGCGTGGCGGTACAAATGACCAAAATCTAATGATTTGGGATAATATAAAAATGTATCATTCGGGGCATTTCTTCGGACTCATATCAGCCTATAATCCCAATCTTACTAATAAAGTAATCGTTACAAAAAACGGAACCAGTGCAGAATACAGCGATGGAGTTTCCAGTACGATTAATATGTTTACTAACGATGAAGTGAGCAATGCCTTTTCGGGCGGTGCGGGAATTAATCTAATCAATGCCGATGCTTTTTTGGCCATTCCCATAGCTAAAAACTTGGAAATTGACATCTCAGGCAGGCGTTCAATTACGGATATTTCTAATACGCCTACCTTTACCAATTATTACAAACGAAGTTTTCAGGATAGCGAAATCAATGCCGAAAGTAATCAAAACAACACCAATTCTGATTTTTACTTTTATGATTATACCGCTAAAATACTTTTTGATCTTAATGAAAAACATCAGTTTAGAGCAAATCTTATCGGTATCAATAATGCATTAGATTATACCGAATACAATGCGGACAAAAACAATTCAGAAACCAAAGCCAGTACGCTTTCGCAAAAGAATATTGGATACGGAGGAAACTGGAAAGCACAATGGAATTCTAAATTCAGCACTTACCTTATCAGCTATTTTTCGAAATACAATATCGATGCTACAGATTATAGAATAGAAACAGACCAAAGGTTAACGGTTGCTAATGAGGTTCTAGAAACGGGAGTAAAACTAAATACCAACTATAAAGCGACACCAAATTTCAACCTACTCGCAGGATACGAATTTAACGAAACGGGAATGCTCAACCAGACTACCGTAAGTGCTCCATCCTACTCTAGTACTAAGAAAGATGTACTGCACAATCACGGATTATTTGCACAAGGAGAATATAATAAAAACAATACCTATTTAAGAATTGGTGTCCGTTTGAATTATTTTCAAAAGTTTGAAAAATTACTGGTAGAACCTAGAATTAACATCAGACAACAATTATCCAATCAATTTGCGCTAAAACTAGAAGGAGAATTTAAAAACCAAACCGCCACCCAAATTGTCGATTTTGAGGATGATTTTCTAGGTGTCGAAAAAAGGCGTTGGGTATTAGTCAATAATGAAAGTATTCCTATTGCCACAAGTAAGCAAGGCTCTTTTGGTGTAGAATTTAACGCTAACAAACTCAATATTGACCTTACGGGATTTTACAAAATTGTAGATGGCATTACAGCATCCAATCAGGGTTTTTATAATAATTTTCAATATGAAATTGCCCACGGGAGTTATACCGCAAAAGGAATTGAATTTTTGGCTAATAAAACGGCAGGGAAATACAGCACTTGGTTGAGCTATACCTTCAGTATAAACAATTATGAATTTGATAGCTTCACGCCTCCCACATTCCCTAATAATGTGGATATTCGTCATTCCGTTTCTCTAGGTTTTAATTATGATGTTTTCAAGAACTTCAAACTCTCTGTAGGCGGAATTTGGAGAAATGGGCAGCCATATACCGTTCCCCTTGAAGGAAAGGAAACCGTGCAAAATGGCAATACGACTATGGTAAATTACGATTCCCCAAACAGCAAAAACCTGGATGACTTTATGCGCCTAGACGCTTCCTGTAGTTACCAGTTTAATTTTGCAACCGGCATCAAAGGAATCCTTCGTGCAGGTGTTATCAATACTACTAATGAAGACAATGTTATCAATCGCTATTACAAAGTTGACCCTAACAACTCCAGTAAAACGATAAAAGTTGACAACAAATCACTTGGAATGACTCCTAATGTGAGTTTTAGAGTGAATTTTTAGTTAATAGTGAATTCTATAAGAATAGTACTAAATAAAACTGCTGTTAGTTGAATTAATAGCTATATATTTGATGCTAAATACGTTAAATAATAGCGAGAATATACAAGCTACCTGTAAGCGTTCCGTAACACAACACATAGACAAAATTATGCTAACAAGACTTGAAATTTTTATGATAACAAACTCTTACATTGGAGTAAGTGGTGGCTATCTTGGAGACTTTTCATATAGAACACACGAAGAATTTTATCCATATTTCTGCGACATAAATATTCCGCCAACAGCCTATGAAGGAACAACAAGGCAAAAATTTTTAACAATCCTTGAAAATTCAGACTCACCAACACAAGTCAAAATACTTAAAGGCGTACTTAAAAAGTATCCAGTTGACTTTTTTTCAGAAGAAATTAGACAAACGAAACAAAGAATGGCTGATGAAATTGGAGAATTAATTAGACGACTTGAAAGCGGTCAAGCTGTTGCTTCTGAACTATTAATTATTACAAACGAAACTGTTGAAAGAGCAATCCAAGACACAAAGGTTTTACTAGAAACAAATGGTGCGACAAGTAGTGTGGACAGAATTCATACTACTTTACACGGTTATCTAAAAGAAGTTTGTAAACAAGAAGGAATTACTTTGGCAGACGATGAAAACTTAACACAGGTATTTAAAAAATTAAAAGCAAATCATCCAAAATTACAATTAGGAGGACCAAGACAAAATGATATTGACCAAATCATTAGTTCTTTTAGTAATACACTTGACAAACTAAATCCAATTAGAAATAAAGCAAGTTTATCACATCCAAACGAAGAATTATTAGAAGAAGATGAAGCAATGTTTGTTGTGAATTCTGCGCAGACAGTTTTAAACTATCTAAACAGGAAATTTAAAAATTAACAAACGACAATATACGCCAGCAGGTAGCAGCTATTTTGAGCTAGCTGGAATTTAGAGGAATTACCGTTTCGCATCAAGTTTTCGTTAAGCCGAAAACTGAGCGTTTAAGAACTTCCAGCCATCTCAAAGTGGCATAACGTTGGGTGATATTATAAAAAAAACTGAATGAAAAACGACTTTTATTGTTTAGATGTAAAAATTAAAAATAAAGATATTTGTGAAGAAAAACTTCATTCACATTTATACATTTCGAACTCTAGCATTGAAATTAAAATTTACATTGATTCAACTAATGATATTGATAGAAAATTTATGGTTTGGAGTAGTTCAAATCAATTGTCTGATTTTGTAAATGAGCAAATAGAAGCTGAAATATCTCACCACGAAACTGTTTTACAAAAAATTGACTTATCGAATTCTAGAATTAAATCTATTAGATCTAAAGAATATGAAAATGATAAAGAATATTTTACAATTTATTTAGACAAAATATTAGTTTACAAAAAACTTAATTTTAACGAAAATGTAGGAACTGCCAAAGTTTTTTTAAACGAAGATGGTTTTGAATTAGTTAAAAAATTTTATTCGATTTTTACAATTAATGCTAAAGAAGGAAACTTTGGTATTTCTAGAATGAATGGAATGAATTCTTTTTATAAAATCGGTGAAGTAAAATTTAGACCCGAATTTGAATATAATTATTCTGATTCAAAAGATAATAAAGATTTTAAAATTGAAAAAATTCCTATAATAAAATTTATTTTCCCTGAAACCATTGAAGACAAAAAGTTGATTGAACAAATTAGTATTGTTTGCAATATTACATCTTTCTATCTAGGAAATTTAATTGATTATTACAGAATTACAGCATTTAAGCCAAATAGTCTTTTATCAATAACAAAAATAATTAAAGGAGGTTCAGGGTTAAAAGTAAATAGTATAAATTTTTTCTTAAACATAAATGATATAGATAATTTTCTTAAAACAAATTGGTCAAAAAATTACTTAATTAATTCAAAAAAGATTGATAAAGCAATTGAAAATTATATACACTCTAGGTTTGTTGACATAAACTCTCGATTTTTAATGCTTTATAATATTATTGAAATTTTGATGGCTAATAAATCTAATTCAAATGATAAGTTTGAGCTTATTGTTGATGATCTAGAAAAAGACAAAATATATAAAAGAGCATTAACTGAATTAAAAAAAACGATTGCCAAAAAAGATTATATAGATTTTGAAAATAAATGGGACATTTTGCAAAATAAAATAGCTTTTAAACCTATGAAAAGTCCATTAGTCGAGTTTTTAAAAGAAAACAATATTGAAAACAAAGATTTAAAAATTGACATCGATAAAATCAAGGAAATAAGAGATAAAATTACACACGGTAGTGTGAAAAGTTTAAAGTTTAGTAATATCGAAGATGCTAACTATGATTTATACAGAATATCTATAAAATTAATATTAAATCAATTGGGACTTAATACATTTTGGGCAATAAAATAACATCACCCAACAGCCATTTTGATATAGCTGGAGTTTAGTGGAATTATCGTTTTTAATAACGTTTACGTTCAGCCGAAAGTACTCGTTATTCAAACTTTGCAAAACGGCTAGTGATTCCGAAAAGTTGTATCTACTACCTTTTTTAATTATAAAGAGGAGTCAAAATAAAATGAAATAAAGAAGAAGTGAAAAAGGTAGAAAATACAGAAGCAAGCTGGACTTTTTGTCCCGAATGTCAGGGACGCGGCAAAAAAAGTCGGGGGCTCAGCAAGAAAGCCCGTGATCGCTACCTGATGGAAATCGACCAATTCAAAAAATCAAATGGCGAAGGTATTGAACCTGTTCGCCCTAAGGGACACCTCTACTCCTGCTTGAACTGTAACGGATCCGGCTTGATTCCTGCAGCTAGTCCACCTGTTGCGGATAAAGAAAACTACCCACACCTTGCTATTATTGGTGGCGGTATAGGAGGAGTCGCTCTAGCTGTGGCTTGTTTACACCGCGGAATCCCTTTTACCCTTTATGAACGTGATAATAACTTTGATGCTCGATCTCAAGGCTATGGACTTACATTACAACAAGCCAGTAAAGCCATTGAGGGATTTGGTATTTTCTCGTTAAAAGAAGGGGTGATTTCAACAAAACATCTGGTACATACTACGGATGGAAAAGTGATTGGGGAATGGGGAATCAGAAAGTGGATGAAATCAGAGGAGAAATCCTCTCCCAAACGTACCAATATACATATCGCTCGGCAATCTTTGCGTTTAGCGCTGTTGGAGCAACTCGGTGGACACAATGCAGTTCAGTGGGGACACCAGTTAGTTGATTTTGCAGCAACAGAAAGTGAAGGTGTTAACCTGACCTTTGAGGTGAACGGAGAGATTCAAACCGCCAAGGCGGATCTCGTTGTTGGAGCCGATGGTATTCGCAGTACAGTACGGAAGATGCTGATAGGTGAAGAAATTACCCCATTACGTTACCTAGATTGTATTGTGATATTAGGTATTTGTCCTTTGGACGCTCTCAAAGGACTAAAAAGTTCTTTGTTAGACTCGGCCACGGTATTCCAAACTGCCAATGGCATGGAACGAATCTACATTATGCCATATACAGCTGACTCGGTGATGTGGCAATTGAGCTTCCCAATGCCAGAAATTGAGGCTAAAGCGTTAGGTGCTCTTGGGCCTCAAGCGCTCAAGGAAGAAGCCTGTCGTAGAACCCAATGGCACGATCCCATTCCTCAAATAGTAGCGGCGACCCAGGAAGCCCAGATTTCCGGCTATCCCGTCTATGACCGAGAATTACTAAAACCCGAATTGTTGGAAAAAGCAGGTCAAGTGACGCTTATAGGAGATGCGGCTCACCCAATGAGTCCGTTCAAAGGTCAGGGAGCAAATCAAGCGCTGCTGGATGCGCTTATTCTGGCTCGGGGGATATCAATGGGATGTAGACCTTTATCGCAATGGAGAAAAGCTGGACTGAGAGAAAGTGTATTAACGGAGTTTGAATCAGAAATGTTAGATCGCAGTGCTACGAAAGTGAAAGATTCAGCCGAGGCTGCACAGTTCTTACATTCCGATATTGTGCTCCATGAGGGTGATGAGCCAAGAGGCCGTCGTCAAAAGAAAAAAGATAGTTAAAGTCAACCTAAATAGTTAGTTATGTTTTGTACAAGAACAATTTTAAAATTAAAAAACATTGTAAAAATTACATTTTGTTTTACATTTATTCAGTTCTCTTTTGGACAAAATAAAAAAATTACAATCGTTGATAAATCAACTAATTTACCAATAGAAAATGTAAATCTGACTTATTTAGAACTAAACGAAGGTACTTTTACAAATTCGAATGGGATAGCTTCATTAGATTTGAAGAAAAATGATTTAAAAATATCAATGATTGGCTATGAAGAGATTAGCTTAACTTTTGAAAAAGCAAATAAAATTGACACTCTCGTTTTATCTCCAAGTTTTATTCAACTGGAAGAGGTTATACCAAACGAAAATATAATATATACCAATTTTGATAATTGGTTTTTTTATGTTATATTTGGACTATATTATAAAAGTAATCATGGCGCATGCAAAAATTTTGGTAATTAAGGAAACCGAAAAAGAAATAAAAAATCTGCTCAAACAATCTATTCCGTTTATTGGTCAACGTTTGAGAGTTCTGCTGATTTTGAAGCAAAACGAAAAAGTAGGGATTTCTAAACGTGAGGTTGCTAAATTAGCTGTGGTTGACCCTAATAGCGTTCAGAATTGGAGGACATTATACCTTAATTCTGGAATTGAGGGTTTGATGAAGCATCAAAAAACAGGTTTTAAGCCGTCGGCTTTTAATGCTATTGAACACAATATGTTGGAAACAAAACTCAACGACCCTCAAAATGGACTTCAAGGCTATGTTGAGCTTAAAGATTGGATTGAAAAAGAATCAGGGAAGACTTTCAATTACAATACGTTGCTTTATTATTGCATCAGGAATTTTAAATCAAGTGTAAAAGTAGCCCGCAAAAGTCGCCAAAAAGACGAAGATCAGGAATCTCTTTTAAAAGACTTCGGACGAATCTGTCAAGAAATAGCACTAAATACGGTGGGTGATTTTGACTCTGTAAACTTGTATTTTCAAGATGAATCGCGTTTTGGTTTGTTCACTCGAAACGGAAAATCAGTTACTGCTATTAGTGTTAAGCCGATTTGTGCTTTCCAACAAGTTTTTAAATCAACTTGGCTTTCTGGAGCTTTTTCGCCCATAACTGGAGACCATTTTCAATTAATACTCCCACATTGCAACGCTGATAATTTTCAAGTTTTTTTAGATAATTTCTCAAAGGAAAATCCGAAAGAACTCAAAATAATGGTGCTGGATAATGGAAGGTTTCATAAGGCAAAAAAATTAATCATTCCTGAAAATATTGTTTTGGTTTTTCTACCACCATATAGTCCAGAACTTAATCCCGCTGAAAAAATGTGGGCAAAATACAAACGAGAATTTTCTAATAAATTTTATAATTCATTGGAAGATGTAGAAGATTTCATTACTAATGTCGTAAAAGCTACAAGCAAAAAAGAGGTAATGAGTATCTGTGGATATAGCTATGTATTTTTAGATAAAATTTGGGCCATATAATACATGTGTTTGGTATTACTATAAATTCATTTAAATTAAAAGAAGCCATCAATTACGTTTTAGCTAATTATAGTAAATTATATGTTAATGTCCCATTTGAAAAAGAGTGTAATTTTAAAGAAACTGTACTAGTTGATAATAATTTGAAAAGATTAATTTTAACTAAAGTAAATTGGTGGGATATAAGTTATGAAAGAAGAAAAACAGAAGTTAAATTACGTTTAGGTTCAATTGAATGCAATAAAAATCAACCTTTAGATATTTTTGTTGATGTACCAAGGCTTAATGATGCTTTAATAAGCGGGTATATCGAACCTAATTCTATAATAAACACTATTTATTTAAATGTTTTTTTGAAATCATTTTTAAATTTCACAGACGATATGACTAGTTATGTTGAGAAAACAACTGATGAAATAATAGATGTCCATTTTGAATCGGAATGGAAAAAAGTTGGAATATCGTCGTATCAGCATATTGGCACAATAACATTTGATAAAAAATCAAAAGCAATAATAAATATTTCATTTGATACAAATCAAAAAGACAATATTCAAAAGGGTGTAATCAAAGAAAATAATAAGGAATCAATAAGTGAAACGGTGAAAAATTCAATGCAGATTAATTTTTCGAAATCATTAGATAATAAATTATCTCTTAAATCGTATGAAACCGAAGTGAATTTAGATATAACATATGATAATAAAACCTATAAAATCATTTTTGAAAACAAAGTATATGTTTTAAAAGAAACTGCTGTAAAAAAAGTTAACAATGATGGATTAATTGATTTAACCAAACCCGTTTTTCAAAGTATACCCTCAAAAACCATTTCAAATATTAATTCAATTCTATTAACTGAAAAGGAAAAGAAATTTATATTTGAAACCAAATAAAATGAAAATATGATGAAGTCAAATTTGTTTTTTATTGTTCTTATATGTCTCTTTTTTGTGAGCTGCTCTCAAGATGATGAAAACTTATTATCGGTGGGTATTCAGACAAGAGTTACAGGTAAAATTACAGATTCCTATAATTCACCCATTCCAAATGTCAAATTAAAAATTAGCGAATATAAATTAAAGCCAAATAACTCTATTTTTTTTGGAAATTTACCCAATTTTATTCAACACTTAGAATCAAGCCAAACAAATTCAAATGGTGAGTACAATTTTACATTCAAAACTAGTGGGCAAGGAAATTTTTATTCATTAGAAATAGAACCTTCACCAATTTCAGAACAAAAATATTGGAATTGTTGTGTAGGTCTTGTACCTATAAAAAATATCGGTGAAAATTTTATATTTAATACGTATCAACTAGTAAATCTATATCCTTGTGATGTAACATTTAATTTGAATAACATATCCAATTTACCGCTTCAAATAATACACGAAACAACTAGATTTGATAATAACACAGCTGAAATTAACTCAAATTCACAAGTTGTAAAAAGAATTTATCTTATAAAATATAATATGCAAACAATCAAAATATTTAGAACTAAAAATGGAATAACACAAAAAGCGTCATATACATTTCCTGCTTCTAATGTAGAAACTTTGACAACGCAAAATATAACAATTTATGAAACCGATTTTACAAACATATAAAAACTGAAATGTTTAAATTCAAATTATTATGTTACAACAATTAATTGAAAGAAGTAATCAAGAAGAATTTTATCAGAACAGTTGGTTCATTTTAAAAAATGTAAACTTCAAAACCGGAAAATCAAATTTATGTGAAATAAATTTATTTTTGGATGATAGAGATTTTAGAGAAAACACAATAATTAAACAAGAATGGAAAATAATGGCAAGTAATTCATACGAAATAAACAATTTTCGGAATGAAAACTTACTTCCATTCATTAAGCTGGAAATATTAAAAGAACATCCACTACTTTGGAAGTATAAATATTCTACAATACAATGTGAAATTTCAGAATTGCCAATTGATATCAATCCATTTATTGGAGAATTGTATTTTGAATTAGAGAAAATTACTGGAAATTGGATTTCTTTTCAGGATATTATTTTTGGTATTCAAAATTTCCATAAAGGTAATAACAGAGTTAAAATTTCAATTCCGAAACCTTTGAAACAAACTTTTCAAGAAGTAACTGAAAAATTTAAAATGAAGTTTATAGTTATTGAAGAAAATGAAATTTCAGAAACTAGTACAGATGAAATCAAAATTTTATTTTTTGGAAATAAAGATGTTTCTCCAAATACTTATAATTTTAATCAACCCTACGTGATAGCTAAGGAATTTACTGGAATAGCAACTGAAATGGGTTAAACAATAAAACGTCCCACAACAATTCCAAAATTCTTTTTTGGAATTTGATAACATTGGTTTTAATGTGTTTTACTTCACAAGTACCTACCAACTCCCAAAACTTTCTTTTGTATGCACTATTTTTTTGGCTACAGCCAAAATTCCAATCAAGTGATTTGAGCATTTAATTCCTTTATTAAAAGAACTTTTTTTAATAAAGTACCGACTCTTACTGATTAACAATCCTTTAGTCCTATTTTATTTATTTATAAAATTCAGGATGTTAAAAAACACCCACTTATTTACAATTCAACACTTTACGTTTTAAAATATTTGTAATTTTACTTTATTCATTTGCTGAAATTAAAAAAAGAGTTTCCTACAATACTCTAATAAGTCCTATAATCTGTTTTCAAATTAATAATTATCTACTTCATAAAATGAAATATTATTTAATAAAAAGTGGAGACCAGAAACCATTTTAAAAACGGGGCGGTATCGAAAAGCCAAACGAGTAGAAAATAAAACAACTACAAAATGGAAAACAAGGAAAAAGTAATGGTTCAATTTGACTTTCCTGGAATGACAGTAAAGGAATATGATCAAATATGGAATGATCTTCGCGCAGCTGGATATCAAAACCCAAAAGGTTTAATTCATCACGCTGGTGCCCCAACGGATAAAGGAGTGAAAGTAGTAGATGTATGGGAAAATGCGGCTAAGTTCAATGAATTTGGACAAACGCTAATGCCAATTCTTAACAAACATGGTGTCCAAGAACCTAAAGCAGTTATTTTGCCGCTACATTTTGAATATAATGATAAGTCAGTGATAAAATAATCCAAACCAAAAGTGTTTAAAATCCAAACCCTTTCAAAACAAGCATTTGTGAGGGTTTGGATTTTTATATAATTTTCACTGACTTCAGTGGTATATTAAGAATTCATTTGCTGAAAATATTTCGAAAATATATTGACTTTCTATCAGTTGAAATTTAGGTCTAATTAGGCTTTTTCTACTGCTAAAAGTATCAGTAATGAAGTATTTAATATGTCATTTCAAGTAAAACCCATTTATAGAATTCTAAGTACTTTTTTTAAAAAACTACCCAAATTGTAGTTTAATTCCTTTATATTTACAATATAACACCGTATAATGACTAAAATACGTGCTTCATTTTGTTTTAAATTGAATATCCATTCTACGTATTTAGTCCAATATTCATTAAAACCAATATTTATGAAAACAATGACTTGTAAACAACTAGGTGGTGCTTGTGATACAGAATTTCACGCTAACACTTTTGAGGAAATGGCTGAATTAAGCAAAAAACACGCTATGGAAATGATTCAAAATGGTGATGATCCACACAGCAAAGCAATGAGAGAAATGCAAGAACTAATGCACTTTCCAGAAGGAATGAATGCATGGTATGAAAACAAAAGAAAAACTTTCGACTCTGTGCCTACTGATGGCGTTTAATAAAAAATAAAAAACCTTTCAAAATTAAATTTGAAAGGGTTTTATATATTTAGAAAACTGAGGTTTTTAAATACCTGCAATTACTTTTATTTCGTCAATAATTCGAAAAGCTAATTTATCAGCTTGTTCTTGTGTTGCCGCTTCTGTATAGATACGAATAATAGGTTCTGTATTTGATTTTCTTAAATGTACCCATTCATTGGCAAAATCAATTTTCACTCCGTCAATAGTAGTGATATCTTCATTTTTATATTTCTCAGTCATAGCAACAAGAATCGCATCGACATCAATTTGTGGTGTCAACTCAATCTTGTTTTTGCTCATATAGTATTGAGGATATGAAGCTCGCAAAGCAGAAACAGTCATTTTTTTGTTGGCCAAATGCGTTAAAAACAAAGCCACACCCACTAAACTATCACGACCATAATGCGACTCCGGATAAATGATTCCGCCATTTCCTTCACCACCTATGATGGCATTGTTTTTTTTCATCAAGTCAACCACATTCACTTCTCCTACTGCTGATGCTTCATAAGTTCCGTTGTGTTTGTTTGTCACATCACGCAAAGCACGAGAAGAAGACATATTAGAAACCGTATTCCCTGGGGTTTTACTCAATACATAATCAGCACAAGCCACTAATGTATATTCTTCCCCAAACATTTCTCCGTCTTCGCAAATGAAAGCCAAACGATCCACATCAGGATCTACAACAACTCCTAAATCAGCTTTTTCTTTAACAACCAATTCAGAGATATCCGTTAAATGTTCTTTTAAAGGTTCTGGATTATGAGGGAAATGACCGTTAGGTTCACAGTATAATTTTACTACTTCCACTCCCATTAATTCCAATAATTTTGGAATAATAATACCTCCAGACGAATTCACTCCATCAACAACCACTTTAAATTTGGCTGCTTTTACTGCTTCAACATCAACTAAAGGAAGGTTTAACACTTCATCAATATGAATGTCCATATAAGCATCATTCTCCGTAATTTCCCCTAAATTATCCACATCCGAGAAATCGAAAGCTTCTTCTTCAGCAATGACAAGAATTTTTTCTCCTTCAACACCGTTTAAGAATTCCCCTTTTTCATTCAATAGCTTTAAAGCGTTCCATTGTTTTGGGTTGTGAGAAGCGGTAAGGATAATTCCACCATCAGCTTTTTCAAGAGGAACAGCCACTTCTACTGTAGGTGTAGTAGACAACCCTAAATCAATTACATCAATTCCTAAACCTATTAAGGTATTTACAACCAAATTATGAATCATAGGTCCCGAAATACGAGCATCACGTCCTACTACAACTGTTAATTTCTCTTTTCCTGAATAATTTTTCAACCAAGTTCCGTATGCCGATGCAAATTTTACAGCGTCAAGAGGAGTAAGATTATCTCCTACCTTACCTCCTATTGTTCCACGAATTCCTGATATTGATTTTATTAATGTCATTCTAATCTTTTTTAGTATTGAACTATTTATTTTATATTTCCCACAAATATAACAATTGACACTTTAAAAAAGTCATTTAGAATTCATAATTTAGGCGAATGAACTTTCTAGCACACATCTATCTTTCGGGGGACAATGATTTAATCAAAATTGGGAATTTTATGGCCGATGGGATTCACGGAAAGAATTTTGACCATTTTCCATCTGACATCCAAAAAGGTATCGTCTTACACAGAGCAATTGATACCTACACAGATGCTCACCCAACTTTTAGATTAAGTACTAAAAAGTTACATAAAAATTACCATCATTATGCTGGAGTAATAGTTGATATATTCTACGACCATTTTTTAGCAAAAAACTGGAGTGTTTATTCGAATGAAAATCTAGACCTTTACATTCAGCGCTTCTATCAATCACTTGAAATCAACAAGGAATTTCTAACCGATAGAACTAAAGGTTTAATGCCTTATATGCTGGCTCAAAACTGGTTATTAAGCTATCAAACAATCGAAGGAATAAAGCAAATATTGACACAGATGGACGGCAGGACTAAGAATAAATCCAATATGCGCTTTGCTACAAATGAGTTAACTGAATATTACTCGGAATTCGAAGAAGATTTCACCTCTTTTTTCGAAGATTTAAAAGAACACGCTAACAAAATAATAAACGAATTATAAAACCTAATTATTTTATATTATGAAAAAAATAATCATCCTTCTTTCTTTGGCTATTTTAAGCTGTAAATCGAATGAAAAACTAATAAACCCAACTGGTCTTGTCACAAGCAAAGCTATGGTCGTTTCGGCTAGAGAGGAAGCTTCACAAATAGGGTCTGACATTATGAAAAAAGGCGGAAATGCCTTTGACGCTATGGTTGCAACTGAACTGGCACTAGCAGTTTCTTACCCTCAAGCTGGAAATATAGGCGGTGGAGGTTTTATGGTTTTTAGAAAAGCAAATGGCGAAACCGGAACTATCGATTATAGAGAAAAAGCGCCTTTAGCAGCTTCTAAAGATATGTTTCTTGACAAAGAAGGGAATGTAATTAAAGGAAAAAGCACTGCTACGGCGTTAGCCTCAGGAATTCCGGGAACAATTGCAGGAATCTTTGAAGTACATAAAAAATACGGTTCCTTACCAATGTCCGAAATTCTTGCCCCTGTAATCGCATTAGCCGAAAGAGGAGTTGTCATTACGGAACATCAAGCAAAAAGTTTAGATAGTTACAGAGAAACTTTTATTAAAACCAATGGCCCAAACAGTTTATTTTCGAAAGTATATAAAGTAAACGACACTATTAAATATCCAGCATTAGCAGCTACTTTAAAAAGAATTGCATTAAACGGTCGTGATGAATTTTACAGTGGTGAAACAGCACAAAAACTAGTTGCTTTTTTAGGTTCGAAAGAAGGAAATATGTCTCTTGAAGATTTAAAGAAATATGAAGCTAAATGGAGAGCACCCATTACATTTGAATATAAAGATTTAAAAATAACTTCGATGTCTCCTCCTAGTAGCGGTGGTATTTGCTTGAATCAAATAATGGAAATGATTGAACCATACAACATTTCAGAAATGGGACACAACAGTCAAAAAGCCATTCAACTAATTACCGAAGCAGAAAGAAGAGCGTATGCCGACAGGAATTTTTTCTTAGGTGATCCTGATTTTGTAAAACTACCAGTAAAAGAATTACTTGATCCTGAATATCTAAAAAACAGGATGAGTGACTTTTCATTCGATAAAGCCACAAAGTCATCTGATATAGCCGAAGGTAAAATTCAAGGTTATGAAAGTACTGAGACAACCCACTACTCTATTGTGGATGCAGCTGGGAATGCAGTTTCAGCAACTACCACTTTAAATGACAATTATGGATCTAAAATCTATTGTGATGAATTGGGTTTCTTCTTGAATAATCAAATGGATGATTTTAGTGCTAAGCCTGGAGTTCCTAATTTATATGGTCTTACAGGAACTGAAGCGAACAGTATTGCTCCAGGAAAAAGGATGTTGAGTTCTATGACGCCTACAATTGTAGAGAAAAAAGGAAAGTTATTGATGGTTGTAGGTACTCCTGGAGGATCCACTATTATAACCTCAGTATTACAAACGATATTGAATGTTTATGAATTTAATATGAGTATGCAAGAAGCGGTTGATGCTCCTCGTTTTCATCACCAATGGTTACCGGATGTTATTACATTCGAACCAAATTCTTTTACAGCAGATATCTTAAAAAACCTAAAAGAAAAAGGATATAAAATCAGTGAGAAAGACAAAGAAATCATTGGGAAAGTTGATGCTGTTCTTGTTTTACCAAATGGTAAATTAGAAGGTGGTGCTGACAAAAGAGGAGATAATATGGCAGTTGGATTTTAATCCTTTTCACTATGCCTTTTATATCCTCTTTAGAACAAGCCTTTGAAGAAAATTACAATGCTGAAAACGCAATGGCAATGGCTAAATATTTAAAAAATAATTTTGTCTTATATGGTTTAAAAACAGAAGAGCGAAGGCTTATTCTAAAAAAAATATGGAATAAAAATCAAGATGAAGTCACTAATAATGTTAGAGAAATAGCCTTAGAATTATTCGAAAAAAAACATCGGGATTTTCACTATTCAGCCATCGAGATTGTAACAAAAGAGCTCAGAAAAAAATTCCAATTAGAAGATATTGATCTAATAGAGAAAATGATTATTACACATTCTTGGTGGGACAGTGTGGATAGTATTGCAAAAAACATTCTCGGTGTCTATTTAACGACTTTCCCCGATGAAATTGACAACACCATAAATCGTTTTTCTAATTCGAATACTATGTGGCTCAATAGAAGTGCCCTCCTTTTCCAATTAGGATACAAAGAAAAAACAGATTTTAATCTTCTGAAAAGATTATGTGAAAAGCACAAACATTCAAATGAGTTTTTTATTAGAAAAGCAATTGGATGGGCTTTAAGAGATTATGCCAGAACAAATCCTGATGCCGTTTTTGATTATGTAGATAGCACAAACCTGAAGCCTTTAAGCACAAAAGAAGCATTAAAACATAGGGTCATTCTTTAAAATAATAGTAGTTTTGTCATTTCACAAAATAAAATTAAATGTTCAAAAAATATATTTCTAAATTAGAAAGTATAATTGCTTGGTCACAAACAATATTAACAGAAAAACAATTTATATTCTTATCGAGTGTATTAGTTGGAATTTCTTCAGCATTTGCTGTGATTGTTTTAAAGACTTTTGCGCATTGGGTTTTTTCTTTTGCAACTTACATCAACGGAATTGTAAAAATTAGTTATATCAATAGTATTCTGCCTATAATAGGTATTTTACTTACCGTTTTTGTAGTCAAAAAAGTACTGGGAGGAACAATTGAAAAAGGAACTTCACAAATTTTATATGCTGTTGCTAAAAAAGCAAGTATCATTCCTAAAAAACAAATGTATGCCCAGATTATTACCAGTTCCCTGACCGTAGGTTTAGGAGGTTCAGCTGGTTTAGAGAGCCCTATTGTGGTTACCGGAGCTGCTTTTGGATCTAATTATGCACAAAAATACAAACTGAGTTATAAAGACAGAACCCTTCTTATAGGTTGTGGTGTGGCTGCAGGTATTGCCGCTGCCTTTAACGCGCCTATTGCCGGAGTTTTATTTGCCATTGAAGTATTATTGGTTGATGTGAGTATCTCCGCATTTACCCCTATTATGATTGCTGCCGCAACTGGAGCATTAGTATCTGTAATTGCTTTAGACGAAAACATTTTATTGAATTTCAAACAGCAACAAATATTCGATTACCACAAAATTCCTTTTTATGTGCTTCTAGGAATCCTAACCGGATTTATATCTATTTATTACACTCGGAATTTTCAAAGAACGGAGCATTACTTTGCCCGTCTTAAGATTTCCCCTTATAAAAAAGCACTTATTGGATCACTGATTCTAGCGCTTCTTATTTTCATTTCTCCAACATTATTTGGTGAAGGATATGAAAGCATCAAGATATTATCCGAAAAAGATCCAGGACAATTGCTCGATCATACATTATTCAGCAGCTTTAGAAATAACAGCTATGTTCTTCTTGCATTTGTTGGTTTAACTGTGATGTTAAAAGTTTTTGCAACCGGAATTACGCTGGGATCTGGAGGAAATGGTGGTAACTTTGCCCCTTCTCTATTTATGGGATCATACGTGGGTTATTTCTTTTCGAAATCGATTAATCTAACTGGATTAACGGAGTTGCCTATTAGCAATTTTACGATGGTAGGAATGGCAGGAATATTAAGCGGTTTGTTTCACGCTCCTTTAACGGCCATATTCTTAATTGCTGAGATTACAGGTGGATATAGCTTAATGATTCCGCTTATGATTGTCGCTTCTATCAGTTTTGCCATTTCTAAAAGATTTGAAAAACATTCGATGGATGTTAAAGATTTAGCCAAAAAAGGACACGCTTTTACCAGCAATAAAGATTCTAATGTACTTTCCACTTTAGATACAAATTCAATCATTCAAACTGATTATCTAACTCTTTCCCCTGATGAAACTCTAGAGAAATTAGTTGATTTAATTTCGCATTCTAATCAGGTTATTTTTGCTGTAGTGGATAAAGAAAAACACTTATTGGGTATTGTTCATTTCAATAGTATCCGAGAAATAATTTTCAATCCTTACCGTGTAAAATACACTTTGATTAAAGAAATAATGCTGCCAACCATTGATGTTATTTATCCTTTTAACAGTATGGAAACAGTAATGAATAAATTCGAAAAATCTAAAGTTTCCTTTCTTCCAGTTATAAAAGACGAAAAATACTTTGGATTCATCTCTAAGTCCATTGCACTTGAGTCTTATAGGACCAAGCTAAAATCGATGACAATTGAATAAATCTTAATATCGGATAGAGTCCATTTTATAACTATCCGATATTAATGCGTATATTTGTTTCATTATGTGGAACATAGACTTAAAATACAGAACTGAATTTCAATCTACCTTTGAAAGATTGTACAAAAAAAAGAATGATTTGCAAGCCAGCAGACCATTGCCTAACATCGCTTTACATAAAATAAGAGAAAGTTTATCGATAGAATGGACTTATAATTCCAATAGCATTGAAGGGAATACAATGAGTCTTCGAGAAACTCAAATGGTGTTACAGGAGGGAATAACTATAAAAGGAAAATCACTACGAGAGCATTTTGAAACTTACAATCACGACAAAGCCATTGATTACTTATACTCAGTTGTAGATGATAAATACCAACTTAGAAGTATCGATATACTCTCCCTACACGGATTAGTTTTGCGTTCCATAGAAGAAGATTTTGCCGGTCGTATCCGAAATGGTGGTGTTCGAATTTCAGGCACTAATTTTATGCCTCCAAATGCCAATAAAGTTTCAGACTATTTAGATCAACTAATCGATTTTATAAACGCAAACCCTTTACAGCTCAACGATATTGAGCTCGCAACTGTTTTTCACCATAAATTAGCCTGGATACATCCCTTTTTTGATGGAAACGGTCGTACGGTGCGTTTAAGTATGAATTTATTATTGATGCGCTGTGGTTTTCCGCCAGCAATCATTCTAAAAAATGACAGTAAAAAATATTATGAAGCACTCAATCAAGCTAATAATGGCAATTATCAAAAATTAATGTTGTTGATGTGCCAAGCCTTAGAACGAACACTTAACATTTATTTGAATGCAATGCCCGGTAACGACAACGACTATCAAAAAATATCTGATATCGTTAGCGAGCCCAATTCTCCTTACGGTCAGGAATACGTAAGTTTATTGGCCAGAACAGGAAAAATTGATGCTTATAAAGAAGGTCGGAACTGGTACACTACCAAAGAAGCCATCAATGATTATATTTCAACCCGAAAAAGAAAACGCTAATCACCATTAGCGTTTTTTTATGTCCCATTTTAACATAAACTTCCAAATTGTTCTATGGAAAGAATCAATCAAAAGATTAACTTTGCTTTTTGCTCAAAATTATGTTAGATAAAAATAATACCATTGAAGTTCAAGGTGCACGCGTTCACAACCTTAAAAACATAGATATTTCCATTCCAAGAGAAAAACTAGTTGTTATTACTGGGCTTTCGGGTTCTGGAAAATCATCCTTAGCTTTTGATACCATTTATGCCGAAGGGCAAAGACGTTATGTCGAGACTTTCTCTGCTTATGCCAGACAGTTTCTTGGAGGCCTAGAACGTCCTGATGTGGATAAAATTGATGGATTATCGCCTGTTATTGCTATCGAACAAAAAACAACCAGCAAAAGTCCGCGTTCTACCGTGGGAACTATTACGGAGATTTATGATTTCCTGCGTTTGCTTTATGCCCGTGCGGCAGATGCTTACAGTTACAATACAGGTGAAAAAATGGTCAGCTACTCTGATGAGCAAATCAAAGAGTTAATTATACAAGATTTCACCAATAAACGCATCAATATACTCGCGCCAGTAATTAGAGCCAGAAAAGGACATTATGGAGAATTATTCCAGCAAATTGCCAAACAAGGTTTCCTAAAAGTACGTGTCAACGGAGAAATTCTGGATATTACAAGCGGAATGAAATTAGATCGTTACAAAACACACGACATTGAGATAGTTATAGACCGTCTCGAGGTTACTCCCCCTTCGGGGGCTGGGGGGCTTGATAATGATAAACGCTTAAGTGAAAGCATTAATACGGCAATGCATCACGGGGAGAATGTATTGATGGTTTTAGACCAAGATTCTAATGAAATTCGTTATTTCAGCAGGAACTTAATGTGTCCCACTACCGGTATATCGTATCAAAATCCGGAACCGAATTTATTTTCATTCAATTCCCCAAAAGGAGCCTGCGATCATTGTAATGGTCTAGGAACTGTAAACGAAATCAACCCTAAAAAGATTATCCCGAATCCGAAATTATCCATAAAAGCAGGTGGGTTTGCTCCTTTGGGAGAATACAAATCGTCTTGGATTTTTAAGCAGCTGGAAATTATAGGAGAAAAACACGGATTCAAAATTACTGATGCTATCGAAACAATTTCTGAGGAAGCTATAGAAATGATTTTACACGGTGGTAAGGAAAAATTTTCTATAGAATCTAAAACTTTAGGGGTAACTAAGGAATACAAAATTGACTTTGAGGGAATTTCCCATTTTATAAAAAACCAACACGACGAAAGCGGTTCCACGACTATTAAAAGATGGGCAAAGGAATTTATGGACGAGAAAAAATGTCCCGTTTGTGAAGGTTCCCGTCTTAAGAAAGAAGCGATGTTTTTCAAAATCAACGAAAAAAACATCTCCGAATTATGTGATATGGACATTTCTGATGTGACGGCGTGGTTTCATAATTTAGACAGCCATCTATCTGATAAACAAAAACGTATCGCTACTGAGGTGATCAAGGAGATTAAGGACAGGCTGAACTTTTTGATGAATGTAGGTTTGGATTATTTGGCTTTAAGCCGAAGTTCAAAATCACTTTCAGGAGGAGAAGCACAACGCATCCGACTGGCAACTCAAATAGGTTCGCAGTTAGTAGGTGTTTTATATATTCTGGATGAACCAAGCATTGGTTTACACCAAAGAGACAACGAAAAATTAATCCATTCATTAGAACAATTACGTGATCTTGGGAATTCAGTTATTGTGGTAGAGCACGATAAAGATATGATAGAACGCGCTGATTATGTGATTGACATAGGTCCAAAAGCGGGTAAATACGGTGGAGAGATTATCAGTATAGGTACTCCTGCAGAAACTCTTGCCTCAGACACAATTACCGCGCAGTATTTGAACGGAAAAATGAAATTTGAAATCCCTTCAACACGCAGGGAAGGAAATGGAAAATTCCTTAAACTGACTGGAGCAACAGGGAACAACCTGAAAAATGTTTCTATCGAACTGCCATTGGGTAAAATGATATGTGTGACTGGAGTTTCAGGAAGCGGAAAATCGACTTTGATTAATGAAACGCTCTACCCTATCTTGAATGCTTTTTATTTCAATGGAGTAAAGAAACCCAAACCTTATAAAAAGATTGAAGGACTTGAACATATCGATAAAGTAATTGATATTGACCAAAGCCCCATAGGAAGAACTCCGCGTTCTAATCCTGCCACTTACACCGAAGTATTTACAGAAATCAGGGCTTTATTTACAAAAACCTCCGAAAGTATGATTAGGGGCTATAAAGCAGGACGTTTTAGCTTTAATGTAAAAGGCGGACGCTGTGAAACCTGTCAAGGTTCTGGTGTTCGAACGATTGAAATGAACTTTTTACCTGATGTATATGTGGAATGCGAAACCTGTCAAGGGAAGCGTTTCAATAGAGAAACATTGGAAATTAGGTTCAAAGGAAAATCAATTTCGGATGTATTGAATATGACTGTGGATGAAGCAGTTCCTTTCTTTGAAATGATTCCGAAGATTTATCGAAAAGTGAAAACAATCCAAGATGTTGGTTTAGGCTATATTACTCTAGGTCAACAAAGCACAACCCTTTCTGGCGGGGAAGCGCAACGCATTAAATTAGCCGGTGAATTATCCAAGAAAGATACCGGAAATACGATTTATATCTTGGACGAACCTACCACAGGATTGCATTTTGAAGATATTCGAGTATTGATGACAGTAATCAATAAATTAGTCGACAAAGGAAATACGATTTTGATTATCGAACACAATATGGATGTCATAAAACTAGCCGATTACATCATTGACATAGGCCCAGAAGGTGGAAAAGGTGGCGGACAAGTAGTTGCCAAAGGAACTCCTGAAGAAGTTGCAAAAAATAAAAAAAGTTATACTGCGCAATTTTTGAAAAAAGAGTTGATGTAAGGTACAAAGGTTCAAAGAAACAAAGTCAAAACAGCTTAGTTTCTTTGCTGATAATTCAATCCATAAAATCAATTTTATCAAATTAGTTTAAATGTTATTTTCACGAACTGTATTACTGTATAGATTCGTGTAAATTCGTTTTCGAATTTTACCTTTAGTAATTGAGTCAAAAAGTGAAGTAGTACATCAGTTACAGAAAACAGAATCTATCTTTAAAAAAATCTCTTATATTTACAAATCACTTTTAGACTTAAAAGAACAATTATGATTGTAAAGAAAAGAATAGTCATCATTACGCTCATTACAGTAACTCTATTGCTTGTGCCACTAATAGCAATGCAGTTCACAGAGGAAGTAAAATGGACACTGATGGATTTTGTAGTTGCGGGTGTACTTTTATTTGGTACAGGTTTTTTATGCGAAATTGCAATTAGGAAGACTAAAAATGTCAAATATCGTATCGCTATCTGTTTAGCAATTTTAATAGTGTTACTGTTAATTTGGGCTGAACTTGCAGTGGGTATCTTTGGGACACCATTCAGCGGATCATAGACAACCAACTATGAATTATAAAAGCATCTGAATAACAATAACCTTTTAAGAAATAATAACAATGGAAGATCAAAAAATAAGTGTGCCAAAATGGTATTGGGCAGCAGCAATATTTTTTTTATTGTGGAATTTAATGGGAGTTGGCTCCTTTTTTCAATTCACCTTTATAACTGATGAAGCCTTGCAAGCCTTACCTGCTGCTGAACGATCGCTTTACACTAGTTATCCGCTTTGGACAAAAATAGCCTTTGCAATTGCCGTATTTGGAGGTGTAATGGGTACTTTTGGTTTGATTCTAAAGAAAAAATGGGCTAAATCAGCATTTATTATTTCTCTTTGCGCCATTATTCCACAAATGACTTTTGATCTTTTTTTTACAAAATCAAGAGAAGTTTATGGTCCTGGAACGGAGATAATGCCAATATTAATAATTGTAATAGGTGTTTTTCTAGTTTGGTTTTCCGGATTTGGAATTAAGAAAAACTGGTTGAAATAGATATGTTTTTTGGTATTTGGTTCGAACGTTCTATTGAAACTTAAAAATTCAAATAAAACTTATTTTGTTTTAAACATTTGGACACAATTAAATAAAGTAAAACATTAGATAGTTTCTTCTATTTATAAAAAAAAAATTAAAATAAAAAAAGCTATACTGCCTCGTTTTTTGAAAAAAGAGTTACTTTAGTATTCTAGAGTCATAGCCCAGATTACTTCACTTCCCTATTATTTCAATAGAAATTCCGTGAATTAAAAATATAATGACATTTCAAGCCTTTATGGGCGTGGATATAGCGAAAAAGTGGATTTAGATCCAAAAAAGAATAGTTATAAAAATTAGAAAAAAAATGAGATTAGAAGATTTTGACAATGACGAGGATAAAATAATTCAGGATAAACTGAAACGTAAAACCTGGAACGAGATAAGAACCAATGACAGTTGGGCTATATTTAAAATTATGGCCGAATTTGTGAATGGATACGAAACTATGGGACGTATTGGACCCTGCGTATCTATTTTTGGATCGGCTAGAACAAAGCCAGATGACAAATATTATTTACTTGCTGAAAGTATAGCATTCAAAATCAGTAAAGCGGGTTATGGTGTGATTACAGGCGGTGGACCAGGAATTATGGAAGCCGGAAATAAGGGAGCTCATCTAGGTGGAGGAACTTCTGTAGGTTTGAATATTGTGTTGCCATTCGAACAACATTATAATCCATATATAGACGGAGACAAGAATTTAAATTTTGATTATTTCTTTGTTCGAAAAGTAATGTTTGTAAAATACTCTCAAGGTTTCGTTGTGATGCCAGGAGGTTTTGGAACAATGGACGAATTGTTTGAAGCGATTACTTTGATACAGACCAAAAAAATTGCAAAATTCCCTATTATCCTTATTGGAACAAGTTTTTGGTCTGGATTAATGGACTGGGTAAAAACAGTTTTAATTGAAAAAGAACATACTGTAAGTCCTGAGGATATGAATTTAATCAAGATTGTAGATACCGAAGACGAAGTGGTAGCAGTTTTGGATAATTTCTATAAGAAATACAACTTGAAACCTAATTTTTAAAAATTAAGGATTTTATATAATGTTTTAAATGCTGGAGTGTAGGTTGTAAAACCCCTATACTCCTTTTTTTTATTAAAAAAAATCATTCTAAATGTTATTCAAAATAACGTATATTGGGCAATAATTACATTTATACTAAATAGATTGAAAGCATTCTTTAAAATTACGTTTTGCTTATTTGTTTTAATTACTCCAGTAAAGAATTTTGCTCAACATCATTCCCAAATGTTTGTTGAAGTAAATACCGAATCCAAGTCACTTAATATCAAACAAATACTTACTTTTTCTAACGATTCAGAAGATGTATTGACCTCTTTCATTTTAAATGATTGGAATAATGCTTTTTCGAATGTAAATACACCTTTAGCTAAACGTTTTTCGGATGAATTTTATCGTGGATTTCATTTAGCAAATGACGAAGAACGAGGCAGTACAAACAATTTAACAATAATTGACCCTAACAATCTATTCCTTTCCTGGGAAAGATTAAAAAACAATCCCGATTTAATTATTGTCAAGCTAAGAGAAAAATTAGCTCCTCATAAAAAAATAGTTTTACAACTTAGTTATACCGTAAAGATTCCAAGTGATAAATTCACAAAATATGGTTATGATGAGTTAGGTGGTTTTAATCTAAACAACTGGTTTCTTACTCCTGCTAGATACGAAAACTTTGAATTTACAAATTACAGTAATGTTAATTTAGACGATATCGCAAATGGACTTTCTAATTACGATGTTGACATTAAAACGACTAAAGGATTTGTAGTAACCTCTGATTTAGATACTGTAGAAACTGTTTCCGATGAAAACAATACAATTTATAAATTGTCTGGAAAAAACAGAAACAATTTTAATCTTTTTATAGAACCTAAACTTACCTTTTACAACTACAAAAACAGTACTCTTGAGGTACTCTCTAATTTAAAAGAGAAAAAAGTCAGTTCCATACAACAAGCCATTATTGTTGACCGTATCATTAATTATACTTCTAATTCCATAGGTGATTATCCTTATAAAAAAATCATAGTCTCACAAACTGATTATGATCGAAATCCGTTTTATGGATTAAATCAACTTCCTTCCTTTATAAGTCCGTTTTCGGATGAATTTGTATTCGAAATAAAATTTCTAAAAACGTATTTAAATGCTTTTCTTAAAAACAGTATTCAGTTAGACAAAAGAAAAGACGGTTGGATTTATGACGGGATTCAAGTTTATGTAATGATGAAATATATTGATGAATACCATCCTAATGAAAAAATGTTAGGAAATGCTTCAACATTTAAATTATTAAAAAGCTTCAATTTGACAAATTTAGATTTCAATGAGCAATACAGTTATTTTTATATGCTGATGGCTCGAAAAAATCTAGATCAACCCCTTGGAGATCCAAAAAATTCCCTAATTAAATTTAACGAACAAATAGCCAGTAAATATAGAGCTGGACTGAGTCTTCGGTTTTTAGATGATTTTCTTGAAAATAATTCTGTAACTACAAGTATCCATCAATTTTACGCAAATAATAAAGAAAAACAAGCCAGCAGTAAAGATTTTGAATCGACTATAAAATCGAATACAACTAAAAACATCAACTGGTTTTTTAACACCGTAATTAATACACGTGAAATCATTGATTATAAATTTTCTGATGTTTCTAAAACTAACGACAGTATTTACTTTTCCATAAAAAACAAAACCGGGGTAATTGTTCCTGTTCCAGTTTATGGAATTAAACATGGCGAAATAGTATTTAAAAAATGGATCGAGCCAAAATCAAATGATAGTATTTTTAAATTCGAAAGAAAAAATGCCGATAAAATCGTTTTGAATTTTAAAAATGAGGTTCCTGAATATAATTTAAGAAACAATTGGAAATCCCTAAAAAGTTTTTTCCCGAATAATCGTCCCTTAAAATTTGTTTTTATGAAGGATTTAGAAGATCCTTATTACAATCAAGTATTGTACGTACCAACACTTACCTACAATTTTTATGACGGTTTATCGCCAGGTTTGCGTTTACACAATAAAACGATTTTAGACAAACCTTTTACATTTGATGTAAATCCAGCCTATTCAACTAAAGCAAATACGGTATCTGGATCCGCTTCATTTGCTGTAAATCAAAACTACAGAAACAGTGCTTTATATAACGTAAGGTATTCCCTTTCGGGCTCTTATTTCCATTATGCGCCTGATGCAACTTATTTAAGAATAAACCCTACGGTACAGCTACGAATAAGAGAAGATGACTTTAGAGACAATCATAAACAGTTGATTCTTTTTAGACAAATTTTAGTCAATAGAGAAAAAAGCAACATTGTGATTAATAATACGGCTGAAAACTATTCCGTTTTTAATGCTAAATACATTAACAATAAAACGGAAGTTACTAATCACTTTAATTTAATCAACGATTTACAATTATCAGGGAAATTTGGAAAAATAAGTGCTGAATTAGCATACCGTAAACTGTTTGAAAATAACCGCCAAATTAACCTTCGATTGTATGCTGGAAGTTTTCTTTACAATACATCTAATACTGATTATTTTAGTTTTGCTTTGGACAGACCCACAGACTATCTTTTTGACTATAATTATTATGGAAGATCAGAAGATAGTGGTTTTTACAGCCAACAATTAATAATGGCTGAAGGTGGATTTAAATCAAAATTAGATAACCAATTTGCAAACCAATGGATTAGCACTTTTAATGCAGGCTATACCATTTGGAATTTTGTTGAGGTCTATGGTGATGTTGGATTTATGAAAAACCGAACGCAAAACATTAAATTTGTTTACGATAATGGTATTAAATTGAATTTAGTACCAGACTATTTTGAAGTGTATTTTCCCGTTTATTCGAATAATGGTTGGGAAATTTCGCAAAATAAATACAAAGAGAAAGTACGATTTGTATTTACCTTATCCCCTAGCGTAATTATCAATTTATTTAAAAGAAAATGGCTTTAATTTAATGGAATTAAATACTTCTACTGAATTATATTTATTTTTTTCGCTATTTTAATGATTTTAATGCAAAAATAGACAAATTTACTAGGCTTTAATTGTTAATAATTAAATTATATTTTTATTACTGTATTATGAAAATAGCTAGTTTTTAAGTAAATTTGCAACACTAAGTTATACTTTTCAATTATGATAAAAGAAAAAAACAATACTACTTTGACTTTAGATGATTTCAAGACCGAAGTTTTAAATGACTATAAAATTGCCATAACAAGCAGAGAATGTAGCCTTTTAGGACGTAGGGAAGTATTGACTGGAAAGGCAAAATTCGGGATATTTGGTGACGGAAAAGAAGTCCCACAATTAGCTATGGCAAAAGCCTTCAAAAATGGAGATTTTCGTTCTGGTTACTATCGCGATCAAACTTTCATGATGGCAATAGGTGAATTGACTATACAGCAATTTTTTGCTGGTCTTTATGGTCATACCGATATAAAACACGATCCCATGTCTGCCGGAAGACAAATGGGTGGGCATTTTGCAACACATAGTTTAAACGAAGACGGTTCTTGGAAGAACTTGACAAAACAAAAAAATTCAAGTGCTGATATTTCTCCAACAGCAGGGCAAATGCCGCGTCTACTAGGACTGGCACAAGCTTCTAAAATATACCGACACGTTAAAGGAATTACTATCAAAGATAATTTTTCCGTAAATGGTAATGAAATTGCATGGGGAACAATAGGTAATGCAAGCTCCTCAGAAGGTTTGTTTTTTGAAACTATAAATGCAGCCGGAGTACTTCAAGTACCAATGGTTATCAGTGTTTGGGATGATGAATATGGTATTTCCGTTCACGCAAGACACCAAACAACCAAAGAAAACATTTCGGAAATTCTAAAAGGTTTTCAACGTGATGAAGACAATAAAGGGTACGAAATTCTAAGAGTTAAAGGTTGGGATTATTCTGATTTGATTGCAACTTATGAAAAAGCGGCAATTATTGCACGTGAGCAACACGTTCCTGTATTAATTCACGTCAACCAATTAACACAGCCACAAGGACACTCTACTTCAGGTTCTCATGAAAGATACAAAGACGCTGATCGTTTAGCTTGGGAAAAAGACTTTGATTGCGTCAGACAGATGAAATTATGGATGATCGCAATTAATATTGCGTCAGAAGAAGAGATTAACGCTATAGATCAAAATGCAAAAAAAGAAGTTTTAGAAGGTAAAAAAGCAGCTTGGAACGCATTTATAGAACCAGTTGTTGAAGATCAAAAAGAACTTGTTTCTTTATTGGAAAAAACAGCTTTAAGCAGTAACCATAAAGAGTCTATTCAAAATATAGTCTCGGATTTAAAAAGCATAAAAACTCCTTTAAGAAAAGAGTTACTTATCGCAGCACGTAAAACTTTACGTATTGTTATTAGTGAAAACGGGAAAAATGAATTATCAAACTGGATTACTAATTACATAAACTTAAACCAACCAAGGTTTAGCAGTAATTTACATTCTACTACTGATAAAAATGTGTATTCAGTAAATAAAGTAGATCCGCAGTATGCTGAAAACGCAAAAATAGACACAGATGGCCGAATGATTATCCGTGATAATTTTGACGCTATATTTACAAAATACCCTGAAGTATTAATTTTTGGGGAAGATTCTGGAAACATTGGTGATGTTAACCAAGGTCTAGAAGGAATGCAAGAGAAATACGGGGAACTTCGCGTTGCCGATGTTGGAATTCGTGAAGCCACTATCCTGGGTCAAGGTATTGGTATGGCTTTAAGAGGCTTACGCCCTATCGCAGAGATACAATATTTAGATTATTTATTGTATGCCATCCAGATTATGAGTGATGACTTAGCAACTCTACAATACAGAACAGTAGGAAAGCAAAAAGCGCCGCTTATTATACGTACCAGAGGGCATAGATTAGAAGGGATTTGGCATTCTGGATCTCCTATGGGAATGATCATAAATGCAATTAGAGGTATCCATGTTTTAGTCCCAAGAAATATGGTTCAGGCCGCTGGATTTTACAATTCATTATTAGAATGTGACGAACCCGCTTTGGTTATCGAATGTTTGAATGGATACCGATTAAAAGAAAAAGCACCAATGAATTATGGTGAATTCAAAACACCTATTGGAGTTATTGAAACATTAAAAGAAGGGAATGACATAACACTTGTTTCTTACGGATCTACATTAAGATTAGTGGAACAAGCTGCAAAAGAACTTCTTGATTTTGGTATCGATTGTGAAATCATTGATTTACAATCATTACTTCCGTTTGACATCAACCAAGATATCGTTAAAAGTATTGCTAAAACAAACCGTCTTTTGGTTATCGATGAAGATTTACCAGGAGGAGCTTCGGCTTATATTTTACAACAAATTGTGGAGCAACAAGATGCTTACACTCATTTAGACAGTAAACCCCAAACCTTGACCGCAAAAGCTCACAGACCGGCTTACGGAACGGATGGTGATTATTTCTCTAAACCTTCAGCTGAGGATATATTCGAAAAAGTATATGCTATGATGAATGAGGTAAATCCTGCGAAGTTTCCAAATTTGTATTAGAAATAATTTCAAATAAATATAAATCCCAAGCTTATAGTTTGGGATTTTTTTTATATTAATAAAAATAGTATCTTGTGAATCACTTAATTAGTTAAAATTAAAACAAAATGAAGAAAACAACACTGTTCATAGGAATGCTTTCAATGATTGCTTTTATTTCCTGTAAAAATAAAGAAGAAACTCCTCAACCTACCGAAACAACTATTGAAGTAAATGAACCAGCAATTGAAGAGAGTAAAGATAGTACTTCAATAAGTATCGGAACCGATGGTGTAAATATTAGTACAAAAAAAGGAGCAAATGAAACTAATGTAAAAATTGGTGGAGATGATGCAAAAGTTGAAATTAAGAAATAATTTCAACTTTCTTAATTAAAAATTATAAAGCCAACATCTAATTTAATGTTGGCTTTATATTATTATAGATTTAATAAAAAAAAAAAACGTCTAATGACTACTTTAGAAATACTATTAAAAAACACACAAGACGTTAAAGTAATAGACGCTTCGATTGATTACAAAAACTACACTCCTTTAGATTTATCATCTTCTAATACTGATTTATCGAAGTTAGATCTTGGAAATGCGATCGCATTTGAAGATTATATTGAAAATCACTTGTCTTTAAACCATGCTAAAGTAGCTTATGGAGGATATATAGAAGAACGCAATCTGTATAAGAGAAGTGCTAATTTTAATGATGCAAATGTTGATGAACGCAATATCCATATTGGTTTGGATTTATGGATAAAAGCTGGAACACCAGTTTTAGCAGCATTGGACGGAAAAGTACATAGTTTTAATAATAATTCGGATATAGGCGATTACGGTCCAACTATCATTTTGGAACACAACATTAATGAACATACTTTTTACACCTTATACGGCCATTTATCATTAGAAAGCATCGAGAATATCAAAATTGGAGATTCTTATAAAAAAGGGCAGCTTCTGGCTACTTTAGGAGACGCTAGCGTTAATGGTGACTATTCACCACATCTTCATTTTCAAATTATAAAAAACATAGGTGAGAAATCTGGTGATTATCCGGGAGTTTGCAGTAAAAAAGAGCTGGATTATTATTTAGATAATTGCCCCGACCCTAATTTTTTAGTAAAAATAGAATAAACAACAACCCATTGTCCATAAAAAAGCAATGGGTTTTTTATTAGTTTCAATCGGCCTTATTTTAAATTTATTTTAAGTAAATTTACATAGAATTCCACTTACCTACAATTCACTTACCAACTGTATATCAAAAAGTTGCAAGAATTCAAAATCCCCATTTTTTTTTAATCAAACTAAATCCATTCCAAGTTTTAGGGTGGCCAATTAGTTATAAATAAAAAAACTATGCAATCACTTAACGTCACTCAAAAATTAATCAAAAGTCATCTATTGGAAGGCGAAATGATTCCAGGAACAGAAATAGGATTAAAAATTGACCAAGCCTTGCTTCAAGATGCTACAGGGACTTTGGTCCAACTGGAACTAGAAGCTATGGGGCTTAAAAAGGCCAAAACAGAAGTTGCCGTACAATATGTGGACCACAACCTTTTACAAACCGATTTTAAAAATGCCGATGATCATTTGTTCTTGTTTTCGGCTGCCCAAAAATACGGACTTTGGTATAGTCGCCCAGGAAATGGAGTAAGCCACCCGGTTCATATGGAACGTTTTGGGGTACCCGGGAAAACGCTTATAGGGTCGGACAGCCATTCTTGTGCCGCCGGTTCACTAGGAATGCTAGCCATTGGAACGGGAGGACTAGATGTCGCTGCTGCTATTGCTGGCCAGCCTTATTTTGTAAAAATGCCAAAAGTAATGGGTGTAAAACTCATTGGCAAATTACCTGATTGGGTAAGTGCCAAGGATGTGATACTTGAAATGCTTCGCAGACATAGTGTTAAAGGTGGCGTTGGGAAAATTATTGAGTACTACGGTGAAGGATTAAAGCATCTAAACGCGATGGATCGTCACGTCATAGCCAATATGGGAGCCGAATTAGGCGCGACAACTACCGTGTTCCCTAGCGATGAAGAAACTAAACGCTTCTTGATTTCACAAAATCGAGAAGCCGATTGGATTGAAATAATTGCTGATAAAGACAGTACTTACGACGAATATGAAGAAATTATTTTAGATCAATTGGTGCCTTTGATTGCACTACCTACCAGTCCTGGTAATGTGGTTCCAGTGAGTGAAGTGGCAGGAAAATCAATTAGTCAAGTCGTTATTGGGTCTTCAGCAAATCCCGGATTGAGAGATTTTTGGATTGCAGGAGCTATTGTGAAAGACAAAACCATAAATAGCAATGTCTCGTTTGATGTCAATCCCACTTCCAGACAAATCATTCAAAATATGCTCAAGAACTATACTTTTGCAAATCTAATCACAGCTGGAGCCCGTTTCCACCAGTCGGGATGTATGGGATGCATTGGTATGGGACAAGCTCCTGCTACGGGAACCATAAGTTTAAGAACGATGCCGCGGAATTTTCCAGGAAGGTCAGGAACGGAAGACGACCAGATCTATTTATGCAGCCCTGAAACTGCCGCTGCTTCTGCCCTAACAGGAAAAATTACTGACCCACGGTCATTGGAAGAAATTTACGGAATGAAATACCCTAAGTATGAACATCCTGTACTGGAGATTATAAATACAGATATGCTGGTCGCTCCTTTAAAAGACGGATCAGATATTGAACTCATAAAAGGCCCAAACATAAAATCGATTCCTGAAATCTCACCTCTAAAACAGGATTATCAAGTTTCCGTTTTATTAAAGATGGGAAGCAATGTTTCAACAGATGAAATTCTAAAAGCAGGCGCTGAGGTATTGCCTTTGCGAAGCAATCTGCCTGAAATCAGTAAATATTCTTTTAGTGCTATTGATGATACCTATTATGAAAGAGCATTAAAATCTAAAAAAGAGAATGGAGGACATATTGTCGTTGCTAAAGAAAATTACGCCCAGGGATCCAGTCGAGAACACGCAGCATTAGCTCCAAAATACTTGGGTCAAATAGCTGTAATCGCCCAAAGTTATGCCCGAATAGGCTGGCAGAATCTTGTGAATTTCGGAATTGTTCCTTTAGAATTTATTAGTATTTCTGATTACGATAAAATTGAACAAGGAGACATCGTAACTTTTAAAAATTTAAGAGAGGATGTTATCAATCGAAAAAATATAAAGCTATTGGTAAAAAAAATAAATGGAAAAAATATTGAGTTTGATACCAAACACAGTCTTAGTGACCGCCAAATTAATATTCTTATAAAAGGAGGTATTATTAATGATTTTAAAGATGGAATGTAATTTTGTTTTGCTCAAATAAACCAAAAACCATAAAATGACTTTAATTCCCACGAAAACCAGCTGATTTTATTTAATTATAAAATAATTAACATTTTAAACAAAGAAAACATACTAAAACATATCATATCAGCGTTTTAATTACCCGCAATTCCTTAACATACAATCCTAAAACACGATAAAATGAATAAAATAAGTACTATTATTTCAATTTTTATTCTTGGATTTATGTTGAATTCTTGTAATAACGATGATACAAATGAAGGTTATCCATATGCAATACGAATGACTGATGCACCAGCGCTATATGATGCTGTCTTTGTAGATATAAAAGACATTGAAATTATTGGAGACGGGAAAAGAGTGTATTTGAATGTAAATAAAGGGATTTATAATCTTCTTGATCTTTCTAACGGAAAAAGTACCTTAATTGCAATAGACACATTAGATATAGCTGTAGTTGAACAAATAAGGCTAATTCTTGGGCCTAACAACTCCGTTTTAATAAAAAACACTAAATATCCTCTAAGCACACCTATTGACCAACAATCTGGTTTAAAACTTCAAGTAAATCAAAAGCTACAGCAAGGGTTATTAAATAATGTATTGTTGGATTTTGACGCAAATAAATCAATTGTAACTACTGGAAATGGTGAATTTATATTAAAGCCTGTTATTCGAACAATTGAACCCAAAATAAGTGGTGTTATAAAAGGAAAAATCTCACCTTTAGGTACTCAATCTATAATAGAAGTCAAAGTAAATGGGAATTCTTACTCTACTATAGTAAACGCTCAAGGGAATTTTTTAATTATGGGTCTTCCAGAAGGTAGTTATGAAGTTAGTTTTACACCAAGAATGGATTTTAAGCAGACAATTCTAAACAATATTATAGTTACAAAAGGAAAAACAACTGATATAGGAACAACTAGTTTATGATATTGGTATGTAATCAGTAAGAAATATCTGTTTTTCGAAAAAATTTTGAATACTACATAATAGTTAGAGAGAATTACTTATTTTTACTATTAAAATTTTTATTCAATGACAACTAACGAAAACACTATTAAAAAATTCTATACTGCTTTTGCCAATTTGGAAGCCAATAAAATGGAAGAATGTTACTCCCCAGAAATTAAATTCCGAGATCCAGTATTTGGTTTACTTCAAGGTAATGACGTTTTTGATATGTGGAAAATGTTAGTAAAAAACAGTAATGGCAACTTGAAAATTGAAATTGAAGATATCAAAGCTTATGAATACATCGGGTCAGCTAAATGGACTGCAACCTATTATTTCAGTAAAACCAATAGGAAAGTCACAAACGTAATTCAAGCAAATTTTCATTTTAAGGATGGATTAATTATAAAGCATACCGATCATTTTGATCTTTGGAAATGGACAAGACAAGCATTTGGGTTGTCAGGATTATTATTTGGTTGGACTGGTTTTATGCAGCAAAAAATACAGGATAAAGCATTACTTTCTCTTAAAAAGTATCAAGATTCTAAATTATGATAACTGAAACTTTAAAAAAACTTTTTAACCGGGATCTTATTCAATTAAAATTGGAGATAGAATCCTATCAAAATGAAAGCTTAATTTGGCATTACGAAAAACAAATATCAAATTCAGCAGGTAATTTATGTTTACATCTTGTAGGTAATTTAAATACGTTTATTGGTGCTGTATATGGTAAAACTGGTTATGTTAGAAACCGTGAACTCGAATTCAGTTTAAAAAACCTTCCTAAATCAGAATTGACCAGTAAAATTGAAGATGTCATAATTGTAGTTAACAATGCTTTGAATACTATTTCGGAAGAAGAAATGCAAAAAGAATATCCCCTTACCGTTTTTGAATCCAAAACTTCTACTGAGTTTATGTTGATCCATCTTACCACTCACCTAGCCTATCATCTTGGTCAAATAAATTATCACAGACGTTTATTGGATATAAAATAATTTCAACAATACTTTTATCAACTCCCAATAAATAACATCCGAATAAATTAAAATTCCATCTCTTTTAAACGCTCATTTATTAATGAAAAGGAATAGGCTGTCTTATTTGGCTATTTACCACAAATGATTATCTTGCGACTCCATTTAGAGACATAAAAACTGACCTAAACAAAAAATAATGAAAAAAGTATTACATAAAAAATTAAATGAATTACAAGCAACTGCTATATGTGGAAATGATATTAGTTCATCCTGTCTATATGTATCTGCACTTACAATTATGTATGCTGGCCAGTACGCTTGGATTTCTCTTCTATTAGTTGCAGTGGTACTGTTTTTATTTCGAAAAATATATGGTGAGGTTGTTGGAGCTATTCCGCTTAACGGTGGTGCTTATAACGTATTATTAAATACTTCATCTAAAAGAATGGCATCTCTTGCAGCAACATTAACAGTGTTGTCTTATATGGCCACAGCAGTAATCTCTGCTTCAGAAGGAATGCACTATTTACATGGTATTGCCCCAGCAATTAACATAACCATAGCTACAGTAGTTGTTTTACTTGCTTTTACAGGACTGGCTATTTTAGGAATTGGAGAATCAGCTATTGTTGCTGTTGTAATTTTTATAATTCATTTAACAACATTAAGTGTTTTAGTATTAGCTTCCTCTTGGTTTATTTTTACTAACGGATTAGAAACATTCAATATCAACTGGAGTCTTCCTGTGACTTCTGGCGGAATTATAAATGCATTATTCTTAGGTTTTTCCGCAGCGATGTTAGGAATTTCAGGTTTTGAGAGTTCTGCTAACTTCGTTGAAGAACAAGAAAATGGTGTTTTCCCAAAAACACTACGTAATATGTGGGCCATTGTTAGTTTTTTTAACCCTGTTATTGCTTTATTATTAATTTGTATCATTCCGCTTACTGAAGTTGGAGAACATCAAGAATCACTATTAGCTTATTTAGGACATACAACTGGAGGTTCTTGGTTAGCTTACCTAATTTCTATCGATGCCGTATTAGTATTATGTGGTGCTGTATTAACTTCATTTGTTGGGGTGTCTGGATTATTAAATCGTATGACATTAGACCGTATTTTACCTAACTATTTCTTGAAACAAAACAAGCGTGGGTCTAATTATAGAATTATCATTAGTTTCCTTATATTATGTGTATCTGTTTTATTCGTTACAGCTGGTAATCTAATTGCATTAGCTGGAGTTTACACTTTCTCATTCCTAGCCGTAATGGGGTTATTTGGAATTGGAAATCTATTATTAAAATTCAAACGTAAAAAATTACCAAGGCCTGAAAAAGCTAGAGGAATAGCAGTCGTTTTTGCAGTTTCACTTATCGTTGCAGCCTTTATAGGAAACATTCAATTGAATGTGGACTCATTCTACACCTTTATTAAATACTTAGTTCCGTCTTTACTTTTTATAGCAATTATGCTTAATAGATCATTTCTTATAAAAGTATTGATTGATGCTTTAGAATACTTTTACAAACCTTTACGAAGAATGGTGATTTTTAGCAATCGTTATTTATTGAAAATGAATTTAAAAATCAATTCACAAGAGCTTGTTTTTTTCACTAAAGGAGATGATGTTGCCATTATTAATAAAGTAATGCAATATGTTCAAAATAATGAAACCACTAAGAAATTAAAAATAGTAAACGTAAAACGTGAAGACGAAAACAATGAACTGTTAATAATTGATCTTAAAGTATTAGATCGTGCTTATCCAGAAATTGACATTGAATTTATTGAATTAGAAGGTGTTTTTGGACCTGAAATCATTAATGAATTATCTGAGAAATGGAATATCCCAAAAAACTTTATGTTCATAGGATCTCCTGGTAATCGCTTCTCCTATAGAGTTTCGGAACTAGGTGGTGTCCGATTAATTATGTAACTTTATTTCTTTGCTTTTTTTAAGTATAAAACTAGTTGATATAAAAACTATATATGAAAGAATTATTAAACTATACTTTTTTTCAAGATGGTGACTTTAATATTAAAGTAATTAGCATTTTAAAGCTAATTATCTTTCTTATTGGGACAGGTCTTCTTTTGAAAATCATAAAAAAAACAATTTATAAAATTGATAAAATTGATGCTGCAAAAAAACACTCTATCTATAACTTAGTTAGGTATTTAGTTATTGTAATTTCAATTATCATAGGCTTACAACTATTTGGTTTTAATTTATCAGTACTTGTAGCCGGTTCTGCTGCATTATTAGTTGGTATTGGTTTAGGTCTACAAAATCTTTTTAGTGATTTTGTTTCTGGAATTATACTTTTGGTAGATTCTTCTGTTAAGGTAAATGATGTTATTGAAGCTGATGGACTTATTTGTATTGTAAAAGAAATCAACCTAAGAACAACAACGGTTTTAACTCGTGAGGATAAATACATTATTCTTCCTAATTCTAGCCTAACAACACATCAATTAATAAACTGGACACACAATGACCTTTCTTCAAGGTTTGAGGTTAACGTAGGCGTGGATTATTCATCGGATGTAAACCAAGTGATGCAAGTATTGAAAGAAGCCGTTGACAAGCAAAACGGAGTTCTTAAAGAACCAAATCCTTTTATTCGTTTTACTGACTTTGGTGATTCGTCATTGAATTTCTCAGTTATTTTCTGGTCTGAAGATGTCTTTAGAGTCGAAAATATAAAAAGCGAAATGAGGATTAAAATATTTCAATTGTTCAAAGAAAACAATATTACGATACCATTTCCACAAAGAGTAGTTCACCTTAACAAGTAGAAAAATGGAAGAGCAAATTCAAGAATACCTATACAATCCAACCGTTGGTAAAATTGTTACTTTTCTTGTTGGAGTTGCCATAATTTGGATGGTTATACAAGCTGTTCAAAAAAAACTGTTTTCAAAAATCAAAGACAGTGACAATCGGTATAAGGCCAAAAAGGTCAGCACCTTTGTTGGTTATTTGATTACTGTTATTTTTTTAACAGTTATTTTTAGTGATAAACTAGGAGGTTTTACTGTTGCTTTAGGTGTTGCTGGTGCAGGAATTGCATTTGCTTTACAAGAAGTTATTGCTTCTTTTGCAGGTTGGTTAGCAATTATGTTTGGAGGGTTTTACAATACTGGAGATCGCGTACAATTAGGCGGAATAAAAGGAGATGTAATGGATATTGGGGTTTTAAGGACAACAATTATGGAAACAGGACAATGGGTTGACGGAGATTTATACAATGGAAGAATTGTATTGATTGCTAATAGCTATGTTTTTAAAGAGCCTGTTTTTAATTATTCTGGTGATTTTCCTTTTTTATGGGACGAAATAAAAATCCCAATCCAATATGGTAGTAACTACGATAAAGCCAAAGAAATAATATTGAATGCAGGTATTGAAGTTGCAGGTGATTTAACCGTAAGGTCAAAAGAAAAATGGAAAATCCTTCAAAACAAATACAGACTAGAAGACGCACAAACCGAACCAATGGTTTCCCTAGTTGCCAATGATAATTGGGCCGAATATACACTTCGTTATGTGGTAGGTTATAAAAAAAGAAGGCTAACAAAAACGGCATTATTCTCAAAAATTTTAACGGAAATTGAAACAACAAATGGAGAAGTCAAAATGGCTTCGGCAACATTTCACTTGGTTCAAGCACCTGATTTTAACATTAACATCAATAAACAATAATGGATTTATTTCATCTTTTTTCAATACTGATCGTATTATCGGCAGGATTTGCCTACATCAATTTCAGAATATTAAAACTACCCAATGCCATTGGCTTAATGCTGGTGTCATTAATTTTTTCCTTTTTTATTCTACTGGCAGGTTATTACTTCCCTTCCTTTAAAGAAAACATCGCCTTAAAAATGGACAGCATCAACTTCAGCGAGTTACTTCTTGAGGGAATGTTAAGCTTTATGCTTTTTGCAGGAGCGATTCATATTAAATTCCATGATTTAAACAAAGAAAAACTAAGCATACTACTCTTTTCTACATTTAGTGTCCTTATAAGTACATTTATTATAGGTTTTGCCACTTTTTACCTATTGAATTTTATGGGTATTCAAGTAGAACTTATTCACGCAATGTTATTTGGTGCTTTAATATCTCCAACCGATCCAATTGCCGTTTTAAGCATCTTGAAAAGTGCTGGAGTATCTAAATCATTAGAAACTAAAATCGCAGGAGAATCACTATTTAATGACGGTGTGGCCGTAGTTGTATTCATTACTATCTTAAAATTAGCCAAACCAGGTGCCAATTTAAATATTGGAAGTATTCTAATGTTGTTTGGACAAGAAGCAATAGGAGGTTTAGTTTTAGGTATTATATTGGGCTACATAGGATATAAACTGATTGCTAGTATCGATAATTACCAAGTTGAGGTCTTAATTACTCTAGCTGTTGTTATGGGTGGTTATACATTGGCTCATTATACTCACGTTTCTGGACCATTAGCGATGGTTGCTGCAGGTCTTATAACAGGGAACCACGGAAAAACCCTTGGAATGTCTGATATAACAGCCGAATATGTAGATAAATTCTGGGAACTGATAGACGAAATCTTAAATGCCCTCCTATTTGTATTAATCGGATTGGAATTATTAATTATTCAAACCAATCAAAAAATACTTTTTGCAGCAATTATCATACTCTTTATAACTCTTATTACTAGATACATTTCGGTTTACATTCCGTCGATAGCAGTACGATTAAAAGAGAAAATTACACAAAAAACGATTTTGATTTTAACTTGGGGTGGTCTTAGAGGCGGAATTTCTATTGCACTTGCATTATCCATTAATCCCGAATACAACAAAGATATCTGGGTTACCATTACCTACGTAATTGTTTGCTTTTCTATTTTAGTTCAAGGAATGACAATAGGGAAATTTGCTAAAAAAATGCAATAACAAGAAGAAATCAAACGATAAAATTAGAATCAGAATTACTAAAAAACGGTTTAACAAAACACCTCTTCGTGTTTGTCAAACCGTTTTTATTTGGTCGAAATCAAAGTCCCAAACGGTTTCTTTTTCATACCACAATTGTCCTTGAGAAACCACTAATGGACAGTCAAAATTATTAGTATAAAGAGCACCAGTTCCAAGTCCTTGCGGCATTAAATTTTGTTGCAAAAAGGTCCACTGAGCAATGGCACTCAAGCCAATATTACTTTCCAAAGCAGAGGTAATCCACCATCCTATTTTGTGCTTTTCAGCAAGATCAATCCACTCTTTCGTCCCTTTAAAACCGCCTATAAAACTTGGTTTTAAAATGATGTATTGAGGCATTATTTTCAGTAATAAATTCTCTTTTTCTTCGAATAAAAACACTCCAATCAGCTCTTCGTCCAAAGCAATAGGCAAAGGAGTGATTTTACACAGTTCTGACATCCTGTCAGTATTGTTTTTTTGAATAGGTTGCTCGATACTATGTAGCTTGAATTCAGATAGTTGTGTCATTTTATATAAAGCTTCATTGGAATAGAAAGCGCCATTAGCATCAACCCTTATTTCGACTTGTTCCTCAGTGAAATGTTGTCTAATAAAGGCTAGTAATTGCAATTCTTTATCGAAATCAATAGCGCCAATCTTGAGTTTTATACAATTAAAGCCTTGCGCTAATTTCTCCTCGATTTGTTGCTTCATAAAAGCGGCCTCACCCATCCAGACGAGTCCGTTAATTTGGATTGATTTCTCCCCTTCTGTAAACTCCGAAGGAAACAATAAAAAAGGGTTCTCACTTACCAATGATTGGAAAGCCATTTCGACTCCAAACTGTATCGAAGGGAACTCAATTAAGCCTTCCCAAAGTTGGTCTACACCAAGATGAATATTCTCGCAAGTCCATCGCAATTTCGCTTCATAATCCGGACGATCATCAATACTCAAACCACGAAGAATTCCGCACTCGCCTATTCCTTTTTTACCGTCTTTTTCAAGTACGATAAACCAAGTTTCTTTTTGAGTCATTACACCTCTAGAAGTTCCGGAAGGACGTTTAAAATCAAGAATGTATTTGTGGTAGGTTGCTTTCATTTTTGGCGTCACATTAAAAATTTTTCAACATATAAGTCATAAAAGAAAATTTAAGTTCTGTAGTTTATGATAGGCTATGGCAATTTCGGATAACATTAAAGTTTTAAGAACAAATAAGTCTTTTTTTTACCATATAAGACATATAAGAAAATATAAGTTTTATAGTTTATGATAGATTATTCTCTAAAGATTATGCTTTATAAATATTAGAATCAAATCTAAAATAATCGGTTAAACCTGGATTAACAACTATTAATTGAGGGAGTAATTACTTTTTATTTAGCAAATCAATATACTGATCTCTTAAATACTTATTATAATCTTGAATAAGTATTTCACCACTTTTTAAGTAAAAATATACTGAATCGCTACCTTTTTTTTTGAATACAGTATCTCCAATAGCAATCTTATAATATATTTCGTTACTTACTCTTTCTTCATAATAATCATCAAAGCCAATAAATCTTCCTGCTCTAGGAAAATCGCCTTCTTCTCTCTTTTTAATCACTATCCCATTGAATTCTTTATTACTACTTTCTAAATATTTTTTTTTATTGTACTCTAATGAATTTGACTGATAATACCCTATTACAAAAACTATAATTACAATAGGAATAATTACTAAAAGTAAATTTTTCCTGATTTCAGAATCCTGCTTTTCTAACTCCTTTTCAGTGTTCATACTAAATTTTATAAAATAAATAATTCAAGTTGTATAGTCTGTAAGAAAATTTCAAGACTAACTTCAAATAAAAACTTATATGACTTATATGTTAAAAACTAAGCTAACTACTTCCCTAACAACTTCAAGACTCGGTCAAAATCTCCCGAAGGCAAGCCAGCTTTTTGAAAAATGGCAAAATCTTGTTTGATCTTTTGAGTCCAACTCAGGCTGTCATTGACATTTTGGGATTGGTATTCCTTATATATCAATTTAGCGTTTCTGAATTCATCATTCATTAAATAGGCGTGCGCCAAATTCAATTTTATTAATAACTCCGTATCGTCCAGCTTCTCGCCATCTTTTAGGAATTTAATTGCCTTGCCATACTGTTTAGTTAAGATATAATTATAACCAATGGCATTATAATCGAAAATATTTACCTTTCCTTCATTGATAATTCTTGTATATTGAGTGATAGCACTGCCGTAATCACCCTTTTTTGTAAAATTTGACGCTAGTGTACGATAATCCTCTAAAACACCTTTAGAAACGCCTGTTTCGTCAATACAGCTGTTTCCAAAATCCTTATATGCTTTTGTTTGTTCCATAACAAGCAGTTTTTGGAATTCTTGAAACTTATATTGCTTTTGGATTTTTTCTTCCAGGCAAATGCAAAAATCATCTGAGTTAGCCAGTTTTCTTGCTAGTGCTGATGTTTTACATTGATTGATAATAAATTTTCTGTTTTCAACCGTCCATCCTCTACTTAGTTTTGTATCAACCCACGGCACCACTTCAATAACAATTTTTTGCTTCATAATCCAATTGGTACTTTCGAATCCAAACCATAGATTTGAAGTATTTGACTGCAAACAAGTTGATTTATCTAAGGAAAGTCTTTTGGCATCCTTGCTCACCGGCGTGTTTTGTACCACACAGGCTTTATCACTATTTCCATTTTCTTTATAAGCAGTCGCTAATTCATTAGAAGAAAAAACAGCATAGCGACTTTTATCAGAACCTGAGATTTTTGACAATAAAAAAACCGCCCCAGCTGATCCTTGGGTTATTCCTGTAGGATCCGGAATAGCTTTTAACACTGAAACCAGGCTACCTGCCATTTGTTGATTCTCATCTAGAAGTGTGATTCTATAAATTAACTCGGTTGTACCAATAGGGAAATCATCCGTTTTAACAATGATTCGGTCCCTTGCTGAAACAATAATTTCTTTGGTAGTCGCTCTTTCTTTATCCCAATATCCGTCTTTTTGAGAAAAAGCCGACTGATAAAAAAAGCTAATAAATAGCAGAAAATATATTCTCTTCATAAATTTAATTTCTTAATAACCTAAATCCCTTAGCCCAGATGGACGTGGAAATCCTTTAGTGCCGGTTTTCGGCATTAAAGATTGTAACAAACAGCTGACCCGAGCGAAGCGAACTGACGTAGTAAATAGCTTCAAAAAACTATAATTCTATGGAATCCCCTATTTCTAATAACATTAAGTCTTTTCCTTTGTCGAAAAACTTTTGAATTGCTTGCTTATGATCGATTTCGATATAACCGAAAGTATCGTAATGATACCCTAAAATCTTATCGCAATCCACAAAATCAGAAGCTATTATAGCGTCCTCAACATCCATCGTGAAATTATCCCCAATAGGTAAAATTGCCAAATCAAGTTTTGTTCGCAACGGAATCAACTTCATATCCATAGTCAAAGCAGTATCGCCTGCGATATAGATATTTTTATGCTCGCCTTCAATGACAAAACCACCCGGATTCCCTCCGTAAGCCCCATCAGGAAACGAACTGGAATGCACTGCGTTTACAAATTTCACTTTCCCGAAGTCAAAATTCCAGCTTCCACCGTGATTCATAGGGTGGACTTGAAATCCTTTGGCCCCATAATGACCCGCTATTTCAGCGTTAGAAACAATTATCGCGCCAGTTCTATGTGCAATTGCTTCCACATCTAGAATATGATCTCCGTGGGCGTGTGTCAATAAAATATAATCGGCTTTTAGGGCATTGATATCAATGTGTTCAGCCAATGAATTAGCAGAAATAAATGGATCAATTATCAAATGCTTTCCGCCTACTTTAATCCCAAGACAAGCGTGTCCGTAAAATGTAATTTTCATAATTTTTTATTTTATCTACCTCCTAAAAAAACATTTACAATTATATCCGAGAAAAAGAAAATCATTCCTAAAGCAAGAAGTACAGAAAGTGCAAACGTACTTAAGGCTAATTTTTTCAATTCAGGATCTAATGCCTTAGCATCTTTGTTTTTGAAAACTCTAATTAGGTGGTTTGTTAATGGAATGTATGCCAATAAAAAGATGTACTGGTCAATTTTAAAACTATTTAATGACGCAAAGACTAACACTAATGCCATTGCAAAAGTGATTAAAAAGTAATGGTATAATTTTGCCTTTTTTCCGCCAATTTGCACAACTAGTGTGTTCTTCCCAACTTTCTTGTCGGATTCTTCATCACGCATATTGTTCAAATTCAGAACTCCTACGCTTAGAAAACCAATCGCCATTGCCGGTAAAAAAAGTTCTAAATCCAATTGTTTTGAATATAAAAAATTTACGCCCAATGTACTTACCAATCCGAAAAACACAAATACAAATACATCGCCAAAACCACGGTAACCATAAGCTTTACTTCCTATCGTGTATCGTATGGCTGAAATTATAGCAAGTATTCCCAGTACTAAATAAAACAAGGAGTAATATAAATTAGTATCCGTAAAAGCCACATATATCAGCATTAATGAAGATAACAAAGTCAAAAAGGATGTAATTATTATAGCGCGTTTCATTGCTGCAGGTGAAATTACACCGCTTTGAATGGCGCGCTTAGGCCCAACTCTGTCCTCATTATCGGTTCCTTTCACACCATCGCCGTAATCATTGGCGAAATTAGACAAGATTTGTAACCCTAAAGTTGTAAGCATTGCAAAACCAAAAATCTTCCAGTTAAAAACATCTGTTGGTGTAAGTTCAATATTAGTAGGATTTGCCAAGGCATACATACTTCCTACTATAATCCCGGAAACAGACAAGGGTAATGTTCTTAATCGTGCGGCTTCAATCCAATGTTTCATATTCTTTTTTTAAAATGTTTAATTTGTTTTAATCTCTTTTTCTACATCCAATTACTATCGGATGTTTCTATTTCGTACAACCAAAGGTTGACATATTCTTTTATTTTCGAATAATTCCCAAGCTGAAAAGCAATATTTCCACCGGCAGTATGCAGGGTTATCGAACCAATATCAGCCGTTTTATGCCAAAAAAGCTGTGATGTTGTTATCGCCTGAATTTTACCAGGCTCAATAATTTCATTTTTAATGTCCCAGGCACCGCTTTGCTTTATGATAAAATCATCATTAACGTACAGTCGATTATTTCTAAAAATAAAAAATTGTATCAATCCAACGAAAACAATATACACAAAAACACCTAAACCAAGACTAATTCCCTGTAATTCAATATAACTCCTAAAGAGAAACACTAAAAACAAAGGTAAGCCTATTGTTAGAAAAACCGAAAAACCAAGTTTCCGAAAATTAGGTTCCATTACAACTCCTTTTTCAGGTAATTTACGAAAGAGTAATTTCAAGATCTCATCGCGTTCCTGCTCATTACAACCGGGTATTTCTATTACCGATTTTTGTTCTTCCGCAGATCCACTAGTTGCTTGCTTAATTTTCAGCTCTAAAATATTCATCTTTTTCTGGAAATAATTTCTAGAAACAGACGTGATTTGGACTTTTTCAGGCTTAATAATCGTGTTCTTCGTGTTTAGCAACCCAAAAGAAAGCAATAACGATCCCTTTTGTCTGGTAATTTTATAATCGAAATAACGAAAAACCACTCTTACAATATTCACCATTAAAACAAGGGCTAGTAAAAATAAGGCAATGACTATAATTGTCTGTATTATAATATTCTGATCAACATAATCTTCAAAATTCTCATCTGGAATCAAGTCTTTTCCAGTGATTTTATTAAAATAATCCGAAACGGTAATGACAAAAATCAAAAGTAACGAGATGCTTTTTAGATAATTAGAAGTAATTCCAATTTTCAGCAAACTCAAGAAACTAATTTTAATAACATCAAAGGACTCTGTAGCTTCGTCTACAACTCCATAATCTGCATCTTCAGTGTCTGATTCTAAAGTTGAAGTTTTTATTCTTTTTTCATTTTCTAACAATCGAGATTTTAATTCCAGTGCCAGTTCGTGAGAAATAGCCTTGATAGCACCTTCTTTTTTATTGCTTCCAGCAGTATCAACAGCCAATTCATATACTCCAACTAATTTTTGAAGGAAAGACTGATTGATATTTACTTGTTGGATTTTATTAAGCTGAATAGTGGTTATCGTTTTATTAAAAACACCTTCTGATATAACAAATTCTTCATTTTCATTATCCAATAAAAAGGTGAAATTCAGGTATTGCAGGAAGGATACAATTCCAATAATTACAAAAGTAGCAAAGATCCCCAGAAAGAAATACAACTTATTAACCTCATCAAATTTAAAAAGCCAGACCACCATAACGGGCCATAATGCTTTTGCATATTGCTGAAGAGTGTAAAAAAACAACACTAAAACCCCAATAACAGACTGCCTTTGGGGCTGACTAAAATCAGTACTCATTATAATTGTTTTTGAATTTTACCCATTAATAACTGCTTAATATTCTCGGCTTGTTCTTTTTGTATTCCAGGAATATTTATATCACTCGAGCTCCCTCCGGCTGTAAATATTTCTATAGTCGCCAATTTAAAAAAACGAGAAACCATTCCTTCGTGTAAGGCTACGTGCTGTACTCTATTATACGGAATTACAATAGTATTTGTTGCAATTATTCCATATCTAAAAAGCACATCATGGTTTCTAAAAGCATACCCTTTATTCTTGAAAGATAGAAAGGACATTACTATTAAAAAAATAGTAAAAAGAGGAGATGCAATACCGATAATCAACCATATTTTATTCGAAAATAATTCAGGTTTATTATAAAAAAATCCTCCAATAGCAACTATAACAACTCCAATAAAAATAGCCAGATTGACACACACAACTCCTAAGTATTTAGAATGCAATTTTGAAAACTGCACTTCTTCAAATTTAGGAAGCTGTGTTACATCAATCGTTTCGTTTATAAAATTCTCCATTAGAAATATATGTGGTTTGATCTATTAAAATTACTCGAAATACTCACTATTACGGATGTCATTTCTCCTTCGTCTATATTGACGAATTTCAATTTGGCTCACAATTATAACTGAACACTGAGCACTGAATACTAAAAACTAATTCCTAAATTATGGTAACCATTTTTTTTCAAAATTAGGCTTACGCTTTTCTAGAAAAGCATTACGTCCTTCTTTTGCTTCTTCAGTCATATAAGCTAATCTAGTGGCTTCACCGGCAAAAACCTGTTGACCTACCATACCGTCATCTGTAAGATTCATGGCGAATTTCAACATTTTTATAGCCATAGGTGATTTTCCTAATATTTCCTGAGCCCATTCGTAAGCAGTATCTTCAAGCTCGGCATGGGGAATCACGGCATTTACCATTCCCATATCCATAGCCTCTTGAGCTGAATAATTACGACCTAAAAAGAAAATTTCACGTGCTTTTTTCTGACCCACCATTTTTGCCAAATATGCTGAACCGTAACCACCGTCAAAGCTAGTCACATCGGCATCAGTTTGTTTGAAGATAGCATGTTCTTTACTCGCTAAAGACATATCACAAACAACGTGTAAACTATGTCCTCCACCAACAGCCCATCCTGGAATTACAGCAATAACAACCTTTGGCATAAAACGTATTAAACGTTGTACTTCCAATATATTTAAACGATGTTGACCGTCTTCACCCACATAACCTTGATGGCCACGAGCATTTTGATCACCACCACTACAAAAAGAATACACTCCATCTTTAGAAGAAGGACCTTCAGCAGAAAGTAAAACAACTCCTATCGAAGTATCTTCTTGTGCATCATAAAATGCATTGTATAATTCGGCAGTAGTTTTAGGACGGAAAGCATTACGCACATCAGGTCTATTGAATGCGATTCTTGCTACACCATTACATTTTTTATAGGTTATATCTTCATATTCTTTTGCTGTTATCCAATCCATCTGAGTCTGTTTTTTAAATTATTTGATGTAAAAATAAATCATTTTTTACATTTTCTACTATTCTATCAAAGAGAAGCGTAGGTAATCCTTCTCTGAACAAATAACCTATTGTGTTAAAAAACGGTAAAAAAACCAACATTTAACAGTCCAAAACTATAATAATACTTAATTTAGTCACTGTTAGTCAAATACATAGATTACTTTTTGAATTTGATTCAACATTCTAAAGTTCACTGATTTATTAACCTAAAAAAAGAATATAATTGAGTAAAATTGAAAAATTCGTCTCTTATTATTTTGTGGTTTTAAATAATAAATACAAAATAAGTGAGAAAAAGAGAGTGCTATTTACTGGAATAGTAAAAAGACTAATAGTAACACCTACGGTTAATACGTAAGATTTGAGAATCCATATTACTGCAAAAGTATAAAATACAAAGTAGTTGAATTTTGGAAAAACTATCTTTATAAAATAAAAAGAAACCAAACGGTTTTTATTATAATTCTAGTCTAGATTTCAAGTAGATTTTTGCACTGAATTATTATTTTAGCTTTGTCTATCGATCATTCGAAACAAGCTAAAAAAGAGAAAGACTAATCATCACGATTAGTCTTTCTTTTTTTATTTATTCCTTAACGAGGTAAATTCCATCTTCTTTTATCTCAATCAGCTTGTCTTTATACAATGCCCCAATTGCCTTCTTGAAAGTTTTCTTACTCATCTTCAAAACTGTTTTTATGTCTTCAGGATGGCTTTTATCATTCAACCTTAAAAAACCACGACTTGCACGTAGTTCGTCAAGAATGATATCAGCATTTGGCTCAATGCTTTCATAGCCTTGAATTTGCAATGCAACATCAATTTTATTATCAGGACGTATCGTTTTAATATATCCACGCAAACGATCACCGGTACGAATTGCATCATCATAAACCTCATCCTTATACAACAAACCTTTATGACGCTCATTGATGATAACGTTAATCCCTAACTCGGTAATATGAGAAACAATCAACTCTACTTCTTCTCCTTTTTCGACTGTAAGCTCGTCATTTTTAAGGAATTGGTTGGTTTTACTGGAAGCAACCAAACGATTGGTTTTTTCATCCATATAAAGGTAAACCAAGTAACGTTTTCCTTTTTCCATAGGACGTGCTTGCTCCTTGAAAGGTACCAGAATGTCTTTTTCCATTCCCCAATCCATAAATGCACCTACTTGATTCGTGTAATTTACACGTAGAAGTGCAAATTCGTTCAATAATATATAAGGCTCCAAAGTTGTAGCAACAGGTCTTTCTTCGTGATCCAAATAAACGAAAACAATAAGCTCCTCGCCTATTTCAAATTCATTTGGAACATATTTATTGGGTAAAAGTATATCGTGAATTCCTTCAGGGTCCTGTTCAGGGTTCCCTAAAAACAAACCAACTTTGGTATCACGTAATATGGTAAGCGTATTGTATTTTCCTATTTCAATCATTTTATTCTATTTTCTAAGCCGCAAAGGTACGAAGTTTGAAAATAGCATAACGAAAAATGATTTTATAAAAGAATATTCCTTTTAAACAATGTGAAATTTATTTACCTAATAGAATGTTAACCCACTAGAAAACAATTAAAACTAATCGAGTTACTTACTTAAAAACCAATATTAAATCTAATAAACTCAATCTTTATTATAGTTTTTAATGACTGTGAATACTTTAGAATAGCATTAACAAGATGAAATATTTGCGTTTTAAACAATAACACACCCCTAACCCTCTCAAGAGGGGAATTTGTCCCCGTTAATATTTAACCTTTAGTTGTTTGTTAAATAAATAAGTCGAAAAATTAATTTCTATTAAATATTATTTAATCCTTAAATTTGGAAAAAACTATAACCATATGAAACCAAATCTTTTAAATATCTTCTTTACTTTTCTCTTTTTTACACATATTGTTTCCGCACAAAACATTTCAAAAGATCCAGAAATAAAAAAAATGCTTACTGAGGTTAAAGCGGAAAGCCTTGAAGCAACGGTTAAAAAGCTAGTGTCTTTTGGTACTCGACATACTTTAAGTGATACTAAAAGCAAAACTCGAGGAATAGGTGCCGCGCAAACTTGGGTAAAATCTGAATTTGATAGATATGCATTAGAATCTAATGGTCGATTAACCTCAAAAATTGATTATTTCACTATCAAAGCCGATGGGAGAAGAATTGCGGTTGACAGTCAATTAGGAAACGTTATGGCGACTCTTAAAGGAACTGACCCTACAGATGACAGAGTTCTTATCATAAGCGGACATTTAGACTCTAGAGTAACTGATGTTATGGATTCTAAATCAGATGCACCAGGTGCAAATGACGATGGTTCAGGAGTAGCTGCTATGATGGAACTGGCAAAGATTATGAGTAAAAGAGAATTTCCTTTTACATTGATTTTTGTTGCTGTAACCGGAGAAGAACAAGGTTTATATGGCGCTAGACATTTGGCTGAATTAGCCAAAAAAGAAAATTGGAATATCATAGCAATGATAAACAATGATATGATAGGAAACAGTTTGTCAAGTGGTACGCAAATTAGAGACAATACACAAGTTAGAGTTTTTAGCGAAACTATACCTTATCTAGAAACCGAAGACGAAGGTAAAATGCGTAAATCCACTAATAGAGATAATGATAGCCCGTCGAGACAACTTGCACGATATATTAAAACAACTACAAATGACTATGTAGATCAACTTGATATTAATTTAGTATATCGAAATGATCGTTTTTTACGTGGTGGCGACCATACTCCTTTTAGCCAAAATGGATTTACTGCTATCCGTTTTTGTGAAATGAATGAAAACTACGATCATCAACATCAAGATTTAAGAACTGAAAACAATATTAAATTTGGAGATCTTCCGGAATTTATGGATTTTGAATACCTTAGAAAAATCACTTGTTCAAATCTAGCCACTTTTAGTAATTTAGCTTGGTCACCTAAGGCCCCTTTAAATGTTGGGATTGAAGTCAAAGAACTTACTAACTCTTCCACTTTAGTATGGAAAGCACCATCAGGAAAAAAGGTATTTGGTTATAAAATTTTAATCAGAGAAACAGCTTCACCACATTGGGGAAAAAGCGTATTTGTAACTGGTGAAAAGGCTGAAATACCTTATTCAAAAGACAATTTTTTCTTTGCAGTACAATCTATAGATGAATTAGGTCATTCTAGTTTACCTATTTTCCCTGTTCCCTTAAGATAATATTTATCCACAAAAAAAGCGCCCAAAAGGCGCTTTTCAATATCTTTAATCATTGTTTAGTTGTAAACACTTTCTTTCTTGAAGTGAACAGCTAATAAATAATAAATTACCGCTCTATATTTATTTTTGTTAGAACGCCCGTATTTTTCCATTACTGCATCAATACCTGCATCTAAATTTGCTCCGTCAACTAGTCCTAGCTTCTTGATAAGAAAATTATTCTTCACAGTATCTAATTCTGATTGCTGACTTCCTGCTACAGTAGAGGAATCCGCATTATATATGGAAGGACCACAACCAATAGTTACTTTTGTCAATAAATCCATATTTGGAGTTACGCTGCATTTTTCTTTTAAATCTGCCGCATACTTTACAATTAATTCGTCTCTCTTGCTCATAAATAAAATTTAATAGTTGATTACTAATTCGTTATACTCTCAAATTTAAACAAATATTTATTATTCTAAGCCTGATTCTCAAAAAATTTATAAAAAACATCTTATAAATATTACTTTTTATTTATTCGAAAAAGAATTTAAAAACACAAATGCAAAAAAATCCAAAACCTCTTTTCCCTAAATATTATTTATACTAACTCCTTAAAATACTGCAATAAAACACCATTGTTTTCAAGTGTTGGCGTGAAAATCTCTAAAATACAAGGACTGTTATTCTCAGAATATAAATCAGTCAAACTTTTATCCAAACTCAATTCGTCAGAAGCTGTAAAGTACTTAAATCGATACATTTTGGCTAATTGTTCTGCAGTTAGACAATGTGATGTTTCAAAAAACGTATTAAAGACTTCGGTTTCTTGATGTCCTGGTAAAATTCTAAAAATACCTCCACCTCCATTATTTATCAAAATAATCTTGAAGTTCTTGGGAATATACTCATTCCATAATGCATTACTGTCGTATAGAAAGCTAATATCTCCTGTAATGAGAACAGCTGGCCTTTTAGTATTTATTGCTGCTCCTATAGCTGTTGAAGTGCTGCCGTCAATTCCGCTAGTACCTCTATTACAGAACACCTCAATCGCAGGATCTATATTAAATAATTGTGCATACCTAATGGTAGAGCTGTTGCTTAAATGCAACATACATTCTTTAGGCAGTGAAGGAATCACTTTTTCAAAAACTTTAAAGTCCGAAAAAGGAATTTGAGTCAGGTATTCAAGGTGTTTAGCTTTACGTAGCGTTACTGTCTCCTGAATATTAGCATTATAAGTACTTTCTATTTCTTTGGCTCCAGCCAATAATTCATTAAAAAAAGCATTTGGTTTAAGTTCAATATGATTAGTCAAACAACAAAAAGTGTCATACGCACGTAAAGGATCTATATGCCAATGAAACTTTGGCTGATAATCTCTCAAAAAAGCTTTTATCCTTTTGGAAACTATCATTCCCCCGAAGGTTATCAGTATTTCAGGTTTAAAATCTTCAAAATCACTCTTTGTGAAAGGGGTAATAATCGTGTCAATATTATTCAGAAAACTAGGGTGATGCAAATTAGAAGTCACTTCAGTCATCACAACAACCGAATCATCTTTGGCTAATGAATCAATTACTTGTGTGTCAATTTCATCACAATCATTGACTCCCACTAAGATTAATTTCTTTTTGGCAATATTCCATAATTTTGAAAAAGCTGCAATATCTACTGAGGAAATGTTATCATTATCAGATGAAAGTTCAGTTATAGTTACTTCAACATCAAGTTCCGAAGTGGTTTGATATAATGGTTCTTCAAAAGGGGCGTTGATATGAACTGGTCCTTTTTTGGCGAAAGCCGTATTAATTGCTTCATTTATTTTCAAGTCATTTTCTAATGAAGCTTTTTCGTTTAAATTGGCATTATATAAAGAATGATTGGCAAATACATTTTCTTGTCGAATGGTTTGGCCGTCGCCAATATCTATTTTGTCCAATGGTCTATCAGCAGAAATCACAACTAAAGGAATCTGGCTGTAAAAAGCTTCGGCAACTGCAGGATAATAATTCAATAAAGCCGATCCTGATGTACAAATTACCGCCACAGGTTTCTTGATTTGCTGGGCAATACCCAAAGCAAAAAATGCAGCACAACGCTCATCAGCAATACTGTAACATTTAAATTCGGGATTATTGACAAAGCCGATAGTCAAAGGGGCGTTTCTTGAACCTGGAGATATCACTATGTTTTTTATTCCTTTGGCCAAACAAATTTGGATTATGCTTTGCGCTAAAGGTATTTTGGGGTAGATCATTGTATAAAATTTCTGTGTTACAAATATACTAAGTTGAAAAGTAAAAACTACATCATTCCTACATTTGGCTCTTTTTTCTTCTTTCCTCTTGTCACTTGTTTTTTCCGTAATCCTGTTTTAATAAAATTAAGCATCTTTGTACTTATAATAACCCAATAATAAAGCCTAATTCACAGAAAGAGAATATATTTGTGTTTCTTTTTTTCGAAAAAATAAATTTAGACTAACATTAAAAATTAAAATATGCGTTTCCTATTTCTCTTACTGATATTCATCTTTACTCAAAATGGAATTGCACAAACCAATTTAAAATTTGAAGAAAGTGATTACCAATCTGTTCTAAAACAATCGAAAGCAGAACAGAAACCTATTTTCATTATGTTATATGCTAATTGGTGCCCGCATTGTACTAAAATGAAAAAAGAAGTATTCACAAATCCTTTGGTTATTGACTTACTCAATAAAAACTACATCTGTACTTGGCAAGATGTTGAAAAAAGCGAAGGAATTATGTTGAAAAACAAGTTCAACACTAAATCCTTACCTGCCTTTTTATTCTTGGATTCAAACGAAACAGTTTTGTATAGTTTAAAAGGAGAATATAATCTAACCAATTTTATTTTGGAAATAAAAAATGCTTTAGATCCTAAGAAAGGATTGCCCTATTTAGAAAAAGAATTTTTATTGGATCCTAGCAATGCCAATAAATGTTTAGAATTTATGACTACATTGAAAAAAGGAAAAGAAAGGGAGGAATTGTCAAAAACGGCACATCAATATCTGGCTACTCAAACAGAAGATCAATTAATTAGTGAGATCAATTGGAGAGTTATTTCTAATGGTGTTACGGATATTAAATCAAGAGAATTTCAATTTGTTTTGCAGCATCAAAAAGAATTTGAAGCCATCACATCTCCGATACGTGTCGAACGAAAAATCACCAATATTGTTACTGAATTACTCAAACCATATACTGAAAATCTAGATACAATAAGCTATAATAAACAACGCCAAATAGCTAAAACGATTCAAATACAAAAAATTGATTCCTTAATTTTTTCTTATGATATGTTGATAGCTGAAAGAACTGAAAATTGGTCTGCTTATAAAAATGCGACAATCGAATCAGTTGAAAAGTATATTTGGGATAACCCAACACTTTTAAAGGCAGTAGCACAGAATTATTTGAAACACATTATTGCTCCTAATAGCTTGAAAGAAGCCGTGAAATGGGCTAAAAGATCATTAGAATTGAAAGATACTTATGACGGAAACATTCTAATTTCTAAACTTTATCTAAAAATCAACGATAAAAATTCAGCAATAAAATATGCACGAAAGTCAAAAGACATTTGTGTCAGTATGAATTGGGATTTAAAAGAGATAAATCAATTATTTATTGAACTAGGTATAAAATAAAAGCTAATTTTACAAAACAAATTAAATTTTATGGAAACTAAAATAAGACCAGCCGTTTTTTCTGATTTGGATACCATATTAGAAATCACCAATCACCAGATTCTTCACAGCACCTCTATCTATGATTATGAACCACGAGATTTTGAAGCTCAAAAATTATGGTTTGCTGATAAACAAAAACTAAACTTACCCGTAATTGTAGCTGAATATGAAAATGCACCAATTGGTTTTGCCACATTTGGATCATTTCGGCATAAAGAAGCGTATCGCTTTACAGTAGAACATTCAGTATATGTTGCCGAAGAATTTAAAGGTATTGGAGCTGGTAAATTACTATTGACTGAACTTATAAAAATAGCTAAAGAAACTGGCTATCACACTATGATAGGCGTTATTGATTCAGAAAATGAAGGGAGTATTTCTTTCCACCAAAAACAAGGTTTTGAAGTAGTAGGAACAATAAAAGAATCAGGGTATAAGTTTGATCGTTGGTTGAATTCTGTATTTGTACAATTGCTTTTAAAATAAGATTTCTAGCTTATCCATTTATAAATAAAAACCCGAATTCTCCTAATTAAAATTAGTGGAATTCGGGTTTTATAAATTTCATATAAGAAAATAAAAAATTGTAATCAAACTATGCCTTAATCCAGTTTATAACTTCTGGGTCTGTTGGTAAAGTTTTAGGTGCAATTACTTTATCTAATTCTCCCTTTTCATTAATAAGGTATTTTTGAAAATTCCATTTTACCTCTGAATCTTCTACCCCATTTTTGCTTTTTTGAGTTAAAAACTGATATATCTCACACATATCATCACCTTTCACAGATACTTTATCCATCATAGGAAAGGATACTCCATAATTTTGTTGACAAAAAGTAGCAATTTCTTCATTAGTTCCAGGTTCTTGCGATGCAAAATTATTAGCTGGAAAACCAACAATTACAAATCCTTTATCCTTGTATTCTTTATATATTGCTTCTAGGTCTTTGTATTGTGGAGTTAGTCCGCATTTTGAAGCTGTATTAACAATCATTACTTTTTTACCTTTCAAGGATGCAAAATCAAAAGTATCCCCTGATAAATCTTCTACCTTAAACTGGTAGATATTTTGTTTTGCCATAACCATTTCAGTTTTGTTTTTATCTGCTTTTTTGTTTTGAGCTTCATTCTTGCAACTAAAAAGAAATAGCGCTGCACAAGCTAGAAATAATAGGTTTTTCATATTTAAATTTTTTATAAAATTAAACAAATTGGTATAACAATACTCCGTATTAACTTTTAATTAATAATGAACAAGTGTTAAAAAATAACCTAGCGCCAAACAAAAACGCTAGGTTTTCCAACAAAACAAACAAATTCTATTATTAAAATGAATATGTAATTTTTCCTTTCATAAAAAAAGGTGTCCCAGGGGTAAAATGAATTTCTTCTACACTATTTGGTTCATTTTGCAATCTTGATTCGGTAGCAAACTGGGTTTCATTCCATTTAGTGTTCAATATATTTTCCATTGAAATCCCAAAATTGACACTCTTATAAGTGTAATTTATATTGAAATCAGCGATAGCATATCCCTTTGCAACTATGGAATTATCTTCGTTAGCTGGACGATTTTTTAAATATCGGTAACGTAACCCTCCTGATATTCCTTTCCAATTTTGAAAACTCAATCCTCCAGTAGACGTAAAATCAGGAGCAAGTGGAATATAATTTTGACCATTGGGCTCGTCTATGCTTCTTGCATAAGTATAATTAGCATCCGCATCAAAATACAAATAATCATTTAACTGATAGCGCAATCCAAAATCGATTCCCATACGTTTTGATTTGCCGCTGGGCTCTATAATTCCAGCATCTCCCACGTAAACAAATTCTTGCTCTAAATACAAATACCATAAAGCGGAATTCACAATTAATTTTGGAAATGGTTTCCAAATCGTACCAATATCAGTACCAATTGCAGTAGGTAGAATTTGTTTTCCATTATTTTGAACCACAACTCTAGTGTCATTAGAATGAAAACCCATCCCTGATTTTATAAAAAATTGTAAATCATTATTTTGGGCGTAGATAAAATTCAACTTTGGTGAAACTTTCACTTCCATTTCTGATTGTGTTTTATAACTTAAAGCCAATTTATCTTGGTAATTGAATTTAAAATAATCGAAACGAACAGCAGGATTAATCAATAATTTACCCCATTTTATTTCAGAATTTAAATATGTAAAACCATTGAACTCATCAATATCGCCCAATTTAATTCTCTCCAGTGTAGTATTTCTGTTTAAAGTATGGGAAAGCTCTGTATCCTTAGTTGCATCAGCACGAAAACCACTTCCTAATTGAAACAATACATCCCAATCACTATTTTTTATTTTCTTGTTTAACTCTACGTTCATTCCATAAATAGTTCTATTCTCTTTTTGTCTAATTTGGTCTCCATTAATAGGATCTTCTAAGAAAAAAGTAAAAATAGAATACAATTCAAATTCATACTTAGAGTAAAAAATATTCGTTTTCAAAAAAGTATTCTCGTCTATAGGTTTACTTAAAGTAGCATTTAAATTCGTTCTCGAAGTATTTCCACCTTCCGTATCATCAACGGAGCCAAATCTAGAAATAGTTCCATTATCCACCAATCGTTGTGGTATTTGACCAGAAGCATCCCACTTACTGGAAAAACGAGAGACAGAAATAGAAAATTTACTATTATCGTCTAATATTGCTGAATATTTACCTAAAAGATTAACCCTGTTAAAATTTTGAGGAGAATCAAATGGACCGTTAGTTAGAATATATTCTGTAGCTATATAAGCACTTTGTTTTTTTTGTTTACCCAATAAGTCAAATAAACCTACCGTTCTTACCGTATTGAATTGTCCAGCTTCAACACTGATACTACTCTTATTTAATTTTTCTTTAGTTTGGAAGGCTACGTATCCTGCTGTCGCAAAATCCCCTTTGTCAGCATAATACGTGCCTTTTCCAAAATCTATTTTTTCTACTGTTTCGGGAATTACAAAATGTAAATCGGCATAACCTTGACCATGAGCGTGAGAAACCATATTCACTGGCATTCCATCTACTGAAATGGCAATATCAGTACCGTGATCTATATCAAAACCTCTCAAAAATATTTGTTCCGCTTTACCTCCACCAGCATGTTGCCCTATGAATAATCCTGGCACTTTTCTAAGAATTTCTTGGGAAGAATTCACTGGAGTAGTTTGCAAATCAATTTTTGAAATGACATTCATCGCTGAAAGTTTTTGCTGAATTACAATTTCATTCAATCTAAAAATATCATCTTCCAATACGATTCTAATTTCAGACATAGCAATAGTATAATTTATTTTTTTATACCCTAGAGCATTTGTTTTTATAACATCTCCTAAAATCGTTTTATCAATGCTAAACATCCCTAATTCATTAGTATGAGAATGACTATCCGATTTTGTATTTACCAAATAAGCGTTCTCAATAGCGTTCCCAAATTCATCTACAACCATACCTTTTTGGACTTGACTGTACGATACTAATCCAATAATGGACAGTAGAATTGTTAAAAAATATCTCATGTGAATTTTATAATTGATTTACCTTTTTCTCGAAATTTGGTCCCAATTCATAGATACTGGAAAGTAATTCTTTCTTTATAGGTTCTACTTTTTCCATCTCGTTATTCGCTTTATAAATCATAGCCAAATGATATTGTACTTTTGGTTCGAAAGATTTTCCTATCACATGCGCTTTGGCAATTTCTAACGCTTTTTTATGCTGTCCAACATTTAAATAAGACCAAGCCAATAAATCATATGAATCTGGAGTAGGCCTATGATCCACTTCAATTTTAGCAATTTCAAGGGCTTTTGCAGCATTTTCTTTTTCATCTGCATAAATCAATGTGTTGTATTTATTATACATCGCACCATAATTATTTTCTTTTAGCATCAAGAAATAAGCCTTTTCATTTTTGGCAGCCTCTTTATCATTACCTTCAAATTGTGCGATTTGAGATTTCAATAAAAAGAAATCTGGGGTATTATGTGTAACTTCAATAGCTTCGACAATTCTCTTTGCTTCTTTCGTATTTCTTTCATAAGAAAATACTATCCAAGCAATTCCTTTTAATGCATAGGAATAATTGGGATCTAATTTTAATGTTTTTAAGTAATTGTCATAAGAATCTTGTACTCTTCCTGCATGACCATAGAAATCTCCAAGATTAGAGTACGACCATATTTTCAATACTTTATTATCTTCTTTTTCAGCAATGTCTCTTGCTTTTTCCATAAAACCTATGGCTGTTTCTAAATCCCCTATATGATCATTCCATTTAGCTAATCGAATTAGATAATCATAATCTTTCATATCTTTTAATGCCTTTAAGTTCTTTTCTGCTGCCGAAAAATCTCCTAATTCCATTTCAACGTCAAATAATAATTTTTGAGTTTCATTTTTCCCCTCACCTATCACAAGTGCTTTATTAGCCAAAATAAGTGCTTCTTTAAAACGGTGTTGCGCTATGAAGTTCCTTCCTAATGAACAAAGCGTAGCAACTTTTGAATAATTGTTTTCTTCATTAGACTGTGTTAACAATTCTTCTGTTTTATATAAATAATCAATATTTCCAGTATATTCAAAAAGTGTTGCATATTTAGAAGCAATAATCCCTAAATAACTTGATTGATTAGGAGCCATATCATATTTTGTTTGCCAAAAAATAATCTCTTCATTGGCAAAATCCAACGATTTATTCCCTTTAACATTTATATATTGATCGTAATCTGATGCGTTTGTTATCTGTTTTGTTTTCGTTTCGCAACCGAAAATAAATACAATAGTAAAAACCAGTAACGGAATTATTTTATACTGTTTCATAATCTAGTTTTTTGTTTGTTTGTTTGTTTGTTTGTTTGTTTGTTTGTTTGTTTGTTTGTTTGTTTGTTTGTTTGTTTGTTAAAAAAAACAGAGTGCTTTTAAAATAGGCACCCTGTTTTTTTTAATTATTTATTACCAAGCTGCTGCTAAGTATGGGAAACCAGTTGTGAATGCTTTGTCATTTGCGTTTACATTATCAGAAGTAAGCCCTGGATTTGAACCTCCAGTGGGTCCCCCAAAGATTAATAGCAATTCTACATCAATAACATCATCAGCCAAAGCTCTTCCGGTAAGCACGTTTGCTCCGTCAAAAAATGTTGTCTTCCCTGAAGTTTTTACATTCAAAACATCTGTTGCTAACAATCCAGTGAATTGTAAAGCTGTTTGTCCTAATGCATTTGTAGTAAAGCCAGAATTTAAAGCTAATAATCTAGATTGAAAAACACCTTGGTATTTAGCTCCCATTGCTGATGGAATAGTAGCATTAAAATCGTCCTTAGGTTGTCCTGAAGCAATAAAAACAGTATTAATTGCTGGTCTGGCCATTTGATCTTGTTGTACGTAAGTTCCTGAAAAATCAGCACTTGCCATTGGATTATTGTCGTCGTCGTTATTACAACTTACTGAAGCTACTGCACAAACTAGTGACACAGCTATAATTTTAAATTTGTTTGATTTACTCATTGTGTTTTTATTTATTTTTTTTCGGAATTCGTGAATTTGTCGTTTCATAATATCTGTTTTTTAATACTAAATAATAATTATTGTTTTTTCTTTGTTTCAGACCATACATTTAAAGTAGATGCTGTACCTAATTTAGCTTTAGGAACTTCAACCACCACAGCAAGAACATTTGTTCCAGCAAAAGTATCTGTCCCTGGATTATTAAATCCTGCAGCTGTGCCGCCTAATATTTTTTGGAATTGTCCTAAGTCAAAGAAAAATGGATCGTCTCTTGGACCTGCGAAAAACTTCATTCCGTTTTCTGTAGCAATTGTTGGTGCTACTCCGTATTTAGAAATTGCTACACTTCCAGAAGCTTCACTAATCTTAATAGTACTTGAAGTTCCTTTTGATGCTGGAGCATAAGGTCCAAAGAAATACATCTTATCTCCTTTTCTTATTGCTTGGATAACTAAGTCTTCAACATTATCCCCAGTATTATCAATGTTAATTTCAATCATTACATTTTCATTAAAGGAAGCCGCTCCTGTTGCACCAGGACTTAATAAGCCTTGAGTGTTTACCGCAAACACTAAATTATTAGTGTCTTGTCCTTGAAAAGCATACATATCAGTAATGTCTGCTGCATTACCAGTTACCGATGGAGCATCTACGTGATCCGCTGCTACTAAAATCAAACCCGAAACCGCCACTAGCGATAGGCCTAAAATCATTTTTGTTTTTTTCATTTTGTTATAATTTAAAAGGTTATAAAAGCATTTACGGGAATGTTTACGATTTGGTTTTAAAAAATTGCTGAAAAAATAAAAATAATTTTCAAACACTTGTTTTTCAAGCACTTAACACGTAATAAAAAACAGTTTTATTTTTAATTTTTATTTATATAACTGGGATATTCAATAAATAAATTTAAATATGAATAAGTTTGTATAAGTTTGTAATTGCAAAAAATACACATTATGACTCAAGAAGAACTATTAGTGTTGATATACAAAAAAGACGAAAGAGCCTTTACACATCTCTATGATATGTATTCCAAAAGTTTGTTTTCTGTTATTAATGTTCTGGTAAGAAATAGAGAAGAAGCTGAAGATGTACTTCAAGACGTTTTTGTGAAAATCTGGAAAAACATTGATTCTTATAACGAAAGCAAAGGCAGGTTTTATACTTGGATTCTAAATATTGCCAGAAATACTTCAATAGATAAATTAAGATCCAAAAATTTTAATAATAGCCAAAAAAACCTTTCTTCGGATAATTTCGTAAATCTATTAGAAGACAGTAACAAACTAGTAAATAAAATGGATACCATTGGTATTCAGGAATTTGTAAAAAGATTGAAACCAAAATGTATTCAGATAATAGATCTATTGTTTTTTAAAGGGTATACCCAACAAGAAGCTTCGGAAGAGTTGGATATTCCTTTGGGAACTGTTAAAACTCACAATAGAAATTGTATTAATGATTTAAGAACTTATTTGAAAGTATAATGGAAAATAAAGAATATATAGACTCTGGTATATTAGAACTTTACGTTTATGGTTTACTTAGTGAAACCGAAAGCGAAGAAGTGGCCACTATGGCAAAAAACAGTACTGAAATTAATGATGAAATCATTGCAATTGAAAAATCAATTATAGCATTATCTTCTAGCTTCTCCCCATTTCATTCAGTGGCTAATTATGAAAAAATCAAGGCTAAACTAGAATTAAAACACGCTAAAGTGATTGAAATGAAACCTACTGGAAATTGGTCACAGTATATTGGCTGGGCAGCAGCTGTACTCCTAATGATAGGAATAGGTTACCAATACAAACAATTGAATCTAACAAGCAATCAAATAACAAATACAGAAAATGAAAAGATTAAAATAGAGAAAGAACTTCAAATTTTAGAACTTCAAAATAAAGCTATTGAAACTAGTTTAGCGGTGGTTAGAGATGTTAAAAATACGGTAGTTTCACTTGGTGGTCAAGCTGTTGCTCCAGGGTCATCTGCAAAAATATATTGGAATAAAGAAACCAAAGTAGTTTATGTTGATGCAGCTGGATTACCTGAGCCTCCGGAAGGAATGGTGTATCAAGTTTGGGCATTAAAACTAAATCCTTTATCTCCTACAAGTATTGGTTTACTTGATGATTTTGATGAAAATAATCAACGTTTTTTTGCTGTAAACAGTACTGGAGATGCTGAAGCTTTTGGAATTACACTTGAACCTGCCGGAGGAAGTTTAACTCCTACTATGGAGCAATTGTATACTTTAGGAAAAGTATAGTTTCTACTAAAATTATAAATCTTTATTCATTTCAAAACCAGACTTTCATTCGGAAGTCTGGTTTTTTTATCCTATCAACATTTCTTTTATTAAATAATATATAGGTTCTAAAAAGGTTTTAAATAAATAATTGTTCAAATGGAAATCATAATAATCGGATTGAGAAATAGAAAAAATATATTTTAATAAAACAAATACTATAATAAAAAATACCATAAGAAAGAATTGTCTTCTTTTCTATCAAATTTTGTGTATTTCATCGATTATTTTGTTTCTAATAACGTGAAAGTGAGTAGGTTTGGCAAAAATATAAATCATTGATTTTATTTTTATAAAGACGCTAAACCAAAACCATTTTAACATTAAACCATCTTTTTTGAAAACACATTTTCTTAGTGCATTTGCACTTATTTCACTATTATTATCTTTGAATTCTTGCTCAACTGACACAAATAAAGAATCTGAAACTTCTTTAAATTCCAATTTAGTTGCTAAATCTGAAATATCAAAACCCTTTTCATATAGTTTAGCTGAATTAGAAACTTTAAAATTAATAAATGATTATAGAGTTAGTATTGGATTAAATCAATTGGAAAAAACTTCACATATTTCATTTAAATCTGAAGAACATAACGATTATATGATCACTAATACTGTTTTTAATCATAATGATTTTAATTCCCGCTCAGAAAACATAAAACTAGTTCTAGGAGCTAAAACTGTAGGTGAAAATATAGCGTTTAACTTTAAAACTCCAAAAGATGTTTTATCAGGTTGGTTGAACAGTCCTACTCACAAAGCAAACATTGAGGGTAATTTTACACATTTTGGAATTTCCATAAAAACTGATCCCGCAACTGGAAGTAAATATTATACTAATATTTTTGCCAAAATATAATTTATGTTGGTTCTTGAAAAACACGAAGTGGTTGAACTCCGTAAAAACTAAGATTGTGAAAACAGACTTAATATTATTTTCAGACGTTAATACCCTTTAATTAAGTAATAACATTATTTCTTATTGAAAACCATAACGGTATAAAGTGTCATATATTTGCACTTTTATAAATTTCATGGACCATACTTTACTTTCATCCCCTTTACAGGGATTTACCGACTTTCGTTTTAGAAATGCCCAAAACAAATATTTTGGCGGTATAGATACTTTTTATTCTCCCTACATTCGGTTAAACGGGAAGTTGGTTATTAAGCCCTCTTATCAACGTGATATTCTACCTGAAAACAATATTGGTTTAGAAGTAATACCACAAATAATTACAAACGACGCAGATGAGTTTCTATTTGTGGCCAAATATGTTCAAGAGCTTGGTTATAAAGAATTAAACTGGAACTTAGGATGCCCTTATCCAATGGTAACAAAATGCGGAATGGGATCTGGTCTTATTAGCAACACTGAAAAAATCAATCAAATACTGGACAAAGTACATTCTGAGTCGGATATAATTGTTTCTATGAAAATGCGTTTGGGTTATGAAAACTGTGAGGAAATCCTAAAAACCTTACCCATCATAGAGTCCTACCCAGTTAAGAATGTTGCTATACATGCACGTATTGGTAAGCAATTGTATAAAGGAGGAGTGAATTTAGATGCGTTTCAAGAATGTGTAGAAAACACAAAACTTAAACTGTATTACAATGGAGACATTACAACAGTAACCAAGTTTAATGAAATGCAGGAACGTTTTCCTACCATCGACCATTGGATGATAGGCAGAGGTTTAATTGCTGATCCTTTTTTACCCAGTATGATTAAAAACAATACTTCTGAATATCCCTCAAATAAAATGGAATTATTCAGTGCTTTTCATGAAACCTTATATGAAGGGTATAGTGAGTCGCTATCTGGGTCTACTCACATACTTTTGAAAATGCACCATTTATGGGAATACTTTTCTGCTATATTTTCCAATCCACACAAAGTGGCAAAAAATATAAAAAAGGCAAAAAGTATTAGGAATTATGAGGCAACCGTAAAAGAAATTATTAAAGCGGGGTAATAGAAAATATTTACATAAAAAAGGTTCAACAGTAAAGTTGAACCTTTTCTATTAAATAAGTATTATCGAACCCAATACCAAATAATACCTGGATTAGGCAACACCCATTAACTCACGCATTACAATTAGAATACTATGGCATTCTCTCTTCAATACTACCGTCATTATTGGTGCACGTTTCAAATTTTGCGTTAAGAGTAACATCGGTTTGAGTGTTTTTTTAATTCATATAAGAATAATCACCGTTAGCAGTCCATATACCACCAAAATCATTTCTTGTATTTGAGTCAATCATATATTGAAAAATACTAGTGCTAAAAACACCAATTATAAATTAGTTTATTTTTAATAAGTATTAAAACATCAATGATCATAAATTTTAAAGACCATATTTTATTTTCACTGCATTAAAATTTTGTAGAATTTCATCGGCAGTAAGTACTCTTTTATAAATTAATACTTGAGCAATGTTTCCGCTATAAAAATGAGCAGAGCCAGCTCTAGAAGACAAATACAGTTTATGACTCGTGAAATTTCCGTTGTTGTCACTATTAAGTCCAGGGACGTTTACCTTATTTGGAGCGTTACCATCAATATAAATTAAAGATTGATCGTTAGCACCTAAACTTCTATCCATAGTTGTTGATAAAAGATGCCAATTATTATCATTTATAGCAGCAACTGAATTGTATACATTATAATTTTGATTATGATCTGTAATTTGCATTTTATTGCTTGTTGAAAGAATGCCAAACGCATTATTACTATTCCAATCAACGCTATGTTCTAAAACCATTGCTGTAGCAGTAGATGCCGTTTTTAAAATGAGTTGAATGGTAAGTTTATCAGTACTAGAAAGGTCTAAATTGGTATCTGTTACAACATAATCATTTGTACCGTCAAAAATTAAAAATCCGTTGTTTGAACTACTATAACTAACACCGTTTTTTAGGGTTCCATTATTACCATTACCACTTAAATCATTCCAAGCAGTGCCAGAACCTGAATAACTAGTTATATTACTGGCATCTAAATGAAGGAATATTCCAGGAGCTAAATCGGAACTATTAATTTGTTTAGATTCACCATTTTTATTAATTCCAAAATTAGTATTTATGGCACCATTTTTATTTACAAAAGTTGGGTTTGTTCCGGTTATCTGACCGTTTTTTGTTACCACACTAACACTGGTAATAGTCAGAATGGCTGAAATGATCTGGTTGTCATAATCTTCATCATAAGCTTGACTTGCTGTAATGGTGCTAACACCAGAACCTACATAGTTTACTGTTGTACCGCTAATTGTTGCTACCGAGGGATTACTGCTTGTATAAATAATTGCCCCTGTACTGTTTGTTGTAGGAGCAGTTAGGTTAAATGGGCTTTCAAAACTTGTTTTTACAATTGAATTAAAATTACTTAATGTAGCTGGCGCAACATCTGTTACAGTAATTGTTAAGTTTTGTGTACTAATATTTCCAGTAGCATCCGTGGCCTTAACATCTAATACATAAATATTACTGCTATTTATGCTGTTTGGTGTTTCAAAATCTGGTGCTGATATAAAGGAAACAATTCCTGAACTATTGATAGAAAATTTATTCCAATCGCCGCTAGTTCCTAAACTCCATGTGACTGCTTCGTTGGCTGTAAAAGTAAAAACAGGAGTCTTGTTTTCAGGCAAAGATATACTACTTGTAGAACCGGTTGAAGAACTAGGTCCTGTAATTATTGCTGGAGTTAAATCATATAAATTAGCCGTGTTGTTAGATTGAACAACAGTAGCTTCGTTTCCTGCAAAATCGAATATAGAAGCTACTACAGGACTAATGGTGATGGTTTCTGTTCCGTTTGCAGGGACAGAAAATCCAATACCCAGTGTGAATGTAATGTTGTCTGTAGTACTAAGACTGATAGGTGTTGTTGATGATAATGTTGCTACACCGCCCGTTAAAGAAAAAGCAAAACTACTCACTGTAAGATTACCAGTTCCAAAGGCTGTATTATAAACTCGCTTACTGAAAGTAACACTAAACGTGCTGTTGTTCGACGCAAGAGCTCTAGTAGTAATAATTGGGGCCGTCAAGTCACTTTCCATGTCACCATCGGTAATCGTCCAGCCTTTCGTGTCTGTAAGGTACGCACGAGCCGCAACTATATTGGGTTCGTTTGAATATTTACTTGTACCAAAGTGAATGGTTAGACTAGAAGGGATTGATGTTTCTCCTGGATCTAAGCTTGACCATCCAAGAAGCAAGGCATCATAGTTATTACGAGATAGTTTCCCTCCTGAAAGAAAATTTCCAGCCAATGTTGCTGATGAAATATCCCAACTGCCAATATTTTGATTGAATTTAGTGGCATTTTGAAACATAGTCGATATATTATTTACCCTTTTCATATTCCAGTTTCCAATATTTTGATTAAAGGCAGTGGCCCCATTAAACATACTAGACATATTAACCGTTTTTGCAAGGTCTGACGTGAAATTCCAGTTGCTTATGTTACCGTTAAAAGCCGTATTCCCTTCAAACATCCTACTTGGATTTACTAAATTAGAAACATCCCAAAAGTTTAAATTTTGATTAAAATTATTGGCAAGATAAAACATCAAAACGGTGGTTGTTACCTTAGACACATCCCAACTATTGATATCCTGATTGAACAAAATTGCCTGTCGGAACATTTCCTGCATATTTGTTACACTCCCTGTTTTTGTACCCCAACCATTCAGGGGTTGATTGAAAACTGATGCGTATGCAAACATGTTAGCCATGTTTGTTACCTTAATAACATTCCACCCACTTATATTTTGATTGAATTTTGTATTAGATAGAAACATACTTGCCATAGTAGTAACATTGCCTACATTCCAAATACCAATATTTTGGTTAAAAGAATTGGCAGATTGAAACATATTGGCCATGGTGGTAACATTGCTAACATTCCAACCACTTATATCTTGGTTAAAATTAGAGGCTGCGTTAAACATACTTGACATAGTAGTCACATTAGAAACATTCCAAACTCCAATATTTTGGTTAAAGTTTGTAGCATTTTGAAACATTCCTAACATATTGGTAACATTGGAAACATTCCAGTTTGTTATATTACCGTTAAAAGCATTTGCTGAAAAAAACATAAATTGCATATTAACGACACTTGATACATTCCAAGAACTTAAATCTTGGTTAAAATTTGTAGCTCCGTAAAACATCGCAAACATTGTAGTCACTTTGGATACATCCCAACTACTCAAATCTTGATTGAATAATGCAGCACCTCTGAACATCTCATGCATAGTAGTTACCTTACTTGTCTTACTACCCCAAGCGTTAAGAGGTTGATTATAAGTAGGACTGTACGCAAACATAAAAGACATATTTGTCACATTAGAAACGTCCCACCCACTGATATCCTGATTGAACGCATTTATAGATTTGAACATATCCTTCATGTTAGTCACTCTTTCTACATTCCAACTTGAAATGTAGAAAGAGTGACTAACATGACCAAAACATGCCTTCAAAAGTGATTGATTTAGTTACATCTGTTGTAAAAACCCAATTATTCATTGACCCTCCAGGGTTTGTCAAATTGGTACATCCATAAAACATGCTAAAAAAACTAGTGACCAAAGAAAGATCAGGAACATCGGTAGCCGTTATACTTAATGCACTTGCTCCACTAAAAGCCCTGTCCATAGATGTCCATTTGGCACCTCCCCATTGACTTATGGTCATTAAATTTGCCTTGTTTGCAAAACTGTTAAGGAAAATTCTCGGAAAACCGTTTGCAGTATTAGGTGTTATCGTTACTGTATAGGTTCCTGCTGTAGCATATGTACGGCTGATGGTGCCAGGCGAGCCTGTTTTGGTTTCAGAAAATCCGTCACCCCAGTCAATAGTAAAGTCATATCCACTCCCTGTTAATGGAATTTGCACTATTTTACTAGCATCCGTTTGCCATGTTGTAATAAATGGGTTTACAGGCTGAGCATACGCTGAACCACTATTTAAAGCCAGTAGCAATACTAGGATTGTATTAATTCCTAACAATCGTATAATTTTTAGTGCTTTCTTTTTCATCCTTTTTTAATTTTGAGTCAGGGTTTACATAATTTATATGAGTTATGTAAACCTTGCTAATACTGCTTATAAATTGACTTCATTTACTATTAATAATAGTAATCCAATTGAATTCTATCTCCTATTGTCAGGTTATATGAACCATTATTAGCAGCATTATAACTAACGGCTAAACCACTTACTGAATAGGCTGTATTACTGATTCGTATACCGTTTATATACATTTTAACTTTACTATTGGCAGATGGTGTATTTGCTAAAGTAAATACTGTTTGGCTATTGGTAGTTGCCAAGGCTTCATAAGCCACTTCTGTAATACTAACGGATAACCAGCTTGCCGTTCCGCTACCATTTGTAGTTAACACCTGGCCATTCGTACCATCTGTATTTGGATAGGTTATTGCTCCTGCAACCAACTTACCACTTGTGTTTACAGAAACGACACTAGTATTACCCAGCTGAACCGTATTGGATCCTTTACCAATGGCAGAACTACCAATCACAATTTCATTAGCCCCGTTATCAGCCTTTGGTCTTGTATTGGCCCCAATTAGCACTGAATTATTAATAATGGTATTGTATGTCGCTCCATCTTGAATATATCTTCCAGCAAATGCACCCAATACAGCATTATTTGATCCTGCAGTATTTCTGTCTATTGCAGCAACTCCTATTGCCGTGTTTGATTGACCATTCACATTTTGCTCAAGGGATTGTACTCCTAATCCAGTGTTATACCCACCAATTGTATTTGAGATCAAAGAACTTTGTCCGACAGCTGTATTTCCACCTCCGGTAGTGTTTAAAAATAAACTATAGATTCCCACACCAGTATTATTACTTCCTTGAGTATTATACTTCATCGAAAAACCTCCTATAGCCGTATTGTTATTACCCGTTGTGTTTGAGTTCATAGCTTCAGATCCAATTCCAGTGTTATAAGAACCAGTCGTATTATTCTGTAAACTGGTATATCCTGTTGCGGTATTATCATAACCGTTATTTGTTAGCAGTGTTACACTTCCAATTGCCGTGTTTCTTGACCCCCCTGTATTGTCTCTCAAAGCCTGACTTCCCAAAGATGTATTATGAAAACCATTTGTGATACTTTTCATAGTCTCTATACCCACTGCTGTATTATAAACAGCACCGCTTAATACTCCTGTAGTTTTATGACCGATTAACAAACTTCCCGTAAACTCAGCTCCCTGGTTTTTAGCATCTGTTAGATCATTTAAGGAAGAAACGGTTGAGCCCGGTGCCCAGCTCGCAATTCCACTACCATCGGTTGTTAAAACTTGTCCGTTTGTACCATTCGTGTTAGGATAAGTGACTGCACCTGTGGTTAATTGACCTGTAGTTGTTACAGATGTTATACTAGAGTTACCTAATTGTATTTTATTACTTGCATCTACTATTGCACCATTTCCAATAGCAGTGGAATTATTTAGACTATTTGATGAGACATCTGCGTAATATCCTAATGCTGTATTAGAATTACCAGCTGTAATCGTTTGTAAAGCATTCCTCCCAATAGCTACATTATTACTTCCAGTAGTATTATTACTTAATGAACCGTATCCATTAGCCGTATTATTATTACCAATTGTATTATACATTAAAGAATGACCCCCGTAAGAAGTATTATGACTACCCGTTGTATTTGCTCTTAAAGAATACACCCCTTTAGCAGTATTGAAAATACCAGTTGTATTTTCTCTTAATGCTTCATATCCAACTGCAGAATTTCCATATGCAGTAGAATTTTTATATAAAGCAAAAGAACCAATTGCTATGTTTACTGAACCAGTTGTATTTAAAGCAAGACTCTCTTGACCAATTGCTAAATTAGAACTAACTGTCCCCGCACCGTTTCCAATACGAATGGAATTAACAAAAATATCCGAGTTAAACCATTTTCTTCCATCAATAGCTTGATTAGTAGTTAAATCCACAAAACTTTGAGTAGCAGAACCTGTTCCACCGTTAGCAATGGCAACAATCCCTGTCACATTTTCAGCATTTCCGCTACTAGTTAAATAAGTATTGGAGTCAATACTTCCGTCTGCTTTTAAAAACTGTGAAGATGTTCCTCCAGATTTAATAAACGAAAATGCAGTAACCGAACTCGTAAAACGCCCATCACCTTCAACGTCTAATTGATATGAAGGAGTATAATTGGCACCTATTCCAAATCTACCTTCCCCATCAATTGTTAATCTCCCACAACAGCCTCCTTGAACCAATGATAATCCAGTGCCATTTATTCCAAATTCCCAAATACTACTTCCTGCTAAAGTTAAAGAAGAAACTCTAAAATTAGAAGAAAAATCCCCATATGTTCCCTTCAATGTCCCAGTCAATGTCCCGCCTGTCAATGGTAAAAAATTGGCGCCTGAGGTTGAAATTGCAGTTGTTACATATTCAGTTGTAGCAATTTGAGTCGAAGAAGTTGAAGAGCTTGCTGTAGGTGCAATTGGGATTCCAGTAAATATTGGTGAAACTATATTTGCTTTTAAATCTAAATCAGTACTAGTAGCAAAACTACTCAAATCTTGGTCTCCGGTATTGGTACCTGATATTGCTGCTAACTTCGTTTTTTCTGTTGTAGAATAATCCTCGGTTGATAATCCCTTGCCTGTTACTTTGTCTACTTTTATATCCAAAGCCGTTTGTGTCGCTGTCGAAACTGGTTTATTAGCATCTGTAGTATTATCTACATTAGATAATCCAACCATTGTTTTGTCAATTCCTGAAACTGTTCCAGTAAAAGTTGGCGAAGCTAAGTTAGCTTTTAAATCTAATGACGTTTGTGTAGCTGTTGAAACTGGTTTATTAACATCCGTAGTATTATCTACATTAGATAACCCAACCATCGTTCCCGTTATTCCTGATACTGTTCCAGTAAACGTAGGTGAAGCAACATTCGCTTTTAGTGCTAAGTTAGTATTGGTAGCAAAACTACTCAAATCTTGGTCTCCGGTATTGGTACCTGTTATTGCTGCTAACTTAGTTTTTTCTGTTGTAGAATAATCCTCGGTTGATAATCCTTTGCCAGTTACTTTGTCGACTTTTATATCCAAAGCCGTTTGTGTCGCTGTTGAAACTGGTTTATTAGCATCTGTAGTATTATCTACATTTGTTAATCCAACCATTGTTTTGTCAATTCCTGAAACTGTTCCAGTAAAAGTTGGCGAAGCAATATTCGCTTTTAACGCTAAGTTAGTATTGGTAGCAAAACTACTCAAATCTTGGTCTCCGGTATTGGTACCTGTTATTGCTGTTAACTTAGTTTTTTCTGCTGTCGAATAATCCTCGGTTGATAATCCTTTGCCAGTTACTTTGTCGACTTTTATATCCAAAGCCGTTTGTGTCGCTGTCGAAACTGGTTTATTAGCATCTGTAGTATTATCTACATTTGTTAATCCAACCATTGTTTTGTCAATTCCTGAAACTGTTCCAGTAAAAGTTGGCGAAGCAATATTCGCTTTTAACGCTAAGTTAGTATTGGTAGCAAAATCACTCAAATCTTGGTCTCCGGTATTGGTACCTGTTATTGCTGTTAACTTAGTTTTTTCTGCTGTCGAATAATCCTCGGTTGATAATCCTTTGCCAGTTACTTTGTCGACTTTTATATCCAAAGCCGTTTGTGTCGCTGTCGAAACTGGTTTATTAGCATCTGTAGTATTATCTACATTTGTTAATCCAACCATTGTTTTGTCAATTCCTGAAACTGTTCCAGTAAAAGTTGGCGAAGCAATATTCGCTTTTAACGCTAAGTTAGTATTAGTAGCAAAATCACTTAAATCTTGATCTCCGGTATTGGTACCTGTTATTGCTGTTAACTTAGTTTTCTCCAATGTTGAAAAATCCTCAGTTGACAACCTTTTGCCTGTTTCTTTATCCACTTTCAAATCTAAAGCTGCTTTTGACGCAATAGAAACCGGCTTATTAACATCGGAAATGTTATCTACATTTCCTATACCCAGATTAATTTTTGCACCCGAAATGTTAATCGCATTTGTACCTCCATTTTCTATGGGTACAATACCTGTAACATTCTCGGCATTTAAAGCTGAAAAAGCAAAAGGAACATAATTGAAAGGCTCATTACTAATCTCCGTAAAGTTCGAACAATCACCATTTGTATTTATTCCTACAACCAAACTTTTATTTGAGGTATTCCAAACTACGGATTTAAAAGAATCAGCATAACCACTAGTTTGTGTACCAAAACCAATTATTAAATTAACCATCCCAAATTGATCGGTTTTAGTTTGAACTGTTTCCTGATATTCAACATTTGAAAATTCATCAATGAATTTGAATACCAAACAAATATTTTTTTTAACTAAAGGGCCATTGGAATTAGTTACACTAGAGTATTGACTTCCCTGTGTATTCATAATTACTGCTTGATAAGTAATTCCATTGGTTTGCGCAACATTTTTAGTTGCTGCAAAAAGTAGTAATAAGATAATTATTTTTTTCATAATGAAACGAATTAGTATTGAATATGAACTTTTATTAATAATTGATAGATATAAAATATTGTTTTTTAACAAAGTAGTATTAGTGCACTAGATTAAATCTATCTCACACATCGTTAAAACAATTTAGCAGAAAGTGACTATTCTAGATTGACAGCTAAAGTCAAGTTGAGAATTAAGTTTATTAAAAATATACTTAGGGGGATTTTCAGAAAAACAAACATCTATTTCTTGATAAAAAAGAATGTAACGTTGTATAATAAAAGTAAATAAAGAGTAGTTTTTTATCATAGTTTTATAATTTGAGTATAGTAAGTGAATGTATCTGAATTTAAGCTAACTAAATATTGTGATGTCGGTAAATTTGATAAATCAACACTGAGTACTGTATCAATTGCATTTTTCTTTCCTTCAAAAACTAAACGTCCGCTAACATCATAAACATAGATCATTATTGGTTCAGTAATAGGTTTAGAAAAATGAAAGTTAATAGTATTTGTAAATGGATTGGGGTACGTTTTAGTAGAAATAAAATCTACAACATTAGAAGAAATATAGTCATTCCAAACGCTTTGCTGAAATCCTTGGTTAATAAAATATTTATTGCTTTTCGAATTCCCAATTATACTTTGCTGACCTATTGTTTGCCTTACAACTACCCCATTAGACAGCACCTTTGTATCTCCTTGTGAAGACAACATCTGATGATGCAAAACTTGACCATAGAAAGTAGCAGAAAAAAATAACAACAAATATTTCATGTGACTCATATTTAATTAATATTAAAATATTCTAATAAGCAAAAGTTAATTTATTAAAAAATTCAATAAACATCGAGTAAATACAAAAAAATTCGTTTAAACACGTTTTTTTATAATATTAGCAGCTAAATTCTTATTTAATAATTCATAAATAAAACAGTAATTCCTACAAAACAAAAAAGGCTCAACCGTTGAGGTTGAGCCTTTTACATATTTTATAAATAATTTATTTTTTATAATACTTTCTATATTTAGGATACGTTATCGCTCCTATAAAAGATATTGTTCCTAGAGAATACCAAATCCAGTCTAAAGAATGAGCTTCACCACTTGCATAAGAGTGTAAACCAACTAAGTGAAAGTTTACTCCATAATAGGTAAATAAAATCGAAATAAAAGCGAACATACTCATCAAGTTAAAAGTCCACTTCCCTCTTAAAGAAGGAACAAAACGTGCATGAATCACAAATGCATAAACCATAATACTGATTAAAGCCCAAGTTTCTTTTGGGTCCCAACCCCAATAACGTCCCCAACTTTCATTGGCCCATTGCCCTCCTAAAAAGTTCCCTATAGACAACATAATCAATCCAACGGTTAAAGCCATCTCATTGATGTAAGTTATCTCTTTTAGATTTAAATCCATTGTAGCTTTGTTCTTGTCATTAGTGAAAAAGATTAATAACAAGGAAACAAATCCTAATATCATACCCAATGCAAATGGTCCATAACTAGCCACAATAATAGCAACGTGAATCATTAACCAATAAGAATTCAATACCGGCTGTAAATTAGCAATTTCAGGATCAATCCAGTTTTGGTATGCTGCCCAAAGAATCATAGCTGTTACAAATGCGGAAGAAGCCACAGTCAGTTTAGATTTAATATCGAATGCTAAACCAAAAAACATAGTCGCCCAGGAAATATAAATAATAGATTCATAGGCATTACTCCATGGCGCATGTCCTGAAATATACCATCGAGCAATAAGCCCTACTGTATGCAAAACAAATAATAATCCTATTATAACATGCATTGTATTAACGGCTATAGCTAATGCTTTTCGCTCTTTGAAAATTCTTAATATTGTAAAAGTCAACATTAGAATAGAAGCAAAAATATACCAATACGGAAGTTTTTGAAAAACATCATATTTATTATACAACACCTCAGCAGTTATCTTTTCTTCACTTGGTCTTACTTTACTTCCAAACTTTTTCTGAAAACCATTAATGCTTCCTAATAATTCATCGGCATTAGTATAATCATTAGTTTGAGAAGCATTGTTTAAAGTCCCAAAATATAGAGGTAAAATGCTTTTAGTATAAGTAGAATCCATTCCTTTCAAACCTGAATGTTCTAACTCTAGGTAAGAAATCCATTTGTTGTTTGGGTCATTAGGAATTGGGAAAATCTTTAAGATACTACCACTTAAAGCCGCTTCCATTAAGTTTACTTTCTTATCAGTTTCAATAAAACCCTTCTCAAAGTTATTAGGATTCGCTGCTTTATAAGCATCGTCTAAATAAGGTGACAATTTATAATTTCCTTTTTCATCAAAAAAGGCGATAAAAGGAGCGTATTCAGCCTTCGAATCTATTCCGATAATTTTGCGAATGCTGTCATTTTCTTTTTTGATGTAAATCAAAGGTACTTCTATCCAGTATTTAGCATATTGAGACATCGATAAAAATACCTGATCTGAATTCATTCCTTTAAAAGTATTGCTGTGGCTTACTTTACGCAACAATTCAGATGAGAATGTATTTATTGGCTTCATACGTCCGCCAGCATCCTGAACAACCAGTCTACCAAATTTAGCCGCATGTGCTTCCTTAACTTTAAATTTATTCAATAAAGAATCCAGTTGTTTCTCCGTAGGTGCAATTCTAATATGCGAACTACTTTCCTTGTGATCTGCATGCCCACCGTCTTTATCATGTGCGTGATCATGAGTTTGAGAAAAACCTTGAAAACTTAATAACAATACTAAAATTGTCAATAGTTTCGCTTTTTTAGTTTTTACCACTTCCAATTTTCTTTTTATATCAGCAAAACGAGAATGCTTAGTAAACAATATGGCTGTCATAGCGAAAAACAACATGAAATATCCGAAATAAGTTATCCATGTACCCCAAAAATCGTGATTAACAGATAACACAGTTCCTTTTTCATCTGGATCAAATGAAGACTGGAAGAAACGGTATCCATCGTGGTCCAAAACGTTATTCATATATATTCGGGCGTCAAAAGGTTTAATAGGGTCTTGAACCGTAACCTGGCTTTCAAAAGAAGAGTAGCTTTTTTCAGTTCCAGGATATTTTGAAGCAATGAAATCGTTCAATTTTATTTTAAAAGGCAAAACATAAGCCTTACTACCGTAGAAAAAAGTATATTCTATTTTACCAATTTTTACTGTTTGTGGCTCTCCCGTTCTACCTTTAGAACCTAAAACGGTTACTTCTTTTTCCTGACCTTCGGCTTTAACTTTAACAACTAAAGCGTCTTCGTTGTTTTTAGCTTTAAAATCATTTTTTGATTCATAAGCAATAACTCCTTTTACAGCAGGATCTGGAAATACAAATCGCATTTCTCCAATACTGTAAAGCGAACGCATCATTAAAGGTTGTACATTATCCTTAGTAACCTCTCCTTGAAATTTATCTGCCATTCGCATAAAATTTCCTTCAAATGGAGTTTGAATTGTATAAGCATTTCCTGTCGTTGTAATATTTATGGCTCCTTCAGTTGGGATATTTAGAGCAAATAAAGTGTTGTGGATATTCTGAACTTCCCCTTCCTTAAGAAAATGTTCCTCACGCCCTCCGTCTCCTGCTTCAACCAGTTTTAAATATAGAATACCATTATTATCCGCCTTAACTGTTTCTTTGGCGCCCATAATGAAATTTTCATAGCTCACTTCAAATTTAGTATCGGCAAATTGGTCAGAAATAGAAAAATTATTATTGGTAACAGGGGAAAGCAAAACTTTTTTCTCAAAAACCCTACGTTTCATTTCACCCTTATATTCTCCATCCACAAAGATTGTCAAAAAGGTTTTATCCGAATAAAATTGATTTTCGGCAGCTCCTTCACGAATAGGCATCATCCCTTCGAAACTAATGTATCGTGTTACAAATGCACCCAAAAGAATAAAAACAAAAGCCAAATGGAGTAATAATGTAGCCCATTTTTCTTTTTTGAATAATTGGTATCGTTTTATATTCCCAATAAAATTGATCATAAAAAATACCATTATCACTTCAAACCACCAAGAGTTATAAACCAGAATTCGTGCTGTATCAGTGTTATACTTGCTCTCTATAAAAGTTCCTGCTCCCATTGCAATTGCAAAAGTCAGAAAAAGAACAGCCATTAATCGTGTGGAAAACAAAATTGAAAATATATTTTTATTCATTTGTAAGGAATTACGTTTTATAAAAGTGCGACAAAAGTACTTAAAATTGTTGACTTGTATATTCGCTTTTTTGTTAATTTAACACAAAAAATAAGCTTTCCTTACCTTCTAAAACCATATAAAACTATTTGCGGCATTGAATCGAAATCATTCCTGTATAAAGCTATAAAGACAACGCTTTTTTTTTTAATTTTGTCGAATGATTAAAGTAACAATAATAGGCTCAGGAAATGTAGCCCAACACTTGATTAGAGCTTTCAGTAATATTGAAAATCTGAATTCAACTATTGTATTGACCCAGGTTTTTTCTAGAAACAAAGATATACTTGGTAATGTTCTAGATTCAAGCAAAATAACGGATGATTTAAATACATTAGAAGAAGCTGATTTGTACATTCTAGCAGTTTCTGACGATGCTATTTCCGAAGTATCTACCCAACTCCCCTTTACTAATAGACTTGTAGTTCATACTTCTGGTACAGTTGCTTTAGAAGCTTTGGATAACAAAAACAGGAAAGGCGTTTTTTACCCTTTACAAACTTTTACAAAAAACAAAGCAGTCGATTTTAAAACAATTCCAATTTGCTTAGAAACAAAATTGGAGAATGATTATGCAATTATCGTAGAAGTGGCTAAATCTATTTCGGATGCTGTATTTGAAATACGTACTGAACAAAGAAAGGCATTGCATGTTGCAGCCGTTTTCGTTAATAATTTTACTAATCATTTATACAAAATAGGCGAAGAAATTTGTAACGAACATCAAGTACCTTTTGAGATTCTAAAACCTTTAATAGTAGAAACAGCTCAAAAAATAATGGTACTTTCGCCTGAAAAGGCACAAACAGGGCCTGCAAAACGAAATGACACCAAAACAATTGAAGCGCATCAGGCGTTTTTGTCAAATGAAAATCAATCCACTATTTATAAAATACTAACACAATCAATACAACATAATGGCAAAAAGTTATAAAGAAATAATGAACGACATCACCACTTTTATATTTGATGTTGACGGCGTGCTTACAGACAGTTCCGTATTTGTTACTACTGAAGGAGAAATTCTTAGAACTATGAATATTCGTGACGGTTATGCTATGAAAGCAGCCGTGGAAAGCGGTTATAACGTATGTATTATTTCAGGAGGAAGCAATGAAGGTGTACGTGTTCGTTTGAGAAATCTTGGAATAACTGATATTCATTTAGGGACACCTAATAAGGTTGATACTTTTGATGAATATACTGATTTGTATAATATAAAACCAGAACAAGTGTTATATATGGGAGATGATATTCCTGATTATCATGTTATGAAATTAGTGGGCTTACCTACTTGTCCACAAGACGCAAGTCCTGAAATTAAAGCCATTTCAACTTATATTTCTCACGTAAAAGGAGGAAAAGGAGCTGCTCGCGATGTAATCGAACAAGTGATGAAAGTACAAGGAAAATGGATGGCACATTTTGACGGAAAACTTGATTAAGTTAAGGGTTTAAAAGTTTAAAGTTTAAGGTTATATATTCTCAATATCTAACCCATAACTCATAATTCATAACTAATGTCACCCTGAGCGTAGTCGAAGGGCATAACTCATAACTTACAACCCATAAATGATTTTTTTAAAACTCATTCGTTACCAAAACCTGCTGATGCTTGCTTTTATGCAATTGCTGTTTAGATATGGTTTTTTGAAAATGCAAAATATTAATTTAGCACTCTCTGACTGGCAATATAGTTTATTAGTTTTAAGCACTGTTTTACTGGCAGCAGCCGGTTATGTAATAAATAATATTTTTGACCAGGGAACAGATACAGAGAACAAACCAAATAATGTAATAGTAGGCAAAAAAATATCTGAAACAACCGCATACAATATTTACGCAGTATTAAACATTAGCGGTGTCGCAATTGGTTTTTATTTATCGAATGCAATATCAAAACCAGGTTTTGCCTCCCTTTTCATATTGATTGCAGCTTCCTTATACTTATATGCTACCAGCTTGAAACAAATTATGATTGTTGGGAATGTTATTGTAGCTTTATTACTTGCTTTCAGCGTGATTATAATTGGTTTTTTTGATATATATCCAGCCATTAATGAAGAGAATCAAAGGCAAATGGCTAATTTGTTTTCGATTCTTTTTGATTATGCCCTATTTGCTTTTATGATTAATTTTATTCGGGAAATCGTAAAAGATTTAGAAGATATAAAAGGAGACTTAAGTCAGGAAATGAAAACGTTACCCATCGTTTTAGGAGTGTCAAAAACTACAAAACTAGTTTTTGCTTTGGGATTGATTCCAATATTTTCCATATTGATATACATCAACAAATATTTTATTTCCAATGATTTATTAATCATCACATTTTACGCTTTTCTATTTGTCGTAGCACCCTTAATTTATTTTTGTATAAAAATATGGACTGCTAAAACAAAAGAAGATTTTCACACATTGAGTTTACTTCTAAAATGGGTACTCCTTTTCGGAATTATCTCAGTGCTTATTCTTACCTTAAATATAAAACACAATGCTTAAAAATAAATTAAAACAATACAAACTTATCTTGGCTTCAGGATCACCAAGAAGACAACAATTCTTTAAGGATCTAGACTTGGATTTTGAAATTCGACTAAAAGAAATCGAGGAAATTTTCCCCTCAGAATTAAAAGGAGCAGAAATCACGAACTATCTGGCTATATTGAAAGCAAGTGCTTTTGAAGGGGAATTGCAAGACAATGAAATCCTTGTCACTAGTGACACTATAGTTTGGTTTAATGATAAAGCATTGGGTAAACCAAAAGATGAACAAAATGCTTTTGAAATATTAAAATCATTATCGAATGCTACTCACGATGTAATCACATCCGTTTGTTTTAAAACCAATACAAAAACAGACCTTTTATGTGAAACGACCAAAGTTACTTTTAACGAATTAAGTGATGAAGCCATCTTATATTACATTGAAAACTACAAACCATTTGATAAAGCGGGAGCTTATGGTATTCAAGAATGGATAGGTTTTATAGGTGTTGCTAAAATTGAAGGCTCTTATGCAAATGTTATGGGGATGCCTGTGGATAAAGTATACGAATATTTGAGTAAATTAGCTTAAAACTAAAAGACATGAACTTTTTAGAAAATTTTACAAAAGAGGTAATAGGAACTGGAATACTACTGTTTTTAGTTATTTCATTGAGAATTATTGTTTCAAAATTAGTAAGACGATTTGCAAAATCAACTCATATCATTGAGCACCGTACAAATCTGGTTGTAAAATACATCCATTTATTAATTACAATTCTAGCTTTAATTTCTTTAATAATCATCTGGGGAGTACAGACTAAAGATATTTTTATCACTGTTTCTTCAATTTCCACAGTAGTAGGTGTAGCGATGTTTGCCCAATGGTCCATACTGAGTAACATTACTTCTGGGATTATCCTGTTTTTTTCTTTTCCCTTTAAAATTGGGGATGTCATCCGTATTCATGACAAAGATTTCCCTATTGAAGCAGAAATTGAAGATATACGAGCTTTCCATGTTTCATTAATAACAAAGGATGGAGAAACGATTATTTACCCTAATAATCTTCTTTTCCAAAAAGGGATTTCTATCCTGAAAATTCATTTTGATGATAAAGAATTTATTGACTAGTGTTTTTTAATTAAAAATTAAATGTCGTATTATTATATTCTAAATTGAAAGTTTTAAAACCGTAATTATATAAAAAATAACAAAAAAAACATAACATATAACTGTTCAAAAAACATCATATTTGCTTGTTAAAACATTAAATAATTTTAGAGATTTAAAACTTATCTTTTAATTACTATTACAATATGGGCAATACAATAAAATATCCTTTTTATATCAGGCTTTCTTTTACTTTGATAAGTTTAATTAGTATTACTTATATTTTCCATTTAGGTAAAAATGTACTGATACCTATTCTAATGGCATTTCTAATTGCTGTTTTATTATTACCAATCAACAACTTTTTTAATACAAAATTGCGTTTTCCAAATGCTTTGGCTGTTACAATAACTGTTCTCCTTTTTGTATTATTAATAATGGGGATTCTTGCATTTATATCCTATGAAATAAGTGATATTGCTTCAGATTTTGTAAAAATCAGAAAAAACATTAATATGTTCATCACTGATATTCATAGATATATTAGAACAAACTTTAAAATTAGTATTTGGGAGCAAAGAAAATATATTGAGGATGTGGCTCAGGACTCCGTAAAGAAAGGAAAAGAAACAATTGGGACTACTTTAATCTCAGTAACAGACACTATTTTAAACATTACGTTAATACCTATATATACTTTTCTAATTCTTTTATACAAAACACATTTCATAGTCTTTTTATCAAAACTATTCAGAAAAGAATATCATCCGAAATTGCAAGAAATTTTAGCTCAAATCAAGGTATCAGTACAAAGTTATATTTCTGGTTTGATTATAGAAATGATCGCCGTTTCAGTTTTAACAAGCATAGGTCTTTATTTAATAGGTGTTCAATACGCTATTTTATTAGGTATCATAACAGGGATACTAAATTTGATTCCCTATTTAGGTATTTTACTTGCCGGTATTTTAACCATTTTATCCTCATTGACTGGTACTCCAGATATATCAATAATCCTTGGAGTAATTGGAGTTAATTTCGTTGTACAAGTGATAGACAATAATGTACTTGTACCTATGATTATAAATACAAAAGTCAAAATAAACGCTTTTGTTTCCATAATTGGAATTATCATTGGTGGAGGTATTGCTGGGACTGCAGGAATGTTTTTAGCAATTCCTATATTAGCGATTCTAAAAATTATTTTTGATAGAATAGATTCTTTAGAACCTTGGGGTTATTTAATGAGTGATAATTTACCCAAAAATTACATTTGGAATGCAAAAGAGAAACCAAACCAAATTATAGAATCCACTACTGAGAATTTACAAAACGATATAGAAAACAATACAACTTAAGTATTCTTTCGAATAAAAACCGCCTTTTCATTCCTTTTTGTTTTAACTTTATATAACTAATACACAGGTTCCTATCATAATAAAAATGACCTATAAATGGTTCTTGCTCCTACTCTATTATTTTTTTAAATATTGAGCAGCAAAAAAAATCATTATTAATTTGAATCTTTAAACCCAAAAAATAAGTTCAAACAAGCCAAACCTATTGACAAATCACAAGTTTAGTTTTTAAAATAAATTTTAAAAAAATGCTTATTAATCATAAACATATTCTGTTTATATTATTTCTCTGCTACTTTCAGGTTTCTTTTTCCCAAAATAACAAAAAGAAAAAAGACACTTCTGATATTAATAGAGAAAATCAACTTATAATACAAAAAAGTAACTTTCCCAAGTTTATAAAAAAACATAAAGTTGAGTCAAATGATACTTTAAAACAAAAAAAAACTACTTTAAATTATATTGATTTTGAAGGTAAAATTATTCGTAATATTTTCATTACCACACTTGATCCCTTTGGTTATTCGGATCTAGATACCATAATGAAACCAAAAGGATGGATTCAAAAAACGGGAAACAGAATCCATATTAAAACCAAGAAACTTGCAATTAGAAACTTATTACTCCTAAAAAAACATACCCCTTTTGATTCCATAGTAGTTAAGGAATCCGAACGCTTGTTACGAACTCAAAATTATGTTAATCAAGCCAATATAACCCAACAACTCATTAGCCCTGAGTCTGACTCGGTCGATGTTTTTGTTCGGGTTTTAGATTCCTGGAGTACCGTTCCACAAGGTTCTTTTATAAGTTCAGAATCTTTTGTAGAATTAAAAGAGTATAACTTTTTGGGGCTTGGACATCGTTTCGATAATAAGTATACCAACAGCGCAGATGAAAAAAAGAAAGGATATGAAACATCCTATACCATTCCAAATATTAAAAACACTTACATAGGCACAAAATTAAGTTACCACAAAGAAGTGGCGGAATCTTATGGTAAAAGTATTGCCGTTGAGCGTCCGTTTTTCTCCCCTTTAACCAAATGGGCTGGCGGAATTTATTTAGACCAACAATTTCTTAAAGACACCCTTCAGGGACCTGATTTACAATATGCACAGCAAAATATAAAATTTGAAACCCAGGATTATTGGATGGGAAAATCATTCCGAATTTTTAAGGAAAACACGATAAAAGACAGAACAACAAATCTAATTTTAACCGGTCGATATCTTAATATAAATTATTTAGAAAGTCCTCTTTTAGATTATGATACCATCCGTTTTTATTCGAAAGAACACTTCATTCTAACCGGAATAGGTATTAACAGTCGTAAATTCGTAAAAGACCGTTTTATATTCAAGAACGGAATTATTGAGGATGTTCCTATAGGAAGAATTTATGGTGTAACTGTAGGATATCAATATAAAAACAATAACTGGAAGCCTTATCTGGGATTCCAATTTTCCTATGGATCCTATAATAAATGGGGATTTTTGAGTACTAATATTGAATTTGGAAGCTTTTTTGATAACTCAAAAACCGAACAAACTGCTTTTTCAATTTCAGCAAATTATTTTACAAATCTAATAAAAGTGGGTAGTTGGAAATTGAGACAGTTTGTAAAGCCACAAATAATTATTGGACTAAACCGATTAAATACTCCCGGAGATCGACTTACACTGATTGATGTTTTTGGTAGTCAAGATTTTAACAGTACACTAAATGGAACAAAAAAAATAGCCCTTACTTTACAAACACAGGCTTATTCACCATGGAGTTTATGGGGGTTTCGTTTAAATCCATATTTCAATTATTCGATTGCGATGTTATCCGGCATACAAAATTCCATTAAGAATAAACCGTATTCTAAAATTGGTATTGGACTAATAATTAACAACGATTACTTAGTATTCAGTTCTTTTCAGCTATCTATCGCTTATTATCCAAGTACTCCATCTAATGGAGATAATGTATTTAGAATTAATTCATTTGAAACTTCAGATTATGGATTACATGGATTTGAATTGGCTAAACCTCGTACCCTTTCCTATAAATAAACTTAATCTACTGATAATCAAATTATTTTACAGTATTTTTCTTAATTTTTTATTATCTTTATACTAGTTACGACATTAATTTAAAACCAATTAAAGATGAAAAAACTATCCTTTTATTTAATGATAATGATGTTGTCATTAAGTTTCCTTCCTTCCACAGCTCTAGCAGCTGAAAAAACAAATCCAAAAGAAGTTCCTGCTGAAGTTCAAAAAATGCTTGACCGTCTAGAAGAGATTAAAGAAATTGATAAATCTTCATTAACCAGAGTTGAAAAAAAAGAACTTCGTAAAGAAGTAAAAGAGATTAAAACTAATTTAAGATCGTCAGGAAATGGATTGTATCTTTCTATAGGAGCTATAATTATCATTATCCTTTTATTGATTCTTTTAGTATAATTCTTTATACAAATAATTAAAAAGCTGTCTGAAATAATATTTAGACAGCTTTTTTTTATAGACCAATCTATATATTTAAACACTAATCTTGGCACAGTTGTTGGCTTTAACTCTAAAGTACTGACTATGTTACTACTTACATAACAAGTTAAAAAAGAGAAAGATGAAAACATTAAAATTAATTGCTTTAGGAATAGTCCTGTTTGTGACTGGTTCCATTCACGCACAAGTTTCAGTAAGTGTAAATATAGGCTCTCCTCCATTATGGGGTCCTGCTGGTTATGCTGAAGTAGACTATTATTACCTCCCAGATGTTCAGTCCTATTATGACATACGAGCCTCCCAATTTATTTATTTTGGAAATGGTAGATGGATTAGATCAAGATACTTGCCTAGACAGTATCGAAACTATGATTTATACAGTGGTTATAAAGTTGTGCTGACTGACTATCGTGGAAATAGCCCATATATTCATTATAAAAATCATAAAACCAAATATTATAAAGGGTATAAAGGGAAACCACAAAGAACAATTGGTAACAAACATGACAACCGCAATAATAGCAACAATAAAAAAGGAAATGAAAACAAGGGGAAAGGAAATAAAAAACATTAATTTTTATTTCGATCAAACTAAAAAAGAAACGCAAACTGCGTTTCTTTTTTTTTGAATAAACCCCAATAGAATAGCAATAAACGCATCGTGGCACAGTTGTTGGTTTTAGCACAGAAGTATTGTTTGAAACAATATTTATATAACCCACAATAAATAATAAAGATGAAAAAATTAAAATTAATCGCCATTGGAATAATACTACTCGTATCGAGTTCGATTCAGTCACAAGTCTCCGTAAATGTAAATATAGGCACACCTCCTTTATGGGGACCCGTAGGTTATGCTGAAGTAGATTATTATTACCTACCAGATATAGAAGCCTATTATGATATTAGAGCAACGCAATTTATTTATTTTGGTAATGGAAGATGGATCAGATCCAGAAATTTACCAAGACAATATAGAAATTACAATTTGCACAATGGGTATAAAGTAGTTTTAAATGATTACCACGGACATAGACCGTATTCCCATTTTAAAAATCATAAATCTAAATACTACAAAGGATACAAAGGAAACCATCAAAGAACCTATGGTAATAGAAATGGTAATTACAGACAACATGATAATTACAGGCATAATGACAAACACGGAAAACAAAATCATTATAAAAACAATAAACGATATGAAAACCGTGATCATAAAAACCATAAAGGGAATAGAAAAGATAGAGATTAATCTAACTTGATTTCTAAAAAACATTCAAGATGAAGAGAGGGAGCTAAATTTAGCTCCCTCTTTTTGCGTTTATTCAATTTATCATTTTTATAAAAGAAATAAAAAACATCTTCAAAATTGATTTTATTACTACATTTGAACTCATTGCAAATTAAATTTAAAAAAAATGCAAAAACAGTATTACTACATATTTCTTTTTCTCTTTTTTTCTTTTCAAATACTACAAGCACAACAGCCTAAAAAACCGAATTCAGTAGAAATATACAACCAAATCCAGAAGCTTAATTTTCTGGGATCTGTACTTTATATTGCTGCGCACCCTGATGATGAGAATACGCGGCTGATTTCGTATTTATCGAATGAAAAAAATGCTCGAACAGCTTATTTATCTCTAACTCGCGGTGATGGTGGGCAAAATTTAATAGGACCACAATTAAGAGAATTATTAGGAGTAATTAGAACACAAGAACTTATTGAAGCCCGAAAAATTGACGGTGGAGAACAGCTATTTTCTCGTGCCAATGATTTTGGATATTCTAAAAATCCGGCAGAAACATTACAAATTTGGGATAAAGAAAAGGTTTTGTCCGATATCGTTTGGGCAATCAGAAAATTTCAACCAGATGTAATCATAAATCGTTTTGATCATCGCTCTCCGGGAACTACTCACGGACATCATACTGCCTCGGCAATGTTGAGTGTGGAAAGTTTTGATTTAGCTAATAATCCAACTGTTTATCCTGAACAACTAAAACTTGTAAAAACTTGGCAACCCAAACGCCAATTTTTCAATACTTCTTGGTGGTTTTATGGAGGGAAAGAAAAATTTGATGCTGCTGACAAGACAAATTTAGTTTCATTACAAACAGGCGTATATTATTCTTCAACTGGAAAATCAAATCAGGAAATTGCAGCATTGAGTAGAAGTCGTCATCAGTCACAAGGTTTTGGAAGTACAGGAAGTCGTGGTGAAGAAACTGAATATTTAGAATTCATCAATGGAGAACGATTAATAGACAAAACAAATCTTTTTGAGGGGATAGATACAAGTTGGAACCGAGTAAAAGGCGGAAAATCTATTGGAGAATTATTAACAGTTATAGCGTCTCAATTTGATTTCTCTAATCCATCTGCCAGTATTCCTGCTTTGGCGAAAGCCTACACTATGATACAATCATTAGAAGACAATAATTGGAAAACATTAAAATCTGATGAAATAAAAAATACAATTGCCGCTTGTTCCGGACTCTATCTCGAAGCTGTTTCAAAAGACCAGGAAGTTACACAGGGAAGCCTTGTCAAACTAAAAATTGAGGCAATTAATCGAAGTGCTACCCCAATGCAATTGATGAGTATGACGACTTTGCCTGAAAATAAAAAAACAGTTGTAAAGACGGAGCTTAAAAAAAATATTTTAAATAATATAAACCTTGAATTGCAATTAGATTCTAACATCGCTTACACCCAACCCTACTATTTAAAAGAAAAAGGAGATGAAGGAATGTATACGGTTAATGATCAAAAAAACATTGGAAAACCTGATATTATCCGAGAAGTAAAAGTGGTTTTCAATATTTTAATTGATGGAGTTGAAATTCCTTTTGAACGCACTGTGGTCTATAAATTTAATGATCATGTAAAAGGGGAAATTTATAATTATCTTGATATTGTTCCTGAAGTAACCACTACAATTATTGATAAAATATCCCTTTTTAACAATGGAAAAGAAAAATACATTGCAGTAAATATTAAAGCTGGTAAAGATAACATTAAGGGAAATTTACAGCTTGAACTACCTGAAGACTGGAAAGTATTTCCAAAACAAATTCCGTTTGAAATAGAAAAAAACAAGGCAGAAAAAACTGTGTATTTTGAAGTTATCGCTCCTAAATATCCTTCTGAAGTTACCGCTAAAAGTATAGCTATAATTGATGGTAAAAGATATGATAGAGAACAAACCGTAATTAATTACGATCACATCACAAAGCAGCAGGTACTAAAACCAGCCGAAGCTAAATTCATCAAACTGGATTTAAAAACTAACGGTCAAAAAATAGGTTATATTATGGGTGCAGGTGATGAAGTCCCTGAAAGCTTAACTCGAATGGGCTATAGTGTAACCTTACTGAATGCGGAGGATATTACACCAGAAAAACTAGAATCATTAGATGTAGTAATTACTGGAATTCGTGCCTATAATACTGTTCAGGAATTAGCTAACAAACAAGCTATTCTATTTGATTTTGTAAAAGAAGGAAAAACTATGATGGTGCAATACAATACTCTAGATGAGAATGTACCCGCCAATATAGCTCCTTATCCTTTAAAAATTTCTAGAGATAGAGTAACTGAAGAAAATGCCGAAATGCGGTTTTTAGCTCCAAATCATCCCGTTTTAAATTACCCTAATAAAATCACGACAAAAGATTTTGAAGGATGGAAACAAGAACAAGGGTTGTACTATCCAAACGAATTTGACAAGGCTTTCACTCCTATTTTATCTTCAAACGATAAAGGGGAAGACCCTACAAATGGCGCTTTGTTAATTGCTCGCTATGGTAAAGGACATTACATCTATACAGGTTTAAGTTTTTTTAGAGAATTACCAGAGGGCGTTTCAGGAGCATATCGATTGTTATCAAATATAATCTCCTTAAAATCTGATGTAAATCTTCCACCTCAAAAGATAAAACAATAATAAATACGAATATGAAGGAACCAAAAAATAAAAACTGGAAAAAAAGCTATAGTTGGGTGCTAATAGCCAATGCGATATACATATCCATCTTTTACCTAATAATGAAATTATACTCTTAAAAACATGCAACTATTCGATTGGATTGTACTTATTGGAACCTTATTATTTATTGTAATATACGGATCTTGGAAAACTAAAGGAAGTAAAAATGTAGAAGATTTTATTCTTGGAGGAAACGAAACACCATGGTATACAGTGGGACTTTCTGTTATGGCTACTCAAGCCAGTGCGATAACCTTTTTATCAACTCCCGGTCAGGCCTATCATGACGGAATGGGGTTTGTACAATTCTACTTTGGTTTACCCATTGCTATGGTTGTAATTTGTTTAACATTTATACCTATTTATCATAAATTCAAAGTTTACACCGCTTATGAATATCTCGAGCAACGATTTGATGTAAAAACACGTTCGCTTGCTGCTATCCTTTTCTTATTTCAAAGAGGATTAGGGACAGGATTAACCATATATGCGCCAGCGATAATATTATCGGCGATATTAGGTTGGAATCTTACTTACATGAATATTGTTATTGGGGCTTTAGTAATAATCTACACTTTTTCAGGTGGTACAAAAGCGGTGAATGTTACCCAAAAACAACAGACGTTTGTAATTATGTCTGGTATGTTCATTACATTCTTTCTTATTTTACACTTTTTACCAAATGATATGACTTTCAGCAATGCGATTCATATTGCTGGTGCAAATGATAAGATGGACATTCTAAATTTCTCAACAGATCCAGAGGAAAAATATACTTTTTGGAGTGGAATCACTGGTGGTTTCTTCTTGGCGCTAGCCTATTTTGGGACAGACCAATCACAAGTAGGTCGTTATTTATCAGGAAAATCTGTGCGTGAAAGTCAGATGGGATTAATAATGAACGGACTTTTAAAAGTGCCAATGCAATTCTTTATTTTATTGACTGGGGTAATGGTTTTTGTTTTTTTTCAATTCAATCCTGTTCCATTAAATTTTAATCCAAACAATAAAATAACAATTGAAAAATCCGAATACAAAGAGGAATACCACGTATTGGAAAAAAAATTAGAAACGCTTTCCGAGGATAAAAAAGTGGTTAATCTATTGTATATCGACCAACTAAATCAGGATTATGATAATCCTATATTGAGAAAAGAATTAGTTGCCATTTCAGCAAAAGAAAAAGATTTACGAGACCGAGCAAAAGAAATTATTCTTAAAGCCGACAGTTCCAGTGAAACTAATGATAAAGATTATGTCTTTTTTCATTTTATTCTAAATTACCTGCCTAAAGGACTTATTGGCTTGTTGCTTGCCGTAATTATGTCTGCAGCGATGTCTTCAACCGCTTCAGGATTAAACGCTCTGGCATCAACAACGGCTATAGATATTTACAAAAGAAATTTAAAGACGGTAAAATCAGAAAAACATTATCTGAATGCTACAAAATTCTTTACCTTGTTTTGGGGTATAGTGGCTATTCTTTTTGCCTGTATCGGAACCTTGTTTGAAAATTTGATTCAGTTGGTCAACATTATAGGCTCTATCTTCTATGGAACCGTATTGGGGATCTTCCTTGTAGGTTTTTATATAAAATATGTAAAAGCCAAAGCTATTTTTTCAAGTGCGGTTATTAGCCAAATCACCATTTTTATTATATACTACTTTGCTATTTACATTCACCCAAGCGGAGAAGAAAAATTGGGTTATTTATGGCTTAACTTTATAGGAGCTATGCTTACAATTGTCCTTTCTTCGTTTATGCAATGGACCATCTTTAGAAAAGAAAAATAAATAATATAAGCATAAAAAAAACCGTCTTGTTTAACAACAAGACGGTTTTTCTATATATACGAATACTGTAAATTAGTTTTTAGACCATTCAGATATGCTGTCTTTATTCATTTTTACGTAATCCTCGTTTTTAGCTATTTCAGCAGCAGCAAGTGAAATCTTAGCTGTTTCGATTGCTCCTTTTTTATCTCCTTGTTTTGCTTGAATCAAAGATTTTAAACGGTTATACCAAAAAGGTTTTTCTTTGCTTAATTCTAAAGCTTTATCAACATACATTCTAGCAGTTGTAATATCACCATTTGACTGGTATAAATATTGAGCCGAAGAAAAGTAATCTCCTGCAGATGGACCTGCCAAGGCTTTTTCTATACTTGCAAGAGTGTTTTTTTGTGTTGGAACTTCAAATTTTAAAGCAACATAAGAATTCTCCCAGTACATTTCCAAGAATGCAAAATTATTATCTAATCCACTAATCCCTATAGTAAACGTTTCAGCAAGTTTAGATAAAGACTCTTCTTTTACTTTAGCTCTTAAAGCTACATTAGCTTCATTCCATTCCGCTGGATTTCCCCAATTGTCTGTCGTTTTATAAAAGATAATTTCCCAACTCTGAATATTTGGAATAGTATATAAAGCGTATTTCCCTTTTTTTAATGTTTTCCCATCGATTATAACATCATCGCTAAAAGATACAGTAGTGTTTTCGTTTGCACCCGATCTCCAAACTTTTCCAAAAGGAACCAAGTTTCCAAATACGGCTCTACCTCTAGCAGAAGGACGAGAATAAACTACTTCAACATCTGTCAAACCAACAATTTGGTTTAAAGTACTCTTAGGACTACCCTGAGGTGTTTTTACTTGGGCTTCAATTGTAAATTGTACAATAATGATCGCTAATACAATAAGTATTTTTTTCATAATTTTTTATTTAGTTTTTCCAAATTTACAAATTCAAACAATTGGAAATGTTAATTTTTTCTTAATATAAAACGCATTTTAAACTTATATTTTCCTTAAAACAGATAAAAAAATCCCGACTTCCGAAGTGTCTGGATCGGATGAAAAGGTTTACCATTTAAGAAATATAAGAACCTAAAAGTTATGAGAATCAAGAGTTCGAATGTGCCGTTAGGCACTAAGTATTGGTAGAAAACATCAATTGAAACGAATTTAGCGTGCCGTAGGTACGCAACTCCTATCATTTTGTTGCGTACCTACGGCACGTTAATAAATTTTGAAACTAATTACTACCGATAATAAGTGCCTAGCGGCACAAATTAAAGACTTTCAACCCTTGATTAGCATAAGGTATTGTTTTATACATCCTGCTTAAGTGACCTTATATTTCTTATATGGTTAAAATTAAATGCTGTTTATTATAGAATATAGCCCTATAATATTAGAGTTTAGAAACTTTGTCAAAATTAAGTTCGTTAAAATGATTAACGACAACATCCGCTTCTGATAAATCTTGCAACTTTGAATGCACGCTATTATAACCCACACAATAGATTCCTGCTGCCTTTGCCGCTTTCACACCATTAGTGCTGTCTTCAATCACAATACAACTTTCCTTTGGAGCAATTGATAAGGAAGCTGCGTGTTCAAAAATGGCTGGGTGTGGTTTAGATTTAGGAAAATCTTCTCCACTTACTATATGAGTAAAATATTGGTGTAAACCAAAACGTTTGAAAACGCGTTCTATTGTTACTTTTGAAGCCGAAGAAGCCAGTATCATCTGAACATTATTATGATGCAAATCCTTGATTAAATTTTCAACTCCTTCCAGTAATTCCAGATCTTCCTTATAATCGAAAGCATCATTAAAAATGGCTCTTTTTCTTTGAATTAAATCCTCAACTTCGTGATCTAAATTAAACATCTCCTTCACTCTTTGAAATACATTCCGAGTTGAGTTTCCCGTAAAGGAAGTAAACATTTGTTCGGTTATTACGATATCCAACTCGTCAAAATGTTGAAAATAGGCAAAACGGTGTACTGGTTCCGTATCTACTATTACCCCGTCCATATCGAAAATTACTGTCTGTTTCATTTTATTGTTTAATTTCTAGTCTCAAGGACTATAGTTTATTGTTATTGAAATTCTTATTCTGAATTCTTATTCTTTCTTTAATAGGTATCTGATCACGGTTTCCGCAGCGTACAATCCAAATAATCCTGGCATATAACTGTTTGTACCGTAAAATGATTTTTTATAATTCGAACCATCAGTCATTTTTAAACTGCTATCATCCTGAATCTCTGAAGAAAAAACAACTTTCAACTTATCGATTTTATGTTCCTTCAATCTTCTTCTGATTGTTTTTGCAAAGTAACAATTCACTGTATTGTTGATATCAGCAACTTTAACTTTAGAAGCTTCCATTTTTCCACCGGCACCCATACTCGAAATGATTTTGACTCTTTTCCTTTTGGCAGCAATAATCAAATTCAATTTTGGTGTAACACTGTCGATACAGTCCAGCACATAATCAAATTCTTCAGAAACCACTTCAAAAGCACGCTCTGGAGAAAGAAATTCTTGGATACGAGTCAGTTTCAATTCCGGATTGATATCCATTAATCGATCTCCTACAACGGCAACTTTGGGTTGGCCTACTGTCGAATGTAAAGCAGGTAATTGTCTGTTTATATTTGTAATATCTACCGTGTCTCCGTCAACGATGGTCATTGTTCCTACTCCCGCTCTGGCTAAAAATTCAGCTGCAAAAGAACCAACTCCTCCCAAACCAACAACCAATACATTAGCATTTTGCAATTTTTGTAAACCCTCGGCTTTAAATAAAAGCTCCGCTCTCTCTGTCCATTCTGCCATTTTATTTTGTTTAAAATTTAATGTTCTACTTATTCCAACATTAGTTAATCATTATTCAATTTTCAAAACTATTATTTTTTGAAAACGTCTTCGTAATTCCTGTTTATTTGTTTTTGCAATCTTTCAATACTCCAATGTTTATACATTGCCGCCAATGTGTACACATCTTTTATTGTTTCTTCGATAGTATCAGTTTCCAAGAAAAAACGATTATCGGGAATGCTTTTAAAAACGGTTTCTAAATCTGGATTCCGCAGTAAATATTTTCCAAAAGAAAGATAAAATCCATTATCTATCAATTGTTGGGCTTGCTGTAAGCTTTTCGAATAGCCGTGAATAATCATTGGAACTGAAATATTCATTTGCTTTTTAATGGCTATCACTTCCTGAAAAGCAGCCACACAATGAATAACCACAGGTTTATTGTATTGCTGGGCTAATGCCAATTGTTTTTCAAAAACCTGCTGTTGCAACTCCATTGGGATTTCAATACGTTTGTCTAAACCGCACTCCCCAACAGCCATGCAGTTATCCTCTTTTAATTTACTTTCGATAATAAGCAAATCAGATTCTAAACGCTCTTTTACTATGTGCCAAGGATGGATTCCAATGGAATAAAACGGAATGGCAGCATCAAATTCCTGAGGATATTGATTGACTAATTCTAATACGTCTTCCCTATTCGTATGTTGATGTGTATGACAATTAAAGAATTGCATTAGTCATGAAATTTTTTAACACCAGCTTTAATATCGATATTTAAATCGTTTTCCATTGGCACTTTAGGACAAGAATATCTATGGCTATAGGCGCAATAAGGATTGTATGATGTATTAAAATCGATCGCAATGGTATTTCCTTCTGGGATTTTTAAATCAATGTATTTCCCTCCAATGTAACTTTCCTTTCCTGAAGATAAATCGAAAAAAGGCAAAAATAAATCCGACTCATATTCTTTTCTCTTTGATAAGTCAATACTTCTATACACGTTTAGTTTAGACGCTATCCCATCAATTTCAAAATAAACTTCCCCGTATTTAATATACATAGGTTTTCTATCCGTCGAAGTTGGCATTTCAAATGGTTTCTCTTTATCAGTTCTTACAAATTTAGCGACCACAAAATACTTTTCATTAATTGGATAGAAATCTAACGTTTTGAATGTTGCCAAATCTTCCGGAGTTAAAGGACTCGTTTTTACATCCGCATATTCCGAGTTTAAATGATTCTGGTATTTTTCAGCAGCAAGGGCATCAAATTTTTCTTGGCTTAAGCCAAAAAAGGAAACAAGAAGAAGTATTATATTAAAAATGGTTTTCATACTGATAGGTTTCTGCAAAAATAGTTTAAAAGTTACAAAGGCACAAAGCCTGGAAGTTACAAAGTTTTCTACCTTTGCAAAATAGAACCCATTTATAATGCTCAAAACCGCTTTTCAACGCTATATTAATAATTTCAAAGGATTTTCGAGAGAGATTTGGATTCTTACACTCATCACGTTTATCAACAGAGCGGGAACGATGGTATTGCCTTTTTTGTCCAAATATTTAAAGGAGGATTTGCAATTTACTTATGGCGAAGTGGGTTGGATTATGGTGGCATTTGGTTCTGGATCTATGTTAGGCTCCTGGTTAGGCGGAAAACTATCTGACAAAATAGGTTTTTATAAGGTAATGGTTTTTAGTTTGTTCAGCAGTGGGGTTTTCTTTTTCATCCTTCAATACATCACTTCTTTTTGGGGTTTATGCTTCGGAATGTTTAGCATTATGACACTTGCCGATATGTTTCGACCAGCGATGTTTGTTTCCCTTGGTGCATATGCCAAACCGGAAAACAGAACCCGATCGCTAACATTAGTAAGACTAGCGGTAAATCTTGGTTTTGCTGCCGGCCCAGCCTTGGGAGGATTAATTATTATGGGTGTGGGTTACAAAGGATTGTTTTGGGTTGACGGTACCTCTTGTATAATCGCCATATTAATTTTTGCTTTATTGGTTAAGGAAAAGAAAAAAGCTTCGCATCAAGATCCACATATTAGTATACTAGAAGTAGCATCCGTATTTAAAGACAAAATATTTTGGATTTTCTTGTTTGTGAGTTTTGTCACGGCAATGATTTTCTTCCAGCTATTTACAGCTTTACCTTTATATCATCACGAAATGTTTGGCTTGACTGAATTTCAAACGGGTTTATTAATGACCCTAAACGGTTTGTTAATATTCGCTTTGGAAATGCCCATTGTTAGTTATTTTGAACGCAAAAAAGTGCAAAAACTAAAAATCATTCTTTGGGGTTCCCTATTAATGGCTGCCAGTTTTTATTCTTTACTGATCAATGTATGGGCAGGGATTTTGGTTATTAGTATGATAATAATATCGATTGGTGAAATTTTCGCCTTTCCTTTTTCGAATACTTTTGCCATGGGAAGAGCTCCAAAAGGACACGAAGGACGCTATATGGCTTTATACACAATGAGTTTTAGTTTGGCGCACATTGTGAGTTCAAAAATGGGAATGGAAGTCATTGGTTATTTTGGGTATCAAACTAACTGGTTTGTGATGGGAAGCTTTGGAGTCGCGGCCGCAGGCTGTTGTATCTGGTTACAAAAGTTATTGAAACTGGAAAGTAAACCGGTATAAACTCCCCTATTATTCTATATTCCCATTACTTTTTCTTTTCTAAAACATTTCAAAAAAAAGAATTTTTATACTTCCAAAAAGGTTTAAACTATAAAAATAGTTTAAAAACTACAGTTTTAGTTGTGTAACTATAAATATAGTTGTAAGTTTGGTTTGCGTTAAGGATTAAGGCGATATCCTCAAAGTCCCGACATTTAGGGACTATGAGATAAAGCCGAAAGCCTGACCCGTAGGGAAACGCCCAAATAAATAGCAAACTATGCAAAAGTTAACCAACAAAGAAGAAGAAATCATGCACATTTTATGGAAGCTAAAAAAAGCTTTTGTAAAAGAAGTTATGGCGGAAATCACTGAAGACCAACCGCACTACAACACTTTATCAACCATTATTAGGAATCTGGAAGAAAAGGGATATGTTTCCTATAATGCGTATGGAAAAACGCATCAATACTTCCCTATTGTGAGTATTGAAGACTATAGAAAACGGTTTATGAATACGGCAATTGACAATTATTTCAACAGTTCGTATAAAAATATGGTTTCCTTTTTTGCCAAGGAGGAAAAGATATCTGCGGAGGAATTACGGGAAATTTTAGCAATGATTGAAAAAAAGGAATAGTTATGGAGACGCTATTTATATACCTCGTTAAATCCAGTGGATTGCTGGCTTTGTTTTTTATAAGCTACTTTTTTATGTTGAGAAAAGAAACCTTTTTCACCAGTAACCGTTGGTTTCTATTGGTTGGATTATTCACTTCGGTGATTTTACCTTTGATTGTTTACACCAAAGTGATTTGGGTAGAACCGGTGGTTTCAACTATGGATTGGTCAACAATTCCTGTTACTCATTATGTGGAGGAAAAAACATTTGTAGATTATTTACCCCTTATTTTGGTATTGGTTTATGGTCTTGGGATTCTAGTTTTACTGGCTAAGTTTCTGTATGATTTTTATAGCTTAAAAAAGCTATTAAAGGGAAAATTAATTCAACGTCAAGCTGATTTTAAGCTTGTTGACACCAAAGAAAATCTAGCTCCTTTTTCGTTTTTTAATACAATTGTATACAATTCAACTTTATATAGTCCAGCCGAGTTAGAAAATATTTTAGAGCATGAAAAAATTCATAGCGAGCAAAATCATACCGTTGATGTGCTTATTTCTAGAGTGTTTTGTATACTTTTTTGGTTCAATCCAATTATTTGGTTACATAAAAAAGCCATCCTCCAAAATTTGGAATTTATAGCTGATAGCGAAGCCACCAAAAATACAACAGACAAGAAAGCCTACCAAATTACGCTTTTAAAAATAACAACACAAGAGAATTGTGTTGCCATTACCAATCATTTTTATCAATCATTAATCAAAAAACGAATCGTTATGTTAAACAAAAATCAGTCGAAAAAAAGGAATTATTGGAAGTATACATTGGTAGTTCCAGCATTAGTGGTATTTATAATGTTATTTCAAATCGAGGTAGTTGCGCAGGAAAAAACAGGTACTATAAACAGCCAAGAAAGTAAACCATATGATGCATTTAAGGTAGAACTTCACGTTACTTCAAGTTCGACAGAGAAAGAATTAAATAATGAAAAAGATTTTTTTAAAAACGAATACAATATCGATATGTATTTTTCGAAAATTAAAATCAATAAAAAAAATGAAATTACAGGAATTAAAGTAGAATTAAAAGATGAAAAAGGGGCGAAAAAAGAGTATTACATTTCAGGTGATAAAGCTATTAAACCCTTTACCATCTTTGCCGAAAAGAAAAATGACAATAAACTAAACTTTGGTTTTAGTACAGTTACAGATGAGAAATCAGTAAGCAATTCAAACCTTGAGGATTCTAATTTAGATATAAAAAAAGAATCTAATTTTTGGAGAGTAAATAATTTCAGAAAAAACGGTCGTGATTATTTAATGATTATTAACGGTGTTAAACAAAGTGATAATAACAGCACTAAAATACCTCTTGAAGAGGAAATTATATCATTCAACATTTTAGACCCAGAAGAAGCTATTGTAAAATATGGTTCAGAAGGAAAAAATGGAGTTGTGGAAATAGTTACGGGAAAGCCTAACAATAAAACAAATGACAAATCTATGATTCCTGTTAAAAAACAAAATACTGGTCAAACTAATGAAAGTAAAGTTTGGATAAATAATCAAATAAGTGAAGTCCCAGATGACAACAAAGTGATGCTTTTTGGGCAGAACCACAATGCTACCCAATTAAACTTAGAAAAAACAGACCCAACCAATCTTAATGGTAATAAAGTTTCAAAAACCACAAACACAATTAAAATTGTAAAAAGAGAAATAATTGGAGTTCCTGAAGGCGAAGCTTATTTTATCGATGGAAAAAAAGTAAATAAAGAAGAAATCGAGAAAATTGATCCAACCTTGATTGAGCGAATGGATGTAAATAAATCTACTGCAGGTCGTGACATAATTAAAATCACTACTAAAAAAGAAGCCGAAGATCAGATCGAGACCAAAAAAAATGATGGTTGGGCAATAGGATTTGGGGTATCAGACTCAAACGACAATATCAAAAGGATTCAACAAGATAAAAATGTAGATTACAAGAAAGCTGTCATCATAATTAATGGAAAGATAAGTGATGTAAAAACTCTTGATAAATTAGACCCAAATGAAATAGTTAATGTTGGTGTTAGTAAAGTAACAAATTTTCCAAAAGAATTAAAAGAAAGAGCGTTACAAAAATATGGAGAAAAAGCTTTTAACGGTATAATTGAAATTACAACAAAATAATTTTTATTCTCCAAATCATATCATTAAAGACGGTCTCTAATCAAGACCGTCTTTTTTTTATATCTTTGTCAAAAATAACAACCTTATGTTCAAAATTTTAGCCCAAATCAACAAGATCATCTTTCCTAGTTTTACTAAAAAACGATTGGATTTGGCCAAAGCCAAAAAATGGCAAATGGCAATCATTGGTTACAGATATTATGTAACTACAAGAGCTATTGATTAATACGTCACTGCTGCAAAAATTTCATTTTCCCCTAATTTCTGTCTTCCGTTCAAAAAACTGAGTTCTATCAGGAAATTGCACTGAACGATTATTCCGCCTAATCTTTCCACTAACTCACAAACTGCTTTAGCTGTGCCTCCTGTGGCTAAAACGTCATCATGAATAAGTACACGATCGCCTTTTTGAATCGCATCAGTATGAATTTCTAAAGTATCCGACCCATATTCTAAATCATACGATGCCGAAATGGTATCATATGGTAGTTTATTTGGCTTTCTGACAGGAACAAAACCCACATTTAATTCTTGTGCCAAAAGCATCCCAAACAAAAAGCCTCGACTTTCCGCTCCTACCACCTTATCAATTTGTCGATCTTGTAGTGTCGAAACTAATATTTTAAGACATTCCTTGCTTGCTTTGGCGTCAATTAACAAAGGAGTAATGTCTTTATACAAAATTCCTTCTTTTGGAAAACCTTGAATATCACGGATGTAATTATCTATCTTCATTTTTTTTTAATTTTATTAATATTTATACTTGCGTAACTCTAAATTATGTCTATCTTTGCACCCGCAATGGCCTTGTGGCGCAACTGAATAGCGCACTTGATTACGGCTCAAGAGGTTACTGGTTTGAATCCAGTCAAGGTCACAAAACCCCAACTTATGTTGGGGTTTTTTTATGGGCTATAGTGAAATCTAGACTAATATAGTCAAAAAATCGAATACATTCCTAATACACCGTTTACATCTTATCTAATACATTGCTGAGTATTTCTACAATTTATGAATTCAAACTACTTACTTTAAATAGGACAAAAAAACAGAAGTCAAGACCACGATATCAGTTGTCGAAATATTCAATTTTTAATAGACCTACCATTATATTCCAATACTAAAGAAAACGAAGGATTATGAAAATTAATTTAACCACGCCATAGTTTGTCGTAATGACTATTTACTTTTGTAGAAATAAAAAAAAACAGCTGTAATATCAACCGAGTTCTACAAAAATTACAATCTAGAAATTACCATCATTTCATTAGAATAAAAACATAAGTATTTTGAGGCTGAAAAAGAAAAACTAATCCATTTTGGGAAAAATGGATCAAGAAACAACAATGAGGAAAGCCGTAAAATTAACCGGATCACTTTGTTTATTTTTGATTCCTGATCTTTTATTAAAAATCAAATTACTCCAAATATGAAAAAGATAACTATTGAATTAACTGACGAACAGCATTCGAAAATGATGAATCATTTACAAAAAGGAACAACGTTAAATATCAATAACGAAACTTTTTCAGGTTACGGGTTGAACCTAAAATGTGTCGAAGGAGGAATTTCTTCCTGGCTTGAAGTCGAAATGAATGGAACAATAGATTTAGGTGAAGTGAATTGGGAAATAGAATCAACAATTTAAAAATGGAACAGCTTATCCCACAATATAGATAACCATATCTTTACCAAAATTCACGAAAGTGATGTCCATAGGCTGGACCTAGTGGGTTCTATGGAAGAATATTAAAAATCCCATTTAGAAGGAGTTGAAAACAACTCACACAATATTGAAATTTAAAAAACAACTATGAACATCTTATACCTACACGGTCTCGAAAGCAAATTAAGCGAACCAAAAAGAGTCATTCTTGAAGCCTATGGCAACGTGATTGCTCCGGACATAGATTATAAATCAAATCCCAATATGATTCAGAATTTATATGATGAATATCACAATCAGGATATCAATGTCATAATAGGAAGCAGTATGGGGGGCTTTGCGGCATATCACCTGGCGAACAGTCTAGGCCTTTGTGCATTACTTTACAATCCGGCACTGCCCTATCGCAGTAATATCGAACAAATTATTCCTGCAACCCTTCCTGTAAACAATGCTTCATTTATGCGAATTGTTTTAGGTGCCCAGGATGTAGTTATCAAAGCAAAAGACAACTTAAACTATTTGGCACAATATAGTAATTCAACAACTGATTACGACATTCGTATAAAAAGAGAACTAGCGCATCAAATTCCCGTAGAAATTTTCGAACAAGAAACAAAAACCTTTTTTGAGGTCCTCAGCTATTGAGTTATGTTTAATAGGAATACCTAAAATTTGTTATATTAATAACATTCCTCTTTTAAACTCATTCTAAAATAAATGGTTGTATGAAGTACCTATTTCTATTAATTCTTTTGCCCATAATGGCAATTCATTCCCAAACAAAAATACGTCTGGGTGATGGAACTTATTCTTCGAATAAAGTGTTATACACCATAGATGGAGTAAAAGTACGATTGGGTAACGGAACCTATTCATCTAACACTGTTTTGTACACTTTTGATGGGAATAAAGTGAGACAAGGAGATGGAGTCTATTCCTCCAATAAAGTGTTGCTGACAATTGACGGTAATAAAATCAGGCAAGGGGACGGCACTTATTCTTCCAATAAAGTGCTCTACACTATCGATGGTAACAAAATCCGACAAGGGGACGGAATCTATTCCTCCAATAAAGTCCTGTATACCATTGACGGAATCAAAATCCGGCAAGGTGATGGAACTTACTCTTCAAATAAAGTGCTTTATACCATTGATGGCGGTTTGTCAATTAAAAGAATAGCGGCACTATTACATTTGGTTTTATAAAAGTATTTTACAGCAACTATCTACCTATTCCTTAAACCATTTTAAAACGTTAATTTAAGGTTTGGTTTTCATATAAATCACGAAACAAATGTTCATTATTTCCCAATTTCTAGTTTCCTTAGCTTCCGCAGTCGAGCGTCAAATGTTTGAAGAAGTCGTATAAACAAAAACTGTTTGATCCGCGGCGGCGGAGAGTTTGTTGGATTTCATAATTGAGATAATAGCGGGTCGGCGTACGGTCCAGGGCTAGCCTTTATTGGTTCTTTTTTGGGCAATGCAAAAAAGAACAAATAGTAATTAGAATATAATATTTATAAATTACAAAAAAAATAGTTTCTGCAATTTCCTAATATTAGTTACATATAGGTCTTAAACCATTATTCTCTATGCCTAAACTCAAAATCAATTTTCACGGCGAAAGTTGGACCCTAAAAAAGTTCGAGTGCAATGACGATGACTTAAAAGAATGCTTGAAAGTGGCTGCCAAAATGAAACTACCGTTAGCAAAAGCATTATTAGACCCGTTTTTCTATTACTACCTTAAAATACCCGCTATTGCATCTACTGAACACCTTCCAGGCACAAAATGGTCTGGTTTATTGGACTCCCCTAGAAACCAAATAGAGATTTGGTATGACGGTAAAAAAATCAAAAAACTACACATCGCCAACATAGATCAAGATTTGTTGCTTTTTCCTCTATACAACAAGAATAAAATTAATATTCAAGAAGAATACAGCCCCGGCATTTATGTGGAACAGCAAGCAATAGGTTTTGTGGGCAGCTACCAACTAAATATAGAAAACTTCAATTTGGAAGAGTTGCAGTTCTATTTGATCCAATTTAATGACAAAATGTTATTGCAACAACCCACCTACTCCAATCAAAAACTCCTATTTAGAAATAAGGAAACCTTGCTGATTTACCAGAATGGTTTTGAGATATAATTTTAAGTATTGAAATTCAATCCTTAGATATTTCTTCTAATATCACAAATTTATTTTTTTTAAAATAATTACTTCCAGTCATCTTAAATTCCAAATGATACTTTGGGATTTTAAGATGCGAAATCGAGTCGTTTTAATAAATTAGAAATCGCATTTATTTTTATTTAAATCAATTTATTGATGCTATTAAAACCTAAATTAAAAGAGAAGTATGAAAAATATTCTTTTTTTTTTAATTTCAAAAAAACCATAGATCTTCATTAACAGTATACACTAATGCACAATGTAAACACTTGTTTATCAAGCGTTCTACAATTACATCCTCCTCCTGTTTTTAAATCAAAGATGTACTCCTTAATATATAAATAAAAATTATTATTCCTAAAATGTGGAAAACCGTAAAGAACAGATTTTTATTAAACATAGTTTTGCTAAATAGATATTAAAAAAATAATATTAATAATCAATAATCATATTTTAGACAAATAATTAACATTCACAATGACTAATTACTAATTCATTTAGGAAAAATTGTTAATAAAAAACCAAGTACTGAAGCTGCGTTGCAGTAGGAAGTTTTAAAATTGTATTACAATGGATATACGAATTATAAAAAAATTGCATGAATTTTTAATGATGGAACGTACGGGGAATCCTAAAGATCTTGCTAATAAACTAGGTGTCTCTGAACGAACTGTTTATAATTATATTTCTTATATGAAAAAGGAAATGAATGCTCCGATTATGTTTGATAATCAAAAGGGGAATTATTGGTATAATAGAGTTTGCGAGTTGAATTTTAAAGGATAAAAAAATGTATAGAAAAGAATACTATTTAGTTTTTTTAATTGTGTTGATATCGTCATGTAATTTTAATGCTAAAAAAGCATACATATCAAAATTGGATACTTTTATAATTGAGACAAATCATAATTATAAAAATTTCACAAAAAAGGATTGGAATGAAGTAGACAGCTTATACAATAATTTACAAGCTGATTACAAGGAAATTAGACCAGAGTTGTCTGATGAGGAATCAACACGAATAAATAAATTACTTGGTAAATACCAAGCAATTCGATTAAAATCCGAAGTAAATAATATAAAATCAGATTTAAACGATATGATGCAACAAGCAAATTCTTTTATTAAAGAAATGGCATCAGATACAACATTAACAAAATAAATTATAATAAATATGAAACAGCATTATTTTATAACTATTGGAATAATATCGACACTTTTATTTTTAGGATGCACGGGATGTAATAAAAAAAACGATGATCCATTCAGCGCTATGAATTTTGATAGTTATGATACAGGTCTCAATAAAAGAGTCGAAGCCTATCAGGACGCAACATTTCCAAATCTTGCCAATACAAAAACAGGGAATCCATCTCTGTATATTGATTTTTCCAATGGAATTTTTCAAGCTTTTAAAAACAATCCTACAAATAGTAATTTACTAAAAGCAGTTTATGGAAACTTGTCAGGAGATTTAGATGTTTTTATGTTAAATAATGATGTAATTAAGCCTTTAGAAAATTCTAATCCCGATTTAGTAGGTAAAATGGTTGTGGATCAAAATTCTTATCATGGTGTTTATGCACCAATAAAAGAAGCAGTTTCAAAAATTGTAAGCAAAAACAATGATGCTTTGCTGGTAACTGATTTTGAAGAGTATTATCCGGCTTCTTCAGGTAGGTCCGAAATTCTTGATATTCCTTATTTAAAAGAATCTTTTATCATATGGCTTTCTAAAGGAAACACAATACGTTTTTATGTTTCAAACTATAAAGAAAACGGAATCGATAAGCACTTGTATTTTACAGTTTTTAATTGTGGTAATTCTTCGAAATCAGGAATGATTTCAAAAGTTGAAAATTCGCTTGGTTCTTTACCGCATTTTGATCTGTCAAATAAATCTTTTAAACTAAATCAAGAATATGGTGCGGAAAAGACTGGCGGCATTTTCTATGACAGTTCTGGTAAAGATGAAAAAGGAAAAAATCTTTTAGACTTGAATAGAGATACCTATGTAAACGGTTTACAAAACAACAATAACTTCGAGTTTTATCAATTTGGCTTAGACTGGGCAACAATCAATGAATTAAAAGAAGTGTATCAAGAACAAAATCAATTTAAAGATTTTTTTAGAAAATTATTTATTGATTTAAGCGATGAAGATGCATATTCCATTGCAGATTTGGAAGTTAAAGTTTATGATGTTTCAAAAGATTTTGAACATTTTGCAAAATGCAAAGAAGTGTTAAAACACAAACCAAAATTAGAAAAAGGTAGTAATGGCGAAGATAAATTTAAAGACGGTCAAATCGATAATATTGCTCTTTCATGTTATGACACTAAAGGAAAAGTGATAGAAGATTGGGTCTATAAAAGTAACCCAAATTTAATACTTGCTGAGGTGTTTTCTTTAAACAAGGAATTATTTGTAAATACCAAAAAATCAAATAAGAAAAAAGTAGAATTAGGGGTTTCTTTCGACTCAAATTTTAATTTAAAAAACATATCTAATCCTACAGGTTTAATTAGAGTTGACTTAGTTATCAATAATGCAAACCCTAATATTTCAAATTCTAAACTTGATATGTTTAAATGGTCATCTATAACCTCAAAAGGTAATCAAAATTTAGCTCTTTATGAATCCATAAAGAACACTCTTTTAGACGAGAAAGTTAAACCATCTAATAAAGTCATTTACTCTTATTATATAAAAACACTTTAATAATTACTAACTAAAAAATAATATGGAATCAACATCAGCTTACATTATCTCACTTATTACATCGCTTGTATTCTTACTCCTTGCAGCATTCATTGCTAATACCATCAAATTTGAAGGTGGTAGTAATCCAAAAGACCCACAACAAAGAAAAATGTGGTTTTGGATTCTTGCAATTCTGTGTCCGGTCGTAATATTTTTCCTTGGATATTTCGTTTTCAAACCAGAAGCAAATATTATGATTGTCAATAAATACATGACCGCATTAAGCATAGGCACCGGGATCGGTTTTGCAGTTTACGTTATAATGGGCTTTGTATTAAGTAAAATGTTCAAAAATGGTAAAGTAGGAAACTGGTTTTAATTTTTAAAATATAAATTATAATGGATAAATTATTTGTAATTGCAATTGGTGGGACAGGAATGCGTTGTTTGGAATCATTCACACATTTAAGTGCGATTGGAATGTTCGATAATCAAGAGATTGAAGTGCTGACTTTAGATACTGATCAGACAAATGGTAATAAGGGAAAAGTTGAAGAGCAAATTCAGTTGTACAATCGAATTAAAACTTCAGGAAACACAAATGGAGGAACTCCAAATGCTAACACTTTTTTTTCGGCTAAATTAAATTTGCATAGATTCTATACTAACTACTCAGCAGTCGGCAGAGAGAATTATAAAAACATCTCCAAAATTTCTACAGGTTCTCCCGAACAACAAAAATCAAATAAACTTATCTCAGATTTGTTTTTAGACAATAGCTCCGTTCAGGAATTCGGTTTGGCACATGGCTATCGTGCACAGACGCATTTGGGATCGATGCTGATGTATCACGGTATAGTTGAGGCTGCACGTAATCTTGCCAAAGGTGTTCAGGTGCAGTCACAAGAAAAAGAGCTTGATAATTTTATTTCTCAATTAGAAAAAGCAGGGCCAAACGCACGTGTTTTTATTTTCGGCTCTATATTTGGAGGTACTGGCGCATCTTCAATACCGGTGATTCCTAAGGCTTTACAGGATTTTGTATTCATACGTTCTGGTGGTACTGCAACAATTGATTTATCAAAAGCAAAATTCGGGTCAACTTTATTGACAGAGTATTTTAATTTCAAAAAACCGGATGAAAAACAAAAATCTACTAAAGCTGATAGTGTTATTGCAGATTCTTCTTTTTTCCCATTAAACAGCCAAGCGGCACTTCAATTCTATCAAAGTGACCCGACTGTTCAAAAAAGTTATAAAATTTTATATCATATTGGTTGGCCAATTGAAAGTAAAAAAGTTGATGACAGTCACTCTGGACAAACTATTACAGGTGGTGCAAATCAAAAAAACCTGTGTCATATTACCGAACTTTTATGCGCATGTGCTGCTTATGATTTCTTCACTCGTGAAACTGGATTTGATGGAGAAAAAGCAGAATATTTGTTCAAAGCCGTAGAATTCAACAATAACTCATTCAATTTTTCTTTCAATGATTTCGTTGGTAACCTAAATAATTCTGGCGAAAAATTTGCGAACCGTTTAGGCGCCTTCTTTTCTTTAGCTCATATATGTTTGGCTAAAAATGGTGCTGCAGATGGAGATATTGGTTTGATGGGCTTCATAAAACAATTTGAAAATCAAGAGATTACCGAGTATAGTTCAATTACTAACGATGACTGTAAAGACATAAATAACTATTTTAAAGACTTTGCATATAAATTTGAAAATGAAACCTTTCATCCAGGTTGGATGTACCAAATAAGAAAAACTGTAGCACCAGGGACATTTATGTTTGATAATAAGTCATTTCCTGATTCAAAACAGGAACTTAAAAAAATTGATGTTGGTGCTATATTTCTGGACAAAAAATACCATTGGTCAGATGACAGGTCGATTAAAAATATCTCTGGAGACAGATATGACAATTTTGTCAGCAAACTTATTAAATCAAGTTCTGAGGACAAACAAAAAGTAACTACTACCAAGGAGAAATTTCTAGCTCATATTTTTAATGCAATTAGTAATTCTCAAAACTTCAATTTAAATAATTAACCATTATGGCTGATAATAAGATAAAAGCACTTGCAATAAAAGTCAATAGCAAAACAGAACCTCAGGGAATTGAATTTGTATGGGACAAAATACCTCAAATAGAAGTTTTTACTAAAAACATTACTATTCCTGAAATTGCAATTGATAGAGAGGGAAATACGTCAGTAGATATTGGTTCTATTGTTTCAGGAATGCCTACTGTTTTTGCAAGGGCTAATTTATTCCGAAATGCTTTGGACAACATTTCTGATAAGGATGCCGAAGTTGCAGGATTAATGTTGTTTTATAAATCTTTAATAAGCGAATGGAAAGGCCTTATAAGTTGTATAGCATTAAACTATAAAGACCTCCAGATTGACAGGGTCCATCTTGCATACACAGATGGTAAAAAACTTATAGACACTGCTAATATCTACGAGCCAATTGGTGCATTTGGAAATGTTCTTTTTGAAAGAAAACCATTGTGGTGTGACCAATCATTATCAAATAACGCTGAAAAAATACCTTTTATTGATGTAATTTCTTTTAACGGACATGTTATCGGTGCTACGTCGCCTGATAGTTTTCTTTTTACCTCAAATTCATATAAAATTAAAGAAAGATTACCGTTCGTCAATGTCAATAACTCAAAATTCATTGATCCTTTACAATCAGAATTAAAACCGGATGAACTGTTTAAAATATATGGCTATGCAAAGCATATGCTTAATAACATTGAAAAGTTCAGGAAAAACTACGATAAATTAGAAGATTTTCTTAAACCCGATTATAGCAACATTACTGGCTGCCTACAAAATTGGTTAATGGACATGGTCAATTACCAGCAAGCAAAGGGTTATCCTAAGCTTGATAATCAAACACCTCCAGAAGTAGGTTCCCTTTTCAATTATCCTTTCAGCACATTATTTAATTATTCTACTGAATTATATGGCGCAGAAGGAATCATATCGGATGCAAGCTCAGAAGGAAGTATCGCATTTGATCCTAAAGATCTATTATTGCCAGATTCAACTGAAATTGCCCAAATTGATTTTGGAAAAGACGGAGTAGAAACAAAAAATTTCTTAAAAACCAAACCAATTCTTTTACTAGCAGCAGAAACAAAGGGACACCCCAATAATTACGCCTATTTTTCATTGCCATTAACTCCTTTAGCTTTAAATGTATTTGGTGCAAACTTGACTGCTTTCGTTGGCTTAGATGAAACTTCAAATGTAAAATCACGAATTTCGGCCATTTATAATCCCAATGATAAAGACGGCGAGAAACTTATCGTTATGTTAAAATTGTTTACCCGAGCTGGAAACGAAATAACAAAACAAGTAGTATATGATGTAACACGCGATTCCATTATTGGCCAAGATATTTTAATGTGGCCGAATTTTATCTCAAAACAATGGAATAGATATTTTCTATATTCTGAAATTCCGCACAATGACGCGAAATTTCAAACGACTCCTTTTATTGGTGACGTTAATGATGATTTCTTTAGAATTGTATTGGACGATAAAGGGACGCCAATATATTTAGCCAATAAAGGCAAAGCTTCTGTTATTCCAGAGAAATACGGTGATGTCCAATTGCATATAGCTTCCAATAATGCAGTTGCTGACAATGCATATAAATATGAGATATATGAAAGTAAGCAGCCATTTAAAGGGATAAAGTTTGCTCATGCAGGGATTGACTGTGGCTTTGGAATAATTCGGTATGACAGTACTGGTAATAACAACGCACTGCCGTTAAATATGCTGCAAAATCCAAAAATGGACTTAGCTGCTGCTTATTTGGGTGTCGACTTTGGAAGTACAAATTCTTCAATCGCTTACTACTCAGATAGAGATAAAAAAGTTTGCGATAGCTTAACCTTAAAAAACAGAAGAATTTCCTTATTGTCGAATGATGAAAAAAATAATGATGAAAGACCAGCTGTAGAAGATGAAATATTCTTTTTTCAAAATGACGAAATAATTACAAATTCAATTAAGTCCGTTTTAACTGTTCACGATCCTAGAAGAATGGTGAATGACAATAATATTTCAAACGACTCATTGGCTTCCCAAGCTATAAAAGGAGGTTTCCCTTGTTTTGAAAAAAACTTACCTATTGAAAATGCGGTTAATAACAGATACATTTTAAGTTATAACAGAGTTGGAAAAGCGGAAATAGTTTACAATATGAAATGGTCTACCCAGAGCATTGACAAGAGTTACAAAACTGCCTATTTAAGTTCTTTGTTATTGCACGTATATGCTCAGTTATTTATTGAAGGTCATCAACCTCAAACACTTAAATGGTCTTATCCCTCCTCGATGGGAAAGGGATTATTAACTGAGTACCAGGGAATTTGGGATTCTCTTAAGGAAGTTAATCCAATTGTAAGCAATGGGAAAGTTTTAAAAATATTTCCTCCTTCAGATTTAGCAGATCTTGGGGATACATCAGGAAGCTCTTGGGATACTACAGAAAATTCTCAAGCAGAATACCCTACGAATAAATCTGGTTGGGACACAACGGATAGTGAAAGTGGCTGGGGAAATCCTGATTCTGAATCTGCTAATTCTGGTTGGGGTGATGAAGTTATTGGTAAAAGCAGGAAACAATTACCTGAAATTATAATCGAGACTGCCCCCATACGCTTTGATTTTAAGGAATTAGCCGATGAAGAATCGCTAACAGAGGCTTGTGCTGTCGCAAATTACTTGGTGAGACCTAATGGTGGATATTCTTTAGGTCCTGGGGAATTAGTTCTCTGTTTTGACATTGGTGGAAGTACTACTGATATTACTGCATTATGTCAAATGGATGGCGGCAAGGCAATGATAAAACAAAATTCCATTCGTTTTGCTGCGCAACGTGTTTCTGAAGCAACTAGATTTTCACCAAATTTCAAATCGGTTTTATTAAAGATGTGTGAAAGAAAGAAGATAAAAATCGAAGGATTAAATACACCGAACAATAAATTTAATGAAAATACGGCACCCTATTTTTTCGAACAAGTTGTTGATAGGTTAGATGCTACTGATTTTGATGATTTTTACCGTTTAATTGCTGCTGAGTGTAAAGAAATGATGAGCGTTAATTTATATGTTACTGGACTGATTATGTACTATGCTGGGCAATTAACACACAAGCTAAGAACTGAAATTGTTAGATCAGAAGATGCACCAGCTGCAGTTAAGGCTTTGGCACCAAAAATAAAAATAGCGTTCGCAGGAAAAGGCGCAAGAATATTTGATTGGTTTAGTGCAGTTAATCCAACAGCAGCCAATGATTACTACACACAGATGTTTGTTCGTGGTATAGGCGGCCAAAAAATTGCAATGAAAACTATAACTCCAATATCTATTACACCTTTAAAAATAATTGATATTAATAGCCTCAAAGCGGAGAATAATGCGGACGTAAAATATGAAGTATCAAAAGGTCTAGCAATTCCTACCAACCAAACAAAATTACTTGTCCCTAGAAACAAAAATGCTATTGAGGTTTTAGGAGAAGATAACTTTTGCGTGGTTACGCCTAGTGGAGAATTTAAATACGTAGAATCATCCAACTCTGTAACACCTGAAATGATGGAGTTTTTAGGTGATTCATTTATTTGTTTGCCTCCGCAGGGAAAAAACCATTGTCCTAGGTTCATGGATTTTGCAGATTTATTCTATAAAGTTTCTTCTTCGATGTTTGAGTTAAAAATGTCACCATTAGATTTCAAGGCAGGTTTTGAGGATATGAATATCGAAAACTATATTAAGGGAGACCCCGAGTATATTGAAGCGCAAAAAAATAAAAATGATCAGAAAAAATTTGATTATGTGGCTCCAATTATCATTTTAGAAGGTATGAAATTTTTTGAAAAACATTTATTAAAAGGTATTCAAAAGCAGTAACTAGTATGAATTATTGTGTATTAGTAAAAATATCAAAACGTATGGTCTCATTCTGGTATCAATCAGAAGGAAGTGCTTACGAACCATTGGTAATTAACCGCTCAAATGAAGTGCCACTATATTTTTATGTAAATGGAAATGATTTTATTTTCGGGAATCCTGCCAGAGACCTTTTTTATTCAAACGATCCTAACGCTTTTGGTAATTACTTTGAAATTGTTAAAAACCCTAGTAAACATTTCACTATTTATGGACATCAAAAGTTAGCTAAACAATTACTTTATTTCGGTATAGAACAATATTTATCTCACTTTATTAATACTGTTTTATACAAAAGTGATTCAATTGAATCATATAGACCAAATTTTCCTCTTCGATTTCTTTTTGAAACAGATATAGAAGATAAAGAGAAATTGTTAATTGAAAACCTATTTTCAGAGGCAGGTTATGATAATGTTGAACGGATTAATTATAATGAATCTCTATTTGAAGTGTTATGCGATAAGGGTATAATTAGAGCGAACAACCCTGTTTTGTTGCTTAATGGAATTGATAATACGTTATACCTTGAATTATACAAAGACATTTCCGAATCTCCAACAGCATTTTCAAAACTAGAAGGTCAAGGAGCTGATCCTAGAGTAAAGATTTTGGCAGATATGATTATCGAATATATTATAACTCAAAACTCCTATTTGTCTATTAATAAAGAGATTGAGACGGCGGCACTTTTACCTTATTCTGCTAATTTATTAGAAAGTATAACTCCGATTATTAAAGGAGATGCAATACTTACAGATGGAAAAGCTTACTGGTTTAGGATAAACGAGAGAAATTTAAACGATCGACTATTATATTATACTAATGATGGTATTATTTATACCGCCATTGAGGATATATTTAAGTCCAACAGTATGGAAGTTGAAAACGCTACTATATTATTAGGAAGTGAAGAAATAAATAGCTCCTATTTTTCAAATAAACTATTGAAAAAATACCCAATTGTAAAAGGAGTTGAAACGGTTTGTGGCATTGATACTATGAAATTAGTGTTTTTTAAAATTGAAAAATCTGGTTATTTGGCAAAGCGAAAAGTTTCTGTAACACCACACTTTGTGATAACCGCCAAAACCGATAGCAATGGAGAAAGGAGGCCCCAGTTACCGATTTTCATAGTTAATAAAAACAAAAGTACCGGTGAGGTTGGAAATCAAGGAGAAAAAGTAAAAATACCGAATAATCCTTTGCCTCATAAAATTGAATATGAAAAATATAACATTAAAACACCTCCAAAATTACCTCCAAAAAAAGAAAACATTATTGCAACCGTAACAAAACCCAAATTACCTGAGGTGACGAAGAAAAACACAGTGAATAAAAATCCAGTACAAATTCCTCCATTACCACCAAAAAATAAAAATTAAATAAATAATTATGGCAATTACACTAGAAAAAAAGAAACCAATTTCATTGGTAAAAGAAAAACCAGGACTTCAAAAAATTGTAGCGGGTCTTGGCTGGGATGAAGCTACAATTAATGGTCATAAAGTTGACTGTGATGTTTCTGTATTTATGTTAGGGTCTAATGGGAAAATTCCTCAAGACGAGTTTTTTATTTTTTACAATAATCTAAATAGCCCTGATAGTGCTGTTAAACACCTTGGAGACAATAGAGATGGCGAAGGTGACGGCGATGATGAATCTGTAAATATAGATCTATCTCGTTTAGACAGTAGAATCGAGTTCTTGTATTTTGCTGTTACAATAAATGAATCTGAGGAAAGAGGGCATCATTTTGGTAATGTTGAAAATTCCTATATTAATATCAGAAATGGTATTGATAATTCTATTTTATGTCAATATGAATTAAAAGAAAATTTTAGCGGTCAAGACTCACTTATAATTGCATCCATTTCTAGAAATGGTGGTTCATGGAATGTTGAAGCACTAGGGCAAGCCTTTTCAGGAGGGTTAGGAACACTTATAGAACTATATCAATAATTAAACACAAAGAAATTATGTCAGAAACATTAAACGCAAATCGCTCAAGTTTTAATTTAAATAAGGGTGAAAGGTTCTCTTTATCAAAAGCTGCACCCGGCCTAACAGTTGTCAAAATAGGAATGGGTTGGGATCCAAATGAGGAACCTAACGGACCAGATTTTGACCTCGATGTTTCGGCTTTTGCCATCGATAGTCAATTCAAAATACCATCAGACAGTTATTTTGTTTTTTATGGACAGGTTCGAATGGGAAATAAAATAGAAGACAAAGACGAAAAAGGTCTTTATCGACCAATCACCCAAGATTCTTCAATAATGGGCGCTATAGATGATCCTGATGGATCAAGAAGTGATGGTGATGATGATGAAGATATGTTTATTGACCTTACTAAAGTAAGTAGCAAAGTTGAGCAAATTATCTTATGCGCAACCATTTGCAAATTTCCACATGACAATAAAAAAGACCGTAGAACACTAAACCAAAATTTTGGCCAAGTAAGCAATTGCTATATTCGAATTGTAAATGAAAGTGGTGGTGAAGAAATGTTGAGATATGAAATGAACGATAAGTTTACTGACGAAGATGCCGTAGAGTTTGGACGACTATATCGAGTAGATAATACATGGGAATTTGAAGCGATGGGAAGAGCTCATACTGGTAGCTTGCAAACATTAGTAGATATGTACACTTAATTTTAATATAAAAAAACAGATAATTATGGCATTTAATTTAAATAAAAGTGATGAATCTATTTCTAAAATAGATTCATCACAAAAGTCAAATTCAGCATCAAAATTTGATTTGTCAAAAAACGATGATCCAATACTTAAGAATGAAAAAGAATATAAAAACTCAAAAACTTGGCCGTTTGCTATATTAGGGGTGTTATTACTCGGTGGCGGTGCTTGGTATTCTTTCTCAAATACTAGCGATGATATCATAAAGGATGCATCCTCAACTTCGGTAGTTGAATCAAATGATAGTTCAAAATCATCAAATGGCCAGAGCGAGGCTTCAGAAGTAAATACAAACGATATAGTTCCAGAATCAATATCTGAAAATAGTAATTCATTAGAAGTAAGTGAAAGTCAAAACAAAACTGTAGCAAATAGTACATCTAGCTCCTCTAATAATGAATCTACTGTAAAACGAGCAAATACAACTTCTAATGTTTCTGAGACAAACTTGAATAATAAAGTATCTGCTTCATTTGGCAAGGCATCAACTTCATTTAGTAGTATTGATAACTCATTAGTTAAAGATATTGTTACATTTTTGGAGAAAAACCCAAATGCTACGATTGCTGTAAATGGCTATGCGAGTAGTGAGGGTATATTAGCCGCTAACCAGCAAATATCGCAATCAAGAGCAAATACTTTTAAAAGACATTTAATATCACAAGGTATTTCAAAAAATAGAATTACTGCTAATGGTTACGGAATTGATAATCCGATTGCCTCAAATGACACCGAAGCGGGTCGTGAAAAAAATAGAAGAGTTGAGATATCAATTCATTAACTGTTAATTTTAATAAACCCTAATTGTGTACAAGAAAAAGAGCAAAAAAACAGCCTTCAAAACAATCATTATAAACCTCGGAATTTTATTTAGTATAATACTTTTTGTAGTAAAGCTCAGTTTTGGAAGTGTTGGTTGGATGAGTGTTTTTACTCCAGTTTTAATAGCGTTTCTAATTATTTTGCTTTTATCATCATTAAAAAATATATTCAATAAAATTTAATCATTAACCAAATGAATCAAAATTCAATTTTCACAGAACATCCATTTATAATCGGCACTTTTGCGGTAGTAATCATAGTGATGCTTTTATTAGATTTAGGTGTTTTTAATAAAAAAAGTCATGTCATAGGTAATAAAGAGGCAATAAGCTGGTCTGTAATTTGGATAAGTTTATCTATGCTATTTAGCGGTTTAGTATACTACTTAGCAGGTCCAACAAAATTTTATGAATTTCAATCTGCTTACTGGATTGAAAAAGCACTATCCGTTGACAATCTTTTTGTTTTTATATTAGTATTTAAGTTTTTTGATGTTGCTAATCAAAATAAACACAAAGTTTTATTTTGGGGAATTATTGGAGCATTATTTCTAAGGGCTATTTTTATCTTTTCTGGAGCTTTTTTAATTGAACTTACTTATTTAAATAAACTTTTAAGTTTAGTTGGTATTCAAGGATTTGCATATGATGTCAACATTATTATGACTGTTTTTGGTTTGTTTTTAGTATATGCAGGAATTAAATCTTGGACGGCTGGTGATGATGATAATGATGAAGATTATAATGACACTAGAGGTGCCAAATTAATACGAAGATTTTTTAATGTAAGCGATAAGTATGTTGGCGATAAATTCTTTACCATTGAAAACGGAAAAAAAATGGCTACGCCATTATTAATAGTCTTAGCTGTAATTGAGTTCACTGATTTACTTTTTGCAGTAGATTCAATTCCTGCTATTTTTGCCATTTCTAACGATCCATTTATACTATATACATCTAATATTTTTGCCATCTTGGGCTTAAGAGCCTTATTTTTCTTATTAGATAATTTTATTCATTTATTTGGCAAATTACAATATGGATTAGCATTAATACTCTCGTTTATAGGTATTAAAATGGTTATATCTCCTTTTTATCATATTGACTCCGTTTACTCTTTGATAGTTATTGGAAGTGTTTTATTGATATCGGTATTGGCATCAATTATTTTTCCAGAACCGGTTGAAGCTTAAACAGTAAAAATCTAATAAAGGCCTCTAAATTAGAGGCCTTTTTAATTCAATTACTATGGAAAAACGAATCAAAATCATCTTATCCATTCTCCTCCTACTCTGTCTTTTAGATATGCCTTACGGCTTCTACCAATTCGTGCGTTTTACAGCAATGGTTGGATTTTGCTATTTGGGGTATTCAGCCAAGGAAAAAAATAGAAAAAATGAGATGTTTATCTATTTCGCACTAGCAATTTTATTTCAACCCTTTATAAAAATAGCTTTGGGTAGAACAATATGGAACATAGTAGATTTCGTGGTTGGAATTTCATTGTTGGTTTCAACACGAACTAGTAAAATTAAATAAATTTAGAATTCTCTCAATTAAAAAAACATTTATTCAAACAGCCTTAGTTATTTTATTTCTATATAGATACAACCGAGGATAAACGATAAAACTAATAATTATACATGGAATTAAAACTTACAGTATATCAAAAATTAATACTTATATTCATTTGTTTCTCAATTGCAATAGTAGGTTTCATAATTAAACTTCCATTTGTATTTAGACATTATGATAAAGAATTACACTTGCTTTTTTATTTTAGTGCAGCTTTATTTTTAAATATTTTATTTGTAAAGAGACATCTTATTATATTTTTTTCACTTTTGTTATTTGGGGTCGCAATTGAATTTGGTCAGGAGTATTCTAATAAATTTTTTAGAAAAAGAATACACGCTAACTTTGACAAAGAGGATGTTTATTCCAATTTAAAGGGATTAATTTTATTTTCTATTATTTGGTTCTTTATAATTTCTACAAAATACTTGATTAAAAAAAACAGGAAATAAAAAGTATTAAATGGTTCTTAAAGAATTCAGAATAGGTCTTTGTGAAATTTTGATAATAAAGTTTTTTCACAAATTATATTAATTAATTTACTCTTAATTTTAAAAACTTATGAAAGGATTAAAAGAAATATTTCTGGTAATCGGAATTTGTATTGTACTTTCTGTTTTGACAGTTTTCCTTAAAAAAGAAAAAAAGCATACTAGTAGTAAAATAGGGAACGTTATAGATAATTTAAATGGAGTAAAAGTATATTACAATGGACCATACAGTAATATATTAGGAAGAAATTGGACAAAAGACCATTATAATTTGGGATTAAAATACCAATGTGTAGAATTTGTTAAACGCTATTATTACGAAAATCTAAATCATAAAATGCCCGAAAGTTATGGAAATGCTAAAGATTTTTTTGATAAAAACATTAAAGATGGTGCTTTCAATAAAAAGAGAGCGTTAAATCAATATAGTAATTCAAGTAAATCAAAACCCAAAGTAAATGATCTATTAATCTTTTCAGGAACTGTTTTTAATAAATATGGTCACGTAGCAATTATTTCAAAAGTAAAAGAAGATGAAATTGAAATTATACAACAAAATGCAGGATTATCATCAAATTCAAGACTAACCTACTCCCTTATAAGGAAAACATCAAAATGGTCGATAGATAATCATCGTGTTTTAGGTTGGCTGCGTAAAGAATAAAAACAATTAAACACTAATTCTTTCAATAATGAGTCGGGAAATTTTATGCAACTATATCGAATCATATGAAGGTTTATTACACAAAGCCTATCTGTGTCCTATGGAATGAAAAACAATTCCTTCCCGGTTACTATATAACTTTTTAAAAGACAACACTATGAAATGGATAGCTCCTATGTTTTACAAAATCAAATATATTTTGATACGTTTTTATAGAATTTTAAATGTAAAAAAACGATCTGAATTTGTTTGGAAAGACCTTATTGAATACAACTTAGATAAAGGTTGGCGTTTTGGGCAATTTGAAACCGAAAAACGGATTGAAAACAAATTCAACGTTGACGGCTCTATTTTAATAAAATTTGACTATATCGTTACTTACAATGATTTAGAATACAGCTCAATAATTTTGGAAAGTTTTGAAGAAGACAAAACCAGTGATATAATGATTTTAGCATCCCATATCAATAGTTTATTAAATTTTGGAGTGGTTAAAGTAAGTGTAAAACACAACTATGTTGAATATACTTTTTCTAGAGATTTGGTCACCTATATGCTCTACCCACTAGAAATTGAAAATGACCACTTTGACCATTATAATTTTACCAAAGATTGCGTTTGGTCATTTAATAGATTAATGGAGACAGGAGAAGATCCTGTATTTGTTTTTTCAGAATTGTTACAACGAAAGGAAGAGAAAGAAAAAGCAGATAATTCAAGCAATTTAATTGAATAATCTCAATAAATAATTAAACTATTTTTAAAAAAAAAGTGAAATACTAAGTTAATAATAAATCTTGTTTATACAAATCATTAATCGTTTCAGAATTTATTTTATTCTGTTTATTAACATATTTATTTAAAATATTCAGTATCATATATATAAAATTATGACTAAAGAAAAAATACAAAATTCCTATTTTAAAAAAGAGAGGACTACGTTCGGTAAAATGTGTAAATATTTATGGATTGGCTTTAATATCTTATTTTTATTATGGGTAATCTTTATTGTTTTAATGGTTTTATATGGTTTTGTAAACGGAAGCTATATTTCTGATGGTGAAGTAGATCCTACACTCGGAATAGGTCTCATTATTAGTGTTTTGTTTTTTGTTTTTATTTTTGTGGTAGGAAATGTTATTCTTGGACTTATGACTTTGTTTACTAAACCTAAAAAGAGTTGAAAAATTCAGTGTTTAATCAAGTACTAAGTATTTCGATAATGTTCAGGACGAAAAAATAATTCGATTATTGCGTGTGTTAAGCAACCAAATTTCAAATTAAAAACACTTAAACCATCCTATACTGCCTCCAAATAGTTAAACACTATTTGGAGGTTTTTTATTTTATTTTTGAAGCTCTCTCCAATTCATCAAAATAAGCAATCCCATATTCTCTTGAAACCTACATTAATTCATTGCTCGACTAATCTCCTCAAAAGCGTGCTCTAAAGAAAAAACTCCTGCTTTCCTAACTACTTCTTTGCCATTTTGAAAAAGCAACAGTACAGGAGCCGAAAAAACCATCAATTCTCCCCTAAGCATAGGAAAGTCTTCCAGTTTAATTTTAAGGTAGGTTAAGTCGGGATGGAAATCTTGAATCCACGGCTTAATGCGTTGATCTAATGCAACACAAACCGAACAACGTTCCGTACTAATTAGCAATAAAATGGACGAATAAGTATCAATTTCTCCCTTGGTCATTTTTTTTTAAATAAAGTTAACTTTTTATCCAAGCTAAGCAAACAATCAATAATTTTTTTCACTCTAAAATATTCCTTTTATTTATAATTATAGAACTAATGATAAACAACAAATTTTGGTTTCATTTGGCATTCGAAAAAATTAAATAAAAACTACAATCAAAAGATAGCAACTGTAATCAAATTAAACAATAATTTAGCCGAAATACAAAACCTTGCTTTTCTACAATAACATCAGCTATCACAATGTCAGAATACAATCTTGACTTACAATATAACAATGTCACCTATGGTGAACAAGAAATTAATCATAAGGAGTTTGAGGCTTGTGTTTTTAATAATTGTGATTTCTCACAATGTAATTTTATAGCGGTCACTTTTATCGATTGTACCTTTAATAATTGTAATTTCGATACTTCTAAGATAAACCACGTTGCCCTTAGAACCGTATATTTCAATGGTTGCAAGATGAAAGACGTCAATTTTTCCATGTGCGACAAATTGATTTTTGAGATTCATTTTAAAGAGTGTAATTTAGATTTCTCCAAGTTTTACACCTTAAAGTTAAAAGGAACCACCTTTATGGATTGCAGTCTAGTGGCTGTTGATTTTATGAGTACCGACTTGACCGAGGCTATTTTTGATAATTGTGATTTATACCGCGCTGAATTTGAAAAAGCGATTGCCAATAAAGCCGATTTTAGAACCAGTTACAACTATACCATAGATCCACAAAAAACAAAACTCAAAAAAGCACAGTTTTCTATTAGCGGAATAAAAGGATTACTGTCTAAACACGATATTATTGTGGAATAAACTACAATGGTTTTTCCATCACATAATCTTCCATTAAATAACCGTGACCAATCGATATGTTTTCTTCAGATATGATTTCGAATCCTATTTTTTGGTAGAAAGTAAGTGCTTTATTGAATCGGTTAACGTTTAAAGAAAGTGCCGCAGAATGGTTTTCTACAGCAATTTTTTCTATGTATTCAATAAGCGTTTTTCCAACTCCCTTGCCTTGAGTTTGTGGCAAGATGTATATTTTGTGGATTCGGGTTCTGTTATTATCCTGATAATTGTGCTCATAAGCTGCAAAACCCAAAACAACATCGTTTTCCTTGGCCAACAAAAAATGATGTCCTTTAGTTTCTACATTATCTCTTAAAGCGTCTTCAGAATAAAAGGCATTCAACATGAAGTCTAATTGAACCTTAGACAGGATAGCGCCATACGTTTCTGGCCATGTTTTATAGGCAATTTCCTGAATGGTTTTGTAATCGTTTGCTGTTGCTTGGGTAATTGTTATCATTTTTGATTGGAGATTAAAAATAGAAAATAGAGTAAAGAGAATAGAAAATAGAGTAAAGAATAAAGAAGTTAGATTTTGAAATTATTGTTACTACTCTATTCGTTCAAAGATTGGAATTCGTATATAACTGATCCCAATAAAACTGAATACTGAACACTGACCACTACAACCTACCCGTGTATCGTTTCGCTTTTACCGTAATTGGCAATAATGGAAGCTTCAAAATCAATCCATTCTCTCCAACGTTTTTCCACGTCGATTCCAGTTCCGTATTTTCTAGCATAGGTAATGAATGTCGTATAGTGTCCTGCTTCACTTTCCATTAAGTCCCTATAAAAAACAGATAATTCCTCATCTTGTATGTTTTCTGAAAGCACTTTAAAACGCTCACAACTTCTGGCTTCAATCATTGCCGAAAACAGCAATCGCTCAACCAAACTAGACACTCTGCCTCCGTTACCGTTTTTCTTCATATACAAATACAATTCGTTTACATAATCGTCTTTGCGTTCGCGACCCAGCTTTAATCCTCGTTTGATAATAATGTTGTGCACCATATCAAAGTGTTCGATTTCTTCTTTGGCCAATGCCAACAAATCCTTAACAAGATCTTGATGTTCTGAATTATGGGTAATGATTGTAATGGCGTTAGTAGCCGCTTTTTGTTCGCACCAAGCGTGATCCGTCAAGATTTCCTCAATGTTTTTCTCAACTATATTCACCCATCTTGGGTCGGTTGGTAATTTTAATCTTAGTACAGACATTATTTTTAGTCTAAAAGTTAGAAAGTCAAAAGTCACAAAGCTAAAAGTCGAAAGTCAAAACTAAGACAGAATTTTAAATTCTATTCCAAGACTTTCGACTTTCGACTTTAAAAACTTTAAGACCTAAATTTATTTTATTTAAAAAACAAAGATTGCTCTTTCGCTCATCATTTCGTTCACTTCATTAGCTACTTCTTCGATGATATCTTCGTCAGTATGGTTCATTAAAACCCTGTCAATTAAAGCAACGATAGTTTCCATGTCTTCTTCAACTAATCCACGTGTTGTAATCGCTGGTGTTCCAATACGGATTCCAGAAGTTACAAATGGTGATTTATCATCAAAAGGAACCATGTTTTTATTTACAGTAATCTCCGCTTTAACCAAAGCATTTTCAGCTTCTTTACCAGAAATATTTTTGTTTCTTAAGTCAATCAACATCATATGATTGTCTGTTCCTCCAGAGATGATGTTATATCCTCTTTTTACAAAAGCTTCTGCCATAGCATTAGCATTTTTTTGTAATTGTAAGGCATAAGTAAAGAATTCGTCTTTCAATGCTTCACCAAAAGCTACTGCTTTTGCTGCGATGATATGCATTAAAGGTCCTCCTTGATTTCCAGGGAAAACGGACATGTCTAAAACATGAGACATCATTCTAATATCCCCTTTTGGCGTTTTCAATCCCCATGGGTTTTCAAAATCTTTACCCATCATGATCATTCCACCTCTTGGTCCTCTTAAAGTCTTGTGAGTTGTTGTTGTTACAACGTGACAATGAGGCATTGGGTCATTCATTAATCCTTTAGCAATTAAACCTGCAGGATGTGCAATATCAGCCATTAGGATTGCTCCTACGCTGTCAGCAATTACTCTAAAACGAGCAAAATCCATATCACGAGAATAAGCCGAAGCTCCTGCAATAATTAATTTTGGTTGCTCTTTAGTAGCAATTTCTTGAATTTTATCATAGTTTAACATTCCTGTTTCTTGGTCAACACCATAAAAAACTGGATTGTATAATTTTCCTGAAAAGTTTACTGGTGAACCGTGAGTCAAGTGACCACCATGAGAAAGATCAAAACCTAAAATTTTATCACCTGGCTGTAAACAAGCTGATAAAACCGCAGTATTAGCTTGTGAACCTGAATGTGGTTGCACGTTAGCATAAGCAGCTCCAAACAACTCCTTTGCTCTATCTATAGCAATTTGTTCTACAATATCCACTACTTCACAACCTCCGTAATATCTTTTTCCAGGATATCCTTCAGCATATTTATTAGTTAATACTGAACCGGCAGCTTCTAATACATCATCACTTACAAAGTTCTCTGAGGCAATAAGTTCCAATCCGTGTATTTGTCTTTCTTGTTCTTCTAGAATAAGGTCAAAAATTTGTTCGTCGCGTTGCATTTCTTTGATTTTAGTTAATTTGAAGCAAAAATACAAAAAAACGTTTGCCAAACAGTTAGATTATGATATATTTGAAGTATAATTTTCAACAAAAAAATTAACATCATATGTCAATAACAGCCAACGATACAAATAGAAAATCCTGGTTACAAGTACCAGAAAATAGTGATTTCCCAATTCAGAATATTCCTTTCGGTGTTTTTTTAACTAAAGAAGACGTTGTAACAGTAGGAACACGAATTGGTGATTCAGCAATAGATCTTGGGGCTTTACAGCAATTAAACTACTTTAAAGGTATCGAATTGACTGACGATATGTTCATGCAAGATACATTGAATGATTTTATCTCTGATGGTCAAAAAACATGGAGATTAGTGAGAAACCGTATTGCAGATTTATTTGATGCTAAAAATCCAGAATTAAGAGATAATGCAAAACATCGTGATATTATTATCTTTAATATGGCGGATGTAGAAATGCAGTTGCCAGTATTAATTGGTGATTACACTGATTTTTATTCGAGTAAAGAACACGCAACAAATGTAGGTACAATGTTCCGTGACCCTGACAATGCATTATTACCTAACTGGTTACACATTCCAGTAGGTTATCACGGAAGAAGTTCATCAATTGTTCCTTCAGGTATTCCTATTCACAGACCTATGGGTCAAACTTTACCAAACGGTGAAACACAACCTGTTTTCGGACCTTCGAAATTAGTTGATTTCGAACTGGAAACTGCTTTTATCACCACGGATGTAAATATCATGGGAGAAAGTATTCCTGTAGGTGAAACAGAACAATATATCTTTGGAATGGTTTTATTAAACGACTGGAGCGCAAGAGACATCCAAAAGTGGGAATATGTGCCACTAGGACCGTTTTTAGCTAAAAACTTTGCGTCTTCAATTTCTCCATGGATTGTTACTATGGATGCCTTACAGCCTTTTAAAACTAGCGGACCTGAGCAAGTACCAACACCTCTGCCTTACTTACAACAAACAGGTGACCACTCATTCGATATTAATCTAGAAGTGGCTATCCAACCTGAAAATGCTGAAGCAACAGTAATTTCAAATTCGAACTTTAAATACATGTATTGGACAATGAGCCAGCAACTAGCACATCATACCTCTAACGGTTGTCGAGTTAATTCAGGTGATATGATGGGTTCAGGAACTATTTCAGGTCCTACTCCTAACAGTTACGGTTCGATGTTAGAATTGACTTGGGGAGGAAAAAATCCAATCAAATTAAGTGACGGTACGGAGCGTAAATTCATCAACGATGGAGATACAGTAATTATGAAAGGACATTGTAAAAATGACGAAGTGCGTATTGGTTTTGGTGAAGTTTCCTCAAAATTATTACCACCATTCGTAAGGAAATAATTTTTCATACAATTATAGATACAAAAAAGTCCCGTTTCAATTGAAACGGGACTTTTTTTATTTCAAAAAAATGATCACTGAAAAACGGATCACCGAATACTCTTCTTATTTGTTTCCTTTTTCGAAATCAGCTACAAACTGAGCCAAACCGATATCAGTCAATGGGTGTTTCAACAAACCATAAATTGCCGAAAGTGGTCCTGTCATTACATCAGCACCTATTTTAGCACAGTTTACAATATGCATCGTGTGACGTACTGAAGCTGCAAGAATTTGAGTCTCATAACCGTAATTATCATAAATCAATCTGATTTCCTCAATTAGAGCCAAACCATCTGTAGAAACATCATCAAGACGACCAATAAATGGAGAAACATAAGTAGCTCCAGCCTTAGCCGCTAATAATGCCTGACCTGCCGAAAACACTAAAGTTACATTAGTCTTGATTCCTTTATCCGAAAAGTATTTCGCCGCCATAACTCCTTCTTTAGTCATAGGTAATTTCACCACAATTTGATCGTGTAAATCAGCTAATTCTTCCCCTTCTTTAACCATTCCGTCATAATCAAGTGCATTCACCTCGGCACTTACATCTCCGTCAACAAGATTGCAAATGTCAACATAATGCTTCATAATATTATTTTTTCCGGTGATTCCTTCCTTAGCCATCAATGATGGATTTGTAGTCACTCCGTCCAAAACTCCTAACGCCTGCGCCTCTTTAATCTGAGCTAAATTAGCTGTATCAATAAAAAATTTCATAGTATATCTAAATTAAATTTTGTGTTTGTATTTTTTTGAGCGTGACCTTCGTGAAAAACTCAGGTCGGGCAATACGCTACAAGTCCTCGTCCCTTAAAAAGCGGGACTGTGGGCTTTTCACTGCTACCCCTCACGCAAAATCAATAAAATCTGATGTTAAATTACAACTTAAATTTACTTAATTAAATTATTTTTATTCAATTCTTTCAATTCATTTCTAATTTCTTCGAGAACATTGAGCATATCCTCCTTATAAAGATCGTTATTATTTACTTTATTACTAATAGACTTCAATATTCCTCGAATGATTAACCAAAAAGCGATAATGCATAACCCCATTAACAAATGAGGTAGTAATTCTGTTATTTTTTCCATAATTATAATTTATAATGGTTCATCAACATTTTTTCGTACACTTTATCCGGAAGAATGCGTTTTAACACGATTGAAAACTTTTGCATAAAAGCACCTACTTTATAATGAATTTTTGGAGTAGGAGATTGGATAATACGATAAACCGCTTCAGCCATTTCATTTGGATTACTTCCGCTATCCACATGTTCATCCATTGTTTTCAATGTATCCCCATATACTTTTTCATAAGCCGAACCAGCAATTACAGGCGCGTGAAAACGTCCCGAAGCTATGTTTGTGGCAAAATCACCCGGAGCCACATTAGTAATGTGAATCCCAAAGGACTTCACTTCCATTCGCAATGCTTCCGTTATCAATTCTAAAGCTCCCTTAGAAGCCGAATAAACACTTCGATATGGCAATCCCATATAACCCGCAATAGAAGTAACATTGATTATTAAACCCGATTTTTGCTCCCGCATTTGCGGCAATACTGCTTTCATCACTTCTATTGGCCCGAAGAAGTTGGTTTCAAAATTATTTTTTATTTCCTGAGTCGGGATTTCTTCCAAGGGTCCTGTAATACCTACTCCTGCATTATTAATTACAATATCTAATCTACCTGAAATCGCAACTATTTTGGCGACAGCCGCCTGAATTGACACTGCATCCCGAACATCTAAAGCCACTAGAGGAAAAACAGAGTTCAATACCCGTTCTGGATTCCGACTTGTACCATAAACAACAAAACCTTTTTGATGTAAAAACTCCCCAATAGATTTTCCTATTCCTGAGGAACCTCCTGTAATTAAAACGACTTTATTCATGGTGTATGGCTATTTGATATATGAAAGGTCCAAAAATAAAAAAATCCTCCCGAAGGAAGACTACTTTTGTAAGAATTTAAAAAAAAAATCTGATGTGAGTTCAGATTTATAAAAAATGGCAAGCGACCTACATCGCACCGCTCAACCACGTACCCTTGCTATGTTCCCATCCTGGGGGAGTCTGCAGGAGCTGGTCGTGTAGGACTTGCCGGTGCAAATATACAATCTTTTTATATTTTTGCAAGCACTTTGCGCTCTTAAAATAAGATTGTATATTCGGGTATTCAAAATTATAGCCATGAAAAATTATAACTTACTATCTATCATTTTATTAGGAATTTCAATTTCTAATTGTGGTGATACAAAAAAAGGTGAAAATTCCATATTTACCTTTGATAACACTAAAATTAAAGAACTATATAAGCCTGAGGAAGCACTTTCTTTAGAAATTATGAACCCTAATTCTAAATCTATTGATAGCACTATCTATTATGTAAACGATATTAAAGTTGGAGTCACTAAAGGTCTCGATAAATTTTCATTCGAACTAAAAGATCAAAAATTAGGGTACCAAAACCTTAAAGCTCTTGTTTATTTTGATGGAGAAAACTCAGAAGCCACAACTAGAACCGAATTGGTTTCAAACGTGCAACCCAAATTATTGAAATACACCATTGTCAATACGTATCCTCACGATATTGAAGCTTACACCCAAGGTTTAGAGTTTTACAGAGACACTCTATATGAAGGAACAGGTAACGGAAGCGGGCCATCGGGAAAAAGAGGCGTTTCTAGCTTAAGAAAAATAGATTATAAAACCGGTAAAGTATTTAAAAAAACAGAACTATCCGAACAGTTTTTTGGAGAAGGAATTACTATTCTAAACAATAAAGTGTACCAACTTACTTGGCAAAACAATGAAGGATACGTTTATAATGCGGATACCTTTAAAAAAGAAAAAACATTGCCTTATTACCAAACAATGGAAGGCTGGGGATTAACTAATGACGGTACTAACTTATATATGACAGACAGTTCAGAATCCATACATATATTAGACCCACAAACATTCAAACCTGTTGGACTCATCAACGTTTACTCCTATGAAACAAAAATAAAAGGGGTAAATGAATTAGAATGGATTGACGGTAAAATTTATGGCAATGTATATCAAAAAGACGCTATTGCCATTATCAATCCTAAAAGTGGTGCAGTTGAAGGAATTATTAATCTTGCAGATTTAAAGGACAAGATTACTAAACTGGAGGACACTGATGTATTAAACGGAATCGCATACAACCCTAAGACTAAAACCATTTTTGTAACAGGGAAAAACTGGGACAAACTATTTGAAATAAAAATTTCAGAATAAATAAAATTCAATGACAACACTACTTATAAACATCAAGGAATTACTCCAAGTTAGAGACGCTTCTATATCTAAAGTTTCAGGAGCCGAAATGGCTGTTCTTCCTACAATCAAAAATGCCTATTTACTTTTAGAAAATGATTTGATTTCTGATTTTGGTACAATGGATAATTTACCAGAATACAAAGCAGATAAAGTTATAGATGCTGTTGGGAAAATAGTATTGCCTAGCTGGTGCGACAGTCATACCCATATCGTTTATGCGGGTAATAGGGAACAGGAATTTGTAGATAGAATAAACGGCCTTTCTTATGAAGAAATAGCTAACCGAGGTGGCGGTATACTAAATTCGGCTAAAAGACTAAATGAGTCTTCTGAGGAAGAAATATACAATCAATCCAAAGCCAGACTGGAAGAAGTTATGCGATTAGGAACTGGTGCCGTCGAAATAAAATCAGGTTACGGGCTTACATTTGAGGGGGAACTAAAAATGCTCCGCGTTATAAAACAACTTGCTAATAATTACCCAATAACCATTAAAGCAACTTTCCTGGGTGCTCACGCCTTCCCTTTAGAATATAAAGAAAACCGAAAAGTATATATCGATCTTTTAATTAATGAAATTCTTCCTGAAATTGCTAAAAACAAACTAGCTGATTATATTGATGCGTTTTGCGAAACGGGTTATTTTAGTGTTGCCGAAACAGAACAAATAATGGAAGCTGGAAAAAAATATGGTTTAATACCAAAAATCCATGTGAACCAATTCAATTCCATAGGTGGAGTTCAGGCAGGAATAAAATACAATGCACTGTCTGTAGATCACCTTGAAGTAATGAGACCAGAAGACATTGAGGCTTTAAAAAACACAGACACTATGCCAGTGGCGTTGCCATCTTGCTCCTACTTCTTAAGCATTCCTTATACACCGGCTAGAGAAATGATTGCAGCAGGACTTCCTTTAGCTTTGGCTACTGATTTCAATCCTGGTTCTACTCCATCAGGAAATATGAACTTCGTGGTTGCTACTGCCTGCATAAAAATGAAAATGACACCTGAAGAGGCCATCAATGCTGCAACAATAAACGGAGCCTATGCAATGGGAATTTCAAATACTCATGGAAGCATTACAAAAGGAAAGAAAGCTAATTTTATCATTACTAAACCTATTCCTTCCTATTATCAATTGCCTTATTCTTTTGGTAGTAATCTAATCGATTCTGTATTTATAGACGGTGAAATATTCATATAAAAAAAAAGAGGAGCTTCACGCTCCTCTTTTTTTTATACTTTTCTTAAAATACTATTTTAAAGTAAAACTAGTTTTAGAAACCAATTCGTTTTTGTCAAATACATTTACAAAATAAGTTCCTTTCTCAAAGTTCTTACCTGGTAAGTCTTCTGAAACTTGTACTGTTTTGTTTTCATATTTTACTTTAGAAACAAAACTATAAGTTAAAGTGTTATCACCGAAGTTCTCTGTTTTTTTATCACCTAAAACATTACTTTTACTATCAATTACTTGAATGTAATAGTTTTTATCTCCTGATTTAGCGATACTGTTTTCAGCAATTGTAAAACTAACTTTAAGCATATCTGCTCTACTGGCTTTGTCAGTTTCAATTTGTTTACCAGAGCTTCTCAATTTATAAGCCATAGTTTTCATATTCAAAACAGTTAATTTTGAACCTTTTTCTACAGTTTTTGACAACTCTTCATTTTGACCAACTAATGCCTCATTGTATTTTTTTGATTCTCCTAAAACAACTCTAGTACTATCACGTTGTGTAGTCAAAGTTGTATTTTGCATTTTCAATCCTTCGTTTTCTGCTAATAATACTTTCATATTATTTTGCATAGCAACATATTGTGTTCTGTATTTAGCTAATGAAGCTACATCCCCTTTAGATTTTTCTAAGTCCTTAATTAAATTAACAACTTTATCTCTCTCTTGAATTAACTCATCAGACATTGAAGTGTTTTCAGCAATTGCAGCATCATATGTAGCTTTTAATTCCTGTAAATCTTTCATTACCGATTCTTTTTCGGTCGATTTAGTAGTCAATTCAGTTTGAACTGTATCAACATCAGAAGTTAATTTAAACACGTATACCAAACTCCCTACTAATAAAACTGCCAAAACTGCAATAATTGCTTTTAGACTTGAACTACTTTGTTGGTTTTCCATTTTTTTAAAATTATTGTTTTTTATATTTAATTCCCAAATTTAATAATATAAATTCAAGTAATTGTCTAAGTTAACACTTTTATGTTAAATTTGAAAAAAAAAGCCGCTTTTATGGAGAAACTTATCCCTTTTACTAAGAATGACCTTGCAAAAATCACAAACCATAGAAGTGGGGAGATAAAGTTTGGAGAAAAAATGGTAACGATACCAAAGGATACAGATATAATTTCATTTTTAAAATCCTCTGATACAAAATATGTTCTATTTGGCATACCCGAAGATATAGGAGTACGAGCTAATTTTGGAAGGCCCGGCGCAGCGTCAGCATGGGAAAGTGCAATAAAAAACATCGCTAATATTCAGCACAATCGATTTTGTAAAGGTAGCCAACTCTTAGTGCTAGGACAACTGGATGTTGCTGAAGAAATGAAAGAAGTAGAACATTTAAATTTCAACAATAGTGATGATCGCTCAAAATTAAGTCAATTAGTAGCCAAGATTGACAAAGAAGTCTCTCATATCATTTTTAGTATAGTCGAAGCTGGTAAAACACCAATAATCATAGGTGGAGGCCACAATAATTCATACGGAAACATCAAAGGTGCAGCTTTAGCAAAAGGAAAACCAGTTAACGCAATAAATTTTGATGCCCATTCCGATTTTAGAATATTAGAAGGAAGACATAGCGGCAATGGCTTTTCGTATGCTTATCAAGAAGGTTTTTTGAAAAAATATTTCGTTTTTGGATTACATGAAAACTACACATCAAAAAGCGTTTTGGATATTATAAAAAAAACCGAAGATAGAGTTCGCTATAATACATACGATAGTATAAAAATTAGAAAAGAAAAAGATTTTCACCAGGAGATGATCAATGCATTTGAGTTTGTAAGTACTGATCCCTACGGAATTGAAATAGACCTAGATGCTCTTCCTAATATTGCAAGCAGCGCTATGACTTTAAGTGGTTTTTCAATTGAAGAAGTAAGACAATTTATTTCATTTTTTGGTAACAACAAGAATGCTGCTTATATACATATATGTGAAGGTGCTCCAGATTTAGATGAAGAAAAAAACAATCATTTAATAGGCAAACTGATAGGTTATCTGGTTACTGATTTCATAAAATCTAACTCAAACATCATATAAATTAACATATATATAGTCTGCTTCACATTCGATAAAAATCATATAAATAACAAACAAAAATATTAACACTATCTTTGCCAAACTATCTATGTACCTAATACAGGATATTTAATATTTAAAATATGTTATTCGAAGATTTATCACTTTCAAAAAGTATACAAAGAGCCGTATATGAAGTAGGCTATACCACACCCACTCCCATACAAGAACAATCTATTCCACTAGTATTAGCTGGAAAAGACTTGATTGGTTGTGCACAAACAGGAACAGGAAAAACCGCAGCCTTTGCTATACCTATCATACATCAATTGCACCGAATAGTAGGTTCTTCAAAAAAAGCAAAACAAATTCGTGCTTTAGTAGTTACACCCACTAGAGAATTAGCAGTTCAAATAGGTCAGAGTTTTGATACCTATGCAAAATACACTAACCTGACTCAACATACAATTTTTGGAGGTGTTTCTCAAAACCCTCAGGTTGATGCTTTAAAAAACGGGATTGACATTTTAATTGCAACTCCAGGAAGGTTACTCGATTTACACAAACAAGGTTTTGTGGATTTAGATCATTTACATACTTTAGTTCTTGATGAAGCAGATCAAATGCTTGATATGGGTTTTGTTAATGACGTGAAAAAAATAGTAAAACTTACTCCTAAAAACAGACAAACTCTATTTTTCTCAGCAACAATGCCAATTGCAATTAGGGAACTTGCAGAGATGTTTTTAACAAAGCCCGAAACAGTAACGGTTTCACCAGTTTCATCAACAGCAGAGAATGTAGAACAACGCGTTTATTTTGTCGAAAAAACAGAAAAACGTAACCTTTTATACAATTTAATCAAGAATGAAAACTTGTCAGATGTCTTGGTTTTTTCAAGAACCAAACACGGTGCTGATAATGTGGTAAAAGCATTGCGAAAAAACAATATTGCAGCTGAAGCCATTCATGGTGATAAATCTCAAAATGCAAGACAACGCGTTCTTGATGCATTTAAAAATAAAGAAGTTGGAGTACTTGTAGCAACTGACATAGCTGCTCGTGGAATTGACATTGACCAATTGCCATTTGTTATTAATTTTGACTTGCCTAACATTCCTGAAACATACGTACATCGAATAGGAAGAACTGGACGTGCCGGTAATGGAGGTGTTGCTATTTCTTTTTGCAGTAAAGACGAACATGGTTACTGGAAAGACATTCAAAAGCTAATTAAAGTTGATGTAAAAACCATATCTGACCATCCCTATCCATGGCATTCTGGAAACCCGGAAACTGCTCCCGGAGGATCAACCAAACCAAAGAATTCAAACAGAAGTGGAGGGGCTCATAAATCGAGAAAATCTGACGCTTCAAAACAAAATAAAAAACGCTGGTATTAAACTAGAGCTACATTCTTAAAAACAAATCACAAAACACTTTTTTCATTTTGAAAAAAGTGTTTTTTTTTTACAAAATACTAAATAACAGTTAATTATAAAATTTTTAATATAAAACGAATTCTGCTTTTTTTATATTTACGAAACAATTTTCATACGTATTACTTACTAATTATTAACTTAATATATAAGATTATGGATTCACTAGTAAAAAGAAGCGGTTTAGGCCCTGTTGCTAACACAATATTTGATGATTTAGTTTCAAGAGATTTGTTCGATTGGAGTGATAAAAATTTTTCATCCCTTGGAAGTAGTCTTCCATCCGTAAATTTAAAAGAAACGGATAAAAAAATAGAAGTTGAACTAGCGGCTCCGGGATTAAGAAAAGAAGATTTTAAAGTTGAGATTAACAATAATATGCTTTTCATTTCGTCAGAAAAAGAAGAAGAGAAAGAGGAAAAAAGAAAAAAAGACAATTATTACAGAAAAGAATTTAATTACCAATCTTTTTGCAGATCCTTTAGCCTACCTGACTATGTTGATGAAAATAAAATAAATGCAAACTACAAAGACGGGATACTTCACATTGAAATTGCAAAAAAAGAAGGAAGTCCAAAACCTGTATCAAAAACAATCCCTATTAAATAAAATTGCTTTTGAAACTAAAAAAATGCCTTTTAAGTTTTAAAAGGGCATTTTTTTGTATTATTAATTTGATAATATTTTATTTCTATTTTGTAGCATCAAAGTGTTCATAAGCTGAAATAATTTTACCGGTTCAAATGGTTTTACAATTATATCATTAATACCTGCAGACAAAGCCTCTTCAACTATTTCTTCTTTATCGAAAGCTGTTAAGGCAATAACTGGTATATTAATCCCTTTTTGACGTAATTTTTTAGTAGTTTCAAAACCATTCATTATTGGCATATTAATATCCATTAATATAATATCAAACTTTTCTTTCTCTACTATTTCTAATGCATCAATTCCTGAATTTACTATTGAGCAGGTGAAACTATGTTTTTCTATAATTTTTCTTGTTACAATTTGATTTATAAGATTGTCTTCAACTACTAAAACATTAACAACCTTACTAGCAGGCATTTCTACTTCTATTAGATTAAGTATCTTTAATGATTCAACAGTATCTAATTCGAAAGAAATTACAAATTTAAAAGTTGTTCCCTCCCCTATTTTACTTTCTAATGAAATAGTACTTCCAAATAAATCTAGCAATCTTTTTACAATTGACAAACCTAAACCTGTCCCTTGATAATCCATCTCTTTTCTATCAACTTGAACAAAATTATCAAATATTTTTTCCTGATCTTTTTCGGCAATACCAATACCATTATCTCTGATTTCGAACTCTATATAATATGAACTATTTACAATTTCGATTAACTTAACGCTTATATTTACTTCTCCATCTTTAGTGAATTTCAATGCGTTACTAATTAAATTAATCATTACTTGTGACAATCTTAATTTATCACCAATAATAAATTCAGGTATATTCGGGTCAATAATCACATTGATTGTATTATTATGATTTATCGCCATAAATGACAAGGAATTTTGGATTGAGTTAATCTCATCCGCCATATTAAATGACAAATGTTCCAGAACTATTCTATTATCCTCAATTTTATTAATTTGCAGTACATCATTAATGAGTGACAATAAATATTTAGCAGAAAATTTTAAAGAATTTAAATAAGGACTATTAACTAATTCTTTATGCTCATCTAGCAGCAAATTTGTAAGACCAACAATCCCGTATAATGGTGTGCGCAATTCATGAGTAATAGTAGAAACAAATTGAGTTTTTAAATGAGAAACTTCTTCAGCTTTTTCTTTAGCAATAATTAATTCTTCATTAGCAAGAGTAAGAATTGTATTCGTTTTCTTTTTAAAAATATAACTTTTATATAAAATATAAAGTATCAGCAATGTAATAAAAAGTAAAAAAATAAACAATAAAACTATAAATTTAGATTTCTTTAAACTTAAAAATTGTAATTGTTTTTCAGCTTTTATTTTACTGATTTTTCTTTTATACTCATCAATCTCTAAATTAGCCCCTACAGCGTAAGCGCGTTTTAGCTGTTCAGAGTCATTAAGTTCTTTCGTTATTTTATTATATTGATCTAAATTTTGATAAGCCTTTTCAAAATTCCTCTTCTTCAATAAATACTTTGAATATTCTTGATGTGAATAGGACAAATCAACTTTTTCATTAGTTTCCCTACCTATCTTAATGGCATTCATAAAAGAAGAATTTGCCTTCTCATTTTTACCAATATATCCATAATACATACCGTTAAGCATATTTAATATTACCAGCGCTTTACTTTCGTTATATTTATTTTGGTGTTTATTTATATAATCTAAATAAGGCTTCCCTTGTTCAAATTTTCCAATATCAAAATAAGCCCAAGTAATATTCAGCTTAGTAAAAACTATACGACTCGTATCTTTGTTTTTTTCAAAAAATTCTAACGATTTATTATAATACTTAATTCCCTTTTCATATTGCTTCTTCTCAAAAAAATAGATATTACCTAAATTATTAGAAATATAAGTTTTAACTGTATCGTTTTTTGATTTAGTTGCAAAATCCAATCCTTTCTCATAATAAACAATTGCTTTATCAAATTCTGAGAATTGCTCATAATTAGATCCAATTGTATTATAACATTTAGCAATTAGATAGTCATCCTTAATCGCTATTGCGTATTTTAATGCAAGTCTAGAAGAGGCAAATGATTTTTCATAATTAGACTTATGCAAATATATTGAGGCTTGATCTGCTAATTTTCTAATTTCTTTTTTTGTAGGTAAGTTGTTTTTAGTAACAGGAATGTCACTAAGAAGATTAAACGAAAGAAATAGAAATAAAAAGATTCTCACTTGATTCTAAATATAAGTTAATTGCCAAATATACACTTATAAAGTATATCAATCAATTAAGAATCAATTAAATTAAAAACAGCACCTAGGAATTTACTTACCATAATTTAAGAAGATTCCGTTTTATGTTAAATTACAGTTTTAAAGTTAAAACGCTAATATATTATACAATCATAAAATTTATGAAATTAAAATTCTTTTGGAGGGTTTAATTTCCCTACTGATTTAGCCACAATAGTGGCTATCGTAGCATCACTTGTGACGTTCACGACTGTTCTACACATATCTAAAGGTCTATCAATCGCAAAAATGAGCGCTAATCCAGCTTCTGGAATTCCTGCCTGACCAAGAACAATAACAAGCATCACCATTCCAGCACTAGGAACGGCAGCTGAACCTATCGAAGCTAATGTTGCGGTTACAACTATCATCAATTGCGTATTAAGATCTAAAGGATAAGGAAGCATTGCTTGTGCAATAAAAATGGCTGCAACCGCTTGATATAAACTTGTCCCATCCATGTTTACTGTTGCACCAAGTGGCAATACAAAACTGGAAACTTCTTCATCAACTCCAATATGCTCCGTCACACATTCCATTGTCACGGGAAGTGTAGCCGCACTTGAACTCGTAGAAAATGCAAGCAATTGCGCTGGAGCAATAGCTTTGAAAAATTTTATAGGATTTACTTTTGCAAAAATCATTAATAAAGTTGGATAAAAAATAAAAGCCATCATAAACAACCCCAGTAGCACAGTTAATCCATAAATACCAAGAGCTCCCAATGTTGAAAAATCAGGAATCTCCACCATCAACGATGCCATCAACGCGAATACACCAATGGGGGAAAAAAGCATAACGATATCAATAATTTTCATAATGACATCATTTAATCCTTTAAAAAAATCCACAACAGGTTTTGCTTTTTTTTCTTCGATTAAAATAAGCCCAATCCCAATAAGAATGACAAAAAGGATAACCTGTAGCATACTACCATTATCACTCAGCGCTTTGAAAAAATTATTTGGAACTATATCAATTAAAGGCTGAAGTGGTCCACTACTTTTGGCCTTTTCAGCCAATTCTATTTTTTTAGACGCATCTACAGAAAAATTCTCAAGCAAACTTTGTCTGGATTCTTGATTAATGTAACTTCCTGGTTTAATTAGATTTGCCAAGCCTAAACCAATGCTAACCGCTACTATGGTTGAACACAAATAAAACAGGACAGTTCTTCCACCTAGTTTAGAAAGTTTAGAAATATCTTTTAAATCTGCTAATCCAACTATTAAGGAAACCACTATTAATGGAACAGCAATCATTTTAAGCAGGTTTATGAAAATTGTTCCAAAAGGTTTTATCCAATCGACAACAATCCCTTTTTGCTCTAAATTTTTCATTAATAATCCAAAAAGCAATCCTAAAATCATTCCGATTAGAATTTTCCAATGTAAAGCAAGTTTTTTCATATCTGTTTTATTTTTTTAGTGGAATGTAGATTTCTCATATCAAAATCTAATATCCTTTAATATTCAGCTATTGATATTATTAAACTTTTAATTTAAGTTATAATAATCTAAAGTACCAAAAAAAAACTCCTCGTAAGTGAGGAGTTTATTATTTTTAGTCTAAAGAAGCTATTTCATGTTCTTTTCCTTCTTCCCATTGTCCAACTACCGATGTAGCTAATGCATTTCCTAATACATTAGTCGCTGATCTGAACATATCACAGAAATGGTCTATTGGCAAAATAAGAGCTATTCCTTCAATTGGAATATCAAACATACCACAAGTAGCCGCAACAACAACTAAACTAGCTCTAGGTACTCCTGCTATACCTTTACTGGTAAGCATCAACACTAATAACATTGTCATTTGAGTCCCTAGATCTAAATCAATTCCATAGGCTTGAGCAATAAAAATACTGGCAAAAGTCATATACATCATACTACCGTCAAGATTAAAAGAATAACCTAAAGGCAACATAAAAGAAACAATCTTGTCTTTTACTCCAAAACGTTCTAATTCTTCAGTCAATTTTGGAAAAACGGCTTCACTACTTGTAGTTCCAAAAGCAATAATCAATGGACTAACTATTCTTTTTAGCAATACGGTCATTCTACTTTTCAAGAACATATACCCTACTAAAATTAAAAGAACCCAAAGAGTTGAAATTCCAATTAAAAAAGAACCAAAAAACTTGAAATAAGTAAACGCCAGTTCCTGAAAGTCTCTTACTGCAAAAACCCCTGCAATAGCTCCAAATACACCTATAGGAGCAAACTTCATTACATAGTTTACCATTTTCAAAATGATATGTGAACTTTTATCTAAAGCTGTAATAACAGGCTTAACATAATCCCCAATTGAGGCAGCTGCTAATCCAAAGAAAATTGAAAAAACAACGATTTGTAAAATCTCATTAGTAGCCATTGCTTCAAATATACTTTTTGGAACAATATGCTCAATAAAATTTTCAAAAGAAATACTTTGTGTTTTTGCTGTAACTTCAGATGCCGTGCCCATATCAATATTTGATAAGTTAAGACCAACTCCTGGCTCTAGAAAATTAACGAAGAACATTCCTATTAACAAGGAAATTAAAGAGGCTGTGAAAAACCAACCTAAAGCTTTTCCTCCAATTCTACCAACAGCACTTACATCTCCTAATTTAGCAATACCAACAATAAGAGTGGTAAATACTAAAGGAGCAATAATCATTTGAACTAATCTAATAAAAACAGTAGCCAGTATTTTTACTTTACTACTAAAAGATTGAGCAATTTCTATTGAAACTGTATTATGAATAATAATCCCTAAAATCCCTCCTAATAGCATTGCTATAAGTATTTGAGTCGTCAGATTAGCGAAAATCGATTTTTTTTGAACTTCTTCTGTATGTGTATTCATTTTAAGGGTAATGGTTAATTTTATTATTTACTATAGGTTTTGTTTATAAGAAAAAAGTCAGCTAGAACAATTGCTGCCATAGCTTCTACAATAGGTACTGCGCGAGGTACCACGCAAGGATCGTGTCTCCCTTTGCCAATCATTTCAGTAATATTTCCTTTATTGTCAAGGGATTCTTGTTTTTGCATAATAGTAGCAACTGGTTTAAAAGCTACATTGAAATAAATATCCATTCCATTACTAATTCCGCCTTGAATTCCTCCGGAAAGATTCGTTTGTGTTGTACCGTCAGGATTGTATAAATCATTATGCTCGCTACCCTTCATTTTGGCACCACTAAAGCCACTTCCATATTCAAATCCCTTAACAGCATTAATGGAAAGCATCGCTTTTCCAAGCTCGGCATGAAGTTTGTCAAAAACAGGTTCTCCTAAACCAATAGGAACGTTTTGAATTACGCAACTCACTGTTCCTCCTACCGTATCTCCATTTTTTCGAATTTCACGAATATACTCTTCCATAATAATTGCCGATTCTTCATCAGGGCAACGTACTGGATTATTTTCGGTTTTGGAAAAATCCAATTCTTGATAGGACTTTTCAAGAAAAATAGGCCCTACAGAAGAAACGTATGCATTGATTTTTATGTCAGCAAGCATTTGTTTAGCAATAGCACCAGCTACAACTCTACTAGCCGTTTCACGTGCTGAACTGCGGCCACCTCCACGGTAATCACGTACTCCATACTTTTTCTCATATACATAATCAGCATGGCTAGGCCTGTAATTATCTTTTATATGAGAATAATCATCTGATTTCTGATTGGTATTTGGGATTATAAACCCGATAGGAGTTCCAGTTGTTTTACCCTCAAATATTCCAGACAAAAATTGAACATCATCCGGCTCCTTTCTTTGGGTAACAATTGCTGACTGCCCTGGTTTTCTTCTTGACATTTCAAACTGAATTGCCTCTAAATCTATTTCTATTCCTGAAGGACATCCATCTATAATCCCACCTAAAGCTTCTCCATGGGATTCCCCAAAAGTGGTGATTTTATATAGTGTCCCAAAGCTATTTCCCGCCATTGTATTTAGTTTGGAACAAATATATGTTTTATGAATTAATTAAAAAACTTAAAATTAGGTTTGTTTAACTAATTTATAACAAAATAGGATTGCATTTTATTAATATATTAATACGAATTGATACCTTTTTATTAAAGTTTAAATGATAAGTCAAAGCATAAATTTGAGAAATTTTAAATCTAAATCAATTGTAAAGTAAGAAAACAAAAACAGCTACTACACTTTATTTGAATTCTGGTGACCAGGGTAGAAAATTTAACCGTTTTAGAATATAATAAAAGGCCTTGGTAATTATTCAATAATAAAAACCCTAATACGAATGGGGAGAATAAGCTATTCGAAATGGAAGATCTAGTGCGCATTCAAATGAATAAATAGATAATTTCAAAAATAAATGAAACCAATACAATACCTAAACTACTGAAAACAAATACTGTAAGTAAAAATCTATAAAAAACAATATGTGAATTATGAAACAATTAACAATTATTCTACAATACTTTCGTTAACCTTTTATTGTAAATTTGCAATAACAAATATTTATTTATGAAAAAAATTATTTTATCTGCTATTATGTTAATTGGATTAGCATTTAGTACACAGGCACAAGACATATCTAAAAACGCATTAGGACTTCGTTTTGGAGACAATGGTGGGTTTGGAGGAGAACTTTCTTATCAAAGAGCTTTGTCTAGCAATAATCGTTTAGAATTAGACTTAGGTTGGAGAAACAGAAACGATTATAACAAAAATGGTTATGATGACAATGCTATTAAATTAACTGGTCTATACCAATGGGTATGGAACATCGATGGTGGTTTCAACTGGTACGCTGGTGTAGGTGGTGGTGTAGGTAGCTATGGTAGAGATTATTATGACGGAAGAGTCTATGATAATGGAATGTATGCATTTGCTGCTGGAGACATAGGTATTGAATACAATTTTCCTATTCCTTTGTTAATTTCATTAGATTTTAGACCAGAAATTGGTGGAAATAATGGGTACTACAAAAACAATTACGGTTCTGATATTGCATTAGCACTTAGATTCCAATTCTAGTATCAAACATATATTACAAAGAACGCCACTAGAAATAGTGGCGTTCTTTTATTTAATGATAATTTCTTTTTTTGAATTTAATTTAACCACACAATACGGATTGGTTAATGCCATTGTAACTCGAGAATCTGGTTTTGGATTAGTTTCTTTTACTGTAATGATCAGATTTTTATCTGTTTCTACAACACTCTCCACACCTATTGAATAGCCTCCAGTGTTTTTTTCTCCCATATTCAAAACAATAAAATTTGCATTATGAATATCTTCAGTATTAATTTTATTTTTTAATTCAGAATCTCCTTGCAACATCCTAATTTCATCCGGTTCAGTAAGTATTTCGAAAAAACGAGTACTGGCACCACCATATTCTTGTTGCGTCAAGACTTCATACAAATCCTTTTGTTCTGGCGCTTTTATTTTTGCAACTCCACAGGAAAATAAAAACATAACAAGTAATGATACAGCAGTTTTTTTCATTCGAATTTATATTTTGGTTTATCCCTGAAAATCGTCTTTTATAACAATGACTCTTCCGAGTATTTTTTTATTGCTTTTTTATATAAATCTACATAAAGAGGTAAAATATTTTTGATGTCAAATTTTTCAGCGACCGAGAGTGCATTCTTTTTGAATTCACAAAGAACAATCTCATCACTAAGTATTTTTATAGCGTTTTCAGCCATTTCATCTACATTCCCCACATCACTCAAATAGCCTGAAACACCATCAAAATTCACTTCAGGCAATCCTCCCGAATTACTCGAAATCACAGGGACTCCCCAAGCCATTGCCTCCAAAGCGGCAAGACCGAAACTTTCCGTTTCAGATGGAAGTAGAAATAAATCAGTGTAACTTAAAATCTTATCAATCTCATTACTGTTCCCAAAAAAGATTACTTTTTCTTGTATGCCCAACTCTTGGCACAAAATTTCAGCCTTTTCTTTTTCAGGTCCATCCCCTACCATCATTAACTTAGCCGGTATTTTTTGCTGAATCTTATAGAAGATTTTAATAATATCCGGAATTCTTTTTACTTTTCTAAAGTTACTGATATGTGTGATAATACGTTCCTCTCCTTTGGCCATTACTGAACGATGGCAAGGAATATTGGGGTCTTGGATATTTTTATTTAATTCAATGAAATTCGGAATTACATGAATGTCCTTTTTAATATTGAATAGCTTATACGTATCGTCTTTTAAACTTTGGGAAACCGAAGTCACTACATCTGATTTGTTGATACTAAAACTCACCGCAGGCTTATAAAAAGGATGATTCCCTACCAATGTAATATCCGTACCGTGAAGTGTGGTTACCATTGGAATACGAATACCTTCATCCTTTAGCATTTGTTTGGCCATATAGCCCGCATAGGCATGCGGAATGGCGTAATGAACGTGTAATATTTCTATTTTATAGAGTTTAACCATATCCACCAATTTGCTTGATAAAGCCAATTCATAGGGCTGATAATGAAACAAAGGATATTCAGGAACATTTACTTCGTGGTAATGCACATTGGGGTTCAGCAAAGCTAAACGCACTGGCTGACTATAAGTTATAAAATGTATTTCATGGCCCTGACGCGCTAGTTCAAGCCCTAATTCTGTAGCGACAACTCCACTACCTCCAAAGGTAGGATAACATACTATTGCAATTTTCATCTATTTGTTTTAACGAAACGAATTTAAGGAAAATGAATTTATTTATGGGAGGATTCCCTATTTATATTTAAAAAATCAAAATTTCATCTTCTGGATACGCACTGCATTTAAAATAGCTAAAAGTGCTACACCTACATCAGCAAAAACAGCTTCCCACATAGTTGCCAATCCTCCTGCACCAAGAATTAGTACAGCGGCTTTTACCCCAAAAGCCATTGTTATGTTTTGCCATACTATTTTCTTTGTTTGTTTACCAATGTTTATCGCGGTAAAAATCTTGGTTGGCTGGTCATTTTGAATAACAATATCGGCAGTTTCTATCGCGGCATCACTTCCTAAACCGCCCATTGCAATTCCGGCATCGGCAAGTGCGATTACTGGAGCGTCATTTACGCCATCACCCACAAAAGCAATTAAATTTTTCTTTTTGAGAGCAACTAATTTTCGAACCTTATCTTCAGGTAATAAATCTCCAAAAGCCTGGTCTATATTCAGCTCCTTCGCTACGGCAGTAACCACCGCTTGTTTATCGCCAGAAAGCAATATGGTTTGGATATTCAATTGATGTAAACTTTGTATTGCTTCTTTAGCATCTTCTTTTATTTCATCGGCAATCAAAAAGTAGCCCACGTATTTTTGATTGATAGCAACAATAATAATGGTAAATGGTGAAGCATCTATTTCGGCATCGTAACCGATGTTGAATTTTTTCATCAGTTTAACACTTCCAGCTAATATTTCGTTCCCGTCCACTTTTCCTTTAATGCCGAGACCTACAAATTCCTCAACATCAGTAACAGTAACCGTTTTCTCCGAACCATTTGCATATTCTACAATGGCAGTACCTACAGGATGAGTCGATTTGGTTTCAATTGCTGCAGTATATTTTACTAAATCCACTTCAGGAATCCCTACCGCAACCACTTTCTGTACTTTAAAAACACCTTTGGTCAATGTTCCTGTTTTGTCCATAACGACAATCTGAACAGCGGCCATTGTATCGAGAAAAGTAGCGCCTTTGAATAGAATTCCGTTTTTACTTGCCGCCCCAATTCCGCCAAAATAACCCAATGGAATCGAGATAACCAAGGCACAAGGACAGGAAATAACTAAGAAAATTAAGGCTCGGTACAACCAATCGTTAAAAATGTAGTTTTCGACAAATAGCATTGGGATTAAACAAATTCCAATTGCCAAAAACACCACAATCGGAGTATATATTTTTGCAAATTTTCGAATAAATAATTCCGTAGGGGCTTTTTTGGCGGTGGCATCCTGAACCATTTCTAAAATTTTAGAAAGCTTACTGTCATTATACACAGTTGTTATTCTCACAAGAGAAACGGTATTAATGTTTATCATCCCCGCCAATACAACAGCATCTTTCATTTTAGTATCCGGGGTACTTTCACCCGTAAGTGCTGCCGTATTAAACGTAGCCGAATCTGATAACAACACACCGTCCAGCCCAAGTTTTTCCCCTGATTTTAATTGGATAATATCACCAATTTTCGCATCAACAGCTTTTATCAATTTGGCATCATTATTAACCAAAATGGTAACTTCATCTGGGCGTTGATCCAGTAAATTTTTAATATTGGTTTTAGCCCTTTGTACAGCCAAACTCTGAAATATTTCACCAATGGCATAAAATACCATTACGGCAACGCCCTCAGGATATTCACCAATGGCAAATGCCCCTATTGTAGCGATGCTCATCAATAAAAACTCCGAAAACAAATCTCCCTTACGTGCGCTTTCAAATGCTTCTTTCAAAACCGGAAACCCTACTGGAATATAGGCAACTATATACCAAGTCGTTCTAATCCATTCTGTAAACCAATTTTGATTCCAAAAATTATCAAAAATCAATGCAACTCCTAATAAAATGAAACTTATTGCCGCAGGTAAAAAAAGTTGAAAAACACTTTGATCACCAGTATTGTGACTGTGCCCGTTATGGTTATTATGTTCACTTTTCAATTTTTCAGAATGAATTAAAACCTCATTTGGCTTTACTTCCTCTTCTATGGAACAGCAAGAACTATGTTTATTTTTATCTAAAAATTTCATATTCACCTTTATTTATTCTTCCAATAAATTTAAAAGAGTTTAATTATGATAACACCGTAAACTCTTTTAAAATTACATAAAAACATTAATGTTCGTGTTCTCCTCCACCTTTCATTGTGGATAATAAATAAAAAGCTCCTTTAGTGACAATTTCAGCTTTTTCAGGAATTATTGAAACAAATTTTACTTCAGTATAGCCCATATCAGTAGTTCCTGGGACAACTTCAATCACTTTGAAATGAATTTCGTGATGCCCTTCCTCCGTAGTAGAAGCGTCCTCCTTCTTTTCACTATGTTTGTCTGTTTCCTGATGTCCTTTTTCTTTGACAAAAACATAATACTTATCTCCATCTTTAACAATTGCGTCTTTTGGCAAAGCCGGAACTGTGGCATTATTGATATTAATATTAGCCGAAACATACATTCCTGAAATCAAATCTTTAGTATCTGACTGATTGATTTTTGCGTGTACAGCAACAGTTTTACTTTCGTTGGAAAACGACTTGTTAATACCAAAAATCTTTCCTTTAATGGTTTTGTTAGATTGATTTGTCAATACAAAATCGACTTCCTGACCTATTGCTATGGTTCCCAAATCTTTTTCATACACATTCAAATCTAAATGCATTTGGGTATTGTCAACCACCTCAAAAAGAGGAATCCCCGTTTCGGCATAAGCGCCTTTTGAAATGTTTATTTTCCCAACATATCCTGAAATTGGAGCAACAATTGGTACTAAAGAACTCCCTCCATTAGGGTTTACGTGTAAAGCTTGTAATTTAGTTTTGGCAGCCTGAGCTCTGGCTCTTTCAACAGCTAATTTCGATTTTACTTCCTGAAAAACTTTGCGTGGGTTCACATTTTCATCGCTTAAAGTTTTCTGACGGTTATATTCTAATTGCAAGTATTCAATATTGGCCATAGCCGACTTATAATCCTCCTGCATTTCCACAACATCCAGATTTTGAAGCGTAGCCAATACTTTCCCTTTATTAACAAAAGTACCTTCCAAAACAAAAATATCCTTTACAACACCGCTAATCAACGTAGAGATATTAGCCATATTTTGAGGAGGAACAGTAGTATATCCATTGGCTTTTATTACCGTATTTAGATTTCTTTCTTCTACAAATCCAGTTTCGATTCCTACTGTTTTATACTGATTCTCCGTTAAAGCTACTTCTGTTTTTGATTTTTCTTCATCGTGATCTTCTTCCTCTACTTTTTTATCTTGGCAAGATGCCAAAAGTAAAAAACAAGAAACAAGAAGCGGGAAATATACTTTTAATCGAATACTATTCGAGTTATTATTTACTATTATATTTTTCATTTTAAGAAATATTAGTTGTTTAAAATAGATGGGAATTGCAGTTGAATTGCACTTTGATTGAAATTATTTAAAGCCTCAGCATATTGTTTTTTGATATCAATGGCTTGATTTAAAAAACTGATATACGTCCAATAACTCATATCTCCATTTGCGTAGCTTTTTTGCGCTGTCACTATAATTTGTTCCGAATATTGCAATCCTTCTTTTTGATAATAATTCACTCCCTTTTGTTGTTTTTCGAATTCATTTTTCAGTTCCTCTATTTGTAATTTTAGGGACAATTTACTTTTTTCTAATGCTAATTGCGATTGCGAAATCCCAACTTCGGCAGCTTTGGCTTTCGCCGAATTAACTCCCCCAAACAACGGAATTTGCAATCCTGCAGTAAATCCTTGAAAATAAAACTGAGTATCGATACTTTGGGCAAAATAACCCAAACCTAATTTAGGCATTCGTAGTGCCTTATAAGTATCCGCTTCTTTTTGAGCAACCGAAACCTGTTGTTGGTAATAATCTGAAACTAAATTTACAGCGTTATTTGTTTCATTATGGCCAACATTCGAATATTGAAAATCAGTTGTTAAATCAGGTATTATTAACGCTTCCGTTTGTACAAAATACTGAAACTGTTTTTGATAAATAGCTAAATCTAATACTAATTGCTCTTTGATCATTTCAATTTCTTTCACTTTAGCTTTAGCACTAAGAACTTCAATATTCCCGCTTTCACCCGTTTTAAAACGTAACTCGGCATTTTTTAAAAACTGAGTATAAATGCCATCCAGTTCACTATTCAGTTTTTGTATCGAAATACCAAAAAGATATTGATAGTAAGCCATAGTAACCGCTTTTTCGACTTCATATTCAGACATTGCTTTGCGCTTTTCAGCAAGTTTCACCAATTCCTCCTGCAATTGCCTGTTGGTTTTAGTGATTCTACCAATTGGAAAATATTGCTGCACCGAAATATTGTGGTCATACTCCACACTATTAAACTGCCCGCCTTGGTATTGAATTTGCAATGGATCTGGTTGAAAAGCGGTTTCCTTGAGGATAGTTTGTTTTTCTATTTCTTTATTCGAAATTTTCAAACCAATGTTATTCAATTTAGCCAATGTGATTGCATTTTCCAAAGTAATGGTTTGGCTATTTTGAGCAAACGAGAAAGTACTAAACATTAATAAAAATAGCATTGCAATAGATTTTGAAACATTCTTTTTCATTTTAATTCCGTTTTCAAATAATAAATACAAAATGGGTAACACAATCAATGTCAACAAAGTGGCCGATAATAATCCACCAATGACAACTGTTGCTAATGGTTTTTGTACTTCGGCGCCACCACTTGTAGACAAAGCCATTGGTAAGAAACCTAATGAAGCCACTGCTGCAGTCATTAAAACGGGACGTAATCTTGTTCTTGTTCCAATTAAAACACGCTCAAGAGGGTCTAAAATCCCTTCTTTTTTGAGTTGGTTGAAATAAGTAATCAAAACTATTCCGTTAAGAACCGCGATTCCAAACAAAGCAATAAACCCAATTCCTGCCGATATGCTAAAAGGCATTCCGCGCAATGACAATGCAAATACACCTCCAATGGCTGATAACGGAATAGCAGTAAAAATCAAAAAGGCTTGTTTCACACTATTAAAAGTAAAATACAACAATACTAAAATTAAACTCAAAGCAATAGGTAAGGCAACCGAAAGTCGCTTGTTAGCTTCTACTAAATTTTCAAACTGACCTCCGTAAGTAATATAATAACCCGCTGGAAGTTTGAAATTAGTTTCCAGTTTCTTTTGGATTTCTTCTACCACACTTTTCACATCACGACCTCTCACGTTTAAACCAACAGTGATTCTTCGCTTACCATCTTCCCTAGTCACCTGAACAGGTCCTTGTTCGTAGCTTATAGATGCTACTTGAGAAAGTGGCACTTGTTGTCCGTTTGGTAATGGTATAAAAAGATTAGTAACGTCATTAATATCCGTTCGATTGTCTTTGTTCATTCGAACAGCTACATCAAAACGTTTACTTCCTTCATAGATTTTACCTGCTGTTTCTCCTGCAAATGAGGAACGTATAATCTTGTTTATGTCGGCTATATTCACTCCGTATAAAGCAATTTTATCATAATCGAATTTAATGGTAATCTGAGGCAAACCAGTAACTTTATCGGCTTTTAAATCACCAATCCCTTCAATTTTATTGATCTTGGAAATTAATTCATTTGCTTTATTATCCAAAACCGTTAAATCCTCACCAAAAATCTTTATGGCAATATCCGAACGGCTTCCAGTCATTAACTCATTAAAACGCATTTGAATAGGCTGAGAAATCTCAATGGTTGCTCCTGGAATTCGCTCCATTTCTTCTTTCATTAAATTAGCTAAATCCTCCCAATTATCTGCTGATGTCCATTCGCTTTTGTCTTTTAAAACAATAATCAAATCTCCACTTTCGATAGGCATTGGATCCGTTGGAATTTCTCCACTTCCTATTTTAGTCACAATCGTATTAATTTCCGGAAATTTTGCTTTTAGTAATTTTTCATATTCGGTTGTTGTTTTTACCATTTGCGAAAGCGAGCTTCCCGTCATAATGGAAGCATTTATGGCTAAATCCCCTTCTTCGATTGTTGGGATAAATTCGCCACCCATATTTTGAAATACAAATAAGGCAACTAAGAACAAACCTAATGCTACACCTAAAACAAGTTTTTTTAATTGCAATACTTTTACTAAAAACGGAGCATAGATACTTTCGAACCAAGCCATCATTCGATCACTAAAATTTTCTTTTTGCACTTTTTCTTTAGATAAAAACATAGCACTCATCATAGGAACGTAAGTCAATGACAATATAAAAGCACCAATAACTGCAAAACCAACAGTCATAGCCATAGGTCTAAACATTTTTCCTTCGGTACCTATTAACGCAAGGATGGGCAAATACACTATCAGGATAATAATTTCTCCAAAGGCAGCACTTGTTCTTATTTTAGAAGCGGAGTTATATACTTCCATATCCATTTCTTCCTGAGAATATGAATTAGATACAGCAACATTAGCTGATACATCGGCATTGATTTTCTTTCGATACAAATGATGCATCGTGGCTTCGACAATAATCACAGCGCCGTCGACTATAATTCCAAAATCAATCGCGCCAAGGCTCATTAAGTTTCCGCTTATGTCAAAATAATTCATCAGAATCACTGCAAAAAGCATCGCTAATGGAATAACCGAAGCAACTATAAGCCCTGCTCTTAAATTCCCTAAGAATAAAATCAGAACAAATATCACTATTAATGCTCCTTCCAAAAGGTTTTTAGAGACGGTTCCTATTACACTATCAACTAACTTCCCTCTATCAATAAAAGCTTCCGCCACAACTCCTTCAGGCAGGCTTTTATTGATTTGTATCATTCTTTCTTTAATTCTCTTTACTACAGCGCTTGAATTTTCACCCTTGAGCATAAGGGCTAAACCACCTACGATTTCGCCTTTACCATCTTTTGTAGTTGCTCCATAACGCATAGCTGTTCCTTCTTGAACTGTGGCAACATTCCGAATCAGAATTGGGATTCCGTTTCTATTTTTGACAACAATATTTTCTAAGTCTTTGATTCCTGTAGCCATTCCCACGCCACGAATAAAATAAGAATATTGTTCTTTTTCAATATAGGCTCCACCCGTATTTTGATTGTTGTTTTCTAAAGCGTCAAAAATTTCAGTAATGGTAACTCCAGTACTATTCAACTGATTTGGGTTAACGGAAATCTCATATTGTTTCAAACTTCCACCCCAAGTACTTACTTCAGCTAAACCTTTTATCCCTTGAAGTTGCGGAATAATAATCCAGTCTTGAATGGTACGTAATTCGGTTGCGTTGTATTTGTCTTCATACCCTTTTTTGGCATAAACATCGTATTGATATATTTCTCCTAAACCGGTAGTAATAGGAGCTAATTCAGGTGAACCGGCATATTTTGGAATGTTTTCTTCGGCTTGCTTTAAACGTTGAAAAACCTGTTCCCTAGCCCAGTAAATATCAACCTCGTCTTCAAATACTACAGTAACTACTGATAATCCAAAACGGGAAATACTACGAAGCTCGATTACCTTAGGTATCGTCTTTACGGATTGTTCAAGTGGAAAAGTAATAAGTTGCTCCACTTCTTGAGCTGCTAATGTAGGTGCTGTAGTTAATATTTGAACCTGATTATTAGTTACATCAGGTAGTGCATCAAGAGGTAAATTCTTGAGCGAATAGCTTCCCCAGGCAATTAGCACAAGGGTAAATAAAAGTATAATGAATTTATTCTTTATACTGAATTGTATAATTTTATCTAACATTTTTTTGAGTATAATAATGGCGTTTAGAGGCAAAACATTGCCTACATCAATTTTTGTGGAAAATCCACAACACTATTACCCGATTACTGAATAAATCCAGACGGGTTATATTATACTATTTGAGGGGGTTGCCAGATACTCCCGTAGAAATTGGAAGTACAAATCGATTTATAATAAAGCTCTTTAGTTTTAATAACTGTTGAAACTAAAGGGAGATCAAAAACAATTTCAGGAAGAAATGCTAAAGTTTGTGCGCCACAACAATTACAGGCACAAAAAGGGGGACATAAATCTTTTTCTTTATCGTGTGAATGTGACGATTCATTTGATGCCGTTTCTTGAGAAGTATGAGCTGTACTATACACTTCCATATCTGCACAAGGCAAACAGGAAACGACTATTAAGTAGAAGGACAATATAAAATTCATTATTCTCATTAATTACAAAAGTAACCCTTTAATTTCTTACACCATCGCTTGATTAACTTAATTTGGGTTAAATTATTAGAGTTTAATAATAAACAAAGCATAAAAAAAGGCATAAGAAAAAATCTTATGCCTTAAATATTTATCAATATAGTATTTCTAAAAAAAACGACTGTGCCAACTATCCATAGCTGGAACTTCCCATGATTCTAAATATTCTTGTACGTTATTAATTAAATTATTGAAAACGATAGTGTTTTCTGTTACCGCTTTGTCTTTTACCATTTTCTTGAAATCAATCAATGGCTTATGAGCGATATGTTCTCCTAATTTGAAAGTTACATTCATTTTATCCAAAAGATCAACATCGTATTTTTTTTCCAAACTTTGAATAAATTCTACAGAAGAATCAATTGAACACCCTGTTGCTGCCTGCACATCCTGATTTACGGCTATAATTATAAATCGGTTGTACTTTAGTTCATATGAAGATTCTAAACTTGTACCATGAGCAGCCCAACTTTCAAGAAAGGATTGCAAAGCAGTTTCGATTTCAGAAAATTCGGCATCCGAAAATTTTCTGTTGGATTGATATATCCATATTCTGGATTCTTCGGGTAAATTTTCAAATGGAACGTACATTTTTTATTTATTTTAAATTTATGAAGCTAGAAGTAGTATTAAAAAAATAATCTTTCTACTAACTAATTATTGTATTATTTATAAATCTTGTGCATTTGCTATCAGTTCGGCTATATCCATAACTTTCACATCAGCTTCTCTTTCTTTAACTTTAATTCCGTCAGTCAACATCGTGTTACAGAAAGGGCATCCTGCAGCAATAATGTCTGGCTTAACTTCTAATGCATCTTCTGTTCTCAACACATTTACCTCCATATCACCGGGTTCAGCATCTTTAAACATTTGAGCTCCTCCGGCTCCACAACAAAGACCATTTGCTTTAGAACGTTTCATTTCTATTAATTCAGCATCTAATTTTTCAATCAATTCTCTAGGCGCTTCATAAACGTTATTTGCTCTTCCCAAGTAACAAGGATCGTGAAAAGTAATCTTCTTACCTTTAAACTGACCGCCTTCAATAGTTAATCTACCATCATCTAACAATGATTTTAAAAACTCAGTATGGTGAACTACTTCGTATTGACCTCCTAATTCAGGATACTCATTTTTTAAAGTATTAAAACAATGCGGACAAGCAGTTACTATTTTCTTTGCTTCGTATGCATTTAATACTTCGATGTTCATCATCGCTTGCATTTGAAATAAAAACTCATTTCCAGCTCTTTTTGCTGGATCACCAGTACAACTTTCCTCTGCTCCTAAAACCGCAAAAGAAACATTAGAACGGTTTAAAATTTTCACGAAAGCTTTGGTTATTTTTTTTGCTCTATCATCAAAACTACCTGCGCAACCAACCCAGAATAAAACTTCTGGTTGTTTTCCTTGAGCTAGCATTTCTGCCATTGTTGGTACTATTAAATTTTCTGACATCTTATATTATTTATTCGGTTAATTGCTGATTTCATTTTAATCAACAGCTATATTTTTTTAAAACTAAATTTTTAAATCTTAATTCTCGTCTTTCCAGTTCAAACGATCTTGTTGACTGTATTGCCATGGCGCTCCATTATTTTCAATATTAGTCATCATCGCATTCAAAGGCATCGGTGCTGCACTTTGCTCCATAACTAAATAACGTCTCATATCCATAATGATAGAAAGCGGACTGATATTTACAGGACACTCTTCAACGCAAGCATTACAAGAAGTACAAGCCCATAATTCTTCTGGGGTAATGTAATCGTTTAATAAAGTTTTATTGTCTGGGATAAAAATTCCTTTATTAGCATCTATATTTTTACCTACTTCTTCTAATCTATCTCTTGTATCCATCATAATCTTACGAGGAGACAATTTTTTACCCGTTTGATTTGCTGGACAAGAAGAGGTACAACGACCACATTCAGTACATGTATAAGCATTCAATAATTGAACCCAATTTAAATCCTGAACATCACTTGCTCCAAATTTTGCTGGTGCTTCACCTTCCACTACTGGAGCTGCTGCAAATGGATCAGCATTAGGGTCCATCATCATTTTCACCTCTTTAGTAACAGCTTCCAAGTTGTCAAATTGCCCTTGTGGATTTAAGTCCGCAAAATAAGTGTTAGGAAAAGCTAATAATATATGTAAGTGTTTTGAGAAATATAAATAATTCATAAAAATCAAGATACCAACAATATGAATCCACCAAAACATTTCAGTAAGCAACATCACTAATTCATTAGACATTCCATTGAACAATGGTTCAATAAACTGACTTACAGGAAAAGAACCTGCTTTTATAAAATGAGAAAAACCACCTGGTACATTTTGTAAATGCAAATCAGTAGCATTCATTAATAAAAACAAAGTCATTAAAACAACCTCAAAATACAAGATGTAATTTGCGTCATTTTTAGGATATCCTTTCATTTCAGGATTCATAAAACGTTTCAATTTCAGTATATTTCTTCGAATCCAAAAAACAGAAACAGCTACAAGTACTAATAGTGCTAATATTTCAAATGAACCTATTAAGACATCGTATAAAGAACCTAAAACAGCAAATACGCGGTGGGTTCCAAATAAACCATCGATGATGATTTCCAACAATTCGATATTAATAATAATGAAACCTAAATAAACTACAATGTGAAGAGCACCTGCTATAGGTCTTTTAACCATTTTTGATTGCCCTAACGCAATCATAGCCATATTTTTCCATCGTGCAGCAGGATTATCCTTTCTGCCTACATCAATTCCGAGGTTAATATTTCTGGCTATTTTTTTTATATTAATATAAAAATAACCGAATCCAATTATTAATAAAATGGCAAATAACACATTGTCTAAATAGCTCATAGTTGCTAGTATTTATTTTTTTAAAATAGTATCGTTTTCTGTTGCAATATATGGTTTATTCTTCTTTCCAAAAAGAGAAACATTTATATATCTTGTTGGGTAAAGTCGGACGTCTTGTAACAACAATTCCAGCTCTTTTGAAGTTTTGGATAAGTTTGAATATAGTGCATCATCATTTAACATTTTCCCCATTGTTCCTTTTCCGGATTCTAAACCGCTCATAATACCATTGACTTTAGCCAAAGTAGTATTAAGATTTTTCACAGTTTTCCCTAAATCAGCTTTATTCAAAGAATCTGATATTTTTGAAAAATCCCCTGAAATTTTATTGAAATTAGTAACCACGCCATTTATTTGAGCTTTATTGTCGTCCAAAAGTGTATTGACGCTCAATGAAGCTTTATGAAATTGCTCCATCGTTTTACCCAACTCAGCTAAACTGATTTTTAAACTTTCCTGTCCTTTTTTATCAAATACATTGTTTATACCTAATAATAAGGTATCAGCACTTTGCATCAATTTTTCGATTTTTTCCTGAAGAGGAATCAGTTTTTCACTAACGGAAGCAGTAAGCCCTAATATCACATTTCCGCTTAATATATCTCCATCCATTGCAAGAGTTTTATCCTCAAAATTAGGATGAATGGCGATTTGTTTCCCTGCAATAAAACCTGGCTCATAGATTGAAGCTATACTGGATTTAGAAATAGGAAAATCAGTTTTAATTTGTAATTCAACTAATAGTTTACCTGTAGTTTCATTAATTTTTATTGAGTTTACTTTACCAATATTGAGTCCGTTTAAAGTAACTGGAGCAGAAGAAGTTAACCCCTCTACGTTTTCATACTCAACATAAAAAGTTTTATAGCTATTAAAAAGATCTCTTCCTTTTAAAAAACTGTAACCCCAAATAAATAATAGAATCGATGCGATGACTAATATAGCCGTTTTAATTTCTCTTGTAATTTTCAAAATATAAGTATTTTAGACAAATTTAATATAAAATAGTTGAACTTGTAATTATTATTTGATTGCTTGTTGAATACTGATTTTTTCACCATTCTTATAAGCTATCAAGTATGCTGAGCTATACCCTTTGGATTTCGCAACTTCTAAATTCTGTTTTGCTTCCTTATAGTCTGATGTTGAGCCGTATAGATACTTAAACAGACTTCCGTTATCAGTTATCACGGATACATCTTTCAATCCTTTAAAATTAGCAGGTATTAATTTAACACTTTTATTTGCGGCAGCAATTTGAACTTTAAAAACCACTTCAGAGGATTCTGTTTGATTTTCTTCATTCATATCCAACTGTCTTCCAGCAACTGTTTCTTTTTTCAAAACCTTAGAGCTGTCCTTTGTGTATTTATCTACCACCTTCTCCCTAGATTTTTCAGTGTTTTTATTAGAAACGCTTTCTCCTAAATAGTTTTTTTTATAACTAATGATAGCATTTGCAATTGCTTCAGCCATATTATTTTGTCCAGCATCTGAATTTAAGTAGGCTCCTTCTACCTTATTAGATAAAAATCCTAATTCTATCAATACACTTGGCATATAAGCAGCGTCTAAAACCCATAAAGGCGTTTGCTTTATACCTCTGGACTTTCTGTTAAGTTTGTGTGTGAAATTATTTTCGATTCTAGAAGCTAACTTAATGCTTCTATTTAAATATTCTTCCTGTAATATTTTTAAACCTATTAATGTTTCGGGTTTATTTGGATCAAAACCTTTATATGTTTTCTTATAATCTTTTTCTAATAATATTACCGAATTTTCATTTTTGGCAATTTCTAAATTGGTGTTGCTTCTTGTCAATCCCATTACAAAAGTTTCAGTACCGTAAGGAGAACCATTTTTAACAGAATTACAATGAATGGAAATAAATAAATCCGCGTGAATACTATTGGCCAATTTTGGTCTATCGGCTAATTCAATAAAAACATCTGATTTTCTTGTAAAAACAACCTTGATATCCTTATCCTTTTTTAAAAATTCTTCAACCTTTAAAGTTGTTTTTAGGGCAATTTGTTTTTCAACAAAACCGTGGTATGAGTTCCCAGGGTCTTTACCGCCATGCCCTGCATCTAAAATAATTACAAAGTTTTGTTTCGATTGAGATGAAACATTAAATGATAGAAAGAGAACGGTTATTAATAGTAAGGTATTAATTGAAATTTTCAAATTTTAGTTTTTTTTATAGAAAAAGAGAATTATTAAACTTTTAGAAATTGTTTTTTATTTAGTGGCTTGTTCAATACTGATTTTTTTTCCGTCTTTGAAAGCAATTAAAAAAGCAGAAATATATCCTTTATCTTTAGCTTCTTTTAATTGAATTTTAGCTACTTCATAATCCGATGTTTGTCCGTACATATATTTATATACATAATCATCATAATCCATCGATATACCATTCAGTCCTTTAAAGTTTTTAGGATCCAAATTCATTTTTCTACTACTCGCTGAGAGTTGAACTTTAAAAAGAATATCCGGGTTTATTTTTTTATCCCCATTAGTCGAATTGTTTTTTATAGAATTATCAGCACTTTTTTGAACTGGCAAAACATCATAAACTTCAATGTTTCCATTACCAAAATATTCAGTTTTATAACTAAATATAGCATTTGCAATAGCATTTGCAATATCATTCTGACCCGCTTCTGAATCTAATATATTCCCTTCGACAAGATTAGAAATAAAACCCGTTTCAATTAACACCCTTGGCATATAAGCCTTATGAAGAACCATAAAGGGAGCCTGTTTAACGCCCTCGCCTCTAATTCTTTTTCCTAATTTCCCAAATTCTTCTTCGACTTTACTCGCCAGTGAAATACTATTATCTAAATACTCTTCCTGCATCAAGGTCATCCCAATCATAGTCTCAGGAGAGTTAGGGTCAAATCCTTCGTATTTTTGTTTATAGTCCTTCTCTAAAGTAATAACGGAGTTTTCCTTTTTGGCCGCTTCTAAGTTGGATGCCATTTTACTCATACCCATCACATAGGTTTCCGTTCCGTCTGCAACTGTATTTCTGTTTGCATTACAGTGAATTGACACAAAAATATTTGCATTAAATCTGTTGGCGATATTTGCTCTTTCGACTAAATCGATAAAAACATCCGTTTTTCTAGTATATGACACGTCAAATTTCGGATTGTCTTCTAAAATCTTACCTACTTTAAGAACAATCGCAAGTGCAATGTTTTTTTCTACATGTCCATTATATACTGCCCCAAAATCATGAGCACCGTGTCCAGCATCTAAGGTAACTTTAAAGATATTGGATTGACTATAGGTGTTTAAAGAAGCAATAAAAAGACAAAAAGCAAGTACCACTTTAATCTTATTTAATACGTACATATATTTTAAAGTTAATTTAATTAAAAGGCTACTGTTATATTTTTCATTTGATTATTTTTGACAAAAAATAATCTGTAAGTTTGGCATGTCAAAAAACAAGCCATAATTTTACAAAAATAGCATTTATCCCTTTGCATACAAACTTATTTAATATCGTTTTACTATCATTTTTCCTGTCAATTGGTTGTGCTAATGTATATTCACAAGATATAAACAACAAAAAAATAGCGCTACCCGCTAAGGAACAAACAGATAACCCTAAATCTATAGTTAACAAAAACAAGGCCAAAACTGTTGAAAGTAAAGATACTACCTCCATCAAAAAAGACACGGTTAAACAACAAAAACTTTTCCTGGATGGTAAAGTAAAATACAAGGCTGATCAATATGCTAAAATTGACCAGAAGAAAAAACTCATTACTTTATACGATAAAGCGGAATTATACTATCAGGATGTAGAATTAAAGGCGGGATTAATCGTTATGGACTATGAGAAAAACGAAGTCTATGCTGGAAGAATAAAAGATTCTACTGGAAGACCATCTCAAAACCCTGTTTTTAAACAAGGACCAAATGTCATTGAACCAGATTCCATTCGATTTAATTTTAAAACAAAAAAAGCGTTAATCTGGAATTCTAGATCAGATCAAGGGGAGTTTAAAATAAAAGCTGCAATTACTAAAAAAGAAAACGATTCGGTTTATTTTTTAAAAGGTGCTCGATTCACTACATCTAAAAACATTGACAATCCTGAATATTACTTTCAAACCAACAAGGTAAAATTCATCCCAGGCAAAAAAGTAATTACCGGAGTAACCCATATGGTAATAGCAAATGTTCCAACTCCTATTGCCTTACCGTTTGCTTATTTCCCCATGACAAAAGAAACTAGCATCTCAGGAATTATATTACCCAGCTATAATGACTCTAACAGCAGAGGCTTTTCTCTACAAAACGGAGGATACTATTTTGCTTTAAACGATCACTATGACTTAACCGTTTTAGGTGATTATTATACAAATGGTAGTTACGGTATGCGATTTGAATCCTCTTATGCTAAAAGATACAATTATAGAGGGAATTTAAATTTTAGATTCGAAAATTTAATTACAAGTGAAAGAGGGTATCCTGATTATTTAAAACAAAGGATATATAACTTGCAATGGTCCCATTCCAAAGATTCTCAAGCATCACCAAATTCAAGCTTTTCTGCTTCTGTGAATCTTGGTAGCAGTAAATATTTTAAGCAATCTATTAATCAGACAAACATTGGTTCTAACCTTAATAACACTTTAAGCTCTTCCGTTTCCTACTCAAAAACTTTCAATACGGTACCACAGCTTAGAATGTCGCTTTCTGCCACACATTCTCAAAACACCCAAACTGAGGAGATTAATATGACCTTGCCAACATTGCAATTAAGCGTTGATCGTATCTATCCTTTTGCAGGAAAAGACTATATCAAAAAAGGTTTTTTCAAAAACATCAATTTACAGTATAATTTAAACGGAAGAAATAGCATTACCACTACTGATTCTTTATTCTTTAAACCCCAAATGTTTAGAGATGCTAAATTAGGTGTCCAACATAGTATTCCTTTGAGTACCAATTTTAAATTATTCAAATATTTCAGTGCTTCTTCTTCATTAAACTACGAAGAAGTATGGACTGCAAAAACAATAGAACGAAATTTTGATACGGATCAAAGCAAGGTAGTCGATAAAACTATTAATGGTTTTGATGCTTTTAGAACTTACTCTTTTTCATCTAGTGTAGGAACTACAATTTACGGAACATTTAATTTTGGAGATGATAAAAAAATACAATCCATAAGGCATGTTATGCGACCTTCCCTATCTTATGGTTATACTCCCAGTTTTGAAAAATATTATGACACTTATGCGAGTGATGCGAGTGGCACAATGCTAAAACAATACACCCGTTTTGAAGGTGGCATTTTTGGCGCTCCAGGATTGAACAATTCGAATAACATTGGGTTTGACCTTAGCAATACTTTTGAAGCAAAAGTAACAGACAAAGATGAGACCAAAACCGAGCCTAAAAAAGTAATGCTTCTTAACAACTTAAATCTTTCTACCAGTTATGATCTCAATGCTGACGGAATAAATACTCTTGCGTGGTCACCTGTAAGAGTCAGTGGAGGAACTCAGTTATTTGACAATAAAATGAATGTGAACTTTGGTGCTACTTTAGATCCTTATGCTATTGATAATTCCGGTAATCGAATTAATGTTTTTAATTTTGACAATGGCGGCAGTTTATTCAGAATGACTAGTTCTAATATGACTTTAAACTATTCTTTATCCAGTAAAGGATTTGATAAAAAAAACAAAGACAAAAACGAACAAAGTCAACGAAATGGTGGTCGTGAAGATGATTTATTTGGAACAAATACTGATATAAACGATAATCGAAAAAGCCAATTTGATGATGAAGAAACGGAAGGGGAAGATGTTGTTTCAGAGTTTTTTAAATCAAAACTACCTTGGGATATGACATTTGCTTATTCGCTAACTTATGGAAACGGCAACAGAGAAAATAAAATCATTGGTAATTCTATTATGATTTCAGCAAATGCCGACTTGACTCCTAAGTGGAAAGCAGGAATTTCAACCGGTTATGATTTTGTTCAAAACGGTGTGACTTTCACGCAACTTCGTTTTGAAAGAGATTTATTAAGCTGGAGAATGGATTTCAATTGGGCACCTTTTGGAAGTAATGCCAACTGGGGATTCTTTATCGGGATAAAATCTGGTGTGTTGAGCGATATTAAATGGGACAAGCGAAGCTCTAACGCAAATCGATAAATACCAATTATTGAAACTATATATTATTCGAATTAAAAACTAAAACTATGAAAAAGATAATTTTTACTGAGAAAGCACCATCACCAATAGGTCCATACAGCCAAGCTGTATTAAAAGGAGACACATTATACACTTCTGGTCAAATAGCAATTAATCCTGAAACTGGAGAACTCATTACAGGTTCTATTGAAACAGAAACTCATCAGGTTATGCAAAATATGAAAGCAGTTCTAGAAGCTGCAGGAATGACATTTGAAAACGTAGTCAAAACAAGTATTTTCATTATGGATATGAATGACTTTGCAAGTATAAACACAGCTTATGGTTCCTATTTTGACGAAACAACAGCTCCGGCACGTGAAACGGTTCAGGTTGCTTGTTTACCTAAAAATGTGAATGTAGAAATTTCTATGATTGCCATTATGTAGTGGTCAGTAGACAGTGTTTAGTGATCAGTTGCAAATAAAAAGTCAATGTTCCGTTTTTTAGTATTCAGTTTATGAAGCTACTGAACACTAAAAAACCGAACACTGAATACTACTTATTTTCCATATGGTACGCAATAAGTCTTTCAATGAAAACTCAAAGTGTATCTCTTTAATTGAAATTCATTTCATCTTATTAATTAGAAAGTTTTTTATTACAATTTTTCTTTATAATAACTATATAAAGCTATATATTTGACTTATAAAATAGACTATTAAATTATAAAATGAAATCTAAAACAATGAAATCTAAAACAATAAAAAAAATATTTTTTTTTATTGTGGTGCTTGGCTGCTCATTTAGTTATTCTCAAAATAGCTCCAGCAAAAAATGGTATTCAACTGCTGACGTTGAATTCATAAATCCTTTTAATGTAGAATATAGTTATGGGATTTACAGTTCCCAATATAATGCACGAATAGGAAAAACAGACGAAATAACAAACGCTAAACCTTCTTTTGGGGTTTCATACAGTTTTAACTACAATCTGTTTAAAAAACTTAGCGTAGGACTTTTAACGGGCTATCAAAGCCACGCCCGACCTGACTTTTCTATGATAAAAATAGGAGGCGTAATTAAATATTTTTTTCTTGACAACAACAACGTTTACACCTATATAAATCTTGCCAATGATTATTCTTTAAATAAAGAACAATTTAAAAACGGAAGTAATTTCAGGATAGGATTAGGTTTTCCCGTTTTAAAAAGGGATGGATTTAATCTAAACATAAACGCCTTCTGGGAACAAAATTTCTTAAGAATGGAAGGAGCAAAACCATTGTTTGATAATGAGACGCCTGACACAACAGTATTAAAATCTTATGGAATTAGTGTAGGAATAAAATTTTAACTGCTATACTAAACGCATAAAAGGTCCTGCCATAAGCAGGACCTTTTTATATAATAAGAAGTGTGAATATTCGAATTTTATTTATTTGCTACATGATAGGCTATTAATCCATCAATTGGCCTTCTTAACACATTCCCTAATTTCAATTCATATTTATCAAAAGTTTGCTGTAATTCATCCTTTAAATAAAAAGCAATAGATCCCACAAAATGAACGGGCACTTCTTTACAATTTTCAAATTGTCTGATGTAGTTTTTAACAAACGATTTCATTCCTTTAAAAATGATTTTTTTACAAAATTCCGTTTCTTTATGCTGAATTAAGAACTTTGCAAAAGTGGCCAAATACGCATTAGGATTTGGTTCTTTATACAATTTACTTTTAATAGCATCTGGATCTAAATCGTATTCCTTTTCAAATTGCTCTGCCAATTCTTTAGGCATTTTATTGAAATAGTATTTTCTAATTAATTCTTTTCCAAAAACATTTCCGCTACAATCATCCATAACGATATAGCCTAATGACTGTACTTTTTGATGCAATTCTTTCCCATCAAAATAACTACAGTTTGAACCCGTACCTAAAATAGAAACAATAGCTTTCTCCCCTTTTGGTGTAGTTGCATATACCGCAGCATAAGTATCTTCCTCAACAGCTATTATTGCATTTGGAAAATATTTTTGAAACAACTGAGAAAGCGAAATTTTCATTCTGTCAGTTCCACAACCTGCCCCATAAAAGAACAAATGGCTGACATTATTTTTATTTTGAAGGATATCAAAACGATCATTCAAGCGCTCGACAATTTCATCATTCTCAAGCACTTCAGGATTTAACCCTAACGTTTGTGTTGTAAACAATATTTTTCCATCATCATCTATCGAAATCCAATCGGCTTTGGTAGAACCGCTATCAACTATTAATCTCATTTCTTTTGGTTTTGGTGTTCTTTGGTTAAACAATTCAATCCAATATTGACTTGCTTAAAACCATTACAATATTAAATAAAAAAAATAAAAAATCCCGCTAAAAACAGTAACGGGATTCTGTATGTATATATATTATTTTAATCCAGAAATATGTACAGCCAAGTCAATTAACTTACTAGAATATCCATATTCATTATCATACCATGATACAATTTTGAAAAAAGTAGAGTTCAAACCGATTCCTGCATGCACATCTACAATAGAAGTTCTAGGGTCAGATATAAAATCTTGAGACACAACTAAATCTTCAGTGTATCCTAAAATTCCTTTCATTGTAGTTTCTGAAGCTGTTTTTAAAGCAGCCATTATTTCTTCATAAGTAGTCTCTTTGGCTAACTTCACAGTTAAATCTACAACAGAAACATCTGCAGTAGGTACTCTCATAGACATCCCCGTTAATTTCCCGTTCAATTCAGGTATAACTTTTCCAACTGCTTTAGCCGCACCTGTACTTGAAGGAATCATATTTACCAGTGCTGATCTACCTCCACGGAAATCTTTTCTTGAAGGACCGTCATTAGTCATTTGAGTCGAAGTCGTAGCATGAATAGTTGTCATCAATCCTTCAACAATTCCGAAATTATCATGAATCACTTTAGCTAAAGGAGCTAGACAATTTGTCGTACAAGAGGCATTCGAAACAACAACATCCGAAGCTAAAGCTTTATTATGATTTACTCCCATTACAAACATTGGTGCATCAGCAGAAGGTGCCGAAATAATTACTTTTTTAGCACCACCTGTAATGTGCGCATTTGCAGTTTCTATAGTAGTAAAGAAACCAGTACATTCAGCCACTACGTCTACTCCTACTTCGTCCCATTTTAAATTGGCTGGTTCTCTTTCGGCAGTAATTCTAATGTTTTTATCGTTTACAAACAGTTTCCCGTCGATAACTTCCACTTTTCCTGCAAAACGTCCGTGAACCGAATCGTATTTTAATAAATAAGCCAAATGATCTACATCTAATAAATCGTTGATAGCTACTACCTCTACATTATCTCTATTGAAAGATTCTCTAAATACAATTCTTCCTATTCTTCCAAATCCGTTTATTCCTAATTTTACTTTTGACATCTCAATCTGATTTTTGTTTATTTTTCCTTCTTTTTTAACTTACTTAAAGTCTAATTTCCTCACAATAAACTTCAAATTCTTATTCTATGTTGACATTATTTCCGAAACTCTTAATAGTTCCCTATCAATTTCGGTTTTTCCTTTTATGGCTTGCTCTAACGGAGTCAATGCAATTTTATCATTCTGGAGTCCAACCATATAATTTGATTTTCCTTCCAATAAAGATTCAACCGCTTTCACACCTAATCTACTGGCTAACACTCTATCAAAACAAGAAGGCGAACCTCCTCTTTGCATATGACCCAGCACCGAAACCCTTACATCGTATTCTGGTAAATTAGCTTCCACATAATCTTTTAATTCGAATACGTTTTTACCTATTTTATCCCCTTCGGCAATTACAACTATACTTGATGATTTACCCGAAGCTTTACTTTTTTGCAATGATTCCAACAATCTATCTAAACCTAAATTTTCTTCAGGAATAAGAATTTCTTCTGCTCCAGCACCAATACCCGCGTTTAAAGCTATGTGTCCGGCATCTCTACCCATTACTTCCACAAAAAACAATCGGTTATGTGAACTGGCGGTATCTCTAATTTTATCAATTACATCTACAACAGTATTCAAAGCAGTGTCATATCCTAATGTATGACTCGTTCCAAAAATATCATTATCAATGGTTCCTGGAATCCCCATAACTGGGAAATTATACTCCGTATTAAAAATCAAGCCTCCAGTAAAAGTACCATCTCCACCGATAACTACTAAAGCATCAATTCCTGCTTTTACAAGATGTTCGTGGGCTTTTTTTCTTCCTTCGGCAGTTTTAAACTCCATAGAACGAGCAGATTTTAAAACTGTCCCTCCTTTATTCACAATATTATTTACTGAACGGGCTCCCATTTCTTTGAAATCCCCTTCAATCATTCCTTGATATCCTCTATATATTCCTATACAATCTATATTATGATAAGCGCACGTTCTTACAACTGAACGTATAGCAGCATTCATTCCAGGAGAGTCTCCTCCTGAGGTTAAAACACCAATTTTTTTTATTGTTTTTTGCATTATTTGTGTATTAAAAAGTAAAAATAGCAAACATAAAGTAGTTATAATGCTATGTTATTAATAAATTGGCAAAGCGAAACAAATTCAAACGTTTTCGTTAATAAGTTTTTAATTTAGCCCGAAAAAACGTGAGTTTTTTAACTTTTAATAATTAAATCAAACGAAACCTGATGATATTGTATTAAATAGGAAGACATATAATTTGAAGTATCCTTCAAATTATTAACAAAAACAGACTGTCAAATAAATGCCTTTGACTATAACTGTTGAAAAGAAGTAATTTAAATTCGAATGAAAATAAATTTTACACTCCACAAAAGTGTTGCTATTAAAGTTTGATTTAATGTTTTTTTAAACTACTTATTAATATTCCTCAGGAATTAAAGCTTCCTGATTCGTTTTTGGAGCTTCTGTATTTGGTTTTTTGGGTTTGGAAAAATTGATGAAATCAGGTGACAAACGAGAATCTTCTATTTGATCTAATGAATTGTTGATTCTATTTAATTTATTCTTTTTTAAAATCTTATTTACCAATTCCTTGAATGTATCAAAATCAACTTCATACGTAACTCCAAATCCTTGAGTATACCCAATTCCTTGACCTATATAATTTATATCATTCTCCCTATTGAATAAACGCAAATTGAGGCTTCCATCGTCGTTTACCCTGTATTGAAAATCAAAATCCCCCACAACAGCTGATTCATTAATTCCTCCAAGTGGCACCCCTACTTTACCGTTAAAAGTAATTCTTTCATTAATTTTTGATGAAAAAGTAGCAACAAATCTACCGTCAGTTTCCCTTCCAATTCTCCTATCAGCTGAAATAAAGTTAATCCCGAATTGGAATTTATCTCCTTCTGATTTAATAATATCACCTATTAAACCAGTAGCTGTTTCAAATAAACTACCTGACAAATCCGATTGACTTACACCCTCTGGACTTAAAAAACCGCCCGATGATAATAAATACAACGCCTGAGTTTGTCTAACGTCTTTATCATTCAACTTATATTGAATTTCTGATTTCAAAACATTACTTACTGTAGGGAACTCAATATTAAAGTCGGGTTCAGGACTGGCTAAATCTCCACGAATTCCAATAACCACTTCAACTGGCACTTTCCTGTTGAATGAAGGGTTTTCCAATAAAACAGAAGGATTTGCAATAGTTTTATATACCGCCTGTAAGTTTAACACCGCTTTCATAGGGTCTCCAAGCCATTCAATAGAACCTCCTTTTTTTATTGAAAATTTCTTATCAATTAACCCGCCATATTTAAAATTATAAGACCCTTCAAACGCTTGGAAATTCCCCCACATATTGAACTTCCCTAAGGTGTTAATTTTAAACAATAAAACTCCAAAACCTTTACCTTTCATTCCGTGTCCTGTACTTCGGTCCAGGATTACTTCCACTTCGGCATCGTCTGTAATTTCAAGATCAAACTCCAATTCAAGTCCCTTATATTTTGAACTACTCTCAACTATTCCTTTTGAAATATTATATTTTTCTTTGGCAGTCAAAAAATGAATGAAATTATTATCACTTACACTTTCTGAGTCATTAATTGGGATTTTTATAGTCGTTCCTTTTTCAGATTTCGCATCCACTTTTATAAACAATCCATTCGTAGGCCCCTTAATTGTTGCGACACCATCAATAAATGCAGTTCCGTAATAAGCAGCATCCTCTTTGTCTTTAGTGTCTAAAGCAAGTAATCTTTTGGATTTTATAGCCAGATCCAGTTTCCAATCACCAAAATTATTATGTTCGATGACACCGTTCAGAGAGCCTTTTGTCTTGTATTTACCATCAGTAAGGGTATTGTTCCTTAATAAAAACTTATTTTCCACTAAATCAATAATGGACCTGTCACTTAATTCATAATCGACATTTAGATAAGGAATAGTCAATCCAGTATTATCAGCATACAGACGACCATTTATACTAGGTTTTTTAACATTTCCTCCTATAGTTGCATTACCACTTACAAAACCTCTAATATTAGAAAGTACATCTCCTCCTAACGAACTTAAAACCCCTAAATTAAATTTCTCAAATTTCAAACTCAAATCCAGAGCTGCTTCTTTATTTACTATTTTAAAATTACCCTTGGCATTAAAAGATTCAACATTTTCATTTTCGATATAAGAATTAATGGTGAATTTCTCAAAATTCTGGTCCCCCTCAATATCAAATTTAAAAACACCCAAATCAGTATTGTTTATATTCAATTGATCAATAACCAGAGAAGCTGTTGGTTTGTAAATAGCGTCATTTTGCTTAAAATTCACTTCACCGTTAATATTTCCTTTAAACACAAATTTATCGTCAGTAGGTGTGATTTTAAACAAATCCACATCTTTAAAACTCAATTTCAAGTCTTTATTGACATTGTCTTTTATTTTTCCGTTGAGTTTAATAGCCTGATTTTGATGAGATAAAATAATATCATCAAAATTGAAATTTTTAAATGACTTATCAAAAACGATCTGATTGTTTGGCGTGTCTTCTTCATTTAAAAACCATAAATAGTCCTTAAACTTCATTTCTGATTTACTGATACCTACCACATTGTCATTGTCCTTATTAATCGTATGGTACAAGTTTAAATTATAGTAATCTTCTCCCTTTGAACCCCCTTTAAATTCAGATCTAAAAAACAATGTATCTTTAATGGTTACATTGATCAAACTAAAATCACGCAATTTATAATACTTGCTTTTTATACTATCCAGTTCTATGTAAGCATTATAAAGCGGGTTTTTATTGTCGATTGCAATTCTTATGTTATCAAAAGTGTTTTTGGAAGCAACAATTTGAGGGGATTTAAAATTAAGTTTAAACTCCAGATTGTCTGAAATGATATTTCCTTTAACAACAGTATTCGAGCCTATTAATATTTCAGGATAAAAGACTTCTACAATTTTATTGTAAATATTAAAATTAAACTTCAAAAACTGACCTTTGTTTACTTTATTAGGTTTAAAATTAGCATAGAGACTTCCTAGTGAATTCTTCATCAAATCTCCTAACTGATTGAACTGAAACTTACCTACAATTTCTCCTTCTACAATATCAGGTGAGTTTACTTTAATGGTTCGAACACGATCCTGGTCAAAACTTGAATTAATATTAAAATCATTGAAATTATAAGTGTCTTTCCAGTTTTGGTAAGAAGTACTTGTAAAATATACATTTCCCTGCAGGTTATCAATCGTATTTCCGGAAAGTTGGACAATTACATCCCCTTTAAATCTAGAAATAGTGTCTTTTATAAAGTTTAATTTATGTAGATCAGCATTCTCAACATTAATATGGAAATCATAACTACTGTCTTTTTTACTTAAATCCAGTAATCCATCAAAAGTCATTTTTAAATTAGGATCATTAACAGCAATCTGACCTTTATAATGTGGCATTTTAAAAGTACCGTTTACCACTATATTATTATAACTATAGTCGTTATAATCTATTTTTGAAATATCTCCTTTTAAAGCCGTATTTAGATATTTCTCAGTAAATCCTTTACCATCAACATCAATATTCATACTTACTTTACCAAGATCTTTTCTATTCAAAAGAGTTCCTACATCAAAACTTTCTAGAACTACATTCCCAACATACGAAGCCTTATCAATAAAATCGATGCTTTTCATACTTAACACTGATTGAACATTTCCTAAATCAGAAGTTAAGGAGAAATCAGCATCGAGAGTTGATTTACTTACCTGAGAATTCCCTATAATAGTAACCATCCCCAATTTCTTTAACTCAACTGGCAATTTCTTACCTAATACATTTGGCAATATTTTAACCAGATTTTCATAACTGATAGACACTTTCTTAAAATCCCCGTCCATATAAAAATGCTGCTCTTTTTTTCCAAAAAGATTTTTGAAATTTATAGTCCCGTTTATTTGTGATTTTTTAGAATCTACCAATCTAATATTGGAAAATTTCAAATTATTTAAAGTACCGGTTATATGGGTTCTGATATCAAAATTTATATTTCTACCTATCTCTTTATAAAAATGCCTTAAATCATTTGAAGACAAAGTAGCCTTTTCCAATTTTACGTCAAATTTCACTTTGTCATTAAAATTCGAAAAATCTTCAATTTTATAATTTAAATAAACATCCCCTTTAAGCTTAGATTCTTTAGTAGCTAAATCAAGGTTCTCCAATTTTATATTCTTTTTTGTGTAACTAAATTTCGAACTTAAATTAGTAACGTAAATACCGCGATGATCTTTAAAAGACATCTTTTTTATGTTAGTATTTATATCAGGACCATATAACATAAAATCACTTAAAGTAACATTTAGTTTAGTGAAATCGACATCTTTAGGGACTTCCCTATTTTCATCAATTAAAATAAAATGCCCGTTAGTTATATATGCTTTTGAAGCTTTCAATAAAAAATGTTTTCCCGTTGAAGGTTTTCCAGAGTCAAAAGCTTTAATGAACTTATCTATATTAGTCTCGTCCTCGTTTTTGTAGGTTTTAATACTAAACAGCAAACCACTTAAACGAATATCTCTAAAAATTAAATCACCATCTAATATTTTCTTTGCGTCTAAAACATTGGTATTTATAATTTCTGAATATATCAAAGTGTCTTTATGATGATCCAGAATCAAAACTTTCTTGAATTTCACACCGCCAAAAACGGATACAGAAGCTTCATCAATAGATATATTGACTCCAAAATCTTTATTGATGCTTTTTGTAAAATATTGTGCAACTTTTGTTTGAACAAAAGGCAATGACAAAGCAATCCCTAATATTAACAAAAGGAGAATTAAACCAAGGATAAAACGAAAAAATATTTTAATGAATTTTTTGATACTTATTTTATTTTATTTTTTTTCTAAAATCTTATATTGCCTTAGGAAAGAGAGGAACCTTTAATAAAAATTCTTTAATTTTGGCAGCGCCGTAAAATTAAAGAAAATTAAAATCGGTTTGTCAAATATAAATCAAAATTTGTGCCTTTTTATGCAAAATCCAGAGGTTTTTATTCTTGCTATCGAAAGTTCCTGTGACGATACAGCTGCAGCCGTATTACAAAACGACAAAGTACTGTCGAATGTAGTCGCTAATCAGCTCATTCACACGCAATATGGCGGAGTTGTTCCCGAACTTGCTTCACGTGCTCATCAACAAAATATAGTGCCCGTTATTGATGCCGCATTACTTAAAGCAAAGATACAAAAAGAACAATTATCAGCAATCGCTTTTACACAAGGTCCCGGATTAATGGGATCCCTTCTTGTAGGTAGTTCTTTTGCCAAGTCTATGGCTTTAGCTTTAGAAATTCCTTTGATCGCTGTTAACCATATGCATGCTCATATTTTAGCTCATTTTATAGCGGAAGAAGGTTTTGAAAAACCTGACTTTCCCTTTTTAGCTTTAACCATAAGCGGCGGACACACTCAAATTGTTAAAGTGAATGATTTTTTCAATATGACAATCATTGGTGAAACCACAGATGATGCCGTTGGTGAAGCATTTGACAAAAGCGCGAAAATATTAGGTCTTCCTTATCCTGGTGGCCCATTAGTAGATAAATATGCCCAACTGGGAAATCCAAAAGCATTTAAATTTACCAAACCAAAAGTACCAGGTCTTGACTTTAGTTTTTCAGGATTAAAGACCGCTATTTTATATTTTATTCAAAAACAAAAATTAGAAAACCCTAATTTTATTGAAGAGAATCTAAATGATATTTGCGCTTCAATACAATATACAATTATCGAAATTTTAATGGATAAATTAAAATTAGCCGTTAAAGAAACAGGGATAAATCAAGTTGCCATAGGCGGAGGAGTTTCGGCAAATTCAGGAATAAGAAAAACCCTGAAAGAAGCAGAATCTAAATACGGCTGGAAAACATTTATCCCAAAATTTGAATACACCACGGATAATGCTGCAATGATTGGAATTGTAGGTTATCAAAAGTTTTTATCACAAAAATTCGAAACTGCAACAGTGGTTTCAAAAGCACGAATACAATTTTAAGCTATGCAATTATTTTATAATCCAGAAATAAACGAAACTACTGAAAACTTTTCTTTTGATAAAGAAGAAAGCAGACATATCATTAAAGTATTAAGAAAAAAAGATACCGACATATTATTTGTTACCAATGGTTTGGGCTATTTATTCGAAACTGAAATCACTTTGGCTTCTGATAATAAATGTACCGTACGAGTTCTTTCATTCGAAAAGAAAGCTCCCTCAACTTTTCATTTACACCTAGCTGTGGCGCCTACTAAAATGAATGACCGTTACGAATGGTTTTTGGAGAAAGCTACTGAACTTGGAGTACATGAAATCACACCTATTATATGTGACCATTCGGAACGAAAAGCAGTAAATATAGAAAGAATGGATAAAATCATTTTATCAGCTATGAAGCAGTCTAATGAACCCTATCTTCCAAAATTGAATGAAGCGGTTTCTCTAAAGGATTTCTTAAAAAGGAAAAATGATGGATTACAGCTAATTGCTCATTGTGAAGAAACGGACAAGAAAACATTAAAGTCTGTTTTAAAGCCAAATGAAAACATAACATTACTTATAGGGCCTGAAGGAGATTTTTCAGAAAAAGAAATTGCCTTAGCACTTGAAAACGACTATACTGCTGTATCTTTAGGAAACACAAGACTACGAACGGAAACTGCTGCAATAGTCGCTTGTCATAGCGTGGTTTTTGTAAATGAAGTTTAGATAATAAGCATAAAGATTAAAGTTAACAAGCTGTTCCAAATATAGAAAACGAGGTTAAAATTAGATTTATGAAAAAAATATATCACATATTCTTATTGTTCTCTATAGCTTCATTTTCTCAGGAAATAGCATTAGTAAAATATAGTGGCGGTGGTGATTGGTATGCTAATCCCACTGCCTTGACTAATCTGATTAAATTTTGCAATTCTAATATTAATACTACTATAAGCCCAAAGCCTGAAACTGTTGAGCCTGGCAGCCCTGATTTATTTTCCTATCCTTTCGTTCATATGACTGGACACGGTAATGTTGTTTTCAGTGATTCAGAAATTAACAACTTAAAAAAATACCTGAATTCTGGAGGTTTTCTACACATTGATGACAATTACGGAATGGATCAATATATCAGAAAAGAAATAAAGAAAATATTCCCTAATAATGATTTGGTAGAAATCCCTTCTAACCATTCCCTATTTCAAAAACCTTTTCCTTTCCCAAGTGGTTTGCCCAAAATTCACGAGCATGAAGGCAATCGACCACAAGCATTCGGAATCTTCTCAAACAATCGTCTTGTACTACTATATACTTTTGAAAGTGATTTAGGTGACGGATGGGAAAATCAGGAAGTACATAATGACCCAATAGCTGTTCGTGAAAAGGCTTTAAAAATGGGAGCCAACATCATACATTATATCTTCAATAATTAATTTGTTTTTTAATTTCATAGAAAAGCATTTAAAGAATTAGCAAAATCGTCTCCTCTTTTTTACTAATTCTAACTAATACATCATCAAACTTTGATTAATAGAAACATACACAGTTCAATTGTGTCATTATGTTAATTACTTACACTCAATACACCGGAAGTACTACATATTAATATATAAGAAATTCAATTTATTTATAGAATTGCACAATTATATTAGTTTATTATAGTCAACCTTAGATTAATAGGTGTCTAAAGTCTTTTGAGTTTATCCTAAATTCTTTTATAAAAAAAGTTGCTTTTCACTTTAAACTAAAAATATTTGGTCTGAATATTTCATAATTCAAAAAAAACTGCACAAAACAAATCGTGAAAAATTAAAATTCTAAATGAATATTTAAAGCCGTAAATTAATTTGAAAGATTTATCTTCCTAATTTTTATAAATAATAAAAAAATAGTAAATAGAGATGTTAAGAACATAAAGAAGTATATAATAGTATTTTTCTCTAAAAAAAATCTATATTTTATTGGGTTTATAATTTAATAATACCCTTAAAAAAAGTAGTTGTTTAACCCTTTTGAAAGCATAAAAAAAAGGAGGAATAAAAAAAATTACAAAATTTAAAAAAAATATTTTTTTATCTAAAACTTATGTTATAAAATTGCGGCATTATTAAACCAAACCAATATTTTTTAACAAAAACCTTTATTATTATGAAAAAAGTTATTTTATCTGCAATGGCAGTTATGCTCCTTTTCTCTTGTCAAAATGACCAAGCTGACTCTACTGATTTAGCAACAAGTGCAGTTGCACACCGTGGTTGTGCTTCAACTGAAGTACTTGCAGCTCAAATGGCTGCTGACCCAACATTAGCAATCAAAATGAACCAGATTGAAGCGTTTACTCAAAAAGCGATGTTGACTAACCGCTTAGTAAATGGTAAAGTACAAATTCCAGTTGTGGTGAATGTACTTTATAAAACTGCTGCTGAGAACATTTCTCTTGCTCAAATACAATCACAAATTGATGTTTTGAACGAAGATTTCAATGCTACTAATTCTGATTACAATAGCGTACCAGCTTTATTTTCTGGAGTTAAAGCTAATGTAGGCATTTCATTTGTACTACAAGCTGTTGTAAGAAAAGCTACAACCTTAACTTCTTACTCTACAAATAATGCAATGAAAACTGCATCTCAAGGAATTGCCCCTACAACTCCAACTACGGTATTAAATATGTGGTCTTGTAATTTAGGTGGTGGTATTCTTGGATACGCACAATTTCCTGGAGGTGCATCAGCTACTGATGGTGTTGTAATGGACAACAATGCATTTGGACGTACTGGAACTGTTTCGGCTCCTTACAACTTAGGAAGAACTGCAACTCACGAAGTAGGTCACTGGATGAACTTACGTCACATTTGGGGTGATGCTACATGTGGAAGTGATTTAGTTTCTGACACTCCTACTCACAATACTGCAAACTACGGAGTTCCAGCTTATCCTCACTATAGTACTTGTTCAGGTACGCCAGTTGAAATGACAATGAATTATATGGATTACACTGACGATAGAGGAATGTATATGTTTTCTACAGGTCAAAAATCTAAAATGGCTTCTTTATTTGTTTCTGGTGGTGCTAGAGCAAGTTTCGGAATCTAATAAAATATTTTGCCCCACAAAATATAAAACTCGCTACTGGTTAGCGGGTTTTTTTATAATTGAATCTGCCTTATTATATTATAGAGTCATTTAATAATTCAAAAATCAAATCTATATATACAATCAAAATCCTAATATTAATAACTAAAACCATTATATGAAAAAAATTATTTTAACCGCAACAGTATTTCTAATGCTTTTCTCTTGTCAGAATGACACTATTGATTCATCTGAAACAAAAATATCGTCTACTAATTTTGAAAATCGCATATGTGCTTCTCAGGAAGTTCTTGAAGCACAAATGAAAGCAGATCCCACATTAGCTTTAAGAATGAACCAGATTGAAGCTTTTACACAAAATGCAAAGGGGACTAGTCGCTTAGTGAATGGTAAAATTGAGATTCCAGTTGTGGTAAACGTATTATATAGAACCTCTGCTGAAAACATATCTGATGCTCAAATACAGTCGCAAATCGATATATTAAACAAAGATTTTACTGCAACTAATACTGATTTCAACAGTATCCCTTCATTGTTTGCTGGAGTTGCTGCTAATATTGACATTACTTTTGTATTAGAAAGCATCAACAGAAAATCTACTACAAAAACAACTTGGGGAACTACAGATACAATGAAAAAAACAAACCGTGGAGGTTTAGACCCTACTTCGCCAACTACAAAACTTAATTTATGGGTATGCACAATTGGTGGTGGTATCTTAGGTTATGCCCAGTTTCCAGGAGGATCATCTGCTACCGATGGAGTTGTGCTTGATTCAAAAAATGTTGGACTATCTGGATCAGCAAATTTTCCGTATGATATAGGAAGAATTGCAACTCATGAAATTGGACATTGGATGAACTTACGTCACATTTGGGGTGATGCTACTTGTGGAAGTGATTTAGTTTCTGACACTCCTACACACAATGCTGCAAATCAAGGTGTTCCTGCTTATCCTCATTACAGTACTTGTACAGGTACTCCAGTTGAAATGACAATGAACTATATGGACTATACTGAAAACAGAGCTATGTATATGTTCACTAATGGTCAAAAATCTAGAATGACTGCACTGTTTGTTTCAGGTGGAGCTAGAGCAAGTTTTGGAATCTAACAGAATATTTTGATTACATAGTATAAAACCCGTCAATAATTGGCGGGTTTTTTTTATAAAAATAATTCATTCCAATTTTGAAATGCAATATATCTAATATAAATCTATTAATAAAAAACAGATAAATATCAACTTGAATTAGTAATAATTCAATTCAAAAAAAACACAAAATTAACATTAAAAGATGACTGTTAATAAAAAGTTAAAAACAAAGATAAGAATACACTTCATAAATTAGTTTTGTTTAAAAAAAACACTCCGTTTTATTTAAATATTTAATAACCATAATCTTCCAATCCATAATTAAATACTAGGGGCTAAAAAAATTTAAAATAAAAACACAACCACCTGTTTTTTAGATAATTAAGCATACGAAATTTAAAAATAAATTTTCGTTTTTTTATATGCAGAAATGTTATAAAAATCTAACTTTTTTTTCCAAAAAAAAAAATATACAAGAATTAGATTTTCAGTAAAAAATATTTTTTTATTCAAAACTAATGTTATAAAATTGCGGCATTATTAAACCAAACCAATATTCTTTAACAAATAACCTCTATTATTATGAAAAAAGTTCTTTTATCCGCAATGGCAATTATGTTGCTTTTCTCTTGTCAAAATGACCAAGCAGATTCTACAGATTTAGCAACATCAGCAGTTGCTCATCGTGGTTGCGCTTCAACTGAAGTACTTGCCGCTCAAATGGCTGCTGACCCAACATTAGCAATTAGAATGAACCAAATAGAAGAATTTACTCAAAAATCTATGCTGACTAACCGTTTAGTAAATGGTAAGATTGAAATCCCTGTTGTGGTTAATGTATTATACAGAACTGCTGCTGAGAACATTTCTGATGCTCAAATACAATCTCAAATTGATGTATTAAACGAAGACTTCAATGCAACTAATTCTGATTACAATAGCGTACCTGCTTTGTTTTCTGGAGTTAAAGCTAATATTGGAATTACATTCGTATTACAGAATATTGTAAGAAAATCTACAAAAACAGTTTCTTTCTCTACAAACAATGCAATGAAAACAGCATCTAAAGGAATCGCACCTACATCTCCAACTACAGTATTGAATATGTGGTCTTGTAATATGGGTGGTGGTATCCTTGGATATGCTCAATTCCCTGGTGGAGCTGCTGCAACTGATGGTGTTGTTATGGATAACAATGCATTTGGACGTACTGGAACAGTTTCTGGTGTTTACAACTTAGGAAGAACCGCTACTCACGAAGTAGGTCACTGGATGAACTTACGTCACATTTGGGGTGATGCTACTTGTGGAAGTGATTTAGTTTCTGACACTCCTACTCACGATACTGCTAACTATGGTGTTCCTGCTTATCCTCACTACAGTACTTGTACAGGTACTCCAGTTGAAATGACTATGAACTATATGGATTACACTGATGACAGAGGTATGTTTATGTTTACTTCAGGTCAAAAATCAAGAATGGATGCTTTATTTGTTTCAGGTGGAGCTAGATCAGGTTTTGGAATCTAATATCTTCAAACTCTTAATAAAATTAAACTCGCTACTTGTTAGCGAGTTTTTTTTTATTAAAAATTCAATCTTTCAATTTTTCAAATAAAACCCAATTATCCTAAATACAAATAAATATATTCTAATAGGTATAAAAATTATGTCTTAGATTCAATTAACCACCCCCTAAAGGATTTATAGTTTTAGTCCAATAATTATAAAATATAAACCAATTATTATCTCTACTTATAGATAGTTTCCTCCACTTCCCAAATCTAATTTAAAATGTTTCTCCTCTGTTTCTTTAATAAATATATAGAGAATTAATAACTTGGATCAGTCGTGATTCAGAATAATAAAACAACAAAAATCAAGTTAACAAAATGTTAAATACAAAGATAAGAATACACTTCATAAATGTTTTTTTTTTCAAAACAAACTATCCGTTTTAATAAAGAAAACACCATACACATACTCCCTTTTAATTTCAATATAATACGCGATTTAAAAGTACCTAAAATTACACGCAATCAACTGTTTTTCAATAACTTAGCTCCTTTAGACGAATTTAAAATACCATCCTTTTATATGAAAAAAAATGCCGTGAAATTCTACCTTTTTTTTCGAAAATAAAAAAAATAATATAAGAATGATATTTTTATTAAAAAATATTTTTTTATTCAAAACTAATGTTATAAAATTGCAGCATTAATAAACCAAACCCATATTCTATAACAAATAACCTCTATTATTATGAAAAAAGTTCTTTTATCCGCAATGGCAATTATGTTGCTTTTCTCTTGTCAAAATGACCAAGCTGATTCTACTGATTTAGCAACATCTGCAGTTACACATCGTGGTTGTGCTTCAACTGAAGTACTTGCCGCTCAAATGGCTGCTGACCCAACATTAGCAATTAGAATGAACCAAATAGAAGAGTTTACTCAAAAATCTATGTTGACTAACCGTTTAGTAAATGGTAAGATTGAAATCCCTGTTGTGGTTAATGTATTATACAGAACTGCTGCTGAGAACATTTCTGATGCTCAAATACAATCTCAAATTGATGTATTGAACGAAGACTTCAATGCAACTAATTCTGATTACAATAGCGTACCTGCTTTGTTTTCTGGAGTTAAAGCTAATATTGGAATTACATTCGTATTACAGAATATTGTAAGAAAATCTACAAAAACAGTTTCTTTCTCTACAAACAATGCAATGAAAACAGCATCTAAAGGGATCGCACCTACATCTCCAACTACAGTATTGAATATGTGGTCTTGTAATATGGGTGGTGGTATCCTTGGATATGCTCAATTTCCTGGTGGAGCTGCTGCAACTGATGGTGTTGTTATGGATAACAATGCATTTGGACGTACTGGAACAGTTTCTGGTGTTTACAACTTAGGAAGAACCGCTACTCACGAGGTAGGTCACTGGATGAACTTACGTCACATTTGGGGTGATGCTACTTGTGGAAGTGATTTAGTTTCTGACACTCCTACTCACGATACTGCTAACTATGGTGTTCCTGCTTATCCTCACTACAGTACTTGTACAGGTACTCCAGTTGAAATGACAATGAACTATATGGATTACACTGATGACAGAGGTATGTTTATGTTTACTTCAGGTCAAAAATCAAGAATGGATGCTTTATTTGTTTCAGGTGGAGCTAGATCAGGATTTGGTATCTAATATCATTATACTCTTATAAATTTAAACTCGCTACTTGTTAGCGAGTTTTTTTTTGAATAAAAAATCAATCTTTCAATTTTTGAAATACAACCCAATTATCCTAAATAGATATATTCTAATAGATATAAAAATTTAAGTCGTTTAAATAACCTCAATTGACTTTATACATTTATTTGCATTATTATTAACGTTAAATTTTAAAATAATAATAATATATTTTTTTCTGCTTAAGAATCCTTTGCGCCCATCTCTTAATCAAACTTTAAAATATTTATTCTCTATTTTTTTTTAATAAAAAAATAGAATTATTGACTTGGATTTACAATGATTCACAATAAAGAAAAGGCAAAAACACCTTTAAAAAATTACTGTTAATAAAAAGTTAAATACAAACATAAGAATACACTTCATAAATTATTTTTAGTTAAAAAATACAGCGTATTATTAAAGCATTTGCCAATCATATTTAGACTATCTATTTCAAGAAACAAGCGAGTTTAAAAAATAAAAACTAACTACTTGAAATCAAGCTGGTTACAAATCAGTTTTGAACATAAACAACATCCTTTTTATTTGTAAAAAAAAGTTGTAAAAACCCAACTCCTTTTTTTCTAAAATAAAAATAAAAGCATAAGAATTAGATTTTCAATAAAATAAATTTTTTTATTCAAAACTAATGTTATAAAATTGCGTCATTATTAAACCAAACCAAAATTTTATAACAAAACCCTTTATTATTATGAAAAAAATTCTTTTATCCGCAATGGCAGTTATGTTCCTTTTCTCTTGCCAAAATGACCAAGCTGATTCTACTGATTTAGCAACATCTGCAGTTGCACATCGTGGTTGTGCTTCAACTGAAGTACTTGCTGCTCAAATGGCTGCTGACCCAACATTAGCAATTAGAATGAACCAAATCGAAGCGTTTACTCAAAAATCTATGTTGACTAACCGTTTGGTGAATGGTAAAATTGAAATCCCTGTTGTGGTTAATGTATTATACAGAACTGCTGCTGAGAACATTTCGGATGCTCAAATACAATCTCAAATTGATGTATTGAACGAAGATTTCAATGCAACTAACTCTGATTACAATAGCGTACCAGCTTTGTTTTCTGGTGTTAAAGCTAATATTGGAATCACTTTCGTATTACAGAATATTGTAAGAAAGTCAACAAAAACAACTTCATGGTCAACTAACGATGCTATGAAATCTTCAAGAAAAGGAATCGCTCCTACATCTCCAACTACAGTATTGAATATGTGGTCTTGTAATATGGGTGGTGGTATCCTTGGATATGCTCAATTTCCTGGTGGATCTGCTGCTACTGATGGTGTCGTTATGGACAACAATGCATTTGGACGTACTGGAACAGTTTCTGGTGTTTACAACTTAGGAAGAACTGCAACTCACGAAGTAGGTCACTGGATGAACTTACGTCACATTTGGGGTGATGCAACTTGTGGAAGTGATTTAGTTTCTGACACTCCTACTCACGATACTGCTAACTACGGTGTTCCTGCTTATCCTCACTACAGTACTTGTACAGGTACTCCAGTTGAAATGACTATGAACTATATGGATTACACTGATGACAGAGGTATGTTCATGTTTACTTCAGGTCAAAAATCAAGAATGGATGCTTTATTTGTTTCAGGTGGAGCTAGATCAGGATTTGGTATCTAATATCATTATACTCTTATAAATTTAAACTCGCTACTTGTTAGCGAGTTTTTTTTTGAATAAAAAATCATAAAAAAATGTTACCCACTTTATAATATTGGTAATAATCTAATTTTATGTTAAGTCAATAACCAACATCAAATTATAACCTCATATTTAAAGCAACAAATCTGAAAAACAGTATTTTACACCTATTAAACTTACCGCTATTTTTAAAAAAAATAACCGCAATAGCAATTATATTACTTTTTTTCTTGACAAAATGACGAGATTGAATCAATTACTACAGCTTCAAACTCAACAAAACTTCATAGTTGTGCAACACAAGAAGTACTAGCTGCTCAAATGAATACCGATCCAACTTTAGCAATTAGAATGAATTAGATTGAAGCCTTTATCCAAAAAACGATAACAACAATTCGTTTGGTTAGTGGCAAGATTTAAATCCCAGTAGTAGTAAATATTTTATACAGAACTGGCCCTAAAAGCATCTCTGATACTCAAATCCAATCACAAATTGACGTATTAAATGAGAGTTTTAACGCTGCTAACTAAGATTATTACGATGTCCTATCCTTATTTTCGGAAATTAAATCGAATATAGGCATCCCATTTGTACTGCTAAATGTGGTAAGAAAGTCAATAAAAAAAATTTATGGTCAACTAACAATGCTATGAAATCTTCAAGAAAAGGAATCGCTCTTACCTCACCTAGTACAGCATTGAATATTATGGTCTTGCAATATGGGTGGTAGTATTCAAGGGTATGCTCAATTTCCAGGCAGTGCTGCCGCGACTAATGGAATTGTAATTGACAACTATGCTTTTGGCCGGACGGGAACAGTTTCCGGTGTTTACGATTTAGAAAGAACAGCAACTCACGAAGTCGGTCAGTGGGTGAATTAACGTCATGTTTAGGGCGATTCAATCTACGGAAATGATTTAGTTTCTAACACTCCTACTCACAATACAGCTAACTACGGAGTTTCTACATATCCACACTACAGTACTTGCACAGGTACCCCAATTGAAATGACTATAAATTATATCGTTTACACTGATGACAGAGGGATGTATATGCTTACTACAGGTCAAAAAATCAAGAATGGATGCTTTATTTGTTTCAGGTGGAGCAAGATCTACTTTTGGAATTTAATCTTTTCGCTTACATAATACAAAAAGCAACACTTTATTAGAGCCCTGTATGATTCATTACTTCTTAATAATAAAGTATGAACTTAATCATAGAAAAATTTATAATGGGGAATAATCGAAATAAGCGTCATTATTTCTTAATATTTTTCTGTCATTTAAAAAAAATATTTATTTATTTTATTCCTAAAGGACATTAGTAACAAAACATCTTTAATTCAAAAAAAATCTTCCAATTCTCGTAACACAATTTTTCAATCATTTATAGTAAATATTTTCATAAATTAAAAACAATCAAATTAATGATTATCAATACCTTAAACAAAAACAACAAACACAACTCCCTCTTGTTTTTTTGACCAAAAACAACTGCTTTAATCGTCAAAAATTTAATTATCAATTTTAAACTAATTTCTATGAGATTTAATGCATTATTAGCAAATAATTTCGATTTTTTTTACTGATTATTTTTATTTTTGAATAAAATATTATAGAATTGCAGTATTACTAACCAAAACCAATTTTTTATAACAAAAGTATTATGAAAAAAATTATTTTATCCGCCGTAGCATTAATGATGCTATTTTCTTGTCAAAACGAACAGACAGAATCTACAGATTTATCAACAAGTGCAATTGCACACCGTGGATGTGCTTCACAAGAAGTACTGGAAGCGCAATTAGTAGCTGACCCAACATTGGCTATTAGAATGAACCAAATTGAAGCTTTCACACAAAAAGCGATGTTAACAGGTCGTTTAGTTAACGGTAAAGTTGAAATCCCAGTAGTAGTGAATGTATTGTACAAAACATCTGCAGAAAACATTTCAGATGCTCAAATTCAATCACAAATTGATGTCTTAAACGACGATTTTAATGGTGCTAACTCTGATTACAATAATGTTCCCGCATTATTCTCTGGAGATAAAGCAAATGTTGGAATCACTTTTGTTTTAGAAACAGTTAATAGAAAATCAACTAAAAAATCTTCTTGGGGAACCAGAGATACTATGAAAAATGGTAAAAGAGGTGGTATTGATGCAACTTCACCAGACACAAAATTGAATATGTGGGTTTGTACAATTGGAGGAGGAATCCTAGGTTACGCACAATTTCCTGGAGGAAAAAGTTCAACAGATGGTGTTGCAATTGACTCTAAATACTTTGGTTTATCAGGATCAGCAAATGCTCCTTACAATTTAGGAAGAACTGCTACTCACGAAGTAGGTCACTGGATGAACTTACGTCACATCTGGGGAGATTCAACTTGTGGAAGTGATTTAGTTTCTGACACTCCTACTCACAATACTGCAAACTATGGTGTTCCTGCATACCCTCATTATAGCACTTGTACTGGTACACCAGTAGAAATGACTATGAATTATATGGATTATACTGATGATCCAGGTATGTATATGTTTACAAATGGTCAAAAATCAAGAATGGATGCTTTATTTGTTTCAGGTGGAGCTAGATCAGGTTTCGGAATCTAATTAATTCCTAATTTAAGATAATAAAACCCGCTATTTACTAGCGGGTTTTTTTATCTTTATAACCAAAATAAAAATTAATGATTACATCAAAGGTTATATCTAAAGGGATTTTAAGAGCAATTGGAACAATTATATTAGTGTGCCTAGTACTCTTTTTTATATATAAAATTAAAATAGTCATCCTTTATTTATGTATCTCATTAATACCCTGCCTAATAGCTAATCCGTTATTACAATTTTTAAAAACAAAATTAAAATTCAAAAATACATTTGCAACCATAACTACGTTGTTTACCTTTATTTTATTATTAATTGGTTTTACCCTTCTTTTTGTTCCTCTTATCATTTCTCAGGCAGAAAATTTATCCCTTTTAGACACTAATGTCCTTAAAAATCAACTTGAGGTATTAGAGTCTAATTTAGAAGTCTATTTAAAATTATATAATATTGATTTAGTAGGAATCATTCAAAATTTTAATCTATCGTCCAACTTAGATTTTAATTTATTCACTAATTTCATCAATACTGTTTTGGATTTATTAGCCGGTTTTGGATTGGGATTAGTTTCTGTTTTTTTTATTACGTACTTCTTTTTAAAAGAACAAATTAATTTTAAAGAGAATATTAAAAAAATCCTTCCTGATAATAATGAAGAAAAAATCTTAAACTCTATCGAGAAAATAAATTATTTACTTACACGATATTTTATTGGATTATTAGTTCAGTTGTCAGTTGTTTTTATACTGTATTATATTGTTTTAGTGATCTTTGGAGGAGAAAATGCATTTATAATTGCTTTTTTGTGTGCCTTGTTAAATATTATACCCTATATAGGTCCTATTATTGGAACTGTTCTTGCAGGAATTCTCACAATGATTAGCACTATAGGAATGGATTTTAAAACTGAAATGCTACCATCTACAATATATGTAGTATTTGGTTTCTTAGTAGTTCAGGCAATTGACAATAATATTAGTCAACCAATCATTTTTTCAAAAAGCGTAAAATCACATCCTTTAGAAATATTTCTGATTATTTTGATAAGCGGAATTACTTTTGGTATTTTTGGAATGGTAATAGCCGTCCCTCTTTTTACTATTATTAAAGTTATTGCCAAAGAGTTTTTACCTAACAACAAAATTGTTTCTATTTTAACCAAAAAATTATAGCCTTGATTCATCCTATTTTAGATGCTGAAATTCAGGAATTTATTCAAAAAAATTTAGGAATAGCAATTTCAAAATTAGCATTACAAAAAAATCCTTTTCCAACAGTTGAATGGATTTCGATATTAAACCAAATTGAAGCAAAAGAAAAAGCAAAAGAAAAACTCCCTGTCTGGTTTAATAGTTCGAATATTATTTATCCTAGTAAAATTTCCATTGAGCAAACTTCATCCGAAAGGACAGCTTCTTACAAATCCACAATCGTTTCCGGGGATAGCTTAATTGATCTGACTGGAGGATTTGGGGTAGATGATTATTATTTCTCTAAAAAAATAAAAAGAGTTGCGCATTGCGAAATCAATGTTGAACTTTCAAATATTGTAGCGCATAATTTCGAACAACTTGGCGTAAAAAACATTACTTGCTATGCCGATGACAGCTTAACGACTTTAACTTCATTAAACACAAAATGGGACTGGATTTATATTGACCCGTCCAGACGTAATGATGCCAAAGGGAAGGTTTTTATGCTTAAAGATTGTTTACCTAATGTTCCCGACAATCTTGATTTTTATTTTAAACATTCAGATGCCATATTAATAAAAACAGCTCCGTTACTTGATTTAACTGCGGGTCTGTCTGAATTAAAACAGGTGAAAACAATTCATATTGTAGCACTGGAAAATGAAGTAAAAGAATTATTATGGGAATTACATAAAGACTTTAAAGGAGACACAACCATAAAAACCGTAAATATCTTAAAAGATAAAACAGAGACTTTTGATTTTATCTTAAATGGACAAACGGAAATTCCAAGTTATGGTTTGCCACAAAAGTTTTTGTACGAACCTAACAGTGCCATCATGAAATCAGGAGGTTTTGAAGAAGTAAGCAACTACTACAAGCTTAATAAGCTCCACAAACATTCCCACTTATACACTTCTTCTACTCTTATTCCCTTTCCAGGAAGAGTTTTTGAGATTGAAAATTCATTCCCATATAACAAAACGGAAATGAAAAACCAGTTGGAAAATAAAAAAGCAAACATAACCACACGTAATTTTCCCGATACTGTGGAAAGCATTCGAAAAAAATGGAAAATAAAAGAAGGCGGAAATGTATATTGTTTCTTTACAACTGATGAAAATAATAATAAAATAGTTTTAATTTGCACCAAAATAAAATAAATATGAAACACCTAATTATAACAGCACTTTTATTCATAACGACTAATTTAATAGCACAAAATAAATGTGAATACAGCACGAATGTAAGTGATTCCATTGGATCCTATAAATCCACAATTGAATATATGATTTCCGAGAAAAATTTTGGAGGGAATACCAGTTATATATTTTATTCGTTAGTTTCAACAGACGGAATGCCTACATTAAATGTGCAACTTATTCAAAAGAGTAAAGAATTCATGAAAGCAAATTGCTTTGATAAAAACTCTAAATTATTTTTACAGTTAAATAATGGTAAAATAATCACTCTGTTGCATATTGATCAGGAAAGTTGTGGAAGTCTTATAAGAGATGACAAAGGTTTTGACAACAGGTTTTTATCTGGAAGCTTTATGTTTATGAAAGATAGTTTTGAAGAATTAAAAAACTCTCCTGTTTCTATGATGAGAATTAAATACTTGACGGATACGGAAGATCATATTATTAAAAAAGAATTCCTATCAGAACTAAACAATCAAATATACAAACCTGAAAATTATTTTATCGATAACTTACATTGTATCGAATAAACTAATCACAATCCCATTTGGCATTAGAAACTTTGTCTTTTAATGCCGATTGTAGATTATAATGCCACCACTCAGAATCAAATGAATTGAAATCATACCTCTTCATTATATTTTTAAGTAATATTCTGTTCTTTTTAACCTCCTCAGTAAGGTTTAAATATCCATGACTGGCTTCTATACCAAAAAAGTCAAAAGGAGTCCCCATATCAAGCTCTTTACCCTCTCTATCGACTAAGGTAATATCAACCGCTCCTCCTCTATTATGAATTGACCCTTTACTTGGATTAGCAACATACTCAGGATTAGGAACTATATTCCACATTTTTTTTTGAATATCCAAAGGTCTGTAACAATCATATAATTTTATTTTATAGCCTTTATCCATAAAATTTTTATTGGCTTCAATCAATGCATTAACAGTTTTCAACCTCAAATAACATTCTGCGCAATCATACACCTTGGCATTTAAAAAATTATCTGTTGTAGCATATTTCATATCGTAAACAAAATCAGCACTATAATCTTTAAGATTTACAAATGTAGTATCGGAAACAACAGTATGATTTGTATTTTCAATTAATGACACTAATGGTACTTGTGCTTTACATGAAAAACAAACAATGAAAGAAACGAATACTAAAAAAGGCTTGAAGTGATTTCTCATAATACTATTTTTTATAAAATTAGGATAATAGAAAGGATTTAAAACAAAAAGTGACACTATTTCTAGTGTCACTTTTATAAAAATTTGAAAAGTGTAATTATTTCTTAATTACTTTTTTACTCACCACATTGGTATCAGTAACTATTTTGACAATATAAAGTCCTTTTTGAACATTGAAAGGAATTTTTATAGAATTAGTGTCTTTTGTGTTATCTACAGCAATAAGACGCTGCCCTAAAACATTATAAATTGAAACTTCTTTAATATTCTCTTTGGAATTATTAACGATATTCAATATGTTTTGTGAATCTAAATTATAGACCATAATCGATGTCTCAGGTAATCCATTACCATAAGCTGTACCTTGATTTTCTATTTTAAATGCTAATTCGAATCGTGAATTATAGTCCCCGGATTCTAAATTAAAATCAACAGCCTGTTTTGTTATATTATAAAAAACAGAAGCAGTTTTATCATGTATATATATGTTAACATTCGAAGGTAAAAATTCAACATCGTCAACCATAAATTGAACTGTACCTTTTGTATCCATTTTAACTCCCAAAGGATAGGTTTTTGATGCATCAAATGCTCCTACACCTTGTATAGAATATTCTAAATCATTTATTAAAAAATAAGCATCATTATCTTGAGTGTCTAATTGATAACCATCATAACCCGCATCAACTCCGTCAGTAGCTTCTTCATTCATAAAACCTATTAATAATTGTCTGTGCAATTTATTGGTAGCATTAAAACCTAGTCTAATTTTAGTATTATAATTATTATAAACTATATCATTACTATTGTCACTGAAATGGTCTTTATTCTTGTTTGCGGTGCTCTTATACATCGTATTAGATATTGAAACCGGAATATCGTCCACACCATCTTCTTTCACAAAAGAACGTTGATTATTATTGAAAATTATTGCATTAGAACCAGCACCAAATTCATATCCATTAACAAAAAAAGCTTGCCCTACAGGAATAAATTGATTAGGAATTTTGCTGCTATCCCCTTCTCCACTAATGCCAATTGGGGCTAATGGGGGTGTACCTCCTGTTAAAGTCAACTCGGCATATCCGCCAGTGTACCCAGCAAGATAATGAGTGTCATTAGCAGACGAATGTTCCCAGAAATAAAGCGTTCCATCTATGATATCAATTGTATTATTTCCGCCTTCGGCTATAGAAACATTATCTCTAATAAATTGAAAGGCATCTAAAGCTGATGGATAAGGATTTCCAACTAAAAATAAGTCGTCTGGCAGAACTGAATTACCATTAATTAGTCCATTATATGGTTTCCCAATAAAAGTGTAATTTTGAGTAATTGTATTACCTATATCAACTGCTCCAGCACCTTTTAGAGTAAATCCTTGAGCAGGATTAATTAGTGAGTTTTCATTAATAGGATCCCAATTAGCATAAGAAAAACCATTTTTAAATATATACAACCAATACCTAGCAAGACTTAATGGAGATTGACTCCCGTCATAGCCCGAAACCCAATTTATATTTTCAGGAACTCCTATTGTTGTACCATCTTTAAAAACTCCCGCAACTGTATAAACATTATTATTTGTAGTAGCGTTTATAGGTCCTACAGGGGAAGACCAGTAATTATAATTAAATCGATTAGAAGTTCCTTGCTGATCTCTTTTTATGAATCCAATACTTAAAGGATCTAAATCACTATTAAGCGTTTGTACTAACTGGGATCGACCTGTCAAATCAATTAACCCATCCAATCTTAAATAATTAGACACTTGAATTTTTGTATTATTATTTGCCGATAGCGTTTTATAGATCGTTGCATCAGTTCCCTCAATAAACAATCCTAAAACAGTTTTGTTCCCTACTGATGTTACATTATGATTAATTTTAACGATGTTACCATTTATAAGATAATTAAAAGTCACTGGTGATCCATTTACATCTTTGGTGTAAGTTACTAAAGAACTGGAGTTTGGAATAGTTTGTATATCCCCGTTTTTCCACATTCCTGAATTAGTACCATTCCATTCACCATTAGCAACAGTTTCATATGGCAACGGTGCAGTTTGAATTCCCGTAATGTTCTTGATTTTATTTAAATATTTAATCCTTAAAAAATTACGATCACCTGTTAATCCTTCTACAGTAGTGCCGTAAAAGGCATTAAAATCATAGTACGCCACTAATTCACTCCAAAGAGTCGCTTTAAACTCATTGCTAGGGCTGTTTTGTGGCAATATTTTACCCTTGGTATTACCATCACTATGTTTCTCAATTTCCTGATTCATCAAATAATTAATTTGATTAGAAGTTAAAGCCATATTCCAAATATGGATTTCGTCAATCTCTCCATAAAACGGAGTGTTTATGACACCTTTTTTCGCATATAGAGCTCCCACTGAATACCTAGAATAATTAGGTGATGGATTTGTAAGGTCAAAAGTAGATGAATCTAATATACCATCAATGTAAAGATCAGCACTACCTTCATAATACACCGCAACAACGTTGTGCCATAAACCGTCATTTATTACCGTTCTTGAAACAAATTTTGAAACGCCATCCCATAAAGCTTCAATTTTTTTGTCGCTATTTAATCGAAATTCTAAATTAACACCTTTAGCCATTATTGTTTTATTAGCAACTACAGCAACATTGTTTTTTAACCAACAACCAATAGTAAAAGAACCACTATTTAAATTTAAGGCATATTCACCAACTAAAAAATCGCCAGCAGCGTTAATATTTATAGCCTCTTTTGGAGTTGCTTTAAGAGCTTTCCCAAAAGTAAAATACTTTGTTCCGTCGAAATCATACCAAGTTTCATACGTTTGACTCCCTTCTTTATTTAAAATTGGATTTCCAAGTGCATCTATCTTAATTTTTAATGGAATTATATCAATGATATCAGCATCGTTAAAATTATCATTGTCACTTACAATTAAAGCATACTCTTCATTAACATCTTTTGTAAATGTACTAAAAGCAGTTACAGGGATACCAACAAATACATTTTCAACATCTACATCTACATCAGTTTTAGTTTCTACAATTTTCCATTTCTTGTTTATTCTAGTTGTCACCGTAGTTAGTCCCGTAGATATTATTATTGTATTAGAACCAGCTTCAATAAAAGTACCATTATCAGATCCCCAAACTAAAAAATCGCGATCTTTTTTAAATTCATTTATGTTGGCATTATTAGTTGTTGCAATAACTCCTAAACCAATGGTTACTGCATTAGGATCATTACTGCTTTTAGACTGTTTTTGATTTAAATCAGAACCTATATCCTTACCAATTCCTGCAATATTAAAATTATAGCCTGTATTAGCTCCGCTTTCCCAAATGATTTTTCCTCCAGAATCAATATAATTTGTACTGGTTCCGTTTAGCCCTAAAGTTATACCGTATTTTATGGCAAGATAAGTTTCAATCTTTGGGCGATTCTCAGGAAGTACACGAGAAGCATATGAAATTAACTCCGCCACTCTACCGTTAAGATTTCCATAGGTGGTACCGCTATTTATGTTTTTTCCAATATTATAAGGGGTCCCTTTAAAAATATTTGGCGTTATACTTGTATCAGTGTAGCCCAAATTAGAAAAGGGTTCACTTGAACTTGTCAAAGGCGTTACAATTTCATTTGCATTAAACAATAATTCGACACCTTCAGAAACAGTAGTTTTATTCCTAGTATTGATAATACCTGCTTTTGAATAATTCCCAGTTGCATCCCCTATACTAAAATAAGGGGTTGTTGTAGTGGTTTGCCATTGATTAAACCACAGTCTTTCACCCGTTAAACGATTTGAAAAATCTCCAAATCCAATTCCTGAATGTTCTCCAGAAATTATAGGATAAGATGGATTTGCAGCAGAAGTTCCTGAAATGATAGTCATTGGAGATGTTGAACCATCAATAGTTACATCAGGCTCCATAACAATAAACGTTTCATGTGTATAATACCCATTATCAATGTTATACATAAATTGATTAAGTGTTGTTCCATTATTTTGAAACTTTACCACAGGGTTATAATTTATGTTACCACTTGTTGCATCAATATATGTAGGTTGCTTTACAGCTTCAATTTGCGTAGCATCTTTACCTGTTGAACCCAAATCTCTCCAAAGACGCACGGAATTAGTTCCAGTAGTTAAATTTACTCCTCTTGTAGACTTGAGCCATAGTCTAAAATCCGGATTTCCCCCTCCAGGACCAGTTATTGTTGGATCATACACTTCACCACTTACTACAAAGGTATACGGGTCTTTGGTCAAGTCATTATTGGGAATTGAAATTAATGCCGACTTTAAACCAGGACCAAGAGATTGTGGATAAAACAAAACGACAAAATATGATGCTCCTCCTACAGGAATTATGTTAGAAGCAGCAGTACCAGGAGCAGAAGGATACGGCGTCGGATTTATATATATTGAAAAATCAGGAGATACTCCTCCAGAAGTTCCAGTTGCAGGGTCGTATATCAAACTTGTTATACCTTGAAGCACTAAGGGACATGTACCAGTATTTACAATTACATAATTTCTTGTAGCCGTCGCACCAGCAGTAACAGATCCAAATAACGTTCCTGTTGCTGATGTAGGAATGATTTGCCCATTTGGAAGGGGCTGTGTTGGGGTACCACCTAGAACAGAAATTAATGGTTTATTTGTAAAAGTAATATTAAATGTAAAAGAAGGGTAATTTTTAGCATTGGAATGCACAGTAACAATGGTAGTCTGTGCAGAACTATTACAAGTAAAATTATTTTTTCTTAATCTAAAAACACTGACTTCACCTTTCTTAATATTAAAATCCGAAGGTCGAGATGACACTACAAAGTTGGTGTTATTTAAGGTAACTTCAGGATTTGACAATACCAATGAAGGGTTTCCGTTACCATCAGGAACGTTAATAATCGAAAATTCGATTTCCGTAGAAGAACCAAAATTCACTGTTCCATTAAAGGGAATATTAAGAGCAGGGCTACCATATCTTACAAAGATTTGTTGATTCGATTGAGAAAAAGCAACAAAAGACAAAAAAAGACTGAAGGCAAGCAATAGATTATTTGAGTATTTTTTTTTCAATGTGGTATTTTTTTAATTTATAACTAACCTATTATTTGCGTTAAAACTACAATAAAATCCCATATTATATCGTTTAAAATCAATATTCAACGATAATCTACACATATGATATCATGTGTTAGAAATTTCTCATAAACAATAGTCTCTGTGGAAATACAAATCGTAAAAAATCCCTGATTAATTACAATTATCTTTTACTTACCCTTAGCGTAAAGATTATTGGACAATTTCTTTTTCGTCAGTTTGAGTAATTTTACACAAAAATTGTATGGAGATCAAGAGAAGTTTTATTATAAGTGTAATATAAATTACAGCGAAGGAATGGAGTGAAATTATTGGGGAAATAAATTTAAAAACCCCTATAAACAGAAAGTTTATAGGGGTTTTTGTGAAGGCAGAAGGATTCGAACCTTCGACCGCCTGCTTAGAAGGCAGGTGCTCTATCCAGCTGAGCTATGCCTCCATTGCTCATGTAAAAAAATTCTGTCGGGGTGGCAGGATTCGAACCTGCGGCCTCCTGCTCCCAAAGCAGGCGCGATAACCGAGCTACGCTACACCCCGTACAATTTCATTATTGTTTTTGTGTATATTACCTGAACTTGCAGGACACACTTTTAAGAATATGCTACTATTCTAATCGCAAATTTAATAAGCGGAGGGACAGGGACTCGAACCCTGGCACCGATTGCTCGATGACAGTTTAGCAAACTGCTCCATTACCACTCTGGCACCCCTCCTAGCTGTTAAGAAAGTTGTTCTCTTTTGCGGTGGCAAAGGTAGCACATCATTGCATTACTCACAACTATTTCAAGACTTTTTTTCAAAGTTTTTTAGCATTTTTTTTAAATCAATTCATAGTCAGACATATAGCGTTAAATAAAATTTATCATTTTTTTACTTCTATCATTATAGTTGATTGAAAATTTGAAATTGCTTAAAAATGACTAAATTTGCTAGATAAACCAACATTATATATATCATGATCAAAAAAGTTGTTATAGTTTCTGCCGTTAGAACACCTATCGGAAGTTTTATGGGAGGATTATCTACGGTAACAGCCCCAAAATTAGGAGCAGCAGCCATCAAAGGCGCTTTAGATAAAATAAATTTAGATCCTAATCTAGTTGATGAAGTTTTTATGGGTAATGTAGTTCAGGCCGGTGTAGGTCAAGCTCCTGCTCGTCAAGCTGCAGTATTTGCAGGGTTACCTGACTCAGTAATATGCACAACTGTAAATAAAGTGTGCGCATCAGGTATGAAAGCTGTAATGTTTGCAGCACAAGCTATTCAATCTGGTGATGCCGAAATTGTAGTTGCTGGTGGAATGGAAAATATGAGTTTGATTCCTCATTATATGCATTTAAGAAACGGAGTTAAATTTGGACCAGGTACTATGGTAGATGGTTTACAAAAAGACGGACTTACTGATGCATACGACAATAACGCTATGGGCGTTTGTGCAGACGCATGTGCTACTGATTACAATATTACAAGAGATGAGCAAGATAACTACGCTATTCAATCCTATGAGCGCTCTGCCAAAGCATGGGAAGCTGGTAAATTTAATAACGAAGTAGTTCCTGTTGCAGTTCCCCAAAGAAAAGGTGACCCAATAATGGTTACTAAAGATGAAGAATACACTAATGTCAAATTAGACAAAATTCCTGCATTAAATCCTGTTTTCACAAAAGACGGTACAGTTACTGCTGCAAACGCTTCAACTATTAATGACGGAGCCGCAGCTTTAATATTAATGAGCGAAGAAAAAGCCCTTTCATTAGGATTAAAACCTTTAGCTTACATTAAAGGATATGCTGACGCAGCTCAAGAGCCAAAAAAATTCACTACGACTCCTGCAAAAGCATTACCTAAAGCTTTAGACAAAGCCGGAATTTCTATAAGCGATGTTGATTATTTTGAATTTAACGAAGCCTTTGCTGTTGTAGGCCTTGCTAATGCAAAAATTTTAAACCTAGACAACAATAACCTAAATGTAAACGGTGGTGCTGTATCATTAGGACACCCACTAGGATGTTCTGGAGCAAGAATAATCGTTACCTTATTAAATGTTCTAGAACAAAATAATGGTAAAATTGGAGCAGCTGCTATCTGTAATGGTGGTGGTGGAGCTTCGGCAATTGTTATTGAAAGAATTTAATTAATTATTTTATACATAATGGGTTATAAGTTTTAATACTTTTAACCCATTATTTTTTTAACAACAACTCATAACTGCATCTAAATGTTCGGAATTTGTAATCTTGCTATAATCCCTCTAAGGTCTGAACCTAGCGATAGAAGCGAAATCGTTTCTCAAGTATTATTTGGAGAACATTTTGAAATTTTAGAAAAACAAAATCAGTGGTCTAAAATTAAAATGCAATTTGATAACTACGAAGGCTGGGTGGACTCTAAACAGTATCAGGTTATTTCAGAATCTAATTACTTTGAACTTTCTAATGATACAATTATTCTAAATGCGGATTTAATAGAGTACGTAAGCGCACCTTCAAACCTACTAATCCCAATTCCATTAGGGGCAAGCCTTTCTTTTTTAAAGAATAAGGAGATAAATACTACCCATTTAGAATTTGAAGGAACAAAAATTAGTGGAGTCAAAGACAAAAAAGAGTTAATAAACACCGCTTTTCTATACTTAAACTCACCCTATTTATGGGGAGGAAAAACACCGTTTGGAATCGATTGTTCGGGTTTTACCCAAATGGTATACAAACTAAACGGATTTAAACTTTTACGAGACGCATCTCAACAAGCAACCCAAGGAGAAGCTTTAAGTTTTATTGAAGAAAGCGAACCAGGAGATTTAGCCTTTTTTGACAATGATGAAGGCAATATTACACACGTAGGAATTATAATGGAAAACAATTACATTATACACGCCTCCGGTAAAGTTAGAATAGATAGATTAGATCATTTAGGGATATACAACCCCGAAATCAATAAGCACACACACAAACTCCGTGTAATAAAAAAAATTATATAATTAAAAAAGCCATTTAGATTTTCAACTAAATGGCTTTTTTATTATTTTCTAAACAAAGATTACATTTTAGCTTTCAATGCTTTATACTCTGCTGTCATTTCCAAAGCACTATAAACATTCAATAAAGTTTTAGTTACATCTTCATTCTTAGGATCTATTTCAACCGCTTTTTGAAGATAAGGAATTACACTTTTAAAAATGTTTTGACGTTTCACTTTCAATTCGTCATATCGCTTCATATCCTTAGCTGAAGTTCCTAATTTATTCATTTCTTCAATTATAGCACCTTCTCCATCTAGCTTCAAAGCAGCCATATTAATATAAGCGTTTGTATATTTAGGATTAATCTCTATCACTCTATTGTAATGTTTCTCAGCTTCAACACTATTTTTAGCATTCCCACTAATAACACCTAAATTAAAAATTAAATCCGCATCATTAGGATTTTTTTCTAAAACTTCAGCAATAAGTTTTTTATAAGTAACAAAGTCTTTTGTCTCTAAGTATAAATTTGCTTCAGTTAATATTAACGAAGTATCCTCAGGATTAGCAGTTCTAGCCTCTGAAATTGCTTTTTTCGCTTCTTCTGTCTTACCTTTTTGAACTAAAATCAAAGCTATATTTTTAAATATCTCACCTCTTTTTGAAGGAATAGCTTCAGTTCTTGGTTTTTCATGAGTTCCAAGTTTAACCATTTTATCTCTCTCTTGCAGCGTATTAAAAAGATCTTCTTCAGAAGTTAATTTATTGACTGCAAAATAGCTTGTTCCTTTTCCAGAATAGTTTAAATTTTTCAACTCATCATACAACTTAAGTGCCGCATCATATTCTTGAGCATTAACATAAGTAGACGCAGCATAATATAAATTTAGAGTGTCTTTTTTATCTAATAGATAAGCATCATGCAATTTTTTTGCACTTCCTGAAAATTTATCAACTTTAGAGTCAGCAATAGCTCCGTTAATCAATTTATATTTTATTGAAGTAATTGAAGTGGCAGCCTCAGTTGAGTATTTAGACTTTCCAGAAGCTTTTTCAGCCTCAATTAAATCTTGAAAAGCACTTGCCGCAAGAGATAAATTTTTATCTGTTTCAATGTTTTTATTTGCTAAATCTAAAAAAGCGTTCCCTTTTACAAAGAAAAATTGTGCTTTCTCAGAATCAGATGCGTTTGAAATAAGGGATTCAGCTCCTTGTAAAATAGTTATAGCTTCTTGAGCGTTTCCTTTTTTAAATGCCTTTTCTGCAGCTTTAATTTCATCTTTTTGCGCAAAAGTAGCTACTGACATCAATAATGCCGACGATAGTATTACATTTTTAATCTTCATGGTATTTACAATTATGTTTAAATTTATTTTAATTACTAATATTGTTAAGCTTCGTCATCAGAATCATCCTCATCAGAATCATCTTCAATTTCTTCTTCTTCAGAATCATCTTCATCATCATCGTCTTCTCCGCCTTCATCTTCTAAGACTTCTAAAACTGGCTTTACACGCTCAATTGTTTCAGATGCTATTACATTTCCATCTTCATCAACTTCTACTTCTTCCTCTGCGTCATCCTTCATAACTTTAGTAACCGCAGCAATAGAATCTTTCCCTTTTATATTGATAAGTTTAACACCTTGAGTAGCACGTCCCATAACTCTCAAGTCTTCTACAGCCATTCTAATTGTTAATCCTGACTTGTTAATGATCATTAAATCATCAGCATCTGTAACGGCATTTATAGAAATTAAACTACCTGTTTTTTCAGTAATATTTAAGGTTTTAACCCCTTTACCTCCACGGTTTGTAATTCTATATTCATCTAAGCTTGAGCGCTTTCCATAACCGTTTTCGGCAACGACAAGGATCTCACTATTCATATCATTAACAGTAACCATGCCAATTACTTCATCCGTATCATCTTTTAAAGTAATTCCGCGTACACCAGAAGCTGTTCTTCCCATAGGACGAGTCTTGGTTTCTTCAAATCGAACTAACTTACCAGATTTAACAGCTAATATAATTTGGCTTTCACCATTAGTCAATTTAGCTTCTAATAATTCATCGCCTTCCTTAATTGTAATTGCAGCAACTCCATTTACTCTAGGTTTAGAATACTTCTCTAAAGATGTTTTCTTAACCTGACCTTTTTTAGTCACCATAATCAAATTATGGCTATTGATATAATCCTTGTCTTTTAAATCCTGAGTACAAATAAAAGCTTTCACTTTATCATCACTTTCAATATTTACAAGATTTTGAATCGCCCTACCTTTAGCAGTTTTACTTCCTTCTGGTATTTCAAATACACGCATCCAGAAACATTTTCCTTTTTGGGTAAAGAACATCATATATTGATGATTTGTAGCGACAAACATGTGCTCTAAGAAATCTTGATCTCTTGTACCAGCACTTTTTTGACCTACTCCTCCTCTATTTTGAGTTTTATATTCCGTTAAGTTGGTACGTTTAATATAACCTGCATGAGAAATTGTAATTACCACATTCTCATCTGCAATTAAATCTTCGATACTTACATCTCCACCGGAATATTCTATTTTCGAGCGACGTTCGTCACCGTATTTATCACGAATTTCAACAAGCTCTTCTTTTATCAAAGCAATTCTTAGATTTACATCAGCTAATAAAGCTCTTAAATGCTCTATTAACTTCATAATTTCGTCATATTCACTTCTCAACTTATCTTGTTCAAGTCCAGTTAATTGACGTAAACGCATTTCTACAATAGCACGAGATTGAATGTCAGATAAATTAAATCTTTCAATTAATTTATCCCTTGCCTCTTCTGTACTTTTTGAAGCTTTGATTAAAGCAATTACTTCGTCAATATTATCTGAAGCAATTATCAAACCTTCTAATATATGAGCTCTTGCTTCCGCTTTTTTCAATTCAAATTGCGTTCTGCGAGTCACCACATCGTGTCTGTGTTCAATAAAATAGTGAATTAGATCTTTCAAATTTAACATTTGAGGACGACCTTTTACAATTGCAATATTATTTACACTAAAAGAAGATTGTAGCTGAGTATACTTATATAAGGTATTTAATACCACATTAGGCGTTGCATCGCGTTTCAAAATATAAACGATACGCATACCGTTTCTATCTGATTCATCACGTATGTTTGCAATACCTTCAATTTTTTTATCGTTAACCAAATCAGCAGTACGCTTAATCATATCAGCCTTATTGACTTGGTATGGAATTTCAGTTACGATGATACATTCTCTACCATCCACTTCTTCAAAACCAACTTTGGCACGCATTACAATTCTACCTCTACCGGTTTTAAATGCTTCACGAACTCCTTCGTACCCATATATTATTCCTCCAGTAGGGAAATCTGGAGCTTTGATATGAGTCATTAATTCATCAATCTCGATATCGTTATTGTCCATAAACGCTAACGTACCGTTGATTACCTCAGTTAAGTTGTGAGGTGGCATATTCGTTGCCATACCTACTGCAATTCCTGTTGCACCATTAATTAATAAGGTAGGAACACGAGTGGGCATAACCGTTGGCTCTTCTAGAGTATCATCAAAATTCAATTTAAAATCAACCGTTTCTTTATCTATATCAGCCAAAATTTCTTCAGAAATTTTACGCATTCTAGCCTCAGTATAACGCATCGCTGCTGGACTATCTCCATCAACCGATCCAAAGTTACCTTGACCATCAATCAATAAATAACGCATACTCCATTCTTGAGCCATACGAACCATGGCGTCATAAACAGAAGTATCTCCGTGTGGGTGATACTTACCTAAAACTTCTCCGACAATTCTTGCAGACTTTTTGTGAGCAGATCTTGAGTTAACCCCCAAATCATGCATTCCAAACAATACTCTTCGATGTACTGGTTTCAAGCCATCTCTAACATCTGGAAGTGCTCTTGATACAATTACCGACATCGAATAATCGATATAGGCTGTTTTCATTTCATCTTCTATGTTAATAGGAATTAACTTTTCTCCTTCAGACATAAGTTGTTATATTAAATAATTATATTAGTTTCAAAACATGCCAATATACGTATTTTTGAAATTTTTAAAAGCTTTTCTCTCTACTTATTTCAATGATTTATTAACAAATCAATATTCAGTTATATTAGACAATTTAAGTTGCTTTTTTCTTTTATAGTATTGTTTTTTTTTGTCTATTAGCTGACAGTAGTTCTTTAAGGAACGGTTTTTGTTTTTAAATTACTATTCACTAAATTTACATTAGCAAATATATATTATGGATGATAATTTTTCACCAAGAGTAAAAGATGTAATTACCTATAGCAAGGAAGAAGCTTTGCGACTGGGGCATGACTTCATTGGGACTGAACACCTGATGCTAGGTATTTTAAGAGATGGAAACGGTAAGGCAATACAAATACTGAACAATCTATCTGTAGATCTAGATCATTTACGTAGAAAGGTTGAAATTCTAAGCCCCGCCAATCACGGTGTTGAATTAAATACCGAAAAGAAAAACCTTCATCTTACACGCCAAGCAGAAAGAGCACTGAAAACCACTTTTCTAGAAGCAAAAGTTTTTCAAAGTACCTCAATTAGCACTGCACATTTATTATTGTGCATTTTAAGAAACGAGAACGATCCAACAACCAAGCTATTGAATAAACTTAAAATTGATTATGACGTAGCTAAAGAACAATATATAAATATGACTCCAAGCGAAGAAGAATTCTTAGAAAACTTACCAAGAGCATCAGACTCTTACAACGATGACCCAGGACAAGATGACAGTCTTAAAGAGGGTAATTTTAACAATCCGGCTAATAAATCAAATAAAAAATCTAAAACTCCTGTTTTGGATAATTTTGGTAGAGATTTAACTGAAATGGCCGAAGAAGGAAAATTAGATCCAGTTGTGGGACGAGAAAAAGAAATTGAACGTGTTTGTCAAATCTTAAGCCGTCGTAAAAAGAACAACCCGCTCCTTATAGGAGAACCAGGAGTTGGAAAATCAGCTATTGCCGAAGGTTTAGCTTTACGAATTGTACAAAAAAAGGTTTCTAGAATCTTATTTAACAAGCGTGTTGTGACTTTAGATTTAGCCAGTCTCGTTGCCGGAACTAAATATAGAGGACAGTTTGAAGAACGTATGAAAGCAGTAATGAATGAATTAGAAAAAAATGATGATATCATTCTTTTCATTGATGAAATTCATACAATCGTTGGTGCTGGTGGAGCTACTGGTTCTCTTGATGCTTCAAATATGTTTAAACCCGCTTTATCACGAGGTGAAATCCAATGTATTGGAGCCACTACTCTTGATGAATACAGACAATACATCGAAAAAGATGGAGCTTTAGAAAGACGTTTTCAAAAGATTATTGTTGAACCAACATCTGTTGACGAAACGATTACCATTTTGAATAACATCAAAAACAAATACGAAGATCATCACAATGTTACCTATACCGATGAAGCAATTGAAGCTTGTGTTAAATTAACTAACAGATATATGTCTGAGCGTTTTTTACCTGACAAGGCTATCGATGCTTTGGATGAAGCAGGTTCACGTGTACACATCACCAATATCGAAGTTCCAAAACAAATTTTGGATTTAGAGCGTCAACTGGAAGACATTCGTGAATTGAAAAACGTAGTTGTTAAAAAGCAAAAATATGAAGAAGCCGCAAAACTTCGCGATGATGAGAAACGTATCGAAAAAGATTTAGCAATTGCCCAGGAACAATGGGAAGAAGATGCTAAAAGCAATCGCATCCAAGTTACAGAAGATAACGTTGCCGATGTTGTTTCTATGATGACTGGAATTCCAGTAAATCGTATTGCACAAACGGAAAGCAATAAATTAGCTCATTTACCCCAACTAATAGAAAATAAGGTTATTGGTCAAAAAGAAGCCGTTTTAAAAATTGCCCGTTCTATTCAAAGAAATCGCGCGGGATTGAAAGACCCCAACCGTCCTATTGGTTCCTTTATTTTCTTAGGTCAAACAGGTGTTGGTAAAACACAATTGGCCAAAGTATTAGCCAAAGAATTATTCGATTCAGAAGATGCTTTAGTTCGTATTGATATGAGTGAATATATGGAAAAATTTGCCATTTCAAGATTAGTTGGAGCGCCTCCAGGATACGTAGGTTACGAAGAAGGTGGCCAATTGACTGAGAAAGTACGTAGAAAACCATATTGCGTTGTACTATTGGATGAAATTGAAAAAGCACATCCTGATGTTTTCAACATGTTGTTACAAGTTCTAGATGACGGTTATTTAACTGATAGTTTAGGCCGAAAAATTGATTTCAAAAATACTATAATCATTATGACATCAAATGTTGGTGCCAGACAATTAAAAGATTTTGGTCAAGGTGTCGGTTTTGGAACTGCAGCCAAAGTTGCGCAAGCTGATGATAATTCGAAAAGTATTATTGAAAACGCATTAAAGAAAACTTTTGCTCCCGAATTTTTAAATAGAATTGATGATGTTATTGTATTTAATGCATTAGAAAAAGAACATATTGATTTGATTATCGAAATCGAATTGGAAAAACTTATTTTGAGAGTTTCTGATCTTGGGTACAAATTAAACCTATCTGACAAAGCCAAAGCATATATTGCAGAAAAAGGTTTTGACAAACAATTTGGCGCAAGACCATTAAAAAGAGCGATTCAAAAGTATGTTGAGGATACTCTTGCAGAAGAAATAATCACTTCTAAAATTAACATAGGTGATGAAATTTTTATGGATATTGAAGATGGCGCAAGCGAATTGAACGTTAATATCAAAAAAGCTGACGAAACAGCAAGTTAATACAATACCCCATTTACATCAAGATAACCCGTTACGTATTCAATTCATAACGGGTTTATTCTTGAAAACAATTCACACTATAATAAAAATAATTATATTTCACTTTTACAAACCGCTTAATCAAATATAAACATGACACAAAACAAAGTTATTTTAGGCAGCGAAGAATGGTGTTCTTTTCCAGAATTAGGAATTCCTATCATTAAAGCCCGTGTCGATTCGGGAGCAAAAACTTCTGCTCTACATGCTATAAATATTGCCCCTTTCATAAAAAACGAAGCTAATTGGGTTAAATTTGACATCAACCCAATTCAGAATAATTTAAAAACGATTATCCATTGCGAAGCACCACTAATAGACAAACGAATTGTAAAAAGTTCCAGTGGTTTTCGAGAGCAACGCTATGTTATTCAAACTAGTTTAAAAATTGGTGATTCCAATTGGCCAATCGAAATGACATTGACTAATCGAGATTCAATGGGATTCAGAATGCTTCTAGGAAGAGAAGCTATGAGTGGTAGAGTTCTTGTTGATCCTGAACAAAAATACCTCTTAGACCAGCCTACACCAGATGCAATAAAAGAGTTATATCTAAACTCAGAAAAAGCAAGTTCTGGCTTACGTATTGGACTACTTGCCAGCAACCCTAATTTATACAGCAATAAAAGAATCATGGAAGCTGGAGAAATGCGCGGACATGAAATGCATTTTTTGAATATCAAAGAATGCTATATGAAATTGGATGCTGAAACACCCGAAATCCATTATAGAGGTGGGATAATTCTAAACCAATTTGACGCCATTATTCCAAGAATACGACCAAGCATCACTTTTTACGGATGTGCATTAACGAGACAGTTTGAAGCTTTAAAAGTTTTTTGCCTGAACTCAGCAAGTGCTATTACACAATCACGTGATAAATTATATTCTTTACAATTACTTTTAAATAGCGGTATAGGCATCCCCACAACTGGTTTTGCTAATTCCCCTTTGGACACAAATGATTTAATAAAAATGGTAGGTGGATCTCCATTAATAATAAAATTATTAGAAGGAACTCAAGGAAAAGGAGTTGTATTAGCCGAAACTAAAAAAGCGGCAGAAAGCGTTATAAATGCTTTCAAAAGCTTGAATGCTAATATTCTTGTTCAGGAATTCATTAAAGAAGCTAATGGAAAAGACATCCGTTGTTTTGTAATAGACGGTAAAGTGGTTGCGTCCATTCAACGAGAAGCCATGCCAGGTGAATTCAGAGCTAACATCCATCTTGGAGGAACTGCATCAGTTATTAAAGCGACAAGTGAAGAAAAACGAATTGCTATAAAAGCGGCTAAAGCCATGGACTTAAAAGTGGCCGGTGTCGACATTATCCGTTCTTCGAAAGGACCTCTACTCCTAGAAGTAAACTCATCTCCGGGTCTAGAAGGAATTGAAGGAGCAACAAACAAAGATATTGCTGGTGAAATGATCAAAGCAATTGAAAAGAATTTTAAGTTGAAATAAAGAGAATATTATCTTTTAAATCTTTACCGACAAAACATAAAAAAACCATCCAAATTTTACTTTTGGATGGTTTTTTTTATCATTATTAATGAATATATTTATTAGATAAACACACTCAATATATAGTACAATAACGCTGCTAATAATGCTGAGATTGGAATAGTTAACACCCAAGCCCATAAAAGACTAACTGTAACTCCCCAACGTACCGCTGACACCCGTTTAGTCATGCCAACACCAATGATTGATCCTGTAATTGTATGTGTTGTACTCACCGGTATTTTTAAATGCTCTGTAAAATACAAAGTTAAAGCTCCAGCAGTTTCAGCTGCAACTCCTTCAAATGAAGTAACTTTTGTAATTTTAGATCCCATAGTTTTTACAATTTTCCATCCACCACTAAGTGTACCTGCAGCAATAGCAGAATAACATGCTAAAGGAATCCAACCTGGCATTTTACCCGCTATGTCATCTTTTGGTAAGACAACATCAAGCCAAGCCGGTAAACTTTCTTGAGCAACACCTGTAGTATGGATGTATACTGCAACTGCCGCTGCAATAATACCCATTACTTTTTGAGAATCATTTCCACCGTGACCTAAACTAAATGCTGCTGATGATAGTAACTGCATTTTTTTCAACCATGCTGTAGCTTGATTTAAATTTAAACTACTAAAAATAAGACAAAAAGTACTTACAGATAAAACAATAAAAGCAACTAGAAACCATTTGATATTATGAGACTCAAAAACAACACTCCAAAAAGGAGAGTCGAAACGCGGTTTCTCAATAACATCATAATATTTCATTTGGCTTTCAACAAACCAAATTGTAAGTGCCATTAATGACATGGTAAACAGCTTTGGGTAAATACTTTTCTTAGAAGAATGAAGCAACCAAAGTGATATCAAATAAGAAATCAATGCTCCTACCAATGGTGCCAATACAATAAAGGCTATGATTATCAATACACCAGACGGCATACCACCATCTTTTCCTTCTTTATACCAAGAAACAACACCAAAACCCGCATGAGCAATTGCTGCTCCTGCAAAACCACCAATTAGAGTATGGGATGAACTAGAAGGAATTCCTAACCACCAAGTTAGAAGATTCCAACAAATTGCTGCAATTACACCTGCAAGAATAACCACCAGATTAATATCCATGGTATGCGCTGTCTTTGCAACAGTATCTGCTACTCCAAAACCAAAAACCCAATAAGCTAAAAAATTAAAAAAAGCTGCCCAAAGTACCGCCTGAAAAGGAGATAACACTTTTGTGGCAACGACTGTAGCAATAGCATTAGCGGCATCATGAAAACCATTGATGTAATCAAAGATTAATGCCAGTACTATTATAACTAAAAGTAAAGTAAATTCCATATATAAATTTTCAGAAGATAACTGATTTGATTAAGAATGTTTTACGGCAATAGACTCTAAAACATTGGCCACACTCTTACATTTATCAGTTGCCGTTTCTAAAACTGACAATACCTCTTTGTATTTAATAATGACTTTTGCATCAGTTTCATTTTCGAATATTTCGAACAATGCTTTATTACAAACATTATCAGATTTATTTTCTAATTTACTAATTCTTGCACAAGCGTCAGTAATATTTTTAATGTTCTTGAAATTTTTCAATTCTTTAACCGCAACATCAATATTTTGACAAGCTTCAAGATTGATTTCAGTCAATTTTCTGATAGATTTTGTAATCTTGTCAACATGATACAATTTCATTCTACTTGCTGCACCATGAAGATTATCCGCAACATTATCAATCGACGTAATTAAAGCATGAATATCTTCTCTGTCAAATGGAGTAATGAAATTTCTACTCAACTCAAGATTCGTTTGACGAGTAATGTCTTCTCCTTTTTGTTCTAAAACATCAATTTTTTGAAAAAGAACTTCTCTTTCTTTTAACGGAAGGTTTACAGCTTCATGTAAATTTGAAGCTAATTCAATTAAATTACTTGATGCCTCTTCAAAAAGAGGAAAAAACTTTTTGTCTTTTGGGACTAAAAACTGAAAAATACTATTTAATGACATCTTATTATTATTTTATGGGCAAAATTAATTCTTTATTTTATCTTAATGTTAAGCTATTGTTAACAAATCATCTTCGATCTGAAAACTATTTAAAAAAGACACTGTTTTCTCAATATCATAATGTAAAATTCTGTCTTCTGTAACAAACGGAACTTCTTCTCTGTAAGATTTAAGAAACATTTCAATAAAATCACTTGATTTTAGTGGGTTTCTATAAGCTATAGCCTGTGAAGCATTCATTAATTCGATTGCTAATATGCGTTCTAAATTATCCATAACACGCAATGCTTTTGTTGCACCATTAGCTCCCATGCTTACATGGTCTTCCTGTCCGTTACTTGAAACTATACTGTCAATACTTGAAGGAGTCGCTAATTGTTTGTTCTGACTCGCGATACTCGCCGCAGTGTATTGTGGAATCATAAACCCTGAATTTAAACCTGGATTATCAACAAGGAATGCAGGAAGGTTACGCAATCCCGATATCAATTGGTACGTTCTACGTTCTGATATACTCCCTAATTCGGCTAATGCAATCGCCATAAAATCCAATGCCAATGCCAATGGTTGCCCATGGAAATTTCCTCCTGAGATAATTTGGTCACTTTCGATAAAAATATTTGGATTATCTGTAACCGAATTAATTTCAGTTTTAAATACTTTATGGACATAATCAATCGCATCTTTTGATGCACCGTGAACTTGAGGAATACAACGGAAAGAGTAAGGATCCTGTACGTGAATTTTAGCCTGCTCAATGATTTCGCTTCCTTCAAGGAAACCTTTTACACGATTTGCAGTTACAATTTGACCTTTATGAGGGCGAATAAAATGAATCAATTCATTAAACGGCTCAATACGACCGTCAAATCCTTCTAATGAAATAGACCCGATTAAATCCGCTAAGTAAGAGAATTTGCTGGCTTTCATTAAAATATGAGCACCATAAGCACTCATAAATTGTGTTCCATTCAATAATGCCAAACCTTCTTTGGATTGCAAAACAATTGGTTCCCAATTAAAGTGTTTCATCACTACGCTAGAATGCACTTTTTTTCCTTCAAAAAACACTTCCCCTTCTCCTAACAAAGGCAAAGACAAATGAGCTAAGGGAGCTAAATCTCCAGAAGCCCCAAGTGAACCTTGTGTATATATTATAGGTAGGATGTCATTGTTATAGAAAGCAACCAAACGTTCAACTGTTTGCAATTGAATTCCAGAATGTCCGTAGCTTAAAGATTGAATCTTTAGCAACAACATTAATTTCACTATTTCGTTTGGCACTTCTTCACCCGTACCACAAGAATGTGATTTCACCAAGTTTTCTTGAAGTTGTGACAGGTTTTCATTTGAAATTTTCACGTTGCATAACGATCCAAAACCAGTATTTATACCATAAATAGGATCTGAATGTGAAGCCATTTTTTTATCTAAATATTCCCTGCATTTTTGAATATTTACCTTTGCTTCTTCTGATAATTCTATTTTTTTATGATGCGCAATAATTTCCTGTACTATTTCTAAAGAAAGTACTTCTGTACTTATATAATGTGTATTATCCATTTTCTATTGAATTTGAGGAGTCAAAATTCAATAAACCAATATTAAAAAACAACTTTTGTTGATAATAATTTAAATCTTGGCACATTAACAATTCTAAAATCACATTTAAATCAAGGTGGGGAATCTTCAATAATTCAATCAAATACTAGTTTAAATATGAAGTTCAGATTTAGATATTAAAATAAAATTAATTCACACACCCCATTAACTACCTGCAAACCAAACCCGAAATGAGTCGGATTTCAGTATTTAATTCGTTCTTTCAAACATCAAAGCTGTTTTTTCTAGTTTCGAAATCAATAATAAATATTGAATTTTCCTTTAAAATGGCTATTTAATGAGAAAACATTAATTACTGATTAAAATCACCCTTATTATTAAAATATTCGCAAAAAAGAAACAAAAGCTTTTGTTCCTTATAAATAATTGTATTTTTGGAAAACAATAATGCAAGACAACAGAACTACATATCATCCTTCGATAACAACTCAAATATGGGTTGCAATTTCTGTTACCTCTACATTTACAGCTACAACAACTACTACCCCTTAGGGGTATACATTTCACATATAATCCTATTTTATATTTTTCTTATTTTTAAGAAAGACAGAGGATGTATAACAAAAATTGAATTTTTTTTAAATCAAAATACATAATATGAAAGTATTAAAGTTTGGCGGAACTTCGGTTGCCAATGCACAAAACATAAAATTAGCCCTAGATATAATCCTTAACAAAGCGAAACAAGAACAATTAATTGTTGTAGTATCGGCTCTTAGTAAAGTTACAGATTTACTACAGTTAGCTTCAGAAAAAGCAGCTTCAAAGGATGAAATTTACAAGGAAATTGTTGCTGAAATCGAGAAGAAACATCTTGATACCATAAAAGAACTTATTCCTGTAAGTGAACAAAGCGGTTTATTAAGTCACGTAAAAAGAATCATCAATCATCTGGAGACTTTACTGGACGGTTGTTTCCTTTTAGGGGAATTATCTCTTAGAACATCCGATACAATTTTGAGTTTTGGAGAATTACTTTCCTCTTATATTATTGCCGAAGCGCTAAAACAAGATGTTATAAAATGTAGTTATAAAGACAGCGGCGAATTAATAAAAACCAATGCTAATTTTGGAAAAGCAGCTGTAAATTTCGAAATTACTAATAAGCTAATTTCTGATTTTTTTACTTTAAATAATAGTCAAGTTGTAGTTATGCCCGGTTTTATAGCTTCAACTCTGGATGGGAAAAATACTACTTTAGGTCGCGGAGGTTCAGATTACACTGCGGCAATTATGGCGGGAGCATTGAATGCAACCGATTTAGAAATTTGGACTGATGTAAACGGAATGTATACGGCCAACCCAAAAATCGTAAAACAAGCACAGCCTATTGCTTCCATTTCGTATCAAGAAGCCATGGAGTTATCGCATTTTGGTGCCAAAGTTTTATTTCCACCAACTATTCAACCCGTTCTAAGAAAAAACATTCCAATTCTAATTAAAAATACTTTTGATCCAGAAGCCGAAGGAACTTGTATTTCGAATAATGCTGTTGCAAATGGAAACCCTGTAAAAGGAATCAGTCATATAGACAACATCACATTAATTACGCTTGAAGGACCTGGAATGATAGGCGTTTCAGGATCTTCAAAAAGGCTTTTTGAGGTACTCTCACAAGAAGATATCAATGTTGTTTTTATTACTCAAGCATCATCAGAGCATTCTATCTGTATCGGGATTTTAAACACTGATGCTCAAGTTGCTGAAAACGCAATCAATAAAGCTTTCGAAACAGAGATTTCACAAAACAAAATCGACCTATGTATTGTCGAGAAAAACTTATGTATCATTGCTTTAGTTGGTGAAAATATGAAAAACCACCAAGGGCTAAGTGGTAAAATGTTTAGCACATTGGGTAAAAACAATGTTAATATTCGTGCGATTGCTCAGGGAGCTTCTGAAAGAAACATATCAGCAGTAATCAATGAAAGAGATGTGAAAAAAGCATTGAACACACTTCACGAACGCTTTTTTGAAGACAATACAAAACAATTGAATTTGTTTGTAATGGGCGTTGGAAATGTAGGTGAAAAATTCATCGACCAAATAAATCAACAAAATAAATTCCTGAAAGACAATTTAAAAATAAACCTGAGAGTTATTGCCTTGGCTAATTCCAGAAAAATGCTTTTTGATGAAGATGGAATTAATTTAGAATCATGGCAACCTCTTTTGGACAAGGGAGAAGAAGCCAACAAAGACCTTTTTATTTACAATGTAAAACAACTCAATTTACGCAACAGTATTTTTGTGGATATAACGGCAAACGAAAGTGTTTCACAAACCTACGAACACTTTTTAAGAGAAAGCGTTGCTGTAGTGACTTGCAATAAAATTGCCTGTTCTTCAGCTTATGACAATTATAAAAACCTAAAAAATCTATCACGAAGATACAATGCTCCTTTCTTGTTTGAAACGAATGTTGGGGCGGGATTACCTATCATTGACACCGTTAAAAACTTAGTAGTATCAGGTGATAAAGTCAATAAAATACAAGCAGTTTTATCAGGAAGCTTGAACTTTATATTCAATAATTTCGATAAAAACAATTCTTTTTATGATGTAGTGAAAGAAGCTGGTGTACAAGGTTTTACTGAGCCAGATCCGAAAATTGATTTGAGCGGTATTGACGTTGCCAGAAAGATATTAATTTTGATTCGCGAAAGCGGTTATAAAATGGAAATTGAAGAAATTGAAAATAAATCTTTTCTTCCTGTTGAATGCATGGAAACAACAAACAATGAAGATTTCTTTAAATCACTCATCGATTATGCTGGCCATTTCGAAGCTATTTTGGCTGAGGCAAATGAAAAAGAAAGCCGATTAAAATTTGTAGCCCAGTTTGAAAATGGTAAAGCAAGCGTTGGTTTACAATTCATCCCAAAAGACCATCCATTTTATAACTTAGAAGGAAAAGACAATATCGTATTGTTTTATACCGATCGTTATGTAGACCAGCCTTTATTGATAAAAGGTGCTGGTGCTGGTGCTGCGGTCACGGCTTCGGGAATTTTTGCTGATGTGATTAGAATTGGAAATGTGTAATTTTAAGATACAGAGTAACTAAGGAACAAAGTAGCAAAGTTTAGTCGTTTATCTATAAACACAAGGCTTTGAAAACTTTGCAACTTTGAACCTTGCACCTTTGAAACTAATAAGAAATGAACGAAATAAAAATATTTTGCCCTGGAACAATAGCCAATCTTTCTTGTGGATTTGATGTCCTTGGATTGTGTTTAGACACAGTGGGTGATGAAATGATTATTCGGAAATCCGATCAAAAAGGAATTCGCATCACTAAAATTGTGGGTGCCAACTTACCTCTAGAAACCGAAAAAAATGTGGCTGGAGTTGCAGCTTTGGCAATGCTAGATGCTTTACAATCTGATGCGGGTTTTGAAATCGAAATCTACAAAAACATCAAAGCCGGAAGCGGAATTGGCAGTAGCGCTGCCAGTTCAGCGGGAGCCGTTTTTGGAATCAATGAATTACTGGGAAGACCTTTCGAAATTAAAGATTTGGTTCCTTTTGCCATGCAAGGAGAAAAACTAGCCTGCGGTAACGCCCATGCTGATAATGTTGCTCCTGCCCTATTGGGTGGCTTTACATTAGTGAGAAGTTACAGTCCACTGGATATTATTAAAATAGAAAGTCCTTCAGAATTATACGCTACTGTTGTTCATCCACAGATTGAACTAAAAACATCGGATGCGCGCTCTGTATTAAAGCAAACGGTTTCCCTGAAAAGTGCCATTATGCAATGGGGAAATGTAGGCGGATTGATTGCCGGTTTGTATACCAAGGATTATGATTTGATAGGACGGTCGTTGCATGACGAAATTGTGGAACCTTTGCGAAGCGTATTGATTCCGGGATTTAATTTAATCAAACAAACCGCTTTAGAAAATGGAGCCTTGGGTTCTGGAATATCGGGCTCTGGCCCTTCTATTTTTGCTTTAAGTAAAGGGGAAGCTACCGCAAATAAAATCGCCAAAGCCATGAGTGCCGTTTATGACGAAATGAAATTACCCTACGAGATTCATGTTTCAAAAGTGAATCCTGATGGTGTTAGAATAATTAGATAATGAGATTGCTTCGTGCCTCGCAATGACAAAAAAATGAAATACTACAGTTTAAACCATAACGCCCCAAAAGTTTCTTTTCAAGAAGCCGTAATACAAGGATTAGCAAGCGATAAAGGATTATATTTTCCTGAAACGATTACGCCGTTACCACAAGCCTTTTTTGATTCTATTGAAAGTTTAAGCAATGAAGAAATTGCTTTTCAAGCTATAAAACAATATGTAGGAGACGAAATTCCAGAGAATATCTTAAAAGAAATCATTGCCGAAACGCTTTGTTTTGATTTTCCGGTTGTCGAAGTCGAAAAAGGAATTTATTCCCTTGAATTATTTTATGGACCTACAATGGCTTTCAAGGATGTAGGTGCACGGTTTATGTCCCGTTGTTTGGGGTATTTTAACAAAGATAAAAAAGACAGTAAAAACACGGTTCTAGTAGCAACCTCTGGAGATACCGGTGGCGCCGTTGCCAGCGGATTCCTGAGTGTAAACGGTGTGGAAGTAATTATCCTTTATCCATCAGGGAAAGTGAGTGATATTCAAGAAAGACAGTTGACGACTTTGGGGCAAAATATTAGAGCCCTTGAAGTTGATGGCGTTTTTGATGATTGCCAGGATATGGTCAAAAAAGCTTTTTTGGACGAAAGTTTGAAACACCACAATCTAACCTCCGCTAATTCTATAAATATTGCACGCTGGTTGCCACAGATGTTTTATTTTTTCTTTGCATATAAAGCCTTAAAAAAACAAAACAAACCGTTAGTTTTCTCTTGTCCAAGTGGAAATTTCGGGAATATTTGCGCGGGAATTATCGCCAAAAAAATGGGCTTGCCTGTGGAACATTTTGTTGCTTCTACCAATGTGAATGATACTGTCCCTCGATTCTTGGAAAACGGCGTTTACGATCCAAAACCCTCCAAAGCAACGATTTCTAATGCAATGGATGTAGGGAATCCAAGTAATTTTATTCGAATACAGGAAATGTACCAGAATGATTTGGCGCAATTCAAAAAGGATTTCTCGTCCTTTACGTTTACTGATGCAGAGACTTTAGAAGCTATGAAAACAATCTACAATAAGGGCGGTTATATCGCTGAACCACACGGAGCTGTTGGCTATTTAGGATTGAAAAAAGAATTGCAAAATCACCCTAATGCACTTGGGATTTTCTTGGAAACCGCTCATCCAATCAAGTTTTTGGACACTGTTGAACCAACATTAAACGTAAAACTATCTATTCCTGCGCAAATTGAAAGCGTGTTAGGAAAAGAGAAAGTAAGTACAAAAATTAAAACATATGAGGAGTTTAAAGCATTTTTAGGGTAAATCTTAAATACTCATTAAATTATACAAACCGACTGAAGAGTGATTTTTAGTCGGTTTTTTTATGGAATAACTTTTCTGATTCTATTTTAGGGTTGGGTTAGTATATTGTAAGTAAAATCAATATGTTTTGATAGAACAAATAAAACGATTTCATAAAATGAAACAAACTCTCCTTTTCTAAACTTGATACTGGGTGAAATATTTATTCAGCAAAATGACCAATTCGGTTTTGTCTATAGGTTTTGTAATATAATCATTAGATCCAGATACAATCGCTTTTTCTCTATCTCCCGTAAGTCCAAAAGCCGACTGGGTTATGATAATTACATCCTTATTAAATTCCCTAATCAGTTTAGTTGCTTCGTAACCATTCATCTCAGGCATTTGAACATCCATTAGAATTAAATCAACATCTGGGTTTTCTTTGAATTTTTCAACTGCTTGACGCCCCGTTTTAGCTTCGATTATTTCTTTTCCAAATTCATTTACTGATTTTAAAATTAACTTTCTTGAAATAGCATCATCGTCTGCAATTAGTATTTTTAATTTTGTGTTTAATTGAAGTGTATTTTGTATTTCAGGTTTTAGAATTCTATATGTTTGTGGCATATATTCTTTATTTTCCGTGTTAAACGGTAAAGTAAAAAAGAAGGTACTTCCAATTCCTTCTTGGCTTTCAAGCCAAATTTCACCCCCCAATAAATTCACAAAAGCTTTTGCTATGGCTAACCCTAATCCCGCACCTTGCCGTGCTTGAATGTTTGCAATATCTACTTGAATAAACCGATCAAAAACTGCAGCTTGTCGCTCTATTGGGATACCAATTCCAGTATCTTTTATATAGAATTCCACTCCTTCCTCTTTAATTGTATATCCAAAATCAATTTTACCTTTATCAGTATATTTTATTGCGTTTTTAACTAAGTTTGTTAGAACAGCATAGAGTTTTTCAGGATCTGTCACCATATAAAGAGCTGGGAACAGCTTACTATTGTACGACAATTGAATTGATTTTTCTCCGGCTTCCAGTTTTAATAGATCATATACGAAATCTACACTTTCATTAATATTGATTTCACGTAGACTAACTTCCATCATTCCGGATTCAATTTTGGAAATATCTATAATTTCAGAAATAAGGTTGAGCATACGCGCACCACTTATTTGAATTAGTTTAATATATTCCTGCTGTTCTTCCTTATCTAGTCCTGGCTCACTCAACAAGGAAGAAAATCCTAGAATACCATTCATAGGAGTTCTAATTTCGTGACTCATATTAGCAAGAAAAGCTGATTTTAAACGGTCGCTTTCCTCCGCTTTTTCTTTCGCTTTTACTAATTCTAATTCTGTTTTTTTGCGATTGGTTATATCCGTAAAAAAGATGGAAATTCCATTTTCTGTTGGAAAAATACTTTTTTCTAACCATTTATCCATAGGTGAGTAATACTGTTCCATTTGAATGGAAACCTTTTCGTTCATTACTTTTTCATAATTCAGGTGAGATTGTTGTCCCAATCCTTCAGGAAATTCCTCCCATATATTTTTACCGATTAATTCTTCTGGATTTCTCTCAAAAATTTCTCCAGCTTTAGAATTTATATAAGTATAATGCCATTTATTATCAAGTGAAACAAAAGCGTCACTCATACTTTCTAATATGTTTTTTAAAAAGTTTCTTTCTTCATTTTGCACTTTTTCAGCAATTTTATTTTTATGGATGTCTCTAATAGAACCAATCATTCGAACTGGTTTTCCATTTTCATCAAATATTGCTTTTCCAATAGCGTTTTGCCATCTGTATTTATTAGATTGGTGCAAATGTCTATATTCTACATTATAATCTTTATCAAATTCTAAATGATCCTTTATCGCTTGTATTACGAAACCTTTATCTTCAGGGTGAATTCTAATTTCCCAATCTTTATATGCCAGTTGAAGCTCTTTGTGGTCGCCTTTAAATCCTAAAATTTCATAAAATCTTTTAGAAAAAATAATCTCATTTGTTTCTAAATTCCATTCCCATATACCGTCTTTTGTCGCATCGATGGCAATTCTATATTTCTTTTCACTTTCTTCAATTTGTTTTTTTGAAGATAGTAAATCGATTTCCATTTTCTTTTGTTCCGTAATATCGATTTCTATTCCATCCCAACAAACAATTCCTTCAATACTACGAGCATGGGAAACATAATAAGACCATCTTATGCTTCCATCTGGATTTATGACTCTTGCCTCTTTTTTAAAAACACTTTTATTTTCCAATGCCTCTTTTTCAACACGAATGAGGTCTTCGATATCATCAGGATGTATTTTACCATAAATTAAAGTTGGATTTTCCATTGCCTCTTCAGGAGTACAACCATATAACTGGATCACTGCATTACTGACATAATTAAATTTTCTAATATTATGATCAGGCATGGCTACTTGATAAATCATACCATTTACTAAATTGTCCGAAAGTGATTTTAGTTGTCCTTGATTATCGCTTAGTTCTTTATTTGATTTATTTATCTTTAAAATTAAATTAAAAAATATTATGCAAATTAAGGTTAACAAAAAGGCAGTTATGAATAATGCAGTAAGAAAGTCAGAATTTAATATTGATGATAATTTATTAAGTTTTAATGTTATCAGAGAGTCAATTTGATCCACTTGTTTCTCTAAACTATAAAATTGTATACGTAAGTTTGTTTCTTGTTTTGGATTACTGATTCCTGAATAATTATAATCTTTTAAGTTTTCTTTAAAAATTGTAATGTTTTTAATAAAAGAAAATAATATTTTTTTTTCAGCTATAGAAATGGTATTAAGTTCAGATAGATTGTCAAGCGTTAAGCTTTTATTAAATACTTTAATTGCTTGATTTACATAAGCAATCCCTACCTCTTGTTTAAAGGGCGAATTTGAATTTTCGGCAAGTGCTATATGTAAAAAACCTTTTGTAAGGTCAATTCTTGCCTGTCGAATGTTTTGTAATATTACAATCTCTTGCTTTATCTCTTGCTTTTGTTTGAAGTAAACCCAAGTAATACTTGAACATAGCAATATTGAAGATACAACAACTATAAATAGCCAAGATTTTAAGCTTAAATTTTTTATATAATTCATTTACAATATTAAATTAATTAGCTAATGTTTTAATATTTTTCTTGTGCTTGTAGTCCCTGGTAATTCGTCCTTAGAGAAACCAAATATTGTCAATAATTCGATATGTTTAGGACTGCCTATAAATTCCTTCAATTCTTTGTTCCAGGCTTTTTGCAACTGAACATCTTTTTTTTGAAATTCAACTGCTCCGTAGCCTAATTGTCCATTATATTTCACACTTGGTTGAGTAAACGGTTCCGCAACTTGCAACAAATCCATTTTTCCATGAGTGAACATCCAGCGAAGTGCTGGGAGTGTTAATGCTAAACCATCAGCTAAATAAGTTTCGACCGCAATTTTTCCGGATTCTATATCTGGCACTAACACAAGTTGATTCCCTTTGAATCCTATTTCTCTTAAAAGTGATTCTTCTATTGAACCCTCTAAAACAGCCATTTTAAAATCCTTAATCCCTAAAGTTTGTTCATAAGATGAAATTTTTTCAGGGTTTCCTTTGACAACAATCAGTACTTGTTTAACATAAAATGTAGGTTCAGAAAAATTAATCCTCTTTGATCTTTCTTTAGTAATAAACATTCCAGTTGCAATTATGTCAATTTTATTAGATTCTAATTCATTGATCAACAACCCAAATTCAACAAGTCTCCACTCAATATTTTTAATCCCTAACCTATTTGCAATTTCTTTTGCCACCATTGTTGAGAGACCAGTGACTTCACCATTGGGCTTAACAAAAGCGTAAGGAGCTTCAATCGAATACCCTATTCTTATAGTATCCTTTTCCTGAATATCAGTTAATGAATTGTCTTTATAAAGAAAAATAACAACTGTAGTTATTACAATTATAACCACTATAAAAAATATAATTATTTTCTTCATTTTTAAATATTTGATTTAAAATTTAAAAATACAATTTATATTGTTAAATAATAACTTAACATCCTGATTTTAAATATATTTATTTTGTAACACAGTCCCGGTTTGATATTATTTTTGTGCTATTTTCACTTCATTTAGAAATTAATATAAGAGATAAAATCTTTTAGATTTGTATCTATAAGAATATTATTGTTTAATTCGAATGCGAATAGTGTTTTTTTATTATTTCTAATGCGGGTTTATTTTGTGGCGTGTAGTCAATGCTTTTTTCTTTTTTATAATAATCATCAGTAAACCATTTCCAAGCAAAACCACCTTGATACCAGGATTTATTTTTAAATGTATCGAATAAGGCTTCATAAGAATTCGCTTGTGCTTCATTGTTTTCAATAGTGTTGGCTTCACTCCAAGGTTCGTTTATTATAGTTTTTAATGACTGCGAATACTTTAGAGTAGCATTAATAACAAAATGAAATTTTTACCTTTTAAACTACAACACACCCCCTAACCCCTATAACTCCGGCTTATATTCGTTTTGGAGTCGTTGAATCTTCGATTTCAAGAGGGGAATTCGCCCCCGTTAACATTTAACCTTTAGTTGTTTTTTAAGTAAATAAGTCGAAACATTTTAAACCCGATCGGATATACTTAACTTTTCTAGGTTTATTTGTCAATTTCGACGAAGGAGAAATCACATTAGTTACTCTCTTTATGTGATTTCTCCCGATGGTCGAAATGACAAATAAATCCTTAACCTTAATGACATTGTGCTCGCGTAAGGGATTGCGGCGGCATCCTTTATTTTTTTCTTTATAAAAATAAAGATAGAGCCAAAAGCCCGACCCCAAAGCTGCAGATACGTATATCTAAAAACGAATTCTCTGCTTTGGGGTTACGCCCAATTACTATTTATTGTACGTTGGTTTTAAACAGTGAAACAGTTTCTACAAATCATTGAATTTAAATTTCTGCCCCCCAATAGACGCTTCATACATAAGTCCGCCTTTTTGCATAGTGAAAACCATAACGCCATCAGTATATTTCACATTTGCTGAAGCACCTTCAGTCACCGCTACTGCTGATGCTTGCGCTGCAAACTCGAATCGGCTGTCTTTAAATCTTTCCAATTCCTTTTTAGACTCAAAAAATATCACCTCACGATAGGCTTGGCCACCTGCCTGAAACCCAATACTTATTTGTGACAGCTTAGCCATTCCTACAACTTTGTTGTGTTCATAAACTGTCCCATTACCCGCAGCACCTCCAATACCGAATCCGCCTTTTCCTACATTAGGAAAAATGACGTAACCTGATGCTTTTTCAAAAAGTACTTTCATTAGAGGATCACTTTTTATGAATTCCGCCTTTGCTGAATGACTATCAGCTATAATTTTATTCTTTTTAGCTTTCGATTGTCCGAAAATAGGTGTTATTATAAGTACACACGTCATAACCATTATCCAAATAACATTACAATTTTTCATAATTTCTATATATTAAAATGATGTAGAATTCCTTTACTCAAAGATAAAACATTATTCATTACAAATGATTTATAAAACTGATATTCAACTGTTTACATAACTATTTTTTAACTTATTCATAACCTAATTATACTGATGAAAAATGATTTGAAAAGCTTGTTTTATTTAGCTTATAAATCAAAATAGCGTAGTGGCTATTTCATTAAACAAATATTTAAGAACTAAAAGGATTTAAGTTTCCTCTTGTAGTTTTTTTTATTACATTTAGATCTTAGAATAAATTATTAAAATTAAGAATGCAATACTGGTTCTTACCTGAGCTCAAACTGATAACATATCAAATTCTTAAATAACAAAGGGATAACTGCTTCACAAAAAATACTTGTTAAAAAAACAAGTGTATGACAGTGTTAACCCAATTAATTCAAGACAACTAATATGAATAAAGAAACAGTAAAAGCTTCGTCGTCAGATCTTCGAAGTTCAACTTCAAAACAAGAAAATAAAGAAATTATTTCAGATACTCCTGTTCAAAACGATACTATAAAATCCCATTCTCTACTATTGAAAGCCGATTTACAGCCTGATCCTGAAGCACGTTTGGATTCTATAGCTATGAAGCACAAACCAATTGTGGACTCTAGTATTCCGTTCAGGGATTTAACCAATACAGCCACAAAAAAAGAAAGCATCAAGCAGCTTATTGCTAAACTGGACGTTATTAAAAGTACCCGATACCAAAGAACTGTTGAAGACACTTATTGTAATGTGTACTCTTACGATTATTGCCATTTCAGTAAAGTTTATCTTCCCACTGTTTGGTGGACTGATGCTTCATTAAAAAAAATAATGGAAGGACAAGAAGTAGAAGCCGTTTTTGAGGATACTGTAGAACGCATTTATTCCAGTGCTATTCACGATTGGTTTATAAAATGGGGAGCTGATTTTGGCTGGGAAAGAATACTTGATGTTGATACTTTACAAAATAAAGTAAACGCTAATGGTGGTGTAGGGATAATTTGTGCCAAAAGAAGAAAGAAAGGACTATCCGGGCATATCGTCCCTGTGGTGCCTGAAACTGAGAAAAATAAAGCATATAGAGAGAACGGTGTTGTGATATACCCTTTGCAATCACAAGCAGGGAAATTGAATTACAACTACTTTGCTAAAGCTAGAAAAGAGTGGTGGAAAAATGAACTATACTCTTCCCATGTGTTTTATTACCACGATTAAAAAGAATTTAACTGGCTCAATCTAATAATAAAAATCCGTCTCGATTTCTTAGTCTTTAAAATATAAATAGAAAATTTTATGATTACTAAAGCAACCATTGCTGACGTTATTTCTTTAAATAAATTAATCAATTCAGCCTACCGTGGGGAATATTCCAAAAAAGGTTGGACAACGGAAGCGAACATTCTGGAAGGACTCAGAACCACCGAAAAGGAGCTAATTGAAACTATCGAGGATTCAAAAAATACTATTCTTAAATATACAGAAAACAACCAAATTATAGGTTGTGTTCTATTAATTGAAAAAGAGGATAAATTATATTTAGGAATGCTTACCGTTTCGCCTGAATTGCAAAATAGCGGCATTGGAAAAAAACTATTACTACAAGCAGAAAAGTTTGCCACAACAGTAGGACTCTCTAGAATTGTGATGACGGTAATATCCGTTAGAGAAGAATTGATCGCATGGTACAAACGCCATGGTTATGTAGATACGGGAGCAAGAGAAGCTTTCCCCACAAGCGATGTTCACATTTCAATCTCAGAGAAGCCATTGGAATTTGTGGTATTGGAGAAAAAAACACTTTAACTTTTGGCGATAAAACAGTATTTATCGCCCCGATAAGAAACATGCTTTATAGAACCAAATCTTCAAACAATCGTTGTGTAGTTTTTTCCAAATCATCACACATTCCTGGATGCGGTCTTGAAGTTTGAATTACAGAGCTTCGTAAGGCGGTGAGCCATCGAAAGCGCGACGGAATATCCATTATGGCAATGGGTCCGCCATCTTTGGTTCCGTGTGCCACTTTTTCGAAAGCCAATAAATTCATTTGGATTTGTTCCACATCCGCTTCAACCGATAAGGACAGCACTTTTTCAACATTTAAAATATGAAGTACTTTTATAAATTTGGCTTTTTTGCAAAAAACAACTATCCCTACATTGAGGAATTCTTCGCGTTCTACCCTAGGCACAACCCGAATTACGGCATACTCATATAAGTTTTTCTCTTGCATTTTGTGCTTCCTTTATAAAAATTTCTGAATGATTCAATCGGGTTAACAGGAATTGTAAATATACATTTCTCAATTCCTCGGTCGTTGCTTCTACCTCTTCCCATTGCAACCATTCATCAGGAATAAGTGCTACAATTTCTAGAAGTAATTCAGGTGTTAAGAGTTCTTTAAATAAAACATCAGTCTCTTTTAACAATGCCGCTTGTGGCAATAATACGTGGTCTTTTATCAATGCAAAAGGGCTTTGAGCGTGCTTTTCCCAGTTGCTCCAAGAATGGTGAAAATAAAGACAAGCACCATGGTCAATTAACCACAATTCTTTTTTCCAAAGCAACATATTGGTGTTTCTAAACGTACGATCGACATTAGTAATAAAAGCATCCAACCACACAATTTGCGATGCTAATGCTGGTTCAACTGTTTTTACAACCGGATCAAAATTGATTGCTCCAGATAAAAAATGCAGTGCCAGATTCATTCCTTGACTTCCTTGCAATAAATCCTGAATTTCCTCATCGGCTTCTGTTCGTCCAAAAGCTTCATCTAGATTTGCATAGACTAACTCGGGCATTTTCAGACCTAAAGCACGGGCAATTTCTCCACCAATCAATTCGGCGATTAAGGCTTTGACACCGTGTCCGGCACCTTTGAATTTGAGTACGTATTTGAAGTCATCATCGGCTTCCGCCAAAGCAGGCAAAGACCCGCCTTCCCGCAAAGGGGTGATGTACCGTGTGACATTTACGGTTCGGAGATTGAGGTTGGTTTTCATAATCGAAATTTACTGAGATACAAACTTACAAATAAGTTAAGTCTATTTTACTGGGAGTGTTAAAAATCCTACTACTTACTAGTATAGGTTTTTCCTTTACTTTTTTTTATGGAGAGAAGTTGCTTGCAATAATAAACATATTCATCTCTTATTTCTATTTTCATTTTTAATGTCACTTTTCTATTATTATCCACTAAATCATGAGAAACGTACGGTTTTAGAAGTTTATAATCTGACTCATCAAAATACACTATTCTAACTGAATCATTAAACTTTACCCTTACCCATGGAGATTTAATTACTTTATATTTTTTTAAATTATCAAAATATTTCAAAAAATATAAATCATTATTACTTGGATTATTTATTTGACGCGTACTATCCAAAATCTTTTCCCATTTATCAATACTGCTTTGATCAAGATTATAATAATTAAATATTTCGATGGATTTAAATGCTAAATCTCCCTCCATAATTCTATCTTTTGGAGAACAGGAAATAAAAACAAATAGAACAATTAGTAGCTTCCATTTTTTCATATTAATTCTATTTTTGATTGTATATTTTCTAAACTCAAAAAAGCTCTTCCTAAATACTTTATACTATCCGAAGCAATAAAAGAATGATATCCCGTTACAGGCAAAGCGATATCAGCCGTTAATCCGTGAAGATAAACGCCAAGTATTGCAGCATCAAGAGGCTTATACGATTGCGCAAGTAAACTCGTAATGATACCCGTAAGGACATCACCGCTTCCGGCTGTTGCCAAAGCTGCATTTCCCGTGGTGTTTTCATAAATTGAATCACCTTCTACAATATGAGTTGGCGCTCCTTTCATCACTACAATCAAATTGTATTGTTTGGAAAAGGCAATCGCTTTTTGGAATTTATCTTCTTCCGAAGTCCATTTCCCTATTAATCGTTCCAGTTCTTTTGGGTGTGGTGTTAGAATAGTTTTGGGAGCCAATAGAGCCAACCATTCTTTGTTATTGGACAATATATTCAAGGCATCAGCATCCATAACTAGGGGAACTGTATTTGTTTGAAGGAATTTATGTAATGCTTTTTGGGTTGCGATTTCCTGCCCTATTCCAGGGCCAATTCCGATGGCTTGTGGCACAATATCGAAAGTTATTTTGGAAAAGAATTTCGCTTTTTCATCTGTCAAAACCATTACTTCCGGAACGGCGATTTGCAAAATTTCATAGCCGCATTTGGGTATAAATGCAGTTACTAACCCGCAACCGGTTTTAAGAGCCGCTTTGGAGGATAAACATACGGCACCTATTTTACCATAGCTTCCTCCTATCATTAATGCATGGCCTTGAACCCCTTTATGGGTATATTTATCTATGGGTTTATACCTTTTTAGGATTTCGTTTTTGTTAATATAAATAGGATTCATAGTAGGAATTATTTGTTTAAAATTACAAATTTAAAGTGAAAAGGGTATATAAATTTAAAACGAAATCCCCCAGCCCAGATAGCAATGAAAATCCTTTTCTTTTTTTCCCTTTAAAATAGGAAAAGATTACTTCACCAAGTTAATAATTTGTTTGGTGTTCAGTGAATTTCGTTTGTATGCATAACTGGAAATCGAAGATTCAACGAAGCTAAATAGCTCCTGAAAAATTTTAAAATACAGAATCACGAAAACGATTGAATCTGTTTGTATTTGACTTTGTCACTCGAAATAAAATCAATAAATTAGCCACTTCAAATTTATAAACATACACAATGAAAAATACTGCACTTACGCACATACACGAAAGTTTGGGAGCAAAAATGCTTCCGTTTGCTGGATACAATATGCCTATTTTATATGAAGGGGTGAATGCTGAACATGAAACTGTTAGAAATGCTGTGGGTGTTTTTGATGTTTCGCACATGGGGGAATTCTTGCTTTCGGGACCAAATGCTTTGGCTTTGATCCAAAAAGTGACTTCAAATGATGCATCAGTTTTGACTGTTGGTAGAGCGCAATATTCTTGCTTGCCTAATAATGACGGTGGTGTTGTAGATGATTTGATTATCTATAAAATCAAAGAAGAGCAGTATTTATTAGTTGTAAATGCTTCGAATATTGAAAAAGACTGGAACTGGATTTCATCTCATAATGACTTAGGAGTGGATATGAAAGACCTTTCGGAAGATTATTCATTGCTTGCTATTCAAGGGCCAAAAGCGGTTGAAGCGATGCAATCATTGTCTTCAATAGATTTGTCTGCTATTAAGTACTACCATTTTGAAGTGGCTGATTTTGCAGGAATCGAGCATGTTATCATCTCTGCAACGGGTTATACCGGTTCAGGAGGTTTTGAGATATATTGTAAAAATAGCGAAGTGGAGCAAATTTGGACTAAAGTTTTTGAAGCTGGAGCAGCTTTTGGAATTAAACCAATTGGATTAGCGGCACGTGATACTTTGCGTTTAGAAATGGGATTCTGTTTGTACGGAAACGACATCAGCGATACTACTTCTCCCCTTGAAGCTGGATTAGGATGGATTACTAAATTCACAAAAGAGTTTACCAATTCAGAGAACTTGAAAAAACAAAAAGAGGAAGGCGTTACTAGAAAACTGGTAGCTTTTGAAATGCAAGAACGTGCAGTACCAAGACACGACTACGAAATTGTAGACGGAACTGGAGCAGTAATTGGAATTGTAACATCTGGAACGATGTCTCCTTCCATGAATAAAGGTATTGGATTGGGTTATGTAACTGTTGCTAATAGCGCAGTGGACAACGATATCTTCATTAGAATTCGTAAAAATGATGTTCCTGCGAAAGTGGTAAAATTACCTTTCTACAAGAAATAAGAGGGTTTTTAGTCAAAAATTATGACTTTATTGGGCTTCTTTTTTAAAAAAATAGCCTAAATTTAAGTGTAATTTATGCCATAAGAACCTATGGGAAAGTCTGCACTGATATTGTTTTTCACAACATTTTCACTTTTTGCTCAAAATGATGTAAAAACATGTGAAATACTTTCTAAAATAAACACGTTAATTTTACGTGAACACATCCAACCTAAACCGATAGACGACAGCCTATCGGTTTTTGTTTTTGATAGCTTTATGGATGAACTCGATCCTTCCCGAAATATTTTCCTTAAGTCAGAATACGATGGTCTTGTTCAAAAATACCGTAAGCAAATTGATGACAACATTAAAAACAAAAATTGCAGTTTTCTAACGGAAATCATAACTGTATACAAAAGCAACTTATTGAGAAATAAGACTGTCTTAGAAAAAATCAACCTAAGTGAAATTGATTTCGAACTAATAGATACAATCCGATTTTACAAAAAACAATTTCCTTTTTATATGTTGGAAAATCAAGTAGAGAAAGTATGGACAAAAAAAATAAGATATGAAATATTAGATGATATCGCCTCAACAAGTAAAAATTTAGATTCTTTAAAAGTTAATTTTAATGCAATGGCAATTGTTTCTAAAAACGCCATAATACAAAAAGAACTGTGTAAAATAAACACTCTTTTAGAAAGTCCTGCATCTTATGATGAAAGTATCTATAATCATTTTTGCCGTTATTTTGACCCTCACACTTCCTATTTTAGTAATGATTCTAAATCCAGTTTTGTTGCTTCTTTATCTAATGAACGATTATCATTAGGAATGGTTGTAAATCTTAATGAAAAAAACGAAATTATTATTCACGAATTAGATCCAAAAGGACCTGCTTTCCAAACAGGAAAAATAAAAAAAGGGGATCAGATTATTTCTATTTCGAATCAGAAAGAAACACTTCAGGTTTCCTGTTCATCCTTAGAGTCTATTTCAAATATGATCCAGTCAGAAACAAATAAAGAAATTGTTTTGACATTGAAAAGAAATTCAAGTAACTATTTTGAAGTGCCAATTGAAAAAAAAATATTAAAAGACGAGAGCGATTCGGTTTACAGTTTTATCGTTGAAAAAAACAAAAAAATTGGATATATAAAAATACCGGGGTTTTATGGTGATTTCGAAGGAGAAAGCGGAAAAGGTTGTGCCGAAGATGTAGCTAAAGAAATATTCAATTTACAAAAAGAGAATGTAAAGGGCTTAGTTATCGACTTAAGTGATAATGGTGGAGGGTCAATGGAAGAAGCCATCAAATTAGCAGGGATATTTGTCGACAAAGGGCCTATTTCTATAATTATCGACAACAAACAAACACAAACAATTATAGAGGATCCCTTTTTTGGAATGCTATACAAAGACCCAATAGTTTTAATGATAAATAGCAGTTCAGCGTCGGCATCTGAGTTTTTTGCCTCGATATTGCAAGATTACAATAGAGCTATATTGGTAGGCACTCCCACTTTAGGAAAGGCAACTATGCAATCTATTCGTCCATTAGAAGAATATAAAGATGATCATTTTCTTAAAATAACTATTAATAAATTTTACAGAATTACTGGAAAAAGCCATCAGAAAACAGGCGTAAATCCTGATGTGTACCTGCCGGAATTCTATGAAAACATTTATCAAAAAGAGAAAGATCAAATCACGGCTTTCAAAAATGACAGTATTGAAACCCCTATTTATATCAAACCATATATAAAGCCAAGTTTGATTCAAAAAATAGCACTAAAAAATAATCGAAGAATTGATACAATCTCTTATTTTAATGAAATTAAAATAATCAATACTAAATTAAATTCCCTTAATAATAATCCTAAAAGGGAAACAGCAATGACACTAGACTCTGTTTTCAATGACCAAAAAGCAATTAATAGTTTATTTGAAGAAATCAGTTCTTTTGAAAGTAAAAAACTCGATTTAAACATTTATAATTCAGACCTAACCAATTTACATTTGAATTTTAATTTACCCGATAAAGAAAATAATCAGCTACGATTGAAAGCTTTAAAAACAAACCATTACCTAGGTGAAGCGATACAAATATTAGAAGATTTCATTACATTGAAATAAAAAATTGAATTATAACTCAAATTCGTTAAAAGAATATAGTTTAATTTTTTGTAAAATAACTAATAACTGTATTTTTGCATTACAAAACAATAAATAGAAATGGGAAGAGCATTTGAGTTTAGAAAAGGTAGAAAAATGAAACGTTGGTCAGCAATGGCTAAAGCATTTACTAGAATTGGAAAAGATATCGTAATGGCTGTTAAGGAAGGTGGACCAAATCCTGATGCAAATTCAAGATTACGTGCAGTTATCCAAAACTCTAAGGCAGCTAATATGCCCAAAGAAAATGTAGAGCGTGCCATTAAGAAAGCAACAGATAAAGATACGGCTAACTATAAAGAAATATTGTTTGAAGGTTATGCTCCACACGGAATTGCGATATTAATCGAAACAGCCTCTGATAACAACAATAGAACTGTAGCAAATATTCGTAGTTATTTTAATAAATGCAACGGAACAATGGGAACTCAAGGTTCAGTTGAATTTATGTTTGACCATACTTGTAATTTCAGGATTCCTGCAAACGGAATTGATCCAGAAGAGTTAGAATTAGAATTAATCGATTTTGGAGCCGAAGAAGTATTTGAAGACGAGGATGGTATTTTAATTTATGCTGCTTTTAATAGTTTTGGTACCATTCAAAAAGAATTAGAAAGCAGAAATTTAGAAATCCTTTCTTCAGGTTTTGAGAGAATTCCTCAAATCACAAAAAAACTATCAGAAGCTGAAATGGCTGATGTAGAGAAACTAATTGAAAAAATAGAGGAAGATGACGACGTGATGAACGTGTATCATACAATGGAAGAAGCATAATCTATCCTCCTTATATATACTAAACTCCAGTTAAGCTGGAGTTTTTTATTTAATATTGTGTTTAAATTCAAAATCAATACCCATGTTATTTCTTATTTTCAGTATTTTATGTAGTGTTACTGTAGGGGTTATTTTCAAAATTTCTCGAAAGTATACTATTAACACCATACAAATTGTTACTTGGAATTATGTTTTTGCCCTGCTTCTTTGTTACTTTTCTTTCTCCCCAGACTTAAAAACATTAGATGCTACTGCACCTTGGAGTATTTATATATCTCTAGGTATTTTGCTGCCATCAGTCTTTCTTTTTTTGGCTGCATCGATAAAACATATGGGTATCGTAAAAACAGACGCCGCACAACGGCTATCGCTGTTCATCCCCATCATAGCTGCTTGGTTATTATTTAAAGAAGATTTTAATCCACTAAAAATCACTGCTTTTATAATAGCTTTACCGGCACTATTACTTATTCTTTCTAAGAAATCAGACAATAAAAGTAATAAATGGATTTATCCAGCCGTCGTGTTGATTGGATTTGGAGTTATTGACGTATTATTCAAACAAATTGCATTAACTACAAGCTTGGCATTCACAACATCATTGTTGGTTATTTTTTGCATTGCATTGCTTATAATGATTGCTGTGGTCGTTTATGAAGTTGTTTTCAAAAAAGAAAAATTAAAAGGGATCAATTTCCTTTTAGGAGGCTTGGTTGGTGTATTTAATTTTGGAAATATCCTCTTCTACTTGAAAGCTCACAAGGCATTTTCAGAGAACCCTTCAACCGTTTTTGCAGGAATGAATATGGGAGTAATTATCATTGGAAGTCTCATTGGAATTTTAGTGTTTAAAGAAAAAATAAGCCTGAAAAACTACATAGGTTTATTTTTAGCTTTAGTCGCTATAATATTGATTGTAGCATCCCAAATCTATGCCTAAATAATTTCACGAAAACTCATCATAATTAAACCTGAACAATAAATCATAAAAGTTCTATAAATATAAAAAAACAAAAACTCCAGATTGCTCTGGAGTTTTTAATATCTAAAAAATAGAGTTACTATTTTATCATTTCAATTTTTTGAGATTCCTCTTCATTGATACTATCAAAGAATCCTTGCTCATTCATCCAGTCATCACTGAATACTTTACTCATATAGCGTGAACCGTGATCTGGGAATATAGCGATAACATTACTGTTAGCATCAAACTCTCCATCTTCGGCATATTGCTTTATGGCTTGTAATACAGCCCCTGAAGTATACCCTACAAACAATCCCTCTTTCCTAACGATTTCTCTTGCTGAATGTGCGCTTTCTTCATCGGTAACTTTAATGAATTTATCGATGATGTCAAAATCTGTAGCTGAAGGAATTAAATTTTTTCCCAATCCTTCAATACGGTAAGGATAGATCTCTTCATTATCGAATTCTTTTGTTTCATGGTACTTTTTCAATACCGAACCAAAAGCATCAACACCAAGAACTCTAATATCAGGATTTTGCTCTTTCAAGAATTTTGCCGTACCGGAAATTGTACCACCCGTTCCGCTACAAGCGATAAGATGGGTAATTTTTCCGTTAGTTTGTTTCCAAATTTCGGGTCCTGTTGAATTATAATGGGCATCAATATTCAATTGATTGAAATATTGATTTATATAAACTGAACCTTTCGTTTCTTCATGCAAACGTTTAGCAACATTATAATAAGAGCGTTCATCATCAGCAGATACATGAGCTGGACACACATAAACTTTTGCGCCCATACTACGTAACATGTCAATTTTATCTTTGGATGATTTAGAACTAACTGCAAGAATACAACTGTATCCTTTAATAATACTCACCATCGCTAAACTAAAACCAGTATTTCCTGATGTAGTTTCGATAATAGTATCACCTGGAGTTAAAATTCCTTTTCTCTCAGCCTCTTCAATTATGTATAATGCAATTCTATCTTTAGAGGAATGTCCCGGATTAAAAGCTTCAACCTTTGCGTAGAAGTTTCCTTCTAATTTTTCGGTGACCTTGTTTAGTTTAATAAGTGGTGTATTACCTATTAATTCTAAAACGTTATTATAAGCATCTATATCTTCTCTCATAAAAAAATAGTTAATCAAAGTTTCATTTTATTGAAACCTCGAACTATGGCAAATTTAACAAAAAAATTCTAATTACATTTTAATTTTCTCTAAATCTAATAAAAAGGCAAACTCCTTTGCCAACTCTTTCAGTGCTTCAAACCTACCTGAAGCCCCACCATGACCCGCATCCATATTCGTGTCAAGGTATAAAACAGTATTATCTTTTTTTAAAGTTCTTAACTTTGCTACCCATTTTGCAGGCTCCCAGTACTGAACTTGAGAGTCATGAAGCCCTGTAGAGATATACATATTAGGATATGCTTGCTCTTTTAGGTTATCATACGGAGAATAAGATCTCATATAATTGTAATATTTTTTAACATTTGGATTTCCCCATTCATCATATTCCCCAGTTGTCAAAGGAATGGTGTCATCAAGCATTGTTGTCATTACATCGACAAAAGCAACCTGAGCAATAACGCCGTTATATAATTCAGGTGCCATATTTATTAATGCTCCCATTAACAATCCTCCTGCCGAACCTCCTTCAGCATACAAATGTGCAGGTGATGTATATTTTTGTTCAATTACAAATTTAGAACAATCGATAAAATCCGTAAAAGTATTTTTCTTTTTAAGCAATTTTCCATCTTCATACCATTGACGTCCAAGGTCTTCTCCTCCACGTATGTGTGCAATTGCAAAAATAAATCCTCTGTCTAACAATGTTAATCGAGTTGATGAGAAATTAGGATCCATAGAGTGTCCATATGAACCGTAGGCATATAATAACATTGGGTTTTCCCCATCTTTTTTCAACCCTTTTCTATAAACCATAGAAATAGGCACTTTAGTCCCATCATTTGCAGTTGCCCAAACACGTTCTTCAATATAATTATCTTTGTCAAATTTACCTCCAAGAACTTCCAGTTCTTTTTTAATATCTTTTACTTTGGTTTTCATATTGAAATCAATAATCGAAGCGGGAGTGGCCAATGATTGGTATCCGTAACGCAAAATATCTGTATCAAAATCAACATTTATTGAAGTATAGGCCGTATAAGTTTCGCTTTTAAAAGGTAAATAATACTCCCCTTTCCCACTCCAAGGCATAATACGTATCTTACATAAACCATTAGATCGCTCTTCAACAACTAAATAGTCTTTAAATATCTCTATATTCTCAATTAACACATCGTCTCTGTGTGGGATTATATCAACCCAATTCTCCATTGAAGTAGCTATTTCAGGAGTTTTCATCAATTTGAAATTGGTCGCCTTGTCTTTATTGGTTACAATATAAAAACTATCTTCATAATGAGAAATATCGTATTCCAATCCTCTTTTTCGTTTTTGAAAAACTTTGAATTTCCCTTCTGGCTTATCAGCTAATAAAGTTCTATACTCCGTAGTCAAAGTACTTGAAGAACCTATTACTAAATATTTTTTTGATTTTTCTTTACCAACACCAACATTGAATGTATCATCTTTTTCAAAATAAACAAGTATGTCTTCTGATGAATCGGTTCCAAGTTTATGTTTAAAAACTTTATCAGAACGCAACGTTTTCTCGTCCTGTCTTGTGTAAAAAATCGTTTTATTGTCATTTGCCCAAGTTGAATTTCCTGTGGCATTTTCTATTTTGTCGGCATAAATCTCTCCAGTTAAAAGATTTTTAACGTATAAAGTATAGATTCGTCTTCCTACTACATCAATAGCATAAGTAGCAAATTGATTGTCAGTACTGATACTTAATCCACTCAATTTGAAATATTTTTTATCCTTAGCCATTTCGTTGCAATCGAACATAATTTCTTCTTTTGCATCTAGACTACCATTTTTACGAGAATAAACAGGATAATCTTTACCCGTCTCAAAACGAGTAATATAATAATAACCATTATATAAATAAGGAACTGACTCATCATCTTCCTTGATTCTGCCTTTCATTTCCTCGTACAATTCTTTTTGAAAATCTTTAGTATGAGCAGTCATTTCATGATAATACTCATTCTCTTTATTAAGATAATCAATAACCTCTGGATTTTCCCTGTTATTCATCCAAAAATAATTATCGACTCTTATATCTCCGAATTTTTCAAATATTGTAGGGATAATTTTAGCAACTGGTGGCTGTATGTTTTCTATCATTTCTAGAGCTTCATTTTTGTGGAAGTAGTTGCAAAAATAACAAAAAGACTACTTAGGATGAATATGTTTTTGATTAAACTTTTATTGATAATGATTCAACAATGTATTAAATTTGTAAATCAATAATTTATAAATTTAAAATTATAAAAATGGATTTAATGGGAATGATGGGAAAACTTAGGGATACCCAACAAAAAATAGAAGAAACAAAAAAGAGATTGGACAGTGTTTTAATAGACGAACAAAGTAATGATGGTTTATTAAAAGTAACATTGAGTGCTAATACCAAAATAAAATCAATCACAATTGATGATAGTTTACTAGAAGACAAAGAACAACTGGAGGATTATTTGATCTTGGTAATGAATAAAGCCATTGAAAAAGCATCAAGTGTGAATCAGGCTGAATTAGATGCGGTTACCAAAATGGATATGCCAATGATTCCAGGAATGGATGATTTGTTTAAATAAAAAATGTTTAAGGTTTAAAGTTTTAGTCAACACTAAAACTTTAAACCTTAAATTTTATAGTCAAGTTACATTTTCTCTAAGGTTTCTAACACATAATTATGCATTACCTCTCTATAATCTAAGTGCGTAACAATTCTAAGCTTGCCAAAGCCCAAAGAACTTATAGAAATATTTTTTTGCTTTAATTTCTCAATTAAAAGCTGCTCACTATAATTAGGCACTAATGAGAAAATCAAAATATTAGTCTCAACTGGTTCAACTGAGGCTACCCAACTCACTTTACTCAATACAGCAGCCAGTTCTTTGGCTCTTCGATGATCCTCAGCAAGACGTCCTATGTTATTTTCTAAAGCATAAAGTCCTGCAGCAGCTAAATAACCAACCTGACGCATACCTCCGCCTAAAATTTTTCTAATTCTAAGCGCTTTGTGAATAGTCGCTTTATCACCTAACAAAACAGACCCAATAGGTGCACCAAGTCCTTTTGACAAACAAACTGATATGGTATCAAAAATTTTACCAAAGGCTTTAGGATCTTGCTTTTTAGCTACTAAAGCATTCCAAATTCGAGCACCGTCAAGATGAAACTTTAAATTATTAGCATCACAAACTTCTTTTATTTTTTGTAAATCTTCCAATTCATAACAGGCTCCACCCCCTTTATTAGTTGTGTTTTCAACACATACTAAAGTTGTTAATGGGCTATGATAAAACTCGGGGTCATTGATTGCCCCAGCTACTTGGTCCGCTGTTATCATACCGCGATCTCCATCCAATAAACAACAAGAAACTCCACTGTTGAAAGAAACTCCACCCCCTTCATAATTATAAACATGTGCATATTTATCAGCGATTAACTGTTCACCTGGTTGAGTATGCAATTTTATAGCCGTTTGATTAGCCATTGTTCCTGAAGGGAAAAACAAACCCGCTTCCATACCAAATATTTGAGCAATAGTATCTTCTAATTCAATAACTGTTGGATCTTGTTTGTAAACATCATCACCCACCTGGGCATTAAACATATATTGCAACATTTCATAGGTAGGCTTAGTAACAGTATCGCTTATTAAATTTATTTCCATGTATTGATTTTATATTGTTTTTAAAGACACCATAAAACGTGTCTCTATTTATATTTTATTATTTTTGTCACACAAAATTACATAATTTATGACAACTACCGAACAAATAAAAGGTATTGTAGAGCGCCTTGGTGCGTTGAGGAGGTATCTTTGACGTTGATGCCAAACTAATTGAGATTTCCAACGAAGAAGAAAAGACTTTTGCACCTGATTTTTGGAACAATGCAAAGGAAGCTGAACTAATTGTTAAGAATCTAAGAAACAAGAAAAAATGGATAGAAGATTACGATAAAGCAGTTGAAATGACTGACGAATTGCAATTAGCCTATGAGTTTTATCGAGAAGGCGAATTGACTGTTGAGGAACTTGACGATCAATATACACTTGTTGAAAATCATATCGAAGCCATTGAATTCAAAAATATGCTTTCGGAAGAAGGTGATAGTTTGAGTGCTGTTCTACAAATAACAGCTGGTGCAGGTGGAACAGAAAGTTGCGATTGGGCTGAAATGCTTATGCGTATGTATATGATGTGGGCCGAGAAATATGGCTACAAAATCAAAGAACTCAATTACCAAAAAGGAGATGCTGCAGGAATAAAAACAGTGACTCTGGAAATTGAAGGTGATTATTCTTTTGGTTACCTAAAAGGTGAAAACGGTGTACACCGATTAGTACGAATATCTCCTTTTGACAGTAATGCTAAAAGACATACTTCGTTTGCTTCGGTTTATGTATATCCACTTGTCGATGATACTATTGAAATTGAAATTAATCCAGCCGATATCGACATTGTAACAGCTCGTTCTAGTGGTGCCGGTGGACAAAATGTGAATAAGGTTGAGACTAAAGTACAGTTGACTCACAAACCAACTGGAATTCAGATTCAATGTTCAGAAACGCGGTCCCAACACGATAACAGAAACAGGGCAATGCAAATGTTACGTTCGCAACTTTATGAAATAGAACTTAAAAAACAGCAGGAACAACGTAGCGATATTGAAGCTGGAAAAATGAAAATAGAATGGGGTTCGCAAATACGAAACTATGTTATGCAACCTTATAAATTAGTTAAAGACGTTAGAACTGGTTATGAAACCAGCAATGTAGACGGCGTTATGAACGGTGAAATAGACGAATTTCTAAAAGCATATTTAATGATGATGGGGCAAAAAGAAGAAGACTCATAAATTCATTTAATAAATTCAAACCCGACAGTTTTATGAAAAATTGTCGGGTTTTTTATATTTTTGAACAAGACACCTTACCTATTATAATTTCTATAAATAGTATAATACCTTTAAAAGGTAGAGCATTAATAAATTACTTTCTCCTATAAATAGAAATAAAGTTAATCTTATCCATTCCGAATCTTAAAATATTAGGAATTACAACACTAAATTGTTTTATTTGACTTCCATAATGTAACTAAACCAATTAATTAATGAAATCCTATTCAATCCAAGAAATAAATGATATTCTGAAAGGAGTCATTGTAGGTAATACCATAAACAAGATTACCGCACCAGAACAAATAGAAATTGCTTCCGATACTGAAATTACATTTATTGGTAACAAAAAATACGAAAAATTCTGGGCAACTTCTAAAGCTTGCGCTGCAGTTGTTAATGAAGATATCTCTATAGAACCAGGAGATAACAGGGTTTTTATAAAAGTTAAAAATGCGGATTTAGCTATGTCTCAAGTATTGGAACTTTATGCACCTCCTACACCTTTATTTAATGTAGCTATTCACCCAACAGCTGTTGTTGATGAAACAGCAATCATTTGTAATGGAGTGAAAATTGGTGCTGGTTGCTATATAGGTCCAAAAGTTATTATTGGAGATAATGCCGTACTATATCCTAATGTTACCATTCTTGATGAATGTAGCATAGGGAAAAACACAATTATTTGGTCAGGAGCAGTAGTTAGAGAGCGTTGCCATATAGGAAATGATTGTATAATTCATCCTAACGCTACTATTGGAGCAGATGGATTTGGTTTTCGTCCAGATCCAGAAAGAGGCTTGGTTAAAGTACCTCAAATAGGAAATGTAATCATCGGAAACGGTGTTGAAATTGGCGCTAATTCTTGTGTTGACAGAGGAAAATTCAGTTCTACCGTTTTAGGTGACGGATGTAAAATTGATAATTTAGTACAAATTGGTCATAACAGTAAACTGGGACGTTTTTGTATTATGGCAGGTCATAGTGGATTGGCTGGTTCAGTGACTTTAGGAAACGGAGTAATCATTGGCGGAAGCGCTTCTATTAAAGACCACGCAACCATAGGTGACGGAGCAATCGTAGGCGCAGGTTCTGGTGTTACTGGAGATATTGCAGCAGGAAAAACAATGCTTGGCTATCCTGCAATTGATGCGAGAGACGCACTCAGACAATGGGCTATTTTGAAAAGGCTCGTTAACGATTCTAAAAAATAACTTCGCTTTCACAACTAAATCAACAATAAAACAGTAGCTATCTACTGTTTTATTGTTGATATAACAATCCAAACATAAAAAACAGATTCTATTCTATCAATTACACTGAATATATTTCAGAAGATTTTGTATTTTAGCCGTCTATTTCTTCAAACACTATAACACATGGATTTAAGCTTCAATAAAAACGAAGATCACAATAAACTTTTACTTTCAGCTTTAAAACAAAAATTTGGGCAAGTAAAATTAGGCGGAGGCGAAAAACGCATCCAAAAATTGCATAACGAAGGTAAAATGACTGCCCGCGAGCGTATTGATTATTTACTTGATCCAAAAGCTAAAAGCATTGAAATTGGAGCTTTTGTAGGTGAAGGAATGTACAAAGAGCATGGCGGTTGTCCTTCTGGAGGAGTAATCGTAAAAATAGGTTATATTAGAGGAAAACAATGTATCGTAGTTGCAAATGACGCTACTGTAAAAGCAGGTGCCTGGTTCCCTATAACAGCAAAGAAAAACTTACGTGCGCAAGAAATTGCAATGGAAAATAGATTGCCTATTATTTATCTTGTAGATAGCGCTGGAGTTTACTTACCATTACAAGACGAAATATTCCCGGATAAAGAACATTTTGGACGTATTTTTAGAAATAATGCTCAAATGAGTAGTATGGGAATTACACAAATCTCTGCTATTATGGGAAGCTGTGTTGCTGGTGGAGCTTACCTACCTATTATGAGTGACGAAGCTATTATTGTTGATAAAACAGGAAGTATATTCCTGGCTGGAAGTTATTTGGTTAAAGCAGCCATTGGCGAAAGCATCGATAACGAAACATTGGGTGGAGCAACAACACATTGCGAAATATCAGGAGTTACAGATTACAAAGCCAAAGACGACAAAGACGCATTAGACAAAATAAAAAATATAGTTGATAAAATAGGTGATTTTGATAAAGCTGGATACAGCCGAATTAAAGCCGTAAAACCAGCCTTAGACGAAAAAGAATTATTTGGAGTTTTACCAAAAGCCAGAAACGAACAATATGATATGATGGAAATCATCAATCGTCTTGTTGATAATTCTGAGTTCGAAGCTTATAAGGACGGCTATGGCCAAACGATTTTAACAGGTTATGCCCGTATTGACGGTTGGGCTGTTGGAATTGTTGCTAACCAAAGAAAAGTGGTAAAAACTAAAACTGGAGAAATGCAATTTGGCGGTGTTATCTATTCTGATAGTGCTGATAAAGCCACACGATTTATAGCAAATTGTAATCAGAAAAAAATACCATTGGTATTCATTCAAGATGTTACCGGATTTATGGTGGGTTCAAAATCAGAACAAGGCGGAATCATAAAAGATGGTGCCAAAATGGTTAATGCCCTTAGTAATTCAGTAGTTCCAAAATTTACAGTGATTGTTGGTAATTCATATGGTGCCGGTAATTATGCGATGTGTGGAAAAGCATTTGATCCTAGATTGATTTTTGCCTGGCCAAGTGCTGAACTTGCCGTAATGGGAGGAACACAAGCAGCAAAAGTATTGGCCCAAATAGAAGCTTCTTCGCTTAAATCTAAAGGAGAAATTGTTGATGAAGCTAAAGAAGCCGAATTATTCTCAAAAATAAAAGCGAGATACGACGAACAAGTTTCTCCGTATTATGCCGCTTCAAGATTATGGACTGATGCTATTATAGATCCTTTAGATACCAGAACTTGGATTTCTATGGGGATTGAAGCAGCAAATCACGCTCCTATTGAAAAGAAATTTAATCTAGGAGTGATTCAAGTATAAATTACATCCAAATAGTTTACAAATAGCAGGTTGTTCCTTTTACAGCCTGCTATTTTTTTTTATATTTATCGCATCCAATATAAAGGAGATCCTAAATCCTAATATTGTAACAATAAGTTAGTTTTGGAATTATGAAAAAATTCGTTTTTTTAGTTTTAGCAATAGTCTTTTTTGTACAATGTACATCTACAAAAAGGCATAATGAACATTTGAATAATTTAATTTCTGTACAAAATCTAAAAGCAGATGTTGATTTCACTTATAAAAAATTACAAAAACTGCACCCAAAACTTTATTGGTATATTAGTAAAGAAGAACTTGATTATAAGTTTGACAGTCTTAAAACCAGTATTACAAAGCCACTAACAAGTTTCGAGTTTTACAAAAAATTAAGTCCTGTGGTTTCGGCTGTAAAACAGGGACACATATCTATTTCTCCACCCACTAAGAAAAGGACGAAAAAAGAAAAAAAAGCCTTTATAAAAAAAGGTACAAGCCCATTCACACAATTTGATTTTGAAATTTTCAACGATAAATTGTATGTTGTAAAAAACAAATCATACGATGAAACTGTGAAAATTGGTTCAGAAGTTGAAGCGATCAATAATGAAAGTATTGACGACTTATTTAAGGAGTATGAAAAAGAATTCTCATCTGATGGTTACAATAAAACTTTTATTTCAAAAAAATTACCTGATTATTTCTCAGGCGCCTACACGCTAAAAAATGGATTTCAAGATAGTTTAAAATACAGTTTCAATTATAATGACGAACAAAGATTGGTGTCCATTATTAGAAAAGTAGTAGATACCACTAAACCAAAAAAAGAAATTAAAAAGAAACTCACTGCATTCGAGAAAGCTAAAAAGAAAGCAGACGATAGGGACAAAAACACTTTTGGTTACAATCCGGATACCAAAACAAACAATAGAAACCTGCGGTTTATAGAAAAAGACAACAGTATTGCCGTAATTAAAATTAGAAGTTTTTCAAACGGGAATTATAGACGGTTTTACGAGGAATCCTTCAGTAAAATTGATTATAATAATTCAAAAACATTGATTATTGATTTAAGAAATAATGGAGGAGGCAGACTTGCTGAAATAGCTGATTTATATTCCTATTTATCAGATTCCACTTTTGTCTTTTTAGATAAGTCAGAAGTAGCGTCAAAAACGAGTATGTTTAAAAGTAATCCGTTGACAGGATTGCCTTTTTTATTGAAATTTACCATACCTTTTTATTATCCATATATCTTTTTTGCAGTACATAAAAACAAAGAAGGAAGCTATGTTTACCCTACGGAAACAAAACCTCATAAAATAAAAAAAGATGCTTTTAAGGGAAACATATATGTCCTTATCAACGGAGGTAGTTTCTCTGCTTCAAGTATAATTTCTTCAAATTTAAAAGGTTCTAAAAGAGCTTTTTTTGTAGGTGAGGAAACTGGCGGTGCATATAATGGAACAGTCGCAGGAAGAATGACTGATATAAAACTTCCCAAAAGCGCTATTTCAATGAAGATAGGATTAATGCTTGTAGCGCCTTTTCATAAAACAGTAATTGATGGCCATGGTGTTTATCCCGACAAAGAAATAACACCAACACTTGAAGATCGAATAAAAGGAATTGATCCGGAAATGAATTGGATTTTAAATGAAATTAACTCCAACAAATCTGAAATTTCAAATACAATTGAAAAGTAAAAAAATAATATAATAAAGTAATAATTTTATACAATTTCTTTAACACTCCCTCTTAAATGATTCTTAATCATCGGGGCACAACTAGTTTTTTACGTACCTTTATATAGTATTCGACCTACTCCTAAGTCTTTACAAAAACCTATTTATCAGTTTATTAATATTTTTAGTTTAATTCATTTAAAAAGATTTTTCTTATTTAGATAATTTCAAATTAATATATAATGAAACAAATTTTACTTTTATACATAGGGCTGTCTTTTTTATTTACACAGCAAATTAAAGCACAAGTAAAGCCTGAAAAGATCACAAATCAGGATCCAAATAACCCGACTATAATTGAAGTGGGTTTTAATGTGTCATTACCCGTTCATATAGAAATGTATCGCTCACACAGACTTGCAATAGGTGCCAACTTAAGAATAGCAGAAAAGATTACATCAACTACAGAGTTTGGTTTTAGAGTCGAATATGATTATCGATTCACTAAAAAAAACCATCCGGAAGTACCTCCTGATAGTACAATAAAAGAAAGAGCACTATATAGAAATTTTAGTTTATTTAGCATTAAACCTAATATCCAATTTAATTTAAATTCAAATTGGAGCTTGGGAGCTGAATCCGGAATAGGTTATGCCCGTTCTGACGAAGACCCTAATATTGGACTTGGTTTTGTATCTGAATTTAACGGGCCAACTCCATTTGGTTGGTGTTCTGGGATATATGTTGGGAAATATTTAGTTAAAAACAAACTCAACATATCCTTATGTTTGACAAATTTCGTAGCACATGGACATGCAGAAAATACCCTTGGACTAAAATTTAATTATTGTTTTAATAAAAAGGGGAGTTAAAAAACAGACTTTCTGGAGAATTATTTAATAGATTAAAATCAAATCAGGATATTATTCAAAAACTCTTTTACTCAGAACTCTAACGAAGATATTAACTTTTTCAATACTAATGTTAAAATAAAGTTTACAACATCTTGTTTTTTTTATAAAAACAAGTCCTATTACCTTAAAAATCACTAACTTAGTATAGTAAACCCTAAACATAAGTGACATGAACAACGTGAAAAACTTAAATAAATGGGCCAATGCCCACACTTATTTATCAGTAGATTTATTGCGAATTGCTCTTGGTGTTTTTTTATTTATAAAAGGTATTTCTTTTATAACGAATATACAATATTTAGTAGAGCTCATTTCGCCAATTGATAAAATTGGCGGTGGAATGTTTCTCATACATTATATAGCACCCGCACATATGATAGGTGGTATTATGATTGTATTTGGGTTGCTTACCAGATGGGCAATAATAGCTCAATTACCAATTCTAATTGGAGCTGTTATCGTTAATTTTATGGGTGAAATGCATTCTGAAAATCTTATAATAGCACTTTTAACATTGGGATTATGTAGCTTTTTCTTATTCTATGGAAGCGGAAAAAACTCCGCTGATTATTATTTTAAATTAGAAAAATAAATAAAAGATAAAAGCCTCTTGAGTCTCAAGATGCTTTTATCTTTTAATTTTACAAAATACTGGCTAATACCTCTTTCCTTTTTATTTTACCATTCTCAGTTTCAATGAATTTAGAAACAAAAAACACTTCTTTTGGTTTTTCATACTTATCCAGCACTTCAAACACAGTTTTCTCCAGAGTATCATTCTCTCCTTCAATAATAAGCACTAATTTTTCGCCCAATTCATCATCTGGGATTCCAGCAACAAAAAATCTTGATTGAATTTTTGTCGAAAGCTTTTCTTCTATTTGCTCGGGAATTAGTTTGACGCCACCACTATTAACAAGGTTATCTATACGACCTAAAAAAAGGAATTGATTATCATTTATTATTTCGACCAAATCATTCGTTATGATTGGCTCTAATGAAATATTTGGCGCATTTATAACTAAACAGTTCTTGTCGTTTTGTGAAATCTGAATATTCGGCAGTAAACTAAATGCCTCCTCTCCTACTTTTTTAGCAGCAATATGTGTAATCGTTTCAGTCATTCCATAAGTTTCATAAACTTTTGAAGAAACATCCGAAAGCTTATTTTCCAATGATTTATTCATTTTAGCTCCACCAACAATTATTTTATTTACATTTTTCAATTCGGAAATCGAATTTTGAACTTGTAAAGGAACCATCGCTACAAAATCATACCATTTATTATTATTCAACAATGGAAATGAACTAGGAGAAATAACATCGATTTCCAGCCCTAGTATAATACTTCTCACGAGCATCATTTTTCCGGCTATATAATTTGTAGACAAACACAGTAAAGCTTTGTCACCTGGCTTTAATTCGAAAAAATCACCCGTTGCTAAAGCGGAATTTACCATAGCCTGTTTGCTAATTTGAATGATTTTAGGTTCGCTTGTAGTACCTGAAGTTTTTAAATTTATATGAGTTTTAGAATCAAACCAATCCAAAATAAACTTACCAGCTGCAATTTCAAACTCGGCTCCTTCCTTTATCAAAGAATTAGCTATAATACATAAATCAAATCGATTCATTTTATACCCATTCAGTTTAAAACGATTATGTACGTTCTCATAAGTTATCACTCTCATTATTATCGTTTTTTATTAATTGTATAATGTGTTCTATTCAATTTTACCAGTTAATTTTTCTTTCCAGTTAGACCAATTGTATTTTCTACTAAATATATAAATAAGAATTGGGTAAATTACTAATACAGGTAAAATAACATCTAATCCTGCCTTTGGTTCTGAGATATCTTTTAAAATAGAATGCGTTTGAAAAGCGGACCAATCTGAGGTAATTAACAAAGCTCCCACCAGATTATTAGCGGCATGAAAACCTAAAGCAAGCTCTATTCCTTCGTCCATTAAAGTGATAATCCCTAGAAACAATCCTGTCCCTATGTAATATATAAATATGATGTTTCCCATTTTAACTACTTCGGGATTAGACAAATGCATAGCACCAAAAATAACTGAAGTCATTAACAAAGGAAACCATTTGTTATTTACAAGATTAGCAAAACCCTGCATTAAATACCCTCTGAAAATGTATTCCTCCGTACTGGTTTGAATGGGGATCAAGAACACGCCTATTACAACTAATATGGCAAACGGAACAGGCTTAAAATTAACCACAAAATCAGCCGGATTAGAGTAATAAAATAACACTGTAGATATAATCGTAAATGCAGACCATACTGAAAAAGAGAAAAACACCCTGTTCCAATCTATTTTGGACCTTGATGTAGTTACAGATAACATCGTTTGATTATGTAAATAGCGAACCACAAAATAAATAGCAACTAAAGTAAACACAAATGAAATCAAAATTAAAAACAAAGTCAGATTTGGTTCAAAAAAACGCATCATCTCTGTTTCATTTGCTGGATACTGCTTTCCGTTTACAGCAGTTTCATAAAAAAAACCAGCCAAAATGGGGATCTGACCTATAAATGAAGCCGTCAAAATCAATACAATACCTACAATATATTTCCAAAACTTATTCTCTGGACTCACTCCTTGTTCTATAAACATCTTTTATAATTTAATTATATACCTAAATATAAGTTATCAAAAGCTATTTTTGTTACATCAAAGTCTATTTAAAATTAAAAATATAACAAACACACTAATGATACAAATATACCATAATCCACGTTGTGGAAAGTCAAGAAATTGCTTAGCTTTTATTGAAGATGCTGGCGAGTCATTTGAAATTATTAAATATCTGGAACAACCACCTACTTTTCAAGAAATGGTTTCCCTTTTGAAAAAATTAAATTTTAAGCCAATCGAATTGGTTAGACAAAAAGAAAGTATTTGGATCGAAAAATTCAAAAACCAGGAGATGACTGATGATGAAATCATTCAGGCTATGATAACCAACCCTATTCTTATTGAAAGGCCAATTGTAATAAAAGAAGACAAAGCCTTTATTGCCAGAGATCAAGAAAAACTCCGAGATCTATTGTAAGTAATTTTAATTATTTTAACAGATTTTTATGATTTCCTTTTTAAACCTATTTGGATTCAAACAGTCCAAGTTGGATAATTTAAACCCTAACTAATGCAAAAAAGAATGAAATTTGTCGTTACATTAACATTTCTATTTACTTTCCTGTGCAATTTTGCGCAATCTGGTCCACCAGCAAAAGAAAAAATTAGAATTACAGGAAAAGTAATTGATAAAATAAGCAACCAACCGCTAGAATACGCAACTATTACCTTAATAAATCCTAAAAACCCCAAAGCTATTGCCGGTGGGATCACTAATCCAAAAGGAGAATTTGATGTGGAAGCCTTTCCAGGTGTTTATTCCATCAAGATTGAATTTATTTCATTCAAACCAACAGAAATAAAACAACAGATTATTCAAAAAAGCATCAATTTAGGAACAATAGCTTTGGTTGAAGATGCACAGCTATTAAATGAAGTTGTAATTCGTGCCGAAAAATCTACTGTTGAAATAAAATTAGACAAAAAAGTCTATAACGTAGGGAATGACCTTATGGTAAAAGGAGGAACGGTAAGCGATGTATTAGACAATATCCCTTCAGTTTCAGTTGATGTGGAAGGTAAAGTAAGTCTTCGAGGTAACGAAAATGTAAAAGTACTTATAGACGGAAAACCATCAAACGCCATTAATATATCTGATGCACTTCGATTAATTCCTGCTGATGCAATTGAAAAAGTAGAGGTTATTACTAATCCATCCGCAAGATACGATGCTGAAGGTGGTGGAGGAATATTAAATATTATTCTAAAAAAAGGAAAAAATCAAGGTTTAAACGGAACAATAATAGCTTCTACTGGTTATCCTGACAACCATGGCTTAAGCGGTAGTTTTAATTATAAAGCTGAAAAATTTAATCTTTTCACAACTCAAGGATATAATTACAGGAACAGTCCTGGAAACGCCTTAACTAATTCAGAATACCTAAATCCTGATAATATCACTAGAAATTACGTTAACGAGTCAAGAGAAAACGACAGATACAGTAAAGGGTATAATGGAAGTTTTGGTATGGAATTATATTTAGATAAATCATCATCTTGGACTAACACTTTTAATTATAGAAAAAGTAACGGAGACAATATTGACGACGTATTTCAAAATTATTTCAATGCTAACAATGTTTATGATTATACCAGAAATCGTATTAATAGAGAAGATAGTGACAGTGAAAGCATAGACTTTTCTACTAACTACACTAAAAACTTTAAAAAGGAAGGTCACAAATTAACAATTGACGGTTCGTTTTCAACAAATGATGAAATAAACACAGCGCTAATTAATGATTCAGCTACAAATTCAAATCAACTAAAACTTGACGCTACCATTAATAATCAAGATCAAAACAGAAATTTAATCCAAATGGATTATGTTCTTCCATTTGGAAAAGGAAGCCAATTTGAAGCGGGTTATCGTGGTGATTTCACTAATCTAACAACTGATTATCAAGTTAAAAATGATGGTGTTTCTAATCCTAATTTCACTAATATTTTAGAATACAAAGAGGCAGTAAATGCATTCTACTCCCAGTATGGCTTTAAAGTCAATAAATTTTCAGCTCTTTTTGGTTTACGTTGGGAAGATTCAAATATTGACATTAATCAATTGGTTACAAGTGACTTTAACACAAAAAAGTACAACAATTTCTTCCCTAGTGCATTCTTTACCTATGAAATATCAGATAAAAGCAGCACATCTATAAGCTATAGTAAACGTATTCACAGACCTAGAGGGAGAATGATTAATCCATTCAACAACTTATCCAGCAACATTAATATCTTCGTAGGTAATCCTGATTTAAACCCTCAATTTACTGATGCCATAGATCTGGGTTACATCAAGCGTTGGGATAACCTAACATTTAATACTTCTGTATACGTAAACAAAACGACGGATGCTTTTCAGTTTGCTAGGAGAGAATCTGGTGATTTTGTAAACGGAATACCTATTATCATTAGTTCACCAATAAATTTAGCTACTGAATATAGAGCAGGTTTTGAATTTACATTAAATTATTCTCCTTATAAATGGTGGAAATTAAATGGAAACTTCAATTTCTTTAGAAATGAAACTCAAGGTGATTTTGTTTATACAAATTCAAGTAACGTCCTTATTACTCAAGATTTTGATAATGTTGCCACAACTTGGTCATCAAGAATAACATCCAAAATAAATTTACCTTATAAAATAGACTGGCAAACTAATGTTAGTTATAATGGACCTGAATCTAGTGCCCAAGGGAAACGTTTAGGGATTTTTGCTGCAAACTTAGCCTTTAGTAAAGACGTCTTAAAAGACAAAGGAACACTTTCATTCAACATCAGTGACGTATTTAACACTAGAAAAAGAATGATGGAAGCTAATATTCCTGGAATCGTTAATTCCTATTCTGAAATGCAATGGAGAGTGAGACAGTTCAGCCTTTCCTTCACTTACAGAATAAATAAGAAGAAAAACGAAAGGGAAAAACAACCTAAGAAAATGCAAAATGAAGGTGATAATGACTTTCAAGGATAAAAAAAAAGGACTCGTAAAACGGGTCCTTTTTTTATGTAAAAATCAAATTAACTTTTAAAGTGATTCTTCTTTCTTTGCTTTTCTTTCTTTGTACATTTCCCATAAAGCTCCGCCAATCCAATACTGAACGAAACCTACTAAGAAGAACATTAACCAAAATCCTATAGTAAGAATGGTTAAGAAAAGTAAAAAGCCTAAATACTGTGAAAATTCAAACATGTTTTCCGGAATTTTTGAATGTAGCCACAAATGTAGGTCTAATATTTTTTCTTGGCAATAAAAAACCAGTTCAATTTTAATTAAAAAGGAATTATTCGTAAATTTATGGAGCTATTTCCCGCTATCGTTACATTCTTATATGCCAGAAAAAGGCATATAAGGGTTTTCACTTCAAACGAAGTTCACTGAACACCAATGAAAATAGAAATCAAGTGAAGTAATCGGGGCTAAAAAAAGAGCACTAAAATAGCGCTCTTTCCCAAAAATATATTATCCTAATACATCCTTCTACAATGAAATACCGAATAGAAAAAGACACAATGGGTGAAGTACAAGTTCCCGCAGATAAATACTGGGGTGCACAAACTGAACGTTCCAGAAACAATTTCAAAATAGGTCCTACGGCATCAATGCCAAAGGAAATAATCAAAGGTTTTGCTTATTTAAAAAAAGCTGCAGCTTATACTAATTGTGATTTAGGTGTTTTAACAACCGAAAAGCGTGACGCCATTGCAGAGGTTTGTGACGAAATCCTGGCAGGAAAACTAGACGATCAATTTCCATTGGTAATTTGGCAAACCGGTTCCGGTACGCAAAGCAATATGAACGTAAATGAAGTAATTGCTAATCGGGCCCAAGTTTTAAAAGGCTTTGCAATAGGAGAAGGAGAACAATTTATTAAGGCTAATGATGATGTTAATAAATCACAGTCTTCAAACGACACTTTCCCAACAGGAATGCATATCGCAGCGTATAAAGTTATAGTAGAAAACACTATTCCAGCCATTGAAAAACTAAGAAATACATTAGATACAAAAGCAAACGAATATAAGAGTGTTGTAAAAATAGGCCGTACGCATCTTATGGATGCTACTCCCCTAACCTTGGGTCAGGAATTGTCCGGATATACAGCTCAATTAAACTATGGATTAAAAGCTTTAAAAAACACTTTAGCCCATTTATCAGAAATCGCTTTGGGAGGAACTGCAGTAGGTACAGGAATAAACACCCCTGAAGGCTACGACATAAAAGTAGCCGAATACATAGCAGAATTCACTGGATTGCCATTTATCACAGCCGAAAACAAATTTGAAGCCCTAGCTGCTCACGATGCCATAGTCGAAACACACGGTGCTTTAAAACAGCTGGCTGTTTCACTAAACAAAATTGCCAATGACATCCGAATGTTGGCTTCCGGACCCCGTTCTGGAATTGGAGAAATTATTATCCCCGAAAACGAACCTGGTTCCTCAATTATGCCTGGAAAAGTAAACCCAACACAATGCGAGGCGCTAACAATGGTTTGTGCTCAAGTGATGGGGAACGATGTGGCTATTACTGTTGGAGGAATGCAGGGTCACTATGAACTTAATGTATTCAAACCGTTAATGGCGGCTAACTTCTTGCAGTCGGCACGCTTGTTAGGCGATGCTTGTTTATCTTTTGAGGAACATTGTGCTCAAGGAATAGAACCAAACTACAAACGAATTAAAGAATTAGTTGATAACTCATTGATGTTAGTTACCGCTTTAAACACTAAAATAGGTTATTATAAATCAGCTGAGATTGCACAAACCGCTCACAAAAACGGAACAACTCTAAAAGAAGAAGCGATACGATTAGGATATCTAACTCCTGATGAATTTGACTCTTGGGTAAAACCAGAAGATATGGTAGGGAAGATAAAATAATTATGAGTTATGAGATAAAAACCCTGCAATGTTGCCATTGCAGGGTTTTCTATGTTTAAATTGAGTCTCATTTATTCGAAAAATTAAACTTTTGTCGAAGTCCACCTCCTATTTAATAACCTTAATTATTTCCCGTCTACATAATCTTGTAAATAACTGAATCTAGGAGTTAGCTTTCCTTTATCGGTCATTTTTGCTCTATCCAATATTCCGTCTTTATCGCCGTTAAAAAATGCTGGAATCACATACTCCATAAACATAAGCCCAAAACCTTCACTAGCATCTTTTGGCAACTCACAAGGCAAATTATCTACTGCCATAACCACAATTGCTGCAGGATGAAAAACATCCACTTCTTTATGCTCAGAAGGCAAATATCCGTATATTGGTTCTGCAATTGTTGAAGCTCTAAGTGTACAAGCAATAGGACCATCAATATCACAAGAAACATCTCCCACTACTTTTATTTTACAATCTTTAGATTGAAGCATTTCTCTAGTAAGAATTGCTGGTGCGTCATTTCCATAAAAATGTCCCGTAATTACAATATCCGAAACTTTTGAAAAACGTTCAAAATCAGAAACATATTCCGTTGGATTTTTATAAAAATCTTTAGTATCTAATACTCTTCCGTCTAACCTCTTGTTGTAATCTAAAACATCAAGCTGTGTATAAACTGGTTGCGCATAGTTTTTTGTAAGGAAATTATCAACAGAAACCTCTTTTATTTTTATAGCATCCAAAATTTCTTTTATACCATTCCCAACTTTTCCAGAACCCGTGATTGTAATTTTTATTGGGGGAAAAACAATACGCTTTAATTGCGAAATCAATTCCTCTCTTCCCGATAGAGTCTCCGCTTTTGGTAATTTGAATAATTCAAATTTTATTCCAAAGGCACGAATACTATTATAAGCACCAACAATACCTGCATACCTCCCAAAACCAATTAATCTGCGATTCTCAGCAGTTACAATAGTTTCATGGTCGTATAAATCAATTTTTTTATCAAGAACAGCCAGTAATAGTTTTCTGTTATAAGGTTGCTTCTTTATTGTATGTGAAAAAAAGAAATACGCTTTATCAGCAATTAAACTTTCAACAGGAACTTCTTTAACACCAAATAAAACATCACAGTCATTCATGTCTTCTGACACTTCAATACCTAAATTAGTATATTGCTCGTCAGTAAATATTCGAATATCAGAACTTTCCACTTTCACTGAAGCATCTTGATAAAGCGCTTTTAATTTGACCAATTCATCAGGTGAAAATACCACTCTTCTGTCCGGTGGACTCTTTCTTTCTTTTATAATTCCGAATTTCATATTTATTACTGCTATTTAATGTTTTGGCTTTATATAACTTTATACGCGATATTTGTTACAAATATAACATATTTAACTAAATTGTGATTCTTTTTAAAAAAATAATTGTTTTTAAAAACTATTAGATACTGACTCCCAAAAAATTACAACTATTCATTTCTAAAGTCGTAATAAAATGTTGTTAAGTTTTAAAAAAAATAGAACTCAAAAGAGATTGATTCTATATATTTGCGATAATAGTACCACCAAAAATGATTATTCTAAAAAAAACAAATATACTACAAATAATACTTCTATTGCTCGTGTTGGGGTCATGTAAAGATGAGACTAACTCTAAAGCAAAAGAGGAGAGTTTTGTAGAAGACACATTACCTAAAATGAAACCTTTAATAAAGGAGTCATCAATACCAACAACCGCATACATAAATTCTAAAAAAGCAGAGGTAACTTCTTTTTATAATAAAAAATGGCCAAATCAAAGTGCTAACGGAAGTTTTCTTGTTGCAAAGAATGGTCAAATTATTTATGAAAAATATGAAGGCTTCGCAAATTTTAGATCAAAAACAAAAATTACAACCAATACTCCATTGCATCTTGCGTCAGTAAGTAAAGTAATTACCGCTACGGCCATATTACTATTGATTGATGGAAAAAAAATAGATTTAAATCAAAAAATAAACACCATTTTAAAGGAGTTTCCTTATCCAGAAGTAACCATTAAAACATTATTGAATCACCGAAGCGGAATACGTAATTATTCTTATTTTACTGATAAAAAAGAAATTTGGGACAGACATGACATTCTTACCAATAAAGACATCCTGAATTTACTGGTTACCAAAGACATCGATTTAGAATTTAAAACCGATTCCCGATTTAGTTATTGCAACACGAATTACGCCATTTTGGCATTGGTAATTGAAAAAATCACCCAATTGTCTTTCAAGGAAGCTATGAGCGAGATGATTTTTAAACCACTGGGGATGAAAAATACCTATGTTTATGATTATGAGAAAGACAAGAAAACTGCTGTTCCATCTTATAAAGGAAACAAAGTCGAAATAGGGTTAGATCATTTAGATGCTATTTATGGTGACAAAAACATTTATTCGACACCCAGAGATTTATTAAAATTTGACCGTGCACGAAATTCAGCTGAATTTTTAAATCCAACACTTCTAAAACAAGTGTATCATGGTTATAGCAATGAACGCAAAGGAACTAAGAATTATGGTTTAGGTATCCGAATGATTAATTGGCCAACCGGACAAAATTTCTATTTCCACAACGGCTGGTGGCATGGTAACACATCGGCATTTATTACTTTACCAAAAGATCAGGTAACCATTATAGCGCTTTCTAATAAATTCACAAGAAAAACCTATGATGTACGCAAATTGGCTGTTTTGTTTGGTGACTATCCTTTTAAAATAGAGGATGATTAAAAAAGGTATGATATTTGTATAATAATATATAGAAAGTAGATGTCAGAGTTCGTTTAAAAAGGATATATTTGCCATCTCAAATTAATTTTTGAATTTTAAAATAAAAAAGGGGTCGACTGGTTTTGACAGCAAGTCGAATTGAGAAGTAAGCACGTCGAGCATTGAGACCTTGCTCGTAAATATAAGATCTTATCATTTTACACGGCGAAAATAACTACGCTTTAGCTGCATAATCCGAATTATAGTAAGATTAAGCCACGTTCCTATCAGATAGGAAAGCTGGATTCTCCTTGAAAGCCTTGGTTTGTGGCGGTCAGTCCAGGAGAACCGTAAAAATAAACCTAGATTTCCATAAGCTTCGGGTGGTTATCGAATTAAAGAAGATAAGTAGTGTGTGGCTGTTTCTGGCCTAGCCCACTATCGAAAATCTAATCAGGAAATAAACGCGTAGAAAGCCTTTTAGTTGCTTGTTTGGACCCGGGTTCGATTCCCGGCGACTCCACAAAAAAAAGAAACCTGTAGTTCATTGAACTACAGGTTTTTTTTAGTTTCTGACCAATAATTCAAACCACTTCACAACTAGGAAAATGTACAATAGGAAAATTACAGGAGTTGGCAATAAAACAGAGTTGATTTGCTTTTTTATGCAAGCATAATGCTTCAGCGATTTTTTCTGGCTGTGCTATGATAACTTTTGGATTTAAGCTCATTTCAATAAAACGGCCTCTACCATCCTCAAGAACTTCAAGAATTGCCTCAGCTTCATCAGTATAAGACACCACTTCGATTCCGTTTTGAGCACAAACATATAAATACGACATCATATGGCAAGAAACCACACTGCTTAACAATAAATCTTCTGGATTATAACATAGCGGGTCGCCTTTGAAAGCTTTGGCAGCTGAAACATTTAGAATTGCTTTTCCTTCTATGGCAATCGTATGGCTTTTAGTATATTTCTTTACGGCTGAATCAAGATCTTTTGTTTCAGAAAACCAATTCAATTTTGCTTTAAAAAAATGTTTAAAAGTCATTTCGTTTATTTTATTTCAAAAGTAATCAAAAACCACTACAAGAATTAATCTTATTTCAGTGTCGGCATCTCTATAAATTAGTTGAAAACGATTTTTCTGAAATACAGACTTCACTAGAAGAACTCTCTATTAATTTCAATCTAGGTTAAAACAAAATTTTTAAATAATAATTTTTGTAGTTTTACCAGCCAATTCCTGATTTATAAAGTGAAAAATAAGATACTCAATATACCGCCAATACCTGCTGTGCTCTTTGCAATAATAAGCGTACAGTCAGGAGCTGCCATTGCAAAAACACTCTTCCCTATGCTTGGAGCTGCTGCTACTGCAACGCTAAGAATAGGACTGTCCGCTATTATTCTTTTGGCTGTTTACAGACCTAACTTATTTAAAATCACAGCCATCCAATGGAAAATTGTAATCCCTTATGGTTTATCCTTGGGTGCAATGAATTTAATTTTTTATTTGGCTATAGAGCGTATTCCGATCGGGCTTGCTGTTACCCTGGAATTTATTGGCCCGTTATTAGTGGCTGTTTTGGGCTCAAAACGTTTACTGGATTATTTATGGGTACTTCTTGCCGCCTCGGGAATTGTTTTAATTGCACCTTGGTCAAATAACGGAATAGATTTAATTGGAGTACTGTTTGCTTTATTAGCAGGTGCGCTTTGGGCAGCTTATATTGTATTGGGAGGGAAAGTCTCTAAAATAATGAAAGGCGGTGAAGCAGTTGCCACAGGAATGCTCTTTGCTACTATACTAATACTCCCTTTTGGAATTTTAGGAAACGGCCTAAATAGCCTCACGCCAACATTCTTTTATTTAGGGATTGCTCTTGCCCTTTTGTCCAGTGCCATTCCATTTACACTAGAGATGAAAGCCCTAGGACAATTACCTTCCCGAACCTTCAGTATTTTAATGAGTTTAGAACCTGCCGCTGCTTCAATTTGTGCGTTACTTTTTTTACAAGAATACTTAACTGTAAATGAAGTTATAGCGGTTGTCTTTGTTGTAATCGCCTCGGTTGGATCAACGTTTACATCGAAATCTAATGTTTAATATTTTGCAAATTACTTTTAAGAATATAGAATATCTTTATCTATACCTTTTTTTACCATTTTAAAAGATTAAGATCGATTGCAAATACCTTCAAAAACCATCCAATACTAATCGACAGTCCCAATCATAAACTTAAAGCAGATGTTCTTCCTCTGCATATTTCCATATCCTTTCTATTGTGCTGGGGGAATAATAACCTCTTTTTTCCTCTTTTATTCAAGAATTAATTTAATGCGAGTCTAGTCTGGTTTGGCTTTTAAAACAAAGTCCATACCTTCAATAATATCACCATCTTCAGATACTTTAATTGTAAAGTTTCTACAGGCTGGTTCAGCAACAAAATTAAGATTAGAAAGTTGCTCTGAATCAATACAAGCGCGATACTCTCCAGGTTTAAGTCCTAGCAAGTAAATATATCCATCTGATTCAGAAAGTATTTCTTTAAAAACGGTATCGCTCCCTTTTTTGTATACTTTTATCAAAACACGACCTAGTCCTTTCAATAAATCACCTTTGTCTAAATAAACCATACCACTAATTTCTCCCATAGACTGAATAGGTACATCAATACGCTTAAATTGATTTGGATCAATCATCACTTGATAGAATTTATCTTTAAATCGCCATGCAATATTATCTAATTCGGTATCACTAAAGGTTAAGGTATAGTCATTAAATGCATTCAAATTTGGAATACGAACTATCAAATCTTTTTCATTAAAAATAGCTTGGCCTCCATTTACTTTAACATTATTTATTTTAACCAAATGTTCTCCTTTATCGAAAACTCCATTTTGATTTATATCTAAAAATGGATAAATTAAAATACCTCCTTTACCTACCGAAGAATTATTACTGGTGTAAACTTGGTTATGCCCACCAGCACCAAGTGCTAAACTTCCTTGAGCTCCCATAGAAGACACAACTTGATTCCTGCTTTGAGACAAACCAACATTTGTTCGCGCAAAAGGCAAATCATATTTGTAACTTACATTTAAAAAATGATCGTTACTAAGTATGTTTTTTTCGTAAGAGACTGCGTAATACCCTTTAGTGGTTCTTTTTTCAACCTCTCCCCTATAAGACAAAAACAAACCGTTTGTAGCGTTATAACGCGCTGAAGTACGCAAAACAATATTGCTTTTAAGTCGGTACGACAACGCTAAATCATTTGTAACAAATAGACTCTTCTCTCCTACCCAGTTCATTTGTGAAGAGGTATAGAAACTGAAGTTTTTATAGTAGGATGAAAAGAGAAAATTAGCAAAATTATAATCAAAATTTTCATACGCTAATTTGGAATAATCCATTTTTAAAAACCCGTTGATTTTTTTAAATTTAAAAGGAACTGATATTTTCGCTTTAAATTCTTCAGAAGCATTAAATACGGTAGCTACTTGCCCATCAACATAGTTTGCATAATCTAATTCCAGTAAAATATTTTTAGTTAAATAATAATTAAGCAATGCTCTACTTCTAACCCCATGTACATACTCGCCGTTTAATAACATTTTACTAAAAGGTTGAATAGTTGTTTTAAAAAACGGAAGAATTCCTCCATTAGGCAAAGTCGATACATATTCCATACCACCACCAACAGTTATAAAACGATTTAGTCCATAATTAAATTCTGCTTTCCCAAAACGACTTTGATTCCCATCTTCAATCATCCCTGCGGACAAACCATATTCAAACTCGTTTACAGCCATTACAGTATACGGCACGTTCATTACACGCTCCTCAACGCGTTCTTCGCCTAAAGGACCATAATATTTTAGCTTTAAAGTAGAAAATCCATAAACATTGGGTACATTAAAAACAAAGGCTCCAGAAGCATCTGCAGTGGTGAAATTAACAAGAACATTATTAATATACAGCTCAATAGTCCAGTTAGGTTCCGTAAAATCACTTATAACATAACTCCCTTTTGCTTTTCTAACTGAAGTTGATGAATTACGAATAGTTGCTCCAATTAATGGGGCATTAATAAAGGAATACATTGGAACGTTTATTTTTCCAACTTGCGCTTGTTTGATTATAGTTTTATCATTGTCTACCCATTGCCAATGATAACGTAACTGCCTGTTATCAAATTTAATTTTGTCATTATAGATCATGGAAAAGTTAGCTTCACCATACAATAATTCAGTCCCTACATTTAACCCTATTATATTTGTAGTTAATCCTTTCCATACTTGAAACGAAGAAGCTGACCAATCGATAGTTCCGAATTTAAATAGATGGTAATTACGATTTATAATAGTATCAACTATTTGTTCTCCTTTTAATTTAGAAATATTAGTTCTAATTTTATCGAGTCGCATTTGTTTTTCAACTGGAAGTTCAAAATTAGCTTTTAATTTTATAGTTAAAGATCGATAGTTAAAATCCATCTTAATACCAAAAACGGGTAAAAAAAGAGAGGATTCCATATACAATGCTCCTTCTTCTTTTAATAAACTCCCTTTTATTTTTACAATTCTGCCACCAACATTAATTGATTCATTAGCAAAATCGACAGAAAAAGGATATTGTTCTTTTCCAATAAAGCCTTCAAGATTCAGCCCATTAGAACCATAATTACAAGGGATTTTTAAAATACTAAATAATTCCTGAATATTTATATACAACAAATTTTTATCTGTATATAACACATCGATATCAAAACTACCCACACCCTCTATAGTAACTGTTACAGGAAAGCCATCTAGGTTTATTGGGTCAACTGTTTTTTCAATAGTATCAAAATCGTTAACTATGGCACTATAGCTATTAAACGAGGTAAGTAAAAAAGCAAAAAAAATTATTTTAATAAAAAAAATAAAATTTCTTCGCATAGTAAATCCTATCCAAGATGATTTTATGCAATAAAAACTATAATTAATCATTCTTTATTCCTGATTAAAAGTAATAAAGAAACTCCCTGTATACACTCCTGGTATTGAGCCACCAGGCACATCAAGCGTCCCTCCAACACGAAGAGGTGTAACAAAATTACAATCTGTATTAATAATAAATGTAGTACCATTTGGTCCCTTTTCAGTTGGACCTACGTGAAGGGTAAGATTACCTCCATCGCTACCGGATAAATTAACCGTGGGATCAAAACTGATATTTACACTTCTTCCCGCACACAATTTTAGTTCGAAAATTGCAGGTTGATAGGTAGGAGCCAGACTCAATAAAGTAATATTACCCGTGTTAGTTCTTGTACCGTCCCAACCCACGATAACACTCCCTCCGCCAGCCCCTACTGCAAAAGTACCAAAATGAAGTTGTTGCGTAGCCATCACAGTTATTGAACGTTGTGGTAAACTTGGTTGAGCATAAGAAAAATCACAGCACAAGATTAGTATAGCCATAACAACTAGTCCCTTGTAGTACCTTATATTTTTAAAGAAAATTTCCAAACTCAATTTAATAATAAATAAACTATTTAATTTCTAACTCATTTTCGGCGTAGACTACAGGCTTACCACCTCCATTACTTATGTAACTAACTTTAATTGTTCCTCTTGTCCAAACATTTCCAGATGAATTACCTAATCTTATCTTAATATTTCGCTTTTCAATATTAGTATACACTCCTACTCCATTAACCGCAGCAATTTCATATGCTTTACCAATAGAAGGAACAAAAGAAACACGTATATCACCGTATAGGGATATATTCCCTTTACGATGTATGTTTAAATTTAGAATGCGATTCGTTTTGTCAACTATTTCCAGTTTTAAATCTTCTAAAGCTGCCGTAACACTTACTTCACCTGTTCTAATAATTACTGGAATACTCATCCCAAATATTGGAATTATTTGCACACTTAAAGATTTAGAATCCTTAATAGTGTCTTTTTGGCCAAGTGCCGTATAATCTTTCTCAGATCTGAAGTACAAATGAGAACGGTATTCTCCAGCTGCCATTTCCGGTTTTCTTCTATATTGCAACATAATAACCTGTGCTTCCTGAGGAGCAAGAGTTACTTGTCGTGGAAAAATACGCAAGTAAGGATCCGCAAAAGGTTGCCCAGGCAATTCTTCAACAAGATCTACAAAACTACCATCTTCATTCATTTTCTTTTGAACAAATGAAACAGAATAGGTTGTGGTTTCAGTACCCATATTCACTAAACTCAGTGATTCTCTCTGTTTATTCCCCTCAAAAACCACTCTTGTAGGAGTAACAAGTAAATCACCTTGTGCTTTCGTTTTATAACTAAAACCCAAAACAATAATACACAGTAATAAAATCCTTTTTTTCATTGTTCTAATATTTACCATAAAGCCAAAAATAAAACATTCTTTCCAAAAAAAAAGGGGAAAACTATTTTGTTTTCCCCCTATAGTATTTTATAAAATAATTCTAGTTATAATCAACACTAACATTAAAAATTCCTGCGTAAACACCTCCTGCATCTAACGCAGTTACATTTAATGTTCCACCAACCTTAAAACTATCCTGACCTGATCCATTAAGAATACCTCTGAAAGCAATCGCTCCCGCAGTTGCAAAACTCGCAGTTATATTATCAATTGTCATTGTAGTTGTTCCGTCAGTCACAAAAATTTCACTAGGCAATGACACTAGGTAAAAGGTATCTTTAGTTCCTGTAACATTAAATGCAGCATTTGTAGCAGGAGGATTAACTAATGATTGTTGTAGAACACCTGTAAAAGTACGAGTAGCATCACTTGGATTAAGAATAACTGTCCCTGACCCAGGGGTTAAGATATTTATAGTTCCAAAATGTAAAGCAGAAGTTCGAGAAAGACCCATCGGTCTAATTAATTTTGCTCCAGCTGTAGTTCCTGTTACAGTTGCAATAGTCTGAGCAGATACATTCGATGCTAATGTTGTAAATACAAATACAACGAAAAGCAATAGTAGGTTTTTTTTCAATTTTAGTAGGTTTTAGTTTTGTTTGGGCAAATATGAATAAAAATATATTCAGATTGCAAGATTAAACAACAATTGACTGTAATAACAATAAAATCGACTAAACGCACATTTATTCGTTTAAATACACATACAAACAAGTTTTTCTAAATTTTTTGTTAATAACCTACGTATTTTTACTTGAGTATGATTTACAAGCTAAACAAAAACACTTAACTAACTTAAATCAATCGCTTTACTATTTATTACACCAATAATAATGGTAAGATGATAAATCCAATTCATTCAAAAAAATTGAATAAATGAAAAATTATAAAAAAATCCAAAATGAATTTTCTTATTTGTTTATCAAACAAGAAAATTCATTTTGGATTAATAAAAAACTATTTGGGAAAACTTGAAATTTTAAAATTATATAAATACTTTCATTTAAGAAGAAAACTATTTCTTAAAATCAAAATGTAGATTTGTTACACTTCTTAAGGATAAAGAAATAAATACCGCTTGAATTAAATTCAATTTGGTGAAAATAAGACAATAAAAAATCACACTTTAATATATTCCCTAATTATAATCTACCATTACAACATAAGTTCCTGAATACATTCCTGCTTCTTGATCAGAATCAATGTTTAATTTTCCGCCTAATCTAAAACTACTTGTTCCGTTATCGCTAAGCACCTGACTTAGACTATTATTTCCTTCGTTAATTAAAATGTCACCAGTAGTATTTACAAATCGTACTTTAAGATCATCGATAATCATTGTACTAGATCCTGACTCCGCTATTGTAATTGAAGAAGGTAAGGTAATTGAATAACTTTTATTATGTGTTCCGGAAATTTCAAAAATAGCATTAGATGGAGATTCTCCAATTGAAGAAGCAGAAACCCCCCCGTTAAAATCTCTCGAGGCATCACCAGTAGAAAGTACTACTGAACCACCTAATCCAACTTGTTTAGTACTAGTACCAAAATTTAAAGAATTTTTCTCCGAAAGTTTCATTGGAACAACTATACTTGCTCCTGCCGAAGCATTTACTGATGCCCCTGATTGCGCTTTAACATTCGATGATAAACCAACTGCAATAAATACCAATAAATATGTAAATAGATTCTTCATATTAAAGCTGATTATATTCTATACTAACTTTGATTGCAATTAATAAATTTTGTAGTAATCTTTTTTCCCTCACTAACAACATTCAAGACTTTCCACATCTTAAATCTACTCCTAATTAACGCTATATTGCAAATAAATCCGATTAAATACACTTATTTTATAATTTGATAATACTTATACTACATAGCAATGAATTTACCTATGTTTAATATATAACCGAAATGATTGTAAGAAGTATCCAAACACATTGGTAATCTTTTTAGAATTTGTGGTATTTAATTCAATTTGACAGTATAGAAGTAGTTTTCTTTTTTTCTATCAATCCAAAAGATTAGAATAAAATTAGATTAAATAATATTATAAAATAGTTAAAAATTTCATAATATTCTAAAATACAGATGCTTACAAACTAATACTGAATTCTACTTCATATGGAATTCAATAAAATTAAATTACAAAAAATCAGTATTTAATTATTAACCTCCATTAGAAAACAATAGAAAATATTAAGAATTCTGCTCCCGTATTGTAATAAAAAAAACACTTACTCCAATAAAAAGGAATAAGTGTTTTATAAATTATGGCATTGAGACATTAAAAGTTATTATCTTAATGGATTGAACAATACTTTAGTTCTGACTTCCCCATTTTCATTTTTTAGTTGTATTAATAGCATTTGATTCGTGGCATTAATATCTAGCTTATGTACTTTTTGACCTTCTAAACGACTTTTTAACAACAATCTACCTGAAACATCATAACAACTAATTTCTGTATCAACATTTACGACTGATAAGTCAACAATAAGTTGATTCTCTTTCGAATAAACAATAGCAGGTATTTTGTCAATATTTTTAGCTTCTAACTCGTTAAAATGAACCACAAAACGATTTGGATCCTCTTTTTTAGAAGCACTAAACTTATATGCTTTTGCAGATTCTAAAGTAATAAGGGTTTCCAATAAACGATCTTCTAATAATACTGTTTCAAAATCTTTAACATCAAACTCAAATATAAGTGAAAAATAACCATCATTACCCGACTTGAAAGAAACTGGAATAGCTTTATTTTCTTCCGTATTTGTAAAATAACGAACCGAATAATATTCTGATGCAGTAGCCAAATAAAGGCTTGGAGCAGTAAGAACGTGACTGAACAACTTTGTCGCTCCTGGTTCGTTTTTGTTATAACCAAATTGCAACAAAGCCTCATCTCCATTTTGGTTAGCTTCAGAAAGCACTTTAACACGGATTAAACCCGTTTGTGTGTTTTTGGTTTTAAACCAATTTCCAGCGCCTGTATGCACTCGAGTATTATTGTTTACTACCAGATTTCCTGAAGTTGCTGCCTTAACAAAATAACCTTGCATAGGAGCTATAAATCTTGAAATAGCGTTAGTACCTATTAATGTAGTCGAGTTATAAACCCCATAATTGTTTAAAGTTGGATTCCAAATCCACATGTCTTTTCCACCTGCATTATCAACCAAGTTTGAACGTGTCCATCCTGATGATGCACTCCAATCAATCGAAGACGGATAAGGGTTACCAATTAAATTAAATCCTTCAAGGTCTTTCAATAACAGATCTGCAGTTGTAGTGATCGTAATTGGAGAAATCACAACGCCATTGTTCAAATTTCCTATAAATTCTTTTGTTGGATTTAAATCCTGAACTGAATAAAGATATCCCTTACCCGATACAAAATTGGGTGATGGATGTACTGTATTCCAATTGATAATTGAAGTTGTATTGGTTCTATATACCCATCTAAATGTAGATTCGTTCCAAACATTTAAATCATACCCTGTTCCGGTTACAGGATTACCCGTTCCATAAGTCCCAGAAGGCAACCAACTACCACTAATACCTTGATCAAAAACTGGCGAGGAAAGGAAATGCCAATCTTCTTTAGCTCCTTTAATATAACGCTGAACTGTAGCAACAACATTATTAGAATTGTGTATTAATGAGGCTGTTCCTGTTGCATCAGACCTAAGAACAAAGCCAGCTGCATCTGAATTATTAGTTATTGTTCCTAATGCTGTTAATTGATACAAAGGGGATACTGCAACTTTTTTAGTTGGATTAATCAATAGTGCATTAGTTACTTCAAAATTAGAATTAATATTTACCCCTATTGCATTATCTACAGTAAGATTATAAACTTTTCCACCTAGAAATTGATTATTACCAATAGTTTGTAACGTACTTCCAGCATACGTTATTACTGGAAAATTTGTAAATGCGTCTAATAATCCTGTGGTGGTGGTGAAATTATTTAACAAGCCTAAGTTTCCACTAAGCAACACATTATTCGAATTATTAATATTCAAATTATAAACGGCATCATTTTTAAATACACCGGCATTTATTGTTTGCACTGCCATTCCCGAAAATTGCATCGTAGAATTTACAGCAGAAGCATCTATTGTTGCCCCTCCTGAGAATAATAAATCTCCTTTTAACGTTAGTCTGTTTCCATTTAAAACCAACCCATAAGTTGATTGCGTATTGGTAATATTAGTTACTGAACGGTCCTGATCTAAATAACAATCATTAACAGGTAAATCATCAAAAACAATACTCGCATCAGCAGATGGAATTATATTTCTAGTCCAATTTCCAACAGTACCCCAATCTTGACTTATAGCTCCTTTCCATACATTAAAAAACATTCCTTCAAACTCATCAGCACCTATATCTGGATTTGTTCCTGTACCAACATAACCTCCGTTACCTTGACGTATACTGCCTTTAAAGTCATTTATAAATCCGCTAATATTTACAGCTCCGCTTTCTGCTAAAGTAGCTTTCGAGGGATTAATGTGGAGGTAATCTACCGATGACCCTAGAATACTTTTAAATTTCAGGTCAGAAATCATATCCTCCGTTACAGAAGCAAGATCCCTGTTAATCATCCTGCCCTTGAGCTGTGTTAATGACTGGTCACTGTTGGTTCCGTCATAATACAACAGATATTTTGCAGAAGGTGTCCCCGAATAATACAAGTTATTGTTAGAAGAACTTGAATAGTTATCTAATGCAATACCCAATCTTCTCAAAGCTACTGTAAAACCTGTTCCTTTGGCAAGAGAATGATTCTGAATGATATTATTCCTTAAAACCAAGAAAGCAGTCGTGGCAGTGGCATTTGCAGTATGGAATATTCCAGAAGTTCCAAAATTTGTTGTGCCAGTGGACGAGGCATTCAAATAGATGGAATTGAAATACACATTGATATTTGAAGGAGCAACTGTTGATATAATACTTATTCCCCGTATTGCATCAGGAGCATTATTAGCATTAGATGCAAACAAGCTCCCAATAATATTATTGTATAAATACACATTTGACCCTGCAGAAACAATCATTCCATTTAATTGCCCTGTAAAACCTGAACTGGCAGTTGACAAATCATAAACCTTATTGCGATAAGCGTTTACCGTTATCCCCCCTGCTATTGAAATCCCATTCATCGATCCGGCAGCAATTGTCGTTAATGCGTTTCCTGTAAACCCGCTAATCGTATTCTGAAATACATTCACGTTTGTTCCTGCTGCAATTGTAACACCAGTTAAAAATCCTGTCAGTATATTGTTGGCAGTAAGACCTGATATTGCATTCTGATTCACATTAACCGTACCCCCCGTCGTTACAACAATCCCGCGCATTTGGCCTGTAGTTCCGGCAGTGTTTGAACAGGTAGTGATTGTATTGGAAGCAATGGAAACATTAGATGCATTGGGCGTATTTACAATACCGGTAAACAAAGAAGCTCCACTACCATATACTGTAACATTCTGAATTGTATTCCCCGTTATTGAAACTGTCCCGGTGGCTGTGCTGTTGTTAATTCCATTAAATGTACAAACTGCCGATGTAGATCCACTTCCTAAGGAAATATTGTTCGCTGTTTCATTTCCAATCGTATTGCCCGATACGGTGAAATTACCAAGCAGGCCTGCAACAAGTACCCCATTAAAGATATAACCAGATGTCGTTATGCCGCCTGTACTAACCGTATGAATAGTGTTGTTTTGTATACTTACCGTACCAGTGGATGTGGCAGATATGGCACTGATTACCGGAGTTGTTATTCCCGAAGCCGAAAGGGTATGAATCGTATGGTTGCTAATCGTTGCATTGGTCGCTGCTGTCACATTGATACCGATTACAGAAGCTGTAGTTCCAGTAGAGGACAATCCACTGATGTTATTGGCATCAATATTTACAAGGGGTGATAAATTTGCACTTGCCAAAGCGATTACCGAACCACCTGTTCCTGTGGAACTCAAACCTGTAATATTATTTCCACTGACTGTCAAAGTAGTGGCAGTACCAAATCCACCAATAGTAAGTCCAGTGATTGCAGCTTGACCATTGATATTTGTAATTGTATTATTAGAAATCGAGGAAGTTCCTCCGAATCCGCTGACATTCATTCCTGTTACTGCAGAACCACCTGTTGTCCAGTTATTGAAGATATTGCCCGAAAATGTTTTATTAGCAAATGAAGTTCCACTAGCTTCGGTATGTACCCATCCTGCGATTACTGTCGCACCAGTAAGCGTAATGTTTGAAAAATTATTATTGGTATGCGTAACAGTTAAATTACTTGCCGGCGATAATGCTGTACTCGAAAATAACGTTATCGTTCCTCCGGCTACAGTCTTAGCAAAACTAGTATTAATTTTGTTGTTGCTAACCGTTTGGAATCCGCCTGCTCTTAATACAACACTGTTGGAGATAAAAATTACACCACCTGCTGTTTTCAAACTCAAACCAGTAAAAGTATTGTTGCTGATGTTTTGAGAAAAGGTTGTTGCTGAATTTAAAATAAATGTTATTCCACCGACACCATTTGCTCCGGTATAATTAATTCCTTGAAAATCATTATTACTAATTGACAATGCAGCCGAAGCTCCACCAGCAGTGTTGTTAATAAAAATATGCGCACCATTATTTGCAGCGGCAAAAGTTACTAAAGGATTGATTGCCGTACCTAAAAAATTATTATTAATATTAATTGATGTTACAATTGCTCCCGTGTTTCGTATAAAATTGATATTACCTGTACCTGTTTGTGAAGTACTGAAATTTGTCAAGGTATTTCCAATAATATTTAGTGTATTTATACCTGTTGTATTGTTAATGCCAATGAAATATGAGGCAAGCGGTGTACCGGTTCCTATTGAAAAGGCTTTTACATTAAATCCATCAAGGATATTATTGGAAATAGTAGCAGTAGTTGTTCCTGCAGCTACAGATGAATTAGTAATTCCACTGGTAATACCGGTGGTACCACTTTCTACATAAAAATTACGAAGTGAATTATTATTGATTAGAACCGTTGAATTGATGGCCGCAGACGACAAGATTCCCGTAAAACTTCCTGTTGTATTAGTTGTATTCAATCTGGAAATATTTTGAACGATATTCCCATCTACAGTTATTGCAGTTACAGTTGTTCCTATATTAATACCTGTTAAACTAGTGGCTACAGCTTGTGAAGTTGGCAAAACTCTAATACTTGCTGCTTGACTTAAACCAACAGCATTATTTAAAATATTAGGTGCTGATGCATTTATGATATAAATCCCCAAAAAAGTAGATGCAGCAGGTGCGGCTCCAATATTATTGATGTCAATCCCACCAATTTTATTATTTTTAATTACCCCATCAGTTCCTTTGGCACTCAATCCATTAATCCCTCTAATTAAAGAAGTAAAAGTATTTGTATTTGTAGTTGTTGTAATGGCAATACTTCCATTCGCAGTATTTGAACCAATGGTATTCCCATCAATTGAATTATCTCCTCCTACAACAATATTGCTTCCGGCTCCTGGCAAATCAACACCATAAAAAGTAACTGAATTAGCCACAGTAGGAACTGAATTAATTACAATCGATTTAATAACATTAGATTTAATCTCTGATTTTGTAAAGGGTGTTGTTGTAGTTAATGAAATACCATAAAACCCTATTCTTCCTAAAGTTGAACCATAAGTAGCGCTACTTCCTCCTGCACTCACATCACTTCCTCCTATATAATTACCTGAAATAGTATAACCACTACCTCCCAGAATTCGAATACCATAAAAATCAGTAGAAGCTGGAAAATTAGTTGCAGAAACAAGCCCTCCATTATAAATACTATTTCCTGTAATAATCCAATTAGTAGAACCCGTAGCAGCAATATCGATTCCTCTTTGACGGAAATTATATATGGAATTATTTTTAATAGTATTATTTGTGTTTTCTTTACCAACTGCTCCAGCCGAATAAATCGCAACAGTACTTGAATCACTTCCCACAGTAGCATTGATAGTACAACTTTCAATCGTATTATTATTATTTCCTGTTGCCGAAGTTGAGCTTCCAAACAAAACCACTCCACTAGTAGCACTCAGTGACGAGCCTTCAATAGTACAATTACGAACCGTATTTGCATTTGCATTATTAATAAATCGTAAAGTAGATGCTGATGCAGAAGTACTTGCATTTGATATGGTCAAGGCATTGCCATTGCTGTTTAATCCATCAATGATTACATTAGTAGCTCCGTTTAAATCAATCAAGGGGGTTGACAAAACACCGCTTATTGATCTACTTACCCCACCCAATGGCCTGATCGTTATACTTGTATAAATCGAAGGTCCTGTTCCACTGGCATTTAATAAAGCCGAAACAGTCTCTGTTGTGTTTCCAACAATGTTAATAGAAATCACACCACGATGTGTTCCCGCATTGATTGCATCAAAAGCCAATTTTAAAGTTGCATAGCAGTTTTGCGAAGCACCCAAACTTGATACTACTTCAATTGGATTAGAAGAACTTATGGTAGCGATAACAGCCGTTCTTGAACTAGTAGTAAAACCGTTATAAGTGGCATCTACCCAGTATGAAGTTGTATTAGTTAAAAATCCCGTTGTAAAGGAAATACCAGAACCAAGTGAAGCTCCTCCAGTTGATGCCGAATACCAATTGATTGTTCCCCCTGACGTCGCTGTTGCTCCAAGAACAACAGTACCTGGACCACAACGTAAATTAGGTGTAACTCCTGTAATTATTGGCACAACATTTAAAGTGTACTCTTCTACCTCACCCCATGTCGTATCACCACAAGGGTCAAGAGCGCCATTGTACCTAATCCTTATCCTCATTCTAGTAGAACCTAAACTAGCCCCAGATGGAGGAATTATAGTACCCGAAAACTTATCATCCACCATAGTTGTACTAAAAAATTCACCGCTATCAGTGAAATCTCCGTTATGATTCCAATCTACCCAGATTCCCACTTGACTACCAGTATCCAGATATCCATTCGTAACGATTATGGGATATGACTTTCCAATATCAGTATTGGTTGATAAATTTGTATAATCAGCATATCCTCCAGCACTAAGTCCTGAATCATTATTAATGGTTCCTATTTCCACTAGAATTATTCGTTCATAAGTCGAACTATTAGTAGCTCCAGCGGCACAACTTACAACTGCAACTACTGCTGTTCTTGGACTTGAAGCACAACTATTCAATACCGCCTCAGCATAATATGTCGTAGTTGAGGATATCGAGGGAGTTGTAAAACTTGTGCCTGTTCCAATTGCAGTTCCTCCAACAGAAGTTGTGTACCAATTTATTGTACCTGCAGATACTGTAGCACCTAATACAACCGTTCCATTACCCACTCTTGAACCTGTGGTAGTACTTGTTATTGTAGGGATAATGGCACTTACTGTAATGTCAACACTCCCGTTTTGACTACATATTCCAGAAAGTTTTTCAGTCAATGAATAAGTATAAGTAGTATTAGAGGCAGGACTTACTGTAATAGATTTAGTAGACGCTCCTCCAGGAGACCACAAAATAGTAGGGATTAATGGAGCGTCATCATCATAAACCGGACTTCCATTCAACACTCCACTTTCAGCAGTTGGATTATCAGCAATATCTAACACTGAATTATTAAAATCAATATACACGTCTAAATCAGCGTCAATCACAGGACTTGTAAGCCAATGGTTTTTTTCAATAACAATTTCAGCTTGCGTCAATGAACGGTTCCATAATTTAAACCCATCTACATAACCATTAAAATAATTATTTGAACTAGTCGAATTATTATGAAAACGGATGTTGGAATTAGATCCAATGGCAACCGGTCCAGAATGCGCACTCATTCCATTATTTCCACCAGACCCTTGGTTAAACTGACCTATATTAACCCCGTCTAAATATCCTTTAAAGTGATATCCATCGGTTGCATTTTCATCAAAAACAAAAGTTATATTGTACCATTGACCAACATTAATAGCTGCATTTGGTGCGTTCCAGGCTGAATTTGACTCCCAACCCAATACATAGACCCTACCGCCTTCGATATACATAGAGAACCCATTAGTTGCTCCCCCTTCATTATACAGTACTTGACGGCTTGTTATATCGTTAGCCTTAAACCACATCGAGACAGTTCTGAAATCTGTTATTCCAAGATTGATTAAGTTTGAATTCGAAATCCCCACATAATCTGATGTTCCATTAAGTTTTAGTGATTTATTTGTAAAATTTAAACTAAGATTTGTTGCGCTTCCGTTACAAATCGTTTGGTTAGGAGTTGTTGTAAAAGCTGATTTCTGGTCAATATAAATTTTACGCGTTGCAGTTCCTTGAGAAATACCACTATTAAAACCCTCAACAGTAATTTGACCTCTATTTCCAGTACCCCAAGTTACATTTATCGTCGACCCTGTTCCGCTCGATGGAGTCCCGCCGGTTACAGTCCATTGATAAGTAGTAAAAGAATTAGAAAGACTATAATTAACTGTTTGTCCTTGACAAGCAATATTTTGAGTTCCATTAATTATAGGCTGAGCTAGTATTGAGGAAAACGAAAATAAAGTAAAAAGCAAAAAAATAAGTTTTGCTCCTAAAACGGTACTTCCTAAAAAGTCTTTTTTAAAAATAGTATTACTCCCTTTATTCAGCTTAAAAAAATTAGAAACAGTTCTTTTAAATGATTTTTTTTGATTTTTTTCTATTGCCTTAACAGCATTCGAAAAATATAAAATTACAGATTGTGGTATAAACATAGGTTTTATAGATGCTGAGAATAGAGGGCTAAGATTCGTTTTTTCAAGTAGTAGGGCGTACAACTATATATAAGCGAAAGCATTTAAGCTCAGTATTAATATTATTTGATATTCAGAAGCAACTTTATTGTCTCTGAATTAACGTCGTAACCACTTAAATATCAAGAGGTAACATATTTATCTTTAATGCATTATTAAATGCCCTTATCATTAATAAGGAAAATGTTAACAAATATATAAATAAAAGACATTTATTCTTAAGAAAAACTTTAAAAAACAGTCGAAATTCAATGATAGTGAGACTATTATTAAAATAATATTAATTTATTCTTAAGTATACTTATTTGGCTATATTCTAAAATAAACAACATTTAATTTTAACCATATAAGAAATATAAGGTCATTTAAGCAGGATGTAAAAAACAATACCTTATAATGGTAAACCTTTTCAACCCGATCCAGAAGCTTCGGGAGCCGGATTACTTTAAAATATCATTCAACAACCCACGGGCAATTAGCATTTTCATAATTTCATTTGTACCTGCATAAATTCTCGCAACACGATTATCTGCATACATACGAGCAATTGGGTAATCCCACATATAACCATAACCACCAAATAATTGTAAACACTCATCAACCACTACTCCGCACATATCCGTTGCTGAATATTTAATCATCGAAGCACTTTCGGTTGTTAATTCGTGGTCTTTCAATAATTCGATACATCGATCAAGGAAAGTTTGATGTATTTGCATTTGTGTAGCGCATTCAGCCAGTTTAAATTGGGTGTTTTGAAATCCAGCGATAGGTGTACCAAAGGCGGTACGCTCTGTGGTATAAGCAATTGTATCTTCAATTGCTCCTTCAGCAGTAGCAACAGCCATAATTCCAACAGTTAGACGCTCCCGAGCCAATTCCTTCATCATTATTTTGAATCCCATTTTTTCATCACCAAGCCTATTCTCTTTTGGAACTTTCACATTATCAAAAAACAACTCGGCTGTATCTTGTGATTTCATCCCTATTTTTTTCAGCGGAACGCCTTTATTAAAACCTTTCATCGAAGATTCCATAATAAGCAAGGTGACCCCTTCCTCTTCCGTATTGTGGTTCGTTTTCACAGCAACAATTGCCATATCACACATAAAGCCATTGGTTATAAATGTTTTTTGGCCATTTACTAAGTAATGATCTCCTTTATCTTCAGCGGTTGTAAGCAGTGCTTTTAAATCACTTCCGCAATTTGGTTCTGTCATTCCTATGGCCGTAATCATTTCCCCAGATGCCATCAACGGCAAATACTTTTTCTTCTGTGCTTCGGTTCCATAATACAATAAATAAGGCGCCACAATATCAGAATGCAATGAAAACCCGGGTCCGGTTATTCCTTTTTTGGCAAACTCTTCAATTAATAATGCATTAAAAGTAAAATCTAGTCCTCCGCCTCCGTAAATTTCAGGAATGTCTAAACACAACAACCCTAATTCACCCGCTCGTTTCCATATTTCACGGCTTACCATTCCGTTTTTTTCCCATTCATCCAGCTGATCCATAATTTCATTCGAAATGAATTCCTGAATCATGGCCTGCATCATTTTATGTTCTTCGGATGCGTAAGTTTTTCGTTGCATTAATATATTTTGAAGCATATTCTTTTTTTTAGATGAATAGATTATGTAATTGAAATAAGTAAATTATAATTGCATCCTCTAAAGTTACAGATTATTTTTAATTATCCCTTTCAAACTTATTTTACATTTATTTTACTACAATTAGTCAGGAAATTAATTTTTTCTCGTCTATAAATTTAAATACCTTTATAAAAAAACTATATGCGTTTCTATTTATATACCATCTTCTTACTCTTTTCAGTACTGATTTCGGCACAAAGCACGATTCCACAAGCCTTGAAAAAGCACAATAAGCAAAGTGTTCCCTATATCAAAGTCGAGGAACTAAAAACTAAAAACAACCTCATTTTACTAGATACACGTGAGCCAAAAGAGTTCCATGTCAGTCATATTAAAAATGCAATTTTTGTTGGTTTTGATCATTTCAAAAGTAAAGAGGTCTCCTCAATAGTAAAAGATAAAAATGCAACTATCGTAGTTTATTGTTCCATAGGTGTTCGCAGTGAGCAAATTGGGGAAAAACTATTGAAATTAGGATATAAGAATGTATACAATTTATACGGTGGTATTTTCGAATATAAAAATACTGGTGGTAAAGTCGTTAATGACCAAAATAAGGAAACGGATAGTGTACACGCATATAATAAAGAATGGAGTGCTTATCTAAAAAAAGGAATCAAAATATATGAAGACTAATGCACTCATAATATTTACTCGAAATCCTGAACTGGGAAAAGTAAAAACCCGCTTGGCAAAAACCATAGGTGACGTTAAGGCACTAGAAGTATATAAAGACCTGCTTCAACATACTATGGAGCAAACCCAAAATATAGACTGTGATAAATTTGTTTTTTATGACATTGCAATTGTTGAAGGTGACATTTGGAAAAAAGGTGTATATCATAAAAAGATTCAATCAAAAGGTGATTTAGGTGAAAAAATGCAGGCTGCGTTCGAACAGCTTTTCGAACAAGGATATACAAATTGCATTATTGTAGGCAGTGATTTATTCGAATTAAAATCAGAAATTATAGAAACTGCTTTTACAGAATTAGAAAGAAACGAAGTTATTCTAGGTCCCGCGGAAGATGGCGGATATTATTTATTAGGATTAAAAAAAATGATTCCTTCGCTTTTCAAGAATAAAGATTGGGGGAGTTCTACCGTTTTAAGGGATACTCTAAAAGATTTAACCAATCACAAAATTAATTTTTTAGAAACATTAAATGACATTGATACCTTTGAAGATTTAGAAAAAAGTAATTATCAATTTAAACAAAATTAATATGAAAAAAATAGTAGTATTTGCAATTGTTGCACTCGTTTATAGTAGTCAATCCGTCTATTCACAAAGTCCTTGGACTAGAGAAAAAGGGAAAGCTTACATACAATTAGGGATGACTAGTTTAAATTATAATTCCTTTCAATTTGACGGAAAAAAACTGGAGAATCAAGGAGATTATAATGATATTACGGTTCAAGCTTACGCAGAATACGGTTTAAGCAATAAATTAGAAGCCCAATTAATTTTACCTTACAAATCAGCTTCTTATGATTTCGGGAATGTTTCTCAAAATATTTCTGGACTAGGAAATGTAACTATTGGTTTGAAATACAAACTATCCGATAACAAATGGAAAATCAGTTCTGGGGTTTTCTATTCGGCCAATTCCATAAAGAAAGATGAAAATCTAGTAGTAAGTACTACTGGAATTAATGCGTCAACTATTTTACCTTATGTTACCATTGGCTCAAGCCAAAATAAATGGTATTATTTTGGTAATATCGGTTATGGATATATGGACAATGAATATTCTGATTTCTTAAAAGCAACTCTAGAAGTAGGCTATAATATCATTCCAAAGGGACATTTAATTCTGGTTTTAGATACTCGAAATCCAATTTCGAAAGAAAATGCTTTTATAAACGATCAATATCAATGGGCATCGCATTTAGACAGACAAACTTATAACGCACTCGCATTAAAGGCAAATTACGAATTTATTGAAGGTAAATTTGGAGTTAATTTTTCAACCATTGGAGCATTTGGAATTGATAACTCCCCTTTGGCACCAACATTCAACATTGGAATATATACAAAACTATAATTGATAAATGGATAAGTACATTGATTTAATAATCAACTCTTACAAAGGCTATTTTAACTATTTAATAAGCGAAATTCTCTATTTGAAATGGGACAACTATTTCTATGGATTACTGGCTATTTCATTAGTGGTGTGGATGCTGGAAATAGCTTTTCCATGGAGGAAAAACCAACCTATATTTAGAAAAGATTTTTGGTTGGATTTATTCTATCTCTTTTTCAATTTTTTTATTTTAAACCTGATACTATTAATTGCTTTATCTAATGTAACAGCGCAGTTTTTAAATGATATACTATCGGTTTTTGGATTGCAATTAGCTTCTGTTCAATTGTTTTCTTTATCCCAATTTTCGAAACCAGTTTCCTTGTTTTTATTTTTTATAATAAGTGACTTTATTCAATGGAACACACATCGATTGTTACACAGTATTCCGTTTTTATGGAAAGTGCACAAAACACACCATTCCGTTAAACAAATGGGATTTGCAGCACATTTTCGGTATCATTGGATGGAGCCTATTGTCTATAAATCTATTATGTACCTTCCGCTCATCTTGATAGGTGGATTTGACCTAGAAGATGTTTTTATTGTTCATTTTATATCTATCGCAATTGGCCATTTAAATCACGCTAACTTGGGTTGGGATTATGGTTTCTTGAAATATATAGTTAACAATCCAAAAATGCATATTTGGCATCACAGTAAAGTTTTACCCAATAAATACGGGAACAATTTTGGCATCTCATTAAGCATTTGGGATTATATATTCAAAACCAATTACATACCTAATGATGGTAGAGATATCGAACTAGGGTTTAAAGATGAAAATGAATTTCCAAAGGATTTTATCGAACAAGAATTGTATCCTTTCAAAAAATAATTTGTCAGGAATTAGGCCTTACTACGTCTAAACTTAAAAATATATTATAATGAAAAATATAGCTCTTATTTTGGCTTTTATGCCTTTACTATCTTGTGCAAAAAGCACTAATTCAATTTCAGAAAAAGTCAAAACTCAACAAATAGAAATCAGTAGCACTAGCAATCATATTGACCATAAACAATGGGACGATTTGCTAAGAAAAAACGTGTCTGCCAAAGGGAATGTAAACTACAAAGGTTTTAAAAAAGAGGCCAAGCAGTTGCAATCTTATTTAGATGAATTAGCAAATAAAACGCCCGAAAAATCGTGGTCAAAAAATGCAGTTTTGGCTTATTGGATAAATGCTTATAATGCCTTTACCGTTAAATTAATAATAGACAATTATCCAGTAAAAAGCATCAAGGACATCAATGATCCTTGGGGTAAAAAGTTTTTCACTTTAGGAGGTAAAAAATATAGTTTAGAACAAATAGAACACGAAATTTTGAGAAAAATGGACGAACCTCGGATTCATTTCGCCATTAATTGTGCTTCTTTTTCTTGTCCAAATTTATTAAATGAAGCGTATACAGAGGCTAAGATTGAAAAACAATTAGAATCAGTTTCAAAATCATTTGTGAACGACAAAACTAAAAACACAATCTCAGCAGATAGAATTGAAATTTCGGAAATATTCAATTGGTTTTCTGGAGATTTTAAAACAAAAGGAACATTGATTGATTTTTTAAATCAATACAGTTCAACAAAAATCAATAAAAAAGCAACCGTTAAATTTAAATCCTACAACTGGAATTTGAATGAATAAAATATCCATAATTATTCCTATACTCAATGAAGTCGGTGTAATACATCGACTTTTGTTACATTTAGAAAACTCAATTTCAAAAACAATTGAATACGAAATTATTGTAGTTGACGGCGGGAGTACTGATGGCTTTCAAACAGAAGTTCAAAAGCATCCAAAAACAGCAATTGTTTATGCTAATATAGGAAGGGCAAAACAAATGAATGCAGGTGCCCAAGTTGCTACAGGAAACACGTTGTATTTTTTACACTGTGATAGTTTTCCGCCAAGAGATTTTGACCGCTTTATCGACAATGAAATAACAAAAGGGAATAATGCAGGTTGTTTCAGAATGAAATTTGATTCTCAACATCCATTATTAGTAATTTCACAATGGTTTACAAGAATTAATCACATTTCTTGTCGCGGTGGTGATCAATCCTTATTTATTAGCAAAGAAATATTTGACGAAATTGGAGGTTATAATGAAAATTTTACGATTTATGAAGACAATGAAATTATCAGTAGGCTTTACGCCAAAAATCAATTTACAGTAATCCCGAAAACATTGATTACTTCGGCCAGAAGGTACCGCCAAAATGGTGTTACGAGATTGCATTATCATTTTACAATGATCCATCTTAAACGAAGATTAGGACATTCAGCCGAAAGTATGCTTCGCTACTATAAAAACAATATTACTTAATAAGAATAAATACTTAATCATTAAAATATACATAATGAACAAAATTGCCACTACTCTATTACTCGCATCACTAGTGTTTATTGGATGTAAATCCAATGAAAAACCAGAAACTTTTACCGAAAAAACAGAAAAAGCACATCAAAAAGAAATTTTTTCAATCAAGCAAGCTATTCAATTTGATTTGAAGTTGGATTTTGGAGGCCAAGAAAGAATGGACGCTAAATTTACAATTCTGACCAATTCAACAGAAGGAGTTATTGAATTTAAAAATGGTTCCAAAATAGTTTATAACAACGATAAAGTGTACTACTCCCCTACGATTCCAAATGAGGAGGCAGTGCGTTTTGATGCCTTTACTTGGGGTTATTTTTTCCTTTTCCCGTATAAATTAACTGATCCTGGAACAATATGGAATCCATATACTAATAATGAGAAAGACAAAGATAATTTCAATTCGGAGAAACTTACCTTTAAATCAGGTACAGGTGATGCGCCAGATGACTGGTATGTTGTGTATACCGATATAAAAACAAATTTACTTGCTAAAGCTGCCTATATCGTAACAATAGGTGGAAATAAAGAAGAAGCAGAGAAAAATCCACACGCCATTCAATATCTAGATTATAAAGAAATTGATGGTGTTCAAGTTGCTACAAAATGGGTTTTCTGGGGATGGAAAGAAGGAACTGGACTTACTGATGAAATAGGTCACGCTGCCTTAACGAATATTAAATTTGTTACTGTTGACGAGTCTACTTTTAAAACAGATGCCAATTTTAAAACAAAATAATATTTCAAACTATTTAGTTATTATAATGTGGCTGTAAATCAATCAAAACCAACAACTATTTGAAGGTTATAATTGATTTACAGCCATTATTTTTTAAGTAAAAGTAATTGTCACAGGTTTTAAAACTGATATAATAAAGCTGTCTTTTAGAAATACTGACCAATTCCAAAAACAAATCCTTTTGAAGCATTTTCAGTAATACCATACCCATAATCAAATCTAAAAACAGCATTAAAAATACTTTTATGAATAAATCGAAGGCCTAAACCTGGATAAATTCTAATGTTTTTAGCAGCAACAAAATCACTGAAATCACCGCCAGGCAATCGCCAAGTACCACTATCGACAAATGCGTTTCCTTGTAATACAAACCATTTTTTTTCGAAAAGTGTTTTTCTGAATTCCGTATTAAAAACGACAGAACCTGTTCCTCTATCGATAATATATCCTACTCCTCTTAAATTTACATTATTATCTACTGAAAAAGGGGCAAACGGACTTTCATTGTTTGTTGACAAACCTAATCGAAGTCTGGAAGCCCAATTTCCTGACTTACCTACTCTTTTATAAAACAAAAAATCATTCCATCCAATTACAAATTTATCCTGAAATTCATTTTCTGAAATCACTAGTTGAGTATATAAATTACTTCTAAAACCTTTAGCTAAATAATAATCATACGTTACATTGTCAAAACGATATTCCAGTTTTAAAAGTTTTTTGTCAATTGCCAAAAACTGAGGAATCGAACTTGAAGTTGCTCCGTCTAAATAATTATATTTTTCGTTCAAAAATGCAATTCCAACTCTTATTTCGTTTTTTATATTTATTCGATAATTCCCTATCATCTCAGCAGATGAATTAGTATATTGATAGTTGGCTGCTTGATTAGAAAAATAAACGGGTTCTTTACTTATTAACTTTTGAAGGTTTATCTCAATTCCATATTTAGGAGAAAAAAATTGTGGTGATCTAAAATTAAGACCGTAAGAATGAAATCCATTGTATTGATAAAAACCGCCAATTCCATTATTTTTTCCTAAAAAATTGGACTCATATATCCCTATTCTATAAGAACCTATTTCATCAGTAGTCCAGACAGAAGCATTCGGGATTAAAGTTATATTTTCGGATATTATAAAATTTATATCGACTAAGTTACCTGCTTTTTTTATTACAGAAAACTCGGCTTTTGAAACACCATTGAGACGGTTCAAGATTTGAACATCATTATTCAATTGGATACTATCCAAAACAACTCCGCTCTTGGAATAAATTAATTTTTCTAAAAATGATTTATCCAGTCTTTTTGTTCCTAAAAACGCTGTTTTATCTATGGTCAAACTTTGAGAATAGGAAATAGAAGTAAACAACCACAACAGCAAATGAATATATTTCATATCCCAAAATTAGATTTTCAACAAATATCAGTTAAAAAAGAACAAAAAGTAAACGGTAAGGAAGAATTGCCAACAAATAGTGTGAAATTGAAAATAGTGGATAAAAATAATTCTCGAAATTTGTAATAAATAAAATCAACATAATAACGGAACAATTTGTCAGGAAAATCAAAATGAGCCGACTATTAAAAAACATATATCATATTAATGCTTGTTTGCAATACCATTTCATTAATGTAAACACATTTAGAAAATAACATTGATACAATTCAAGTAACCACTAACAAAATCATCAACTTTAAAAAGAACAAATGAGAGTAAAAAAAAATATATTCGTGGCAATTACATTACTGTTAATTACCTCCGTATTTGCGCAAACAGAAGCAAATGAAGAAGAAAAATCTAATATTCAAAATTATACCCCTTCTAAACTTTTAGAAAAAGGAAAAGTAGATATAAAATGGTTTAATAATCTATATACTCAAACTCGATCAGAAAGTAACGGAGTAAAAATTGATGTACCACGTTCTAACTTTTTCACAACTTCTTTAGAAGTATTTACTGGAGTTTCAAACAATAAAAAAATCAATGCCGGTTTAATATTAGAATACCGTTCCAATAGTTTTAATGGTCAGAAAGCCACTAGTGTTTTTGATTTTAATAACGAAGCTGGAAAATCAAGAAATGGGCTATCTCATTTCGCTCCTTCTATAAAAATAGCTCCTTTTAATAAATGGAATAATTTTTCTATTCAAAGTTCCCTTTTCATTCCTCTTCTAAAAGAAGAAATCAATGCTAACGGCTATTTAGGGAATAAAAGTTATATTTGGCAAAACCGTTTTTTCTATGACTATACGTTTTCTGGAAAGAAATTTCAATTGTTTACTGAATTAGGGACTCGTTTTTTCTTTGGTAAAAAAGGAGAAGGATACGCTAACAACAGTTTAGAATTAGCTCCCGGAGTTTTCTTAAGTTATTTCCCAACAAATAAATTTACAGTTCTTACATTCGTTCAACACGCACAATTACTAGATTTAGGGAATAATTTCGAACAAAATTACTCGGCAGCCGGTTTTGGTGCAAAATACCAATTGACAAAAACACTAAATTTAGAAACACTTTACAGTAAATTTGTAAGAGGAAATGATACAGGTTTAGGGCAATCTTTTAATTTAGGACTTAGAGCCATATTTTAATAGCTTCCATAAACTTTATTATAATCTAATATTCCAAAAATATAAATATGAAAAATATTGTCATTATAGGAAACGGAATTGCAGGAGTAACACTTGCACGCCATATACGCAAGCAATCCAAACAGGATATAACGATCATCTCCTCTGAGACCGAATTTTTCTATTCAAGAACGGCTTTAATGTATGTTTTTATGGGGCATATGAAATTTGAGCATACCCAACCTTATGAAAATGATTTTTGGAAAAAAAACAATATTACGCTAAAACAAGGTTTGGTTACAGCTGTTGTTCCAACATCAAAACAAATTGTATTAGACACTAATGAAACGCTTACCTACGATAAATTAGTCATAGCCACAGGTTCTATACCTAACAAATACGGATGGCCGGGACAGGATTTAAACGGAGTTACGGGCTTGTATCATAAACAGGATTTAGACCGTTTAGAAGAATGGGCTCCCACAACTAAACGTGCCGTAATTGTTGGTGGTGGATTAATAGGAATTGAATTAGCCGAAATGCTTCGTTCTCGAAATATTCCAGTGACTTTTCTAGTTCGTGAAAAAAGTTTTTGGAATGGTGTATTGCCTTTTGGCGAAAGCCAGATGATCAACAAACATATAGAAGAACATCATATCGATTTACGATTAGACACTAATCTCGTGGAAATTTTATCTGATGAAAACGGGAACGCAAGAGCTGTTGTTACAGATAAAAATGAAACCATAGAATGTGAAATTGTAGGTTTGACTGCAGGGGTTTCCCCTAATGTTGATTTCTTGAAAGAATCTGGAATCGAATTAGGTCGTGGAGTGAAAGTAAATCGTTTTCTAGAGACTAATTTCAAGGATATTTACGCCATAGGTGATTGTGCTGAGCAGCATCAAGGCATTGGCTTACGTCGTCCTATAGAAGCAGTATGGTACACTGGTCGAATGATGGCTGAAGCACTTGCTCAAACACTAACTGGTAATCCTACACAATACAATCCGGGGCATTGGTTCAACTCGGCGAAATTTTTAGACATTGAATATCAAACATACGGTTGGGTTTTTGCAAATCCTATGGATTATGAAAACCAATTTTACTGGGAACATAAAGACGGAAAAAAAGCGGTGCGAATCTCGTTTCACAAAGAAACTAGAGCTTTTCTAGGTATCAATACTTTCGGAATCAGAATGCGACATGCGTTTTTTGATAAAGTACTAACCGAAAATAAATCGGTGGATTATGTGATTCAGCATTTGGCGGAAGCTAATTTTGATCCTGAATTTTTTACCTCATACATTAAAGAAATTCAAGAACAATTCACAACACAGTTTACAGGATTTAAAACGGTATAATTATGAGCAAATCAACAAAAAATAGTTCTATTACTTCAAATCAAAGTAATAAATTAAGTAACATTCAAAAACTAGGATTATCGATTGGTTTTATTGGGCTTATCATTATGTTCTTGGCCTCTTTTAATGTTAATTTTTCCAATAAAACATTGTGGTTTACTATAGCAATTTCCTCTATTTTAGTTGGAATTATTATTTATTCCAGAAGTACCTACTTATCAAAACCAGAAGGAATTAGCAACAATGGACTTTTCCATAAATCACTAACTAATAAAGGTGTTTTTGCTTGGATTATTGGGGTTTTCCTGACTTCATTTTATATTGTATTGTATTGGTTTCCAAGCTTTTTAGGCTTGGGTGAAAATGGAGCGGCTAATACTGGAATTGTAGGTTTCTTTGATTCTTTTAGTTATTTTTTAAATGGACACGCTGCCAGTCAGTGGTTTGTATATGGAACATTTTATACTGTTGCCATTTTAGGTCTAGGTTATAAATTTATTTTAAAGTACAGACATAACAAATACCAATTAGTTAGAACCATTTCCGTGATGTTTTTTCAATTGGGTTTTGCCTTTTTAATACCGGAAGTTTTATCAAAATTAAATCCTGAACTGCCTTATTTTGCCAAAGATTTAAAGAATATGTGGCCCTTAAACCATTACTTCTTTGAAGATTGGCATTTGACTAATATGCTACAAGGTGGGAATATCGGTATGTTTATGTTAATATTTGGTATTGCAATGATCTTTATAATATCACCAATTTTAACCTATTTCTATGGTAAAAGATGGTATTGTTCTTGGGTTTGTGGCTGCGGAGGATTAGCCGAAACCGCTGGGGATGCATTTCGTCATTTATCTGATTCAACACAAAAAGTATGGAAATTGGAACGTTGGCTCATTCATTCTGTTTTAGTATTTTCATTTATAACCACAATTGCAGTAATTTTTACTTTTTTATCGAATAATCCTGAGTTGAGTTTTATTACTAGAAACCAATTTATATACGGGATTGTTACCTTTTTAATCCTTTTTACCGGGGCTTTGTTTTATTTCAAACGCAACGATTTAGATACAGATGCTAAGTTTACGATGCTTTCATTGGTAGCAATTATCATTATTTCGATTGGAATTAATTTATTTTCCGGAAATCAAAACATACTATTTATAGATAGCTACGAGTTAAGAAAATGGTATGGCTTTGCAATAGGTGCCGCATTTAGTGGTGTCATAGGAGTGGGCTTCTACCCTATTTTTGGAAACCGTGTTTGGTGTCGTTTTGGCTGTCCTATGGCAGCAATTTTAGGATTGCAACAACGCTTATTTTCTAAATTCAGAATTACTACAAACGGTGGTCAATGTATCTCTTGTGGAAATTGCACCACGCATTGTGAAATGGGAATAGACGTTAGAAGTTATGCTCAAAAAGGAGAAAATATTGTTCGTTCTTCCTGTGTAGGTTGTGGAATATGTGCCGCTGTATGTCCTAGAGGAGTTTTGAAATTAGAAAATGCTGGAGAAGAAGGACGAATAAATTCGAATGAAATATTATTAGGAAATGATGTAAATTTGATGGATTTGCTGAACAATAAATAGAATGAAAAAAGTTATTTATATATTGCTTTTATTCGCTTATTTCCAAGTGTCTGGCCAAAAAACCTATTCTAAAGAGTATTTTGAAAACGGAAAATTAAAATCGGAAGGTTGGTTAAACCAAAATAAAAAAGTGGACTACTGGTTTTATTATTTCGAAAACGGAAATAAAAAAGAAGAAGGTCATTTTATAAATAACAAAAAATGCAAATGGTGGATTTTTTACAATTCGAATGAAGAAATCAAGAAGAAATGCGAGTTTGAAAACGATCAAATTAATGGCTTTTCAATATTTTATAGAAACAGCCAAATTATTAAAGCCGAAAAATATTTTATGGGTAAAAAAATAAAGCAATGGAATTCGGTATCAGAATTCAAAAAAGACAATAAACTAAACTTCTTATGAGTATAATAAAAGTAATTATTCCTGCTTATAACGAAGAAAAAGCTATCGCAAATGTCATTAAAGAAATTCCTTCAATAGTTGACGAAATAATTGTAATCAGCAATAATTCAACCGACAATACGGAGTTAGAAGCCCGAAATGCTGGAGCAACCGTACTTTCTGAAAAAAGAAAAGGATATGGATATGCTTGCTTAAAAGGAATGGAATACATTTCGAAACAAGAAATAAAACCAGATATTGTCGTTTTTCTCGATGGAGATTACTCTGATTATCCGGAAGAGTTGACATTATTAATCGAACCCATTCTCCATCAAAATGTGGAATGTGTAATAGGTTCAAGAGTGGTAACGCTTCGAGAAAAAGGGTCAATGACACCGCAGCAAATATTTGGAAACGGGCTAGCTACTTTCTTGATGAAGCTTTTTTTTAATTCAAAATTCACTGATTTAGGTCCGTTTAGAGCCATCAAATATTCCACTCTTTTAGATTTAGAAATGGTAGATAAAACGTATGGTTGGACGGTTGAATTGCAGTTAAAAATTTTAAGAAAAAAAATTCCCTATACCGAAATCCCTGTACGTTATAAAAACCGAATAGGTGTTTCTAAAGTTTCTGGAACAGTAAAGGGTTCTGTTATGGCTGGAATAAAAATAATAGGTTGGATTTTTAAATACGCTTTCAAATAAAATGGAATTACTCTCTTACATCATTCTCTTTCTCTATAGTTTTGCTATCCTGTTAGTATTTTTCTACGGATTGGCCCAATTTAACTTGCTGATTAACTACTTAAGAAGCAAGAAACAAACTGACAATTCTGAAAAATTCAATTTTGAAAACCCAAGCGAAATTCCATTAGTAACCATTCAATTGCCTATTTATAATGAAAAATATGTGGTGGAACGTTTACTAACTACCATTGCGAAACTCGATTATCCAAAGGAAAAACTCGAAATTCAAGTACTTGATGACAGTACAGATGATAGTGTTATCGAAACCAAAAAAATAATTGATGCTATTCATAAATCAGGTTTAGACATCAAACACATTACAAGAACCAATCGCGTTGGTTTCAAGGCTGGAGCGCTAAAAGAAGGCTTAGAAATTGCCAAGGGAGAATTTATTGTGATTTTTGATGCCGACTTTGTTCCGCAAACCGACTGGCTTTATCAAACTATACCTTATTTCAAAGAGGCATCCGTGGGTGTGGTACAAACACGTTGGGGTCATTTGAATCGTAATTATTCTATTTTAACCAAAATTCAAGCTTTTGCACTTGATGCGCACTTTACGTTAGAGCAAGTGGGACGAAACTCGCAATCTCATTTTATCAATTTTAACGGAACAGCTGGTGCCTGGAGAAAAGAATGCATCATCGATGCTGGAAACTGGGAAAGTGACACCCTTACTGAAGATCTGGATTTGAGTTACAGGGCACAAATGAAAAACTGGAAATTCAAGTATTTAGAAAATGTAGAAACTCCAGCCGAACTTCCTGTTATCATCAGTGCAGCGCGTTCACAACAATTTCGCTGGAATAAAGGAGGGGCCGAGAATTTCAGAAAGATGAATTGGAGAGTCATTACTTCAACCACAATGCCTTTAAAAACTAAAATTCACGGAGTATTGCATCTACTTAATAGTTCTATGTTTCTGGCAATTTTCACAATGGCTGTTTTAAGTATACCTATTTTGTTTATCAAAAACACATATACACATTTAGCCGTGTACTTTGATATTCTTATCTTTTTTGTAATTACATCTGTTTTGTTTTTTATAAGCTATTGGGTTACTTTCAAAAAAATGCATGGCGGTGGATTTAAAAATTTCATAAAATACATCAGCTTATTTTTTACTTTTTATGCTATTGCAATGGGCTTTTCATTTCACAACACAATTGCCGTTTTAGAAGGGCTTCTGGGTAAAAAAAGTGAATTTGTAAGAACTCCAAAATTCAATATCGAAGCCTTAAAAGACAAGTGGAAACAGAATGTTTACATCTCCAATAAAATTTCTAAAAATGTAATTATGGAAGGAGTTTTAATGCTCTACTTCTTCTTTGGAATGCTCTCAGGAATCCATTTTAATGACTTCGGATTATTCCCATTTCATTTAATGCTTTTCTTTGGTTTCGGATTTGTATTCGTTAAATCTATTAATGTAATACGATGAATATTGCCTTATCAAATACGGCTAAATCTTATATTTACTTATTAGCAAGTATGATTCTATATGGCTTTATAGGCTATCAATTAGAACGAGCTCAATTTGTTCCTTTGGTTGTTTCTTATGGTTTATTGTTCTTTTTTGTGTATAAAATCATCCAATTACAAAAAAGTAACTTGCCTTTTCTGATTGCCGCTACAGTGTTATTTCGTTTGATATTTATTGCGGAAATACCTAATTTATCTCAAGATTTTTATCGCTTTCTATGGGATGGAAGATTGATTCTGGAAGGAATAAATCCATTTGTACATCTGCCTAACGATTTGGTTTTAGACCCTAATTTCTCACTCTCACAAGCACAAGAATTACTACAAGGAATGGGCGATTTAAGTGCATCTCATTATTCTAATTATCCTCCTATAAATCAATTGTTTTTTGTTCTAGCAGGATTATTAAGTAACCATTCCATTATTGGTGGGGCTATTGTTTTACGAATTATAATCATTCTGGCTGATTTAGGTACGCTCTTTTTTGGAAGCAAATTATTAGAAAACCTTGGGTTAGAAAAACACCGTATTTTTTGGTACCTATTGAATCCTTTAGTAATAATTGAATGTACTGGTAATCTCCATTTTGAAGGCATGATGCTATTCTTTTTTGTTTGGAGTATGTATTTGTTACATCAAAATAAATGGAAAACTGCTGCCTTTATATTGGCTTTGTCAATTTCGGTAAAGCTATTGCCTTTATTGTTGTTACCCTTGTTCTTTCAGAAATTAGGGTTCAAAAAAAGTATCGCTTTTTATGGAATTGTCATTGGAACAAATATTCTTTTGTTTTTACCATTCCTTTCTCCTGATCTTATCGAAAATTACACGAAAACCATTGGATTGTGGTTTACTAATTTTGAATTCAACGCCAGTATTTATTATGTTATAAGGGAAATTGGCTATTGGATAACTGGTTATAATATCATTCATACCACTGGAAAAATAATTCCCGTATTGATTATCCTTTTTATAGTTTATCAAACATTCAAAGGGAAAAATAAAACTACATCTGAATTGACACACAGTTTCCTATTGGTTTTAACCGTGTATTTTATTGCCTCTACTACTGTTCATCCTTGGTATGTCATCAATCTAGTTTTGATAGGAGTTTTTACAAAATACAATTTCCCTATTGTATGGAGTTTAACTGTATTCTTGAGCTATAGTGCCTACTCAAATATGGATTTCAAAGAGAATTTTTGGTTGATTGGTCTTGAATATAGTCTTGTGATCCTTTTTATAGTAATTGAAAGGTTCAATATTTTGAAGTTTAAAAAAATACTATCTTTAAATTTTTAAATTAAAACATAAGCGATTTATGGAAGTTCTCAAGGAAAATTATAAAATAGTATTTGAAAATTGGGTCAACCAGTTTAGTGACGAGCTTTTTTCTTGGGCTTTATACAAAACCTCCTCTAAAGAAACTGCTGAAGACTTAGTACAGGAAACTTTTCTAGCTGCATTTCATAAAATAGACACTTTTCAAGGTAAAAGCCAACCAAAAACCTGGTTGTTTTCTATTTTGAACAACAAAGTTATAGACTATTATCGTTTAAGTGCAAGAACCACTAAACAAAACTTTAGTATTAGTGAAAATAGCGGTTACGAATTATCCGAAGCAATTTTTACCAAAATTGGATGTTGGGAGAATTATGACATAAATCCTATTTGGGATCAAGAAGTAGAATTACTGGACAACCCGGAATTCAATAGTGTGATGCAGGATTGTATGGAAGATTTACCAAAAAAATGGAGAATTGCATTGACTTCCAAATATTTAACCGATAAAAACACGGATGCAATTTGTCAGGAATTAGAAATTTCGTTGTCTAATTATTGGCAGATTGTTCATAGAGCAAAACTACTTTTGAAAAAATGTTTAGAAATGAAATGGGTTTAATAATCCTTTAAAATTTTATAGAAATGATACTGAAAAGAATAATGAATATAATGGTAAATCCCTGTAAAAAGACTACTGAATTAATAGACAAACAGCAGCTTACATCGTTATCCACAAAAGAAAAAATACAATTACAAGTGCATCAAAGAATGTGTAAAACTTGCACTGCTTATGAGCATCAATCAAAATTAATTGATAAAGCCATTGGTAGGTGGTTTGGTTTTGACAAATCAAAATCTACTGTAAAATTATCTGATAATGTAAAGACCCAGATTATTTCGGAAATAAAAAAAGCATAATTTCTTTTCAATTGTTGTCAGTAATTTAAAATAAGGGAGTCTATTCATATAGTAAACAAATTTTAAAACCATAAAGATGACACATTTAAAATTAGAGACTAATTCAGTTTCACCAATCTCACAAGCTATTTATGATTCCAGTAAAAAAGCACTAGGGTTTGTTCCCAATATGTACACCAAAATGGGGCAAAACCCCGCTTTACTAGATTCTTATATCTACGCTTACAATAGTTTCAGGGCTAATTCAGGTTTCAATCCTATCGAACAAGAAATCGTTTTCCTATCAGTGGCTTACGAAAACAGTTGCGAATATTGTATGGCAGCGCACAGTTTCATTGCAGATGCAATGTCAAAAGTCCCAACAGAAATCACAGATGCCATTCGTGACGGAAAACAAATTCCTGATGCAAAACTAGCTGCTCTATCAAAATTAACTCGTTCATTAACTGTAAGCCGCGGGAATGTTTCTCAGGATGAAATAGACGCATTTTTAGCAGCAGGTTTTACCGAAAACCACGTTTTAGGTATTATTGCCGGGATTGCCGTAAAAACGATGAGCAATTACTCCAATCACATTACACATCCTGAAATAGATTCAGCTTTCGAAGGACGAGTTTGGAAAAAATAAATCCCCTTTTTCAAAACTAACACATTTTTATTTTATAAAAACACAGTTAAATAATTGAATATTAACAACATAAAACTTAAACAATTATTGTGTTTTGAAGAGTTTTTTGTAAATTGTGTTTCCTCATTTCTTGCGAATGGTTCCAAAATTTAAATCAAAAAAAATGAAACTCAAAACAACAATTATTTGCACTATTGCAGCATTCTGTTTTTCGGCCTGTTCTAAATCCCAAAATTCAATTGCAATTGAAAAAAGGAATGTTTCAGAAGAGTTTAAAAAATATTGGTATAATGGAGAAGCCGAAATATCAAGTTACCAACTTACACAAGCTCGCTATGGCGAATTGCGTGATGGAAAAGCGGTTATGATATTTGTAACAGAACCTTTTTCGAGAACCAAATTAGTAAAATCAGATAGTCCAACCGAAAAAGACGTGTCTGTCTTGAAACTGAATTTTACCAAAAACTTTGTCACGGGAATTTATCCGTATTCAATGATTACAAGTTCATTTTTACCTGTTTATGAAAACGAACACGCAATGAAAATTTCGACCAGTATTCAGGAATGGTGTGGACACGTGTTTATGCAACTCGAGAACAGAAACGAATTTGAATTGCAAATGCACTCCTATTTTGAAAGCGAAGGAGAACAAAAATTCAAACTTAAAAAAGACCATCTAGAAGATGAAATCTGGTCATTAATCCGAATAAATCCCGAAAAATTACCCATTGGAAAAATAAAAATGCTTCCCTCCTTTTTCTATTTGCGCTTAACGCATCAAAAAATTGAAATGCAAAACGTGGTTGCCACAAAAGAAAACTTGGAAAATAATATTTCCTGTTATACACTGGATTATAAAGACTTGCAACGGAACGTAAAAATATATTTTGAAAATAATTTCCCATACCGAATTGTGAAATTTGAAGAAACCTATCCCGATGGTTTTGCCTCAAAAAAAATGTTGACTACTACCGCTATACTCATTAAAAACATAAGAAGTGATTATTGGAAAAAAAATGGTGTTATTGATGAAAAATTTTATAAAGATTTGGGATTTTAAATAAATGTTCAATCAAATAAAGAATAAGACATTAGGTTTTGGGTATTGGGTATTTGCACGTCCCTAATTAAAGTTGACCGATTTCTATTAATTTATCATTGTCAAAAATAGTAATAATAGGCTTAGAAAAAAGAGGATTATTGAACCAATTATTTTCAAAATCAACAGGGCTTAATTTCCCTATGTTGTTATGAGGTCTCTTATTATTATAATGTTCAACTGCTCTATCTACATCCTTTTTTAATTGTTCAAATGTTTTAGGTTTCCAATGGTCTATATACTCTTCTTTTATTGTTCTGTTAATCCTTTCTGCATAAGCATTGTCTTGTCCTGACAATGCCATGCTGATTTCGCATCCACTCACTTTGAGAAGAGCTATATATTCATTGTAAATATACTGACTACCTCTATCAGAGTGGTGTATCATTGGAGCTTGATTGTTTTCTAATGCCATTTGCATTGCGCTTAAATTAGCAGTAGCTCTCATATGATTAGATAGTTGATGTCCAACGATTTTCTTTGTATAAACATCTATTATAAACACTGCGTAATAAAATCTTTCTCCAACATAAATATAAGTTATATCCGATTGCCAAATCGTCGACGGAGCATATACAGACATTGACTTTATTAGATTCGGAAAATAAACTTTCACAGAAAACGTTGTTCTCCTGTAATTTTTATGCCTTTTTATCCTGAACCCTAAATCCATAAACGTATCGATAAATCTATCTCTTCCTATGAAATTAGGACGCAAAGCATAATACATTTTCTCAACCCCACAACCAGGGGGTGTTCTTTCCTTAGTTCCTCTGCTTCTAAAATCAGACATTCTATCTTTCTTTCAAAAGCAACCTGTCTTTTTGAATACTGATTAACTGCTTGCTTGCTTATTTCAAGTGTTTCGTAAAGCTGATTTAAAGAAAAACTTATTACTTTCTGGTTCTCAACGAACCAGCTGATTGTGGGGTGTTGGAGTTTTTTTTTATGTCGATATTAAATTCATCTTTAGCTATATCAATCATCTTTTCGAGATAATCAATTTTTATTTGCTTCTGACCAACCGCTTGTTCAAGTTCTTTTATCTTGAGTTCTAACTGTTTTAGCTTATCAATGTTACTATCTTTCATTTCTACAACTCTAATTCCTTTTTCATTAAAAGTAGAAAATTTATAAATCCAATTGTAGATTGTAACGTTATTTACTCCGTAAAGTCGTTCTAATTGCAGAACACTATACTTCCCGCTTTCGTAAAAACTTACGATTCCTTTTTTAAACTCTTCCGAATAAACTCGGAGTTTCCTAATTTCTTTTAAATTTGCATTCATATAACTTGACTTTTGTGGTCAACCTATATCAGGGAAGTACAGATCACTGAACACTGATTACTGAACACTGAATACTGACCACTGATTACTGAAAACTGACCACTGATTACTGACCACTAAACGCGCGTGAAGGATAGAAGCAATCCGCCACAGCGGAGCGGATAGCCTGACAGCCGTTAAGAAAAGGGGCTTATAAACACTGTTTTTATAAGCCCCTTTTCTTAGCTGGTGACACGCCCAAAAAATTTAAATTTTGGGATGCAAACTTTTTTCTTCTTCAAACAATAGTTTGATATTTTCATACGAGTTTTTCAATGCCTCTGGAATATCTTCGGGTTTAAACCAGGCCACTTTTTCAATTCCTTCGTCTAACTGTCCTTGAGGAATTCCTTCGAAATCAGATTGCATTTCGAACCAATGCGTTATTTTGAGTTTAAAAACACCATTGCGTTTAAAAACATGATACGTTTTTTGAAGTTTATTTGTAATTCGTAGTAAATTTACACCTGTTTCTTCTTCGACTTCTCGCATTGCGGTGCCTTCAATTGATTCCCCTTTTTCGGTTCCGCCTTTGGGTAAATCCCATTTTCCGTTTCTAAAAATGAATAAAACTTCCCCTTTTTTATTATATACCAAGCCTCCACCCGCTTTATTTACGGGGATTTTAGCTTTCAAAGTTTTCATAATTTCTTTTTCATCAGGATGATAAAGACTTGCCTGATGAATTTTATTTTGATAAATTTGAACTATAAGCTGCTTGATATCAACACTTTCTAACAAGAATATTTGAAAATCTGTTTCTTTGGAGATTTTATTTGTCAAAAAAAGTGGTTTGTCGTTCACAAAAACTTTATACATTTGTATTATGATTTTTAATAAAGATACAGCCGAAAAAACAGCCGAATTGCTTTTACAAATAAATGCAATTAAATTGAATCCAGGAAATCCTTTTACGTGGGCTTCCGGATGGAAATCACCTATTTATTGTGATAACCGCCTAATCCTCTCATTTCCAACGATAAGAAATTACATAAGAGATGAGTTTTCTAAAAATATTGAAAAACAATTTGGAAAACCAGATGTTATTGCCGGTGTTGCCACTGGAGCAATAGGAATTGGAATACTAGTTGCTGAAAGTTTAGGGTTGCCATTTGTATATGTGCGTCCAGAAGCGAAGAAGCATGGTAGACAAAACCAAGTGGAAGGATTTTTGCAAAAAGGTCAAAATGTTGTCGTAGTCGAAGATTTAATCAGCACAGGAAACAGTAGTTTGCTTGCGGTTGAAGCTTTACGTGCAGCAGGTGCAAACATTAAAGGAATGGCAGCGATCTTTACCTATGGTTTTGATGTAGCTGAACAAAACTTTAAAAATGCAAACCTTGACTTATACACATTGAGTAATTATCAGAATTTGTTGAATTTAGCGGTTGCTAAAAGCTACATTACTGAAAAAGAAGAACAAACTTTGAGAGAATGGAGCGTTTCTCCTTCTACTTGGGATATTGTTTAGAAATTAAAAACAAACAAAAAAGATGAACTTAGAAAGTCCTAAAGTAAACGTTGAAAAATCAGCGCAAGAATTATTCAATCTATTGACTGATGTAAAAAGTTTCGAAAAATTAATGCCTGATAACATTGCGAAATTTGAAGTAATTGGAGACGATGCTTTTATTTTTGGATTAAAAGGTATGCCGGAAATTAAATTAAAAATGAAGGAAAAAGTAGCGCCAAATAAAGTAGTTCTTGGAGCAGCTAGTGATAAACTTCCTTTTACTTTGACGGCAAACATTGATTCAATTTCAGATAATTCAAGTGCAGTGAAATTAGATTTTGAAGGGGACTTCAATCCTATGATGGCAATGATGATAAAAGGACCAATTGGTAAATTTATCGAAACATTGGCAACAAATATGGGGAAACTATAAACCCTTTTTTAAAAGCGATATATAAAAATCTTTTGGTTCAACCCAAAAGATTTTTTTTTTATTTATTCCCTTTCCAATCCTTAATAAAGATTAATACAACATCTGGATTTCCTTAATACTATATTCTGACACCGTTTCATCTTCTAAAAGAACCTGAAGTTGGCCATAAGGGGAAACACCCTGAATAATTCCCATAAAAGTATTGTCTTTATTATCCCTGAAAGGCATGGGAATTCCTTTTTTGAAAAGAAAATTGGTATAAGTTTGCCATAAAGAATCAGCCTGTAAATTTTCTACAATTAAAAGCTTTTCAAACTTTTCAACGATGGAAATAAGCAAGGCTTCTTTATCGAATTCTGTCTTACAAATAACAGCTAGAGATGACGCTTTAGGAAGATTTACAAAATTAATTTGGTTAACATTCAGCCCTAAACCAATAATTGAATTGACAGTTCCATCACTTTTTATGCTGTTTTCAATCAAAATACCGCCAATTTTAAAATTATATGACATTATGTCGTTCGGCCATTTTATAGTTAAAGCAGGAATATTTAATACTTCTAACACCTGAATTACAGAAATTGCTACAGCTATATTTAAATTATATATTTGGTTAATATCTGAAAGACTATTTTTAACAAAAGCACTCATTACTAGATTTTTACCTACCTCAGAGTTCCAAACTGAGCCCATTTGCCCTTTACCTTTAGTTTGATTTTGAGCAGTAACAACAGTGAAATTTTCCAGTTCTTGTTTATTCGACAATCCTTTTAGGAATTCATTAGTTGAATCTATGGCATCGAGTTTGATTAGTTTCATTGACGGTTTTTAGTGTATCTGAATTTAATATTTTGTTAAGGTTCAAAAATAATCACAAAAAATGGTAACTTTACAAACTTATTTAAAAATAATTCATGGCAAAAAAGACTATAAATAATGATGCTTTATTAGCGAACATTATTAAAGGGATTGAAGAGGTAAAAGGAAATGACATTGACATTCTTGACTTAAGAGAAATAGACAGCGCAGTATGCGACTATTTTATTGTATGCAACGGTAATTCAAACACACAGGTTAACGCAATTGTTAACTCTATTCAAAAAACAGTTTCTAAGGAATTAAAGGACAAACCATGGCACGTGGAAGGTTCTGATAATGCGGAATGGGTTCTTATGGATTATGTTCATATTGTAGTTCACGTATTTCAAAAACACATTCGAGAATATTACAACATCGAAAGTTTGTGGGGAGATGCTAAAATCACTAAAATAGAAAACAAATACTAAAGAAAGACACTTCGCATGGCTAAAGATAATAATCAGAATCCGAATAAATTTAAAGTAAGTCCTTGGTTAGTTTATACTGCAATTTTACTTATTTTTCTATTTATAAGTTTTATAACCGGCAGTTCAAGTTTACAAGAACCATCTCAATTGACATCTTCTAAATTCAATGTGTTTTTAGAAAAAGGCCAAATTGAAAAGGTTATTGTATATAATAAAACGGAAGCCGAAGTGTTCCTTAAAGCTGATGCTCTAAAGGATAAAGATCATAAAAAAGTATCAAAAGATATTTTTGACAGACCTAATAAAGGTCCGCATTATACTTTTGACATTGGTAATGATCAAATTTTTCAAAACAAATTAGAAAAAGCGGTTAGCGAAGGAAAATTAAAAGATTTTAATTTCTTGGCAAAAAGCAATTGGTCAGATATTCTTATCAGTTTACTACCTATCATAATCATAATTGGTGTTTGGATCTTTATTATGAGAAAAATGTCAGGTGGTGGCGCAGGTGGAGGTGGTCAGATTTTCAATATTGGAAAATCTAAAGCCAAACTATTTGATGAAAAAACCGACATTAAAACAACTTTTAAAGATGTTGCTGGATTAGAAGGTGCTAAAGAAGAAATACAAGAAATTGTAGAGTTCTTGAAAAACCCTGAAAAATACACCAACCTTGGTGGTAAAATACCTAAAGGTGCTTTACTTGTAGGGCCTCCTGGAACAGGAAAAACCTTATTAGCAAAAGCTGTAGCTGGAGAAGCTCAAGTTCCATTTTTCTCTTTGTCAGGTTCTGATTTTGTTGAAATGTTTGTTGGTGTTGGTGCTTCACGTGTACGTGATTTATTTAAACAAGCAAAAGAAAAAGCGCCAGCAATTATTTTCATTGATGAAATTGATGCTGTGGGTAGAGCTAGAGGAAAAAGCAATATGTCAGGTGGTAATGATGAAAGAGAAAACACTCTAAATCAATTGTTAACTGAGATGGATGGTTTTGGTACTAATTCTAATGTAATTGTATTAGCTGCTACAAACAGAGCCGATGTATTAGACAAAGCATTAATGCGTGCAGGTCGTTTTGACAGACAGATTTTTGTGGATTTACCAGATATTCGCGAGCGTGCCGAAATTTTCAAAGTGCATCTTGCACCATTGAAAAAAGTGGAAGGACTTGATACAGACTTTTTAGCAAAACAAACTCCGGGATTCTCAGGAGCTGACATTGCTAATGTGTGTAATGAAGCGGCACTTATTGCAGCACGTTACAACAAAACAGCTGTTGACAAACAAGATTTCTTAGATGCAGTTGACAGAATTGTAGGTGGTCTAGAAAAGAAAAACAAAATTGTAACTCCAGCCGAAAAGAAAGCAATCGCTATTCATGAAGCAGGACACGCAACTGTAAGTTGGATGCTTGAACATGCTGCTCCACTTATCAAAGTAACTATAGTTCCTAGAGGACAAAGCTTAGGTGCTGCTTGGTACTTACCAGAAGAACGTCTAATTGTTCGTCCAGATCAAATGCTGGATGAAATGTGTGCTACTATGGGAGGAAGAGCCGCTGAAAAAGTAATATTCAATAGAATTTCTACTGGTGCTTTAAGTGATTTAGAAAAAGTAACTAAACAAGCGAGAGCTATGGTTACTATTTATGGTTTGAATGATAAAATCGGAAACGTAACTTATTACGATTCGACTGGTCAAAGTGAATATAATTTCTCTAAACCATATTCTGAAGAAACTGCTAAAATCATTGATACAGAAATTTCTATATTGATAGAAAGTCAGTACCAAAGAGCAATTGATATCTTAGAAGAAAACAAAGACAAATTAAATCAGCTAGCTGATATCCTAATAGAAAAAGAAGTTATCTTCAAAGATGACCTTGAAGCTATTTTTGGAAAAAGAACTTTTGATGCTAATTTGGAAGAAGTAGTGTCGTAACTTTAGATAAAATCTAAATATTTTTAAAATCTTAATTCAAAAGCTACTTTTGAATTAAGATTTTTTTATCTTTGAACGTTTTCAATTACAATCTAAAGTACCCAAACAACTATATGAGTCTTTTCAGCAAATTTTTTGGTTCTATTAATCCTGCTTCAGAAGAAGAAAAAGAAAATGACATTTCTTCTCCAGATAACGCTATGTCTATAGACGAACAGTTTATTTTTAACTTCAAAAAAAATGGAGGAAAGTTTTTATACTGCGAAAATATAAAGGAAATAGAAGAACAGTTTGAAAATATACTGGAAGAAAATGACTGGTATGAAAGTGAGGTTATGTGTTACGACCCTAAACTTTTTAAATTACTAGAGGATAACAAATTAAGCCACTCTGGATCTTTATCCCCAAAATTCATTTTTGCGAGTTGTGAAAATTTAATTGCCGAAGAAGGTTCTATTTTGTTTTCTTCAAAGCAAATCAAACAACACAAGCCTAACGAATTGCCTACGAATATTGTAGTGTTTGCAACTACAAGTCAAATCCTTGCTGTAAAAAGTGATGGTTTAAGCGCAATTAAAAAGAAATACGAAAGAGATTACCCAACAAACATTACCACTATAAAATATTTTGAAAAAGCAAAGGAAGAAGATTTTACCCAATACGGTAGTTCGGCTAAAAACCTTTATTTATTGCTTTTAGAAGATCTATAAGATGAACGAAACACTCAAGAGAGCAATATCTGGTGCTGTTTACATTGCCTTGTTATTAGCTTCTATCCTATTTTCTACTGAAAGTTTTATTACTTTATTTGGTATTTTTCTAGTCATTGCAACTTATGAGTTTTGCAGTTTAGTTAAAATCAATAAAATTTTCCCACTTATTTTTGTTTCCCTTTTTTATACAAGTATCACTTTGATCAGTTATTATAAAATTGAAACTGAAAGATTTATTAATGGGTTTCTTGAAGAAAACATAAAGCTTACTGTCAACATAAATCTTATTGATACTATACTTCTTCTATTTACATTGATGGTGTCTTTAAAATGTATTGTACTTTTATTTGATGACACCGTTCAATCCTTAAGTAAAACAACAAAATATATTTACTTACTAGGGTATATTGTAATGCCATTCGTTTTTATTACAAAAATTTCATTCGGAATTAAAGACTATAATCCAAAAATCATAATTGGATTATTCATTCTTATATGGACTAATGATACCTTTGCATATATAGTGGGAAAATCCATTGGAAAGAATAAATTATTTGAACGTATTTCTCCTAAAAAAACCATCGAAGGATTTATTGGAGGAGTTGTATTTGCTGTTTTTGCAGGTTTTTTAATTTCGAAATTATACATTAGACCTAGTGCTCATTTTAGCAACAAATCGGTTATAATCTGGACAACCATCGCTTTAATTGTGGGTATTTTCGGGACAATTGGTGATTTAATTGAATCCAAATTCAAACGTATTGCTGGAGTAAAAGACAGCGGAAAGATAATGCCTGGTCACGGAGGTGTTTTAGATCGTCTAGATAGTGTTATCTTTGTAGCACCAATTATATTTTTATTTTATCAAATTTTAAACTATGTTTCATAAAGAAGGAACCAAAACTATTCTATTAGGAATAATTTTCACATCGATTGTACTTTTATTGGCTGACAATTTTATTGAGGCAGCAGGACTTAAAATGTTAGTTCAACTATTTGCGTTAGCAATTTTGATTATCATTTTACAATTTTTCAGGAATCCGAAACGTACGGTTATTATCAATGAAAACCACATTCTTGCTCCTGTTGATGGAAAAGTGGTTGTTATAGAAGAAGTTTTTGAAAGCGAATACTTTAAAGATAAGCGTTTGCAAGTTTCAATTTTTATGTCACCTATCAATGTGCATGTAACTCGTTACGGACTAAGCGGTCTTGTGAAATTCAGTAAATACCATCCTGGTAAGTTTTTGGTTGCTTGGCATCCAAAAGCAAGTGAGGAAAATGAGAGAACGACAATTGTAATCGAGAATAAAACTTTTGGTGAAGTTTTATACCGACAAATTGCAGGTGCTTTGGCACGTAGAATTGTAAATTACGCCGAAGAAGGAATGCAAGTTGTTCAGGGAACTGATGCCGGATTTATTAAATTTGGTTCAAGAGTAGATATCTTTTTTCCTTTAGGAACTCCTATAAATGTAGTTCTTAATCAAAAAGCTATTGGTGGAAAAACTATTATTGCAACAAAAGGTTAATGACTGAAAAAGATTTAGATAAACGATTTCAGGAAGCTTTTGAAATAGCTTCCAAAATGAGTCAGGCATCTTTACCACAAGATGTACAGCTACGTCTTTATGCTTTTTATAAACAAGCCGCCTTTGGTACATTAGAACCAAGACAGCCTTCCACTTTTCATTTAAGAGACGCTTTCAAGACAAATGCATGGATGCAAATAAGTCATCTTAGCTCTGAGGAAGCAAAGGAAGAGTATATAAAAATCATTAAATCTCTTTTGAAAAAATAATGATTACTATGAAAAAATATTTTTTTTTAATATCTAATTTACTTTTAATTACATTTTTAATTTCTTGTAATAACAAGAAATATACTGAAGTAGTTGAAGTGCCTTTGCCTACTGCCCAGGAAAAAGTAACTATTGGTTTTGCAGAAGATGTAAAGGCTGAGGAAGGTTCGTTTCAATTAGAAAAGCTACCTTATACCTACGATGCTTTAGCACCTAGTATCTCCCCTCTTACATTAGAAACTCATTATTCCAAGCATTATCTAACCTATACCAATAATTTAAATAAAGCAGTAGCAGGAACTGAATTTGAGAATAAACGTATCGAAGAAGTTTTAGCAACATTAGATGTAAATAATACTGAGTTAAGAAACAATGCAGGTGGTTATTACAATCACTCTTTATACTGGAAAAGTATGGCTCCTAATACTGGAGGCGTACCTAATGATACATTAGCTTCAATTATTAAAAGAGATTTTGGGTCATATGAAAATTTTGCTTCTCAATTTAAAAACGAAGCGACAAGGCAATTTGGATCTGCATGGGTATGGTTAGTGGTAAATAAATCTGGTAAACTTCAGATTACAAGTACACAAAATCAAGACAATCCTTTAATGAGAAACGCATTGGTACCAGGAACACCAATTCTAGCTTTAGACCTATGGGAACATGCTTATTACTTAGGTTTTCAATACCGACGTAGAAGTTATATCGATTCCTTTTTTGAAGTCATAAATTGGAAAAAAATTACTGAGAACTACCAAGAGGCTGTAAGAAGAAAATATTAGTTTTAATATCATAAATCAAAAATGCTGATGTTGTACCCACAGGTATATCATCAGCATTTTTCTATTTAATCAATCCTTATATTCAGCAACTACCCATTTTTAAGGGTCTGTAAAATCTTGTGTTTGATTAAAATACAGTTAAGCGATACTTTACCATACTTGAAAAACACGAAAACTTAATTTTGTTGATGCATCCCGAAGTCTAAAGTTGTATCATTTATTTTATAAGTTTTACACAGTACAGTTGAAACAAACTTTTACATTTATTCTTTACAATTGCAATATAAAAGATTCAGAAGGGGCAATATTAATTTTCACTTTCCCTTCTCCGTTTTCTATTTTCAAAATTGCAGAATGTTTTTTATACAACTGATCTATTACATTATAATTACCGTTTTTTAAATTCCACTTTTTAATAATGTCAGCAGGTAATATCAGTTCGAATGCACTGGTAGTATCCGCAGAAAAATTAGTTACAATGATTAATTTTTCAGTCTCAGACCAACGGGAATATGCGTAGATTCCTGAATCATATCCTTTTGTTTGCTGACGGTTTATTGTTTGGATTTCTTGAAAATCACCCATTAAAGCAGTACTGTTTAAAGAAAAGTTGAGAAGCCTTTTATAAAAATCACGAAGTTCTTTTTCGTTATTAGTCAGTTGGCCACCATCAAACTTGCCGTTATTCATCCATCGCTGATGATTAGGCACACCCACATAATCAAAAATTGAAGTTCTGGAACGCGTTCCAAAACCAGCATTTTCATTCCCAGCCTCCCCTACTTCCTGACCAAAATAAATCATCGTAGGTGATGAGCTTATAGTTGTGGAAACTACCATTAAGGGTTTCCCTTTCTCAGGAGAACCAGCAAATTCCGGACTTGCTAATCGTTGCTCGTCATGATTGTCTAAAAAGTGTAACATATGATGCTCAATATCTTTCATATTCTTTTGAATATCTGACAATCCATCAGGCAAAGATTTACCCTGAATCACCTCTTTCAACTTATCATACGTTTCTACTTTATCATACAGGTAATCCATTTTACCTAGGTGAATATAATTACGATACTCTTTTGGATTATACACTTCAGCTAATAAAAAAGCATCTGGATTACTTGTCTTTATTGCAGAGTTCATATAACTCCAAAATTCGTAAGGAACCATTTCAGCCATATCATATCGAAAACCATCTACTCCTTTAGCTGTCCAATACAAGGCAATCGATTTAAATTTTTTCCAAGAATCCGGAACCTCTTTATTCTTCCAAAACTCAAAATGCTCTTTAAACGATTTAATATCATATCCCGAAGGAAGTTCCGGAAAATCTTTAGAACCGTCAAGACGAACTCCGTAGTTTACTTTTACCGTTTCATACCAATCATTTTGATCAGGCTTAGATAACTTCGAACCATTACCGGTCCATTTTGCAGGCACTTCATTAAATTTACCATCACTTAATATATGTTCTTCTCCGTTCAAAGGTTTCTTAGTGTCAGGAACTTCAAATTTAGAATTTGGTATATAATAGAAATTATTATCTTTCTTGTATTCAACCGACACATCATCATTAGCACCAAAATCAGAAACCCCAACAGGATTATTCCTTCCTTCGTATTTACGGGCAATGTGGTTAGGGACAATATCAATAATCAGCTTTAGACCTGATTTATGGGTACGGTCAATTAGCGCTTCAAACTCTTGTAACCTATTTGCTGGATTAACAGCCAAATCTGGATTTACATTATAATAATCCTTGACAGCATAAGGTGAACCAGCTCTACCTTTAACTACATCAGGATCGTCATTAGTAATTCCAAAAGCAGTATAATCCCTCACTAAAGCGTGATGCGGAACACCAGTATACCAAATATAGGAAACTCCCAAATCCTTTATTTCATTAAGTGCTTTATCCGTAAAATCATTAAATTTCCCAACGCCATTTTCTTCTATGGTCCCCCAAGGTTTATTGGTCGTGTTTTTATTTCCAAATAAACGCGTAAAAACCTGATACACTACTATTTTCTTTTCAGATGAAGTTTTACTTTTATCCGAAGTAATAATATTCTCTTTTGTTTTACAGGCAGCTGATAAAAGTGCAATGCTAATTCCTGCAACAATAATTGATTTCCTTATCATATAAAATGCTTTATTCAATTTGAATTCCTATTATGATAATACATACTTATATGATTATCATTTTTTAAATTTAATCTAAATTTTGAAACCAACTCCCGATAACCAACATCATACCAAAAGAAATCCATCTAAAAACAATACTACAACGAGAGAGTTACACTTTTTGTTAATAAGTAAATATGATGATTCCATCTTACAACCCTCATTTATTTGCGTTCATAAATAAATGATAATATCGATTCAGGTTGTTTCCTTTTTCATAAATTTGACAAAAATTAAAATCCATTGAAGAAATTACTGTTTTTCATCTGTTATAGTTTGATAGTATTAGGTTCCAATTCAATTTTGGCACAAACACCAAAAAAAATCATTGTTGAACACTCTGATTTTGCAGATGTAAATGAAGTCGAAATCCCTGATGCCTTTTTGTTAACCGGAAATGTACGGGTTAATCATGACGGTGTAGTCTTGACTTGCAATAAAGCCTATTTTTTCAAAAAAGAAAACTACATCAAAGCCTTTGGTAATGTGCAATTGGTTCAGGGTGACACACTATATTTAAACAGTAGATATGCTGAATATAACGGAAACTTGAAACAAGCCTATGCTACTGGAGATGCTGTGATGAGTTCACCAGAATCTACATTAGCTACTGACACCATCAACTTTAATAGAAACACACAAGAAGTTTTTTATAATTCACAGGGAACCATTACTAGTAAAGAGAATACCTTGCGTTCTAAGTCTGGGAAGTATTATGTCGCTCAAAAGAAATTTCAATTCTTGACAGCAGTGACAATTACAAATCCTACCTATGTCATAAAATCTAATCATTTGGATTATTACAGTAATTCTGGGCATTCTTATCTTTTTGGTCCATCTACAATTACCAGTAAAGCCAATTATATTTATACCGAAAAAGGGTTTTATGATACCAAAAAAAACTTAGCCCATTTCCTGAGGAAATCCTATATAAAATATGACGATCGGCTCATAGAAGGCGATAGTTTGTATTATGATCGAAACAAAGAATTTGCATCGGCAACAAGAAATGTAAAAATAACAGACTCCATTAATCGTGGTGTTATTAAAGGTCATTATGCCGAGATTTTCAAAAAGAAAGATTCTATGTTTGTTACCAAAAGAGCGGTGGCAATCAATTTTGTCGAAAACGATTCGGTATACATTCATGGTAAAAGACTAATGGTAACAGGAAAAGAAGGGGACCGAATTATTCGTGCCTTCAATAATGTACGTTTTTACAAAACAGATATGAGCGGAAAATGTGATTCTATTCATTCGAGCTCAAAAAATGCCTTGACAAAACTAATTGGTAATCCAGTACTTTGGAACGGAAAAAACCAGATAACGGGTGATATTATGCATCTAATAGGTAATAATAATTCGCAAGAATTGGACTCTCTAAAAGTCCTTAACAATACATTTCTGGTCTCGAAAGACACCCTTGGAACCGGATTCAATCAGGTAAAAGGACTGAACCTCTTTGGGAAATTTGAGGAAGGAAAACTTCGGGATGTGGATATTATAAAAAATGCCGAAGTAATTTATTTTATGAGGAACGATGATAATGAACTCATAGGTATCAATAAAAACGTAAGCAGTAAAATCAATCTTTTATTAGAAGAAAATGGAGTGGAAACGATTACTTTTTTCAACCAAGTTGACGGAGAAATCTATCCAGAGAAAGATTTGCCCGAAAACGCAAGAAAACTTCGAGGCTTTGTGTGGCGAGAAGATGAACGCATAAAATCCAAAGACGATATTTTCCCTGCCGAAGAAAATGAGCTAAATGACAAATTAGTCAAGGAAGCCAAAATCGAAAATGACAAAAAGAATGTTCCTATGAAAATACGCAAAGAAACATTGAACTACGATAAGAAGAAGGGGAAGAAAAAGTGATTAGTAAGCAGTGGTCAGTTTTCAGTGGTCAGTCACAGTTTGCAGTTATCAGTAGCAGATTTTAGATTGTAGTCCCGATAGCTATCGGAAACGAGTTTTAAATAAGCCCGAATAAACACCTTTAATAACCTAGCGAATTTTTCTGAAAATTTTGCGTCCCGATAGTAAACGGGATTGCGATTAAATACATAAAAAAGTGAATCAAGATTTTATAAAATACCAAGCCCAAACATCACCCTATCCATTAGGAATGGAAGTGTCTTATGCAAAAGGTTCCTATATATACGATATAAACAACAAAAAATACCTGGATTTTGTGGCAGGCGTTTCGGCTTGTACCCTTGGACATCAACCTCCCAGAGTAAACCAAGCCATCAAAGACCAATTAGATAAATATTCTCACGTTATGGTTTATGGAGAATACTCTCAAAGCCCAGCTGTAGAATATTGCAAACTAATGGCCTCTTTACTGCCTGAACCATTAGACAAAACATATCTAGTAAACTCAGGAACCGAAGCGATAGAAGGGGCTTTAAAACTAGCAAGACGAGTTACAGGAAGAAGTCAATTGATTTCTTGCCATAATGCATATCATGGAAACACAATGGGTTCAATGAGCGTGATGGGATTTGAAGACCGTAAACAGGTTTTTCGCCCGCTGATCCCTGATGTTGATTTTATTACTTTCAATAATGAAGCTGATATCGAAAAAATAACCACAAAAACTGCAGGAATCATACTGGAAACCATTCAGGGTGGTGCTGGATTTATAGAACCACACAATGATTTTCTAAAAAAAATAAGAAAACGCTGTACTGAAGTTGGTGCCCTAATGATTCTAGATGAAATTCAACCAGGATTTGGACGAACTGGAACTCTTTTTGGATTCCAAAATTACGATGTCATTCCAGATATTGTAGTTATGGGAAAAGGAATGGGAGGCGGAATGCCTGTTGGAGCTTTTACCGCATCAGCGGCAATGATGGATTTATTGAGTGACAATCCAAAACTGGGACACATCACAACCTTTGGAGGCCACCCTGTCATTGCGTCAGCTTGTCTGGCTACGTTGCAGGAAATAACTGAAACCGACCTAATGGTCAAAACTTTAGAAAAAGAAAAACTCTTTAGATCACTTTTGGTACATCCTTTGATAGAGGAAGTTAGAGGAAGAGGGTTAATGCTTGCAGTAATAACAAATAGTGCAGACATAACAAATGAAGTGATATTAAAATGCCAAGACAAAGGTCTTATTTTATTTTGGTTGCTCTTTGAAGGATGTGCTATAAGAATTACCCCGCCGCTTACAATTTCAGATGATGAAATTCGTGAAGGTTGTGCAATTATGCTAGAAGTGATGAATGAAGTATTGAATGAAAAAAAATGAAGTTTTCCACTTCAAAAACATTCAATTATATAGGTTAATTACCCATTCAAAATTTGTTAATTAAATTGTTCACAACAATTCCAAATTTTCCTCACAAAAGCAGTAAGGATGCCTAACTTTATTTAGGCCAAATTCTAAAAAAAAAAGATATGCAATTAAGCAACGAAGAAGAAGATTATAGCTTATCTCTATCCAAATTTGAGTCCATGTTGAAAACCAACAAAGTGCTCTTTTTTGACTCAGAAGAGTTTGAAGAAATTATTCTTCATTATATAGATATGGGTAAAGCCGCTTTAGCTAAAAAAGCATTAAAACTAGCCCTAGACCAACACCCTAAATCAACAGGATTGAAATTGGTTCAGGTAGAAATGCTTATTTATGACGACAAACTCGAAATAGCCGAAAAATTACTCAATGAGTTATATGCTATTGAACCCACAAACGAAGAAATTTTCATCCAGAAAGCTAATATTTATTCTAAGAGAGATCAGCACGAAAAAGCAGTTGAATCCTTAAAAACCGCTTTAGAGTATACTGAGGATTATGCTGATGTGTACAATCTAATAGGGATGGAATATCTGTTTATGGATAATCTAGAAATGGCAAAAGAAAGTTTCATCAAATGTTTAGAAGAAGATTTCGACGACCAATCTGCATTATATAATGTGGTATATTGTTTCGAATTCTTAGATCAAAACGTTGAGGCAATCTCCTATTTGAATAAATACATTGACAAGAACCCTTATAGCGAAATTGCTTGGCACCAGATGGGGCGTTTGTATTACGGAATAAAAGATTATGACAATGCCATTCGTGCTTTTGATTATGCTACCCTAATTGATGATGAATTCCTTGGCGCCTTTATGGAAAAAGCCAAAGCATTCGAACGCATTAAAAAATATGAGGAAGCTATCGAAAGCTACAATAGAACAATTGAATTAGATGACGCAACTTCATATGCTTTGCTTCGAATAGGAAAATGCTATGAGAAACTAGGTAATAAAGTTCAAGCACTGAAATATTTTAACAAAACAGTTCACGAAGATCCACTTCTTGACAAAGGTTGGATTGCCATCACTGATTTTTATATTCGTCAAAAGAACTTCCAGAAAGCGTTATTTCACGTTAATAAAGCTTTACAAATCGACAATCAAAACCGTTTGTATTGGAAACGTTTTGCTACTATAAACAAACAGATGAATTTCTTTGAAGAAGCGGAATTTGGTTATAGAAAAGCAGTGGAATTTGGTGATACTGAATTAGACACCTGGTTATTTTGGGTTGACTTACTTCAGTTTTTAGGGGAATTTGAAAGTGCCATACAAACTTTATTACAGGCAACGGAATATTATCCTGAAGAAAATGAAATAGAATACCGTCTGGCTGGATTGTACTTTATGTTACAAGACAATACCAAGGCAAAATTTCATTTAAGTAATGCTATGCGTCTTAATTTTGACAACTATATTCTACTAGAGGATTTATATCCGGTTGTATGGTCTAGAAAAATGGTGCAAAACTATATTGCTAAACATAAAAAATAAAACTGCTATTTATATTAATTAGTTAATTTTATAACTTTTACACAAATTTCACAGATTTACACTTATTAATTGGTGTGAATTCGTGAAATTTGTGTTTAGAAACTACACTACTCGATGTCAAAAAAACGCTTTGGTTTACTAGGAAAAAATATAAGTTATTCCTTTTCGAAAGGATATTTTACTGAAAAGTTCAGTACTGAAGAATTAGCAGATTGCACCTACGAAAATTTTGACATTCCAGTAATTAATGATTTTGTTACACTCATAAAAGAAAAACATCAGGAAATATATGGAATGAATGTCACCATTCCATATAAGGAAGCCGTGATGCCTTTTTTGGATAAATTATCAAAAAAAGCAGCATTAATAGGCGCTGTAAACACCATAAAATTCACTCGAAAAGGGCTATTAAAAGGCTACAATACTGATTATTACGGATTTAAAAAAGCACTCAAACCGCTATTACAACCCCATCATAAAAAAGCATTGATTTTAGGAACAGGTGGAGCATCAAAAGGAGTGGCTTATGCACTTGATGAATTAGATATTAGGTATCATTTTGTTTCTAGAATACCAAATGAATATTCGATAAGTTATGACCAAATTAATGCAGATACTTTTGACGAATACCAAATCATAATTAACTCTACTCCAGTAGGAACCAGTCCAAACATTGAGGACGCTCCATTACTGCCTTACGAGTTCTTTACTGAACAACATATTGCTTTTGATCTAATTTATAATCCTGCCGAAACGGCTTTCCTAAAAAAGGCTAAAGCACAAGGAGCACAAATAAAAAACGGATTAGAAATGCTTGTTTTTCAAGCAGAAAAATCCTGGGAGATATGGAATAGATAACATTTATAATTTATCTAAACTAAAATATCAAATTAGGTTAAAAACAGGTAAATAATTAAAGTCACAACATAATTATAAACATTTATTACATTTAAATAAAATTTCCGCTTCAACATAAAACGACTCTAAATAGGTGATTTGTTTTGAATTTCAATACTGCTTTACTATCTTTCGTGTTCGATATAATTAGAAACCTTAAACATTGAAAAAATGTTAGAAGAAATGAACGATAACCTGCAAACTGCAGATGGAAATTTAGCAAATGATTCAAATGAATCAGCACAAGCAGAAACAGTAATGACTGAAGAAACTTCAATAGAAGCTCCTCAAACGGAAGCTGTTGTGGAAAATGACAATCAAAATGCTTTGAATTCTATTGAAGATTCAAATGCTGAGGAAAGTGAAGACGAGACTTTAAAGGAACGTCACGACATCCCGATGCAGGATTATGATACATTTACAATGGATGCTCTAGTAGAGGAATTGAAAAACTTAGTTTCTACGGAAAAAGTGATGTCTGTTAAAGACCATGTGGAAGAAATTAAAAAATCTTTTTTAGCAAAATTCAATCATTTCATTGAGGAAAAAAAAGAGGAATACCATACTGAAAACCCAGACACTACTGAGGATTTTCAATACCATTCTCCTTTAAAATTAAAATTTGACCAATACTATTCTCAGTTTAGAGATAATAAAAATACCCATTTCAAGAGTTTGCAAACGAACCTGAAATCAAATCTTGAAATCAGATTAGCCATTGTTGAAGAATTAAAAGAGCTAATCAACCCACAAGAAAACATCAAGGATACCCTAAAACATTTTAATGAATTAAGAGAAAGATGGAAAACCGCGGGTTCGATTCCAAAAGATAAATACAATCACGTATGGAACAACTACCATTTTCATGTGGAGAACTTCTATGATTATTTACATCTTGACAGAGAAGCGAGAGACCTGGATTTCAAACACAATCTAGAACAAAAACTTAAAATTATTGCTCGTGTTGAAGAGTTAGTAAATGAAGCTGACATCAATAAAGCATTTAGAGAATTACAAGATTTACATAGAATCTGGAAAGAAGACATAGGTCCTGTTTCTAGAGAAAACCGAGATGAAATTTGGAATCAATTTAGTGATTTGACTAAAAAAATGCACGACAAACGTGAAGTTTTATTCGAAAAACTAAGAGGGACTGAGCTAGAGAATCTTGAAACTAAAAAAGGGATTATTGCTGAGATTGATGTTCTGGCAACCGTAAAAGTAAATTCACATTCTCAGTGGCTAGTTCAAATTGAAAAAGTAGAATTATTGAGATCTAATTTCTTTGCAGCTGGAAAAGTACCTTCGGATGTTAATGAAGAAACTTGGTTAGCTTTTAAAAATTCTGTTAGAAATTTTAATTCATTCAAGAACTCTTTTTACAAAGACATTAAGAAAGATCAAAACGAAAATTTAAGTAAAAAAACAGCTCTTGTCACTAAAGCTAAAGAGTTACAAGAAAGCACTGATTTTGCAGCTACAACTCCTGTTATGAAGCAAATTCAGGATGAGTGGAAGAAAATAGGCCATGTTCCTAGAAAATATTCTGACTCAATCTGGAAAGAATTCAAAGATGCTTGCAATCATTATTTTGATAAATTAAAAGAGCATCAAAACGAAGAAAACAGTGAGGAAATAGAAGCTTTCGAAAAAAAGAAAGCTTACTTAGAAACATTAAGAGAATTTCAATTGACTGGTGATCACAAAACGGATCTTGATGCCATCAAATTACATATTGAAACTTGGAAGTCTTTTGGGAAAGTACCTTTTACAAGAAGACATATCGAAGGGAAATTTAATAAAATATTAGATGCTCTATTTGATAAATTAAGTTTAAGTAAGAAAGAAACTGATATGATGCGATTTGCTAATCGCATGGATCATTTATCTGAAAACAACGATACTCGAAAACTAGAAAACGAAAAGATTTTCTTAATGCGTAAAATTGATGAAGTTCAGAATGAAATATTCCAATTGGAAAACAACATTCAGTTTTTCACTAATACAAGAAATGCTAAAAAAGAGAATTCAATTGTTTTAGAAGTACGTAAAAACATTGCAATCCATAAGGAAAGCCTTGATTTATGGAAGGAAAAGTTAAAGCAACTAAGAAATCTAAAATTAGAATAACACTTATAACAATATATAATCAATCCCTCGTATTAGAAATTAGTACGAGGGATTTTTTTTATAAAACCAACTCAACAGCAACTTTTAATTAGAATCCCATTTATAAAAAAGGAATATGACATTTATCATTTCAACTTCTCACGAGTAGGAGTAATTTTGATTAATGAAAAATGTTGATACCATGAAAAACTCTCTTTTACAGAAATACAATGTACCAGGTCCTAGATATACAAGCTACCCTACTGTACCATACTGGGAAGAAACTGATTTCACCAATCAAATTTGGTTAGAAACACTCAAAAAATCATTTATAGAAAGCAATTCTAAGGAAGGAATAAGTTTATACATACACTTACCCTTTTGCGAAAGCCTATGTACCTTTTGTGGCTGTAATAAGAGAATCACAAAAAACCACGATCTTGAAAACCCATATATAGAAGCCGTTTTAAAAGAATGGAGTATGTATTGTAATATTCTGGAAGAGAAACCAAAGGTGAAAGAAATCCATTTAGGTGGAGGAACACCTACGTTTTTTTCAATAGAAAATCTAGAATATTTAATTAATGGGGTTTTCTGTACTGCTGAAAAAGCAAAAGATTATGAATTCAGTTTTGAGGGACATCCTAACAATACTACTCGTGCACATTTACAAAAATTATACGATTTAGGTTTCAGAAGAGTCAGTTTTGGAGTTCAGGATTATTCAGAAAAAGTGCAGAAAGCGATACATAGAGAACAACCTTTCCATAATGTAGCCAAAGTTACTCTTTGGGCCAGAGAAATTGGTTATACTTCGATAGGACATGATCTCATTTTTGGTTTGCCTTTTCAGGAAATTGAAGATATAGTGGACACAATTGAGAAAACAAAATCATTACAACCGGATCGATTAGCATTTTATAGCTATGCTCATGTACCCTGGATAAAAGGAAACGGGCAACGCGGTTTTAAAGACGAAGACATTCCAAAAGACGAAAAGAAAAGAATGCTTTACGAAATAGGTAAAGATTTGTTGTATAAGAATGACTATCACGAAATAGGAATGGATCATTTTGCCTTAAAAAAAGATAGTTTATACGATTCTTTTCAAAACGGCAAACTGCATCGTAATTTTATGGGATACAGTTCATCAAAAACACAACTTATGATTGGATTAGGAGTTTCTTCAATCAGTGACAGTTGGTATAGTTTTGCTCAAAATGTAAAAAAAATAGAAGAATATTACGAGTTATTGAAGAACGATATGCTTCCCGTTTTTAGAGGGCATCTATTGACTGATGAAGACCTCATCATTAGAAAACACATTCTGAATTTAATGTGTAAGTTTGAAACTACTTGGAAAGACAAATCAAATTATTTCAAAGAAATCCCAGAAATATTGATTCAATTAAAAGAAATGGAAAAAGACGGATTCTTAATTATGATAGAAGACGGAATTCAGGTGACTGAAGCAGGGAAACCTTATGTGCGAAACATTTGTATGGCATTTGACCTTCGTCTCAAAAGAAAAGCTCCTGAAACAGCTTTGTTTTCAATGACTATTTAATAAAATATAAACGTTAACAAATATTGACAAAAACCAGAATTATATTATTATAAAATCAGACACAATCCCAGTAGTTTATAAAGATTTATCTATATAAACTAATGGGATTTGTATTTAGAAAACAAAAAAGCTTCAATAAATAAAATTGGCAAAATCAGCTTTTTTATAATTTTAGTGTTTTTAGTTGTCTTCTAATATTGAGGTTATTTCATCCTTTATATAAAGAAATTTTGCTTTCTGAATATAGGCATATTCATCTATGGCAATATCAACACCAGTATTAATACGGTGAATTTCATGTTCCAATACGTGATATTGGTCAAATAACTCCCTGAAGTGAGAATTATAGATTTTTAATTGATGAATTTTTTCCTTATGCTCAGGGAACTCGTGTAATAAATCATGTCTTTCCATAAAAATAATTTTAAAATGTTAATGACAATTAGGTTGCTCTTGTACAAACAAACTCATATTACTAGGCGAAATGTAAGGAATCCCTAACCCTAACCCTCTTAAAATAAATAATACACCAATAAGGATGGCGACATAAGGAATTAGTTTTTGAATTTTGTTTCGAATGGGAATCGTCAAATAGGAATTAATATATACAACACTACTCATCATAGGAACAGTTCCTAAACCGAATAAAATCATATATAAAACACCAAGACTTTCACTTTGCATAGCAATTGAACCAAACAAAGCTACGTAAACCATTCCACATGGCAAAAAACCATTCAATAAACCTATGATAAACAACGACTTATAACTCTTGTTTCTAAATTGACTCCCTAAAGCAGATTTGATTTTAGAAATCAATTTAAAGACTGGTTTTGAAAAATTATAGTTAGCGAATATTTTTTCTGGAACCAGAATAACCACAATCATGGCAACACCTATAAAAATGGATAGGTTTTGTTGTATTCCTGCCATAAAAAAACCTTTTCCAAGCATTCCAAAAACGAAACCAATACTTCCATAAGCAGTCAATCTGCCTAAATGATACGTTAGAATTTGAGTGACTTTTTTAGCCTGATTGCTTCGATCTACGGGTAACATCATAGCAATGGGACCACACATTCCTATGCAGTGAAAACTACTGATTAAACCGAAAAGAAAAGCGGTGTAGAGCATTTTTTTTTAGTTAGGAAGTTAGGAGTTATGAGTTAGTAAAACGTCGATGGTTATGACAAGACACCCTTAAACTTTAAACTTTAGACCTTAATCTATATAAATAGTTTCTTTAGTAAGGTATGACTTTCCGTTATATTGCCATTCCATATTAAGGTCCCAACGGCCGCCTACCAAATTTGATTTAGGTATGAGCAAAGATGGATTAGAAAGCGAAATAAGTATTTCGAAATCTAATTTTTTGTTAGACGGCCTGTAGAGGGACACTTTCCCTTTAATCTTTTTAATATCATAAACTGCAGGAAATTCAATGGTAATCCCTGCTGCTGTTTTTGTAATTATTGGTTTTTGATCTAAATCCTGTGCATTTTGAACACGTACCATTTCTTCGCCAAAGCGCGCGTCTTTCTTGTAATATTCTTCAACAACCAATTCATTATCGTATTTAGAATTAGACTGTACTTTGATAACAAAATATAAGATAAAAGACATAAACAATGCTATCGCTATGACTATTCCTGTTCCCCAATTAATTTTCATTTTTCCTTATTTTATTCGAAGACTTCTTCTTCATTAAAAATTCCGACTAATTTACAAAATGTATAAATCTCTAATCAAAACTCCTCGGGCTGAGGAAATTTGTTGTTGTTGATTCTATTTTTTTATCCCCTTCATAAACTTCTATTAGAAGTTTTGTTTTATCACTTTCTAATAAGTTTTGATTAATTTCCACAAATAAAGTTCCGCTATTCATTTCTTGTTTAGCCACTTTAAACTTCTGATTTCCCACCACTTTTAAAGTTCCCTTGATACTAACTAATTTAAAATGAATATCATTGAAGTCATTATTCGTTTTATTGATAATCTTGAACGTATAAATATTACTTATGTTTTCTCCTTTGTGCTGGAATAACTGCCCCGGCAACCTTAGAATTGTGGCCTCTACATCATTTCTTAAAAACAACAAACCTAATAATACCCCTACCAAAATAGCAAGTATTGCGGTATACCCCTTCATTCTTGCTGTAAACCTAAACGGAGTTTTTTTCTCTATCTCGTCTTCAGATGCGTAACGAATTAATCCTTTAGGCAAACCAACGCCTTCCATAATCGTATCACATTCATCGATACAGGCCGTACAGTTCACACATTCTAACTGAGTACCGTTCCTAATATCAATACCTGTGGGACAAACATTCACGCATTGTTTACAATCAATACAATCTCCTTTACCAGATAATTCTCTATCTTCTTTTTTATTGAACTTGGCTCTACCTTCCTCTTTTTCACCACGTACAAAATCATAGGCGACATTGATGGATTTATTATCGAGAAGAACACCTTGCAATCTACCGTATGGACAAGCAATAATACAAACTTGTTCCCTGAACCAAACAAATATAAAATAGAAAACTCCGGTAAAAATAAGCAGCGCTATCAAAGTACTGACATTACTTTCAGGTCCTTCTTCTATCATTTTAAACAATTCATCAGAACCGATTACATAGGCCAGAAAAACATTGGCGATAGCAAAAGATATAATTAAAAAGACAGTCCATTTTAAGCCTTTCTTTTTTATTTTCTCCGCATTCCACTCTTGTTTTTCTAATCGGATTTGTGCGCCTCTGTCTCCTTCGATCCAATATTCAATTCTTCGAAAAACCATTTCTAAGAAAATCGTTTGTGGACAAATCCAACCGCAAAATATCCGACCAAAAATTACCGTAAACAGGATCACAAAAACGACGGCTACGATCATAAAAATCACAAAAATATAAAAATCCTGTGGCCAGAAAGGGAACCCGAAAATGTTAAAACGGCGTTCATATACATTAAACAACATAAACTGATTGCCATTGATCTTTATAAACGGATTAGCAACAAGAATAATCAGTAAAACATAACTAACCCATTTTCTATAGTCATAAAACCTTCCAGATGGTTTTTTAGGGAAAATAAATTTCCTTTTTCCCTCTTTATCGATTGTACCTATGGTATCTCTAAAAGCTTCATCCGGTATTTTTGACATTTTTTTTGTGTTTTCTCGAACTCGATTCGATATTTTTAAGCTTTATATGCTATTTACTCTTGATCATCAACCCAAACTTCACCCTCAGCTTCTTTTGCGTCTTTTGGATTACTGCCTAATAGAGATATTATATAACTAGACACTTTTTGCATCTCTTTTGGTTTCAACGTACCTTTCCAGGCAATCATACCTTTTCCATCACGTCCACCATTATTTATAGTATGAAAAATGTTTTTTATACCTCCACCTAAAATCCATTTATCATCTGTAAGGTTTGGACCTATTTGCCCACCACCGTCAGCTCTATGGCAAGCAGCACAATTCATTTCAAAAAGTGACTTTCCTTCAGCTAAATCTGCTGGTTCAGTAAGTAGGGTAACTGTTTTTTCATCCATTAAATCAGGAGCAGTTTTCATATATTCTGCAACATCAATTTTGGCTTGAGCCAATTCTTTTTTGAGTTCCATTTCCTGATTATCTCCATCCATTATTTCAAAACGGACAAAATAAATTGCTGAGAAAACAATAGAAGCATAGAATAAATAAACCCACCATGGCGGTAAATTATTATCTAATTCTTTTATCCCATCATAATCATGTTCTAATAAAACACTTCCTTCATCTTCAATAGGCGCTGTTTTAGTAAGACTCTGCATTAAATTTATGTACCAAGCTTTTTCCTTGAAACTCAATTTACTTTCTTCTTCTAATTCATTCTTTTGATCATCTGTCAGTAACTGATAGGTAATATTATCAATTGCTTTAACAGTGATTTCGATTGCTATTAAAAGAAACAGAAATACGAATAAGAACACTGATACCATTGGGTATTTTATAAATGCAGGACGATCACCTGAGTCGATAAAATATTCCATTGCGCTTAAAACAATGAAGAAAATTAGCGGTACTCTTACATAAGCTGGAATTAATTTTTTCATTTTTAATATTTTGAAATCCGCTCTACATCCCTCTCCAAAAAAGAGGGAGGCGAAGCCGAAAATGATTATTTATTGCTTTTATATTCTCTAAATTCAACCTTTTTTACGAGAAGAGGCTGATAATGAAACTAATATTCTGCTTTAGTGATTTAAAAACTAATTACAGAAAATTGCTTGTTTAATTTTCAAATGGGATCTGACTCAATTCTTCAATCTTCTCCTTTTTATAAAAATAAACCCATATTCCAAGTCCTACGAAAAAGGAAAAGAAAATTAACAAAGACAGTATCGGAAATATCTCAACACCTGCGATAGTCTCCATATTGTGTTTTATTTGTTCGAACATAACGCTAGTTTTTAGTTGTTATCTTTTACTTTGATGTCAGTCCCTAATCGTTGTATGTATGAAATCAATGCTACAATTTCACGATTTTTCATTGGGATAAATTTCTCTCCTCTTGCTACAGCTTTTTTCTTGCTGTTTTCATAACTTTTCACAAAATCAGGATCAGCGTGTAGATTATCTTCTATTAGTTGCCCTTGAGTATCCATAGATTTTCTAGCATCAGTAATTTCAGCATCAGTATAAGGAACTCCAAGAGTTTGCATCGCTTTCATTTTTCCTTCAATATTCGAAATGTCTAAAGCGCTATTATCAAACAACCATTTGTAACCTGGCATTATAGAACCTGAAGAGGTACTTTGCGGATTCCACATATGGTTGAAATGCCAATTGTCATTGTACTTCCCTCCTACTCTTAATAAATCTGGACCAGTACGCTTAGAACCCCATAAAAATGGATGATCGTAAACAAACTCTCCTGCTTTAGATTGTGGTCCATAACGCTCTACTTCACTTCTAAAAGGTCTTACCATTTGAGAGTGACAACCCACACAACCTTCACGTATGTATAAATCACGTCCTTCTAATTCTAAAGGAGAATATGGTTTTACACTTGCAATTGTAGGGATATTCGATTTAACCATAAGTGTAGGTACAATCTGGATCACACCACCAATTAAAATAGCTACTGTTGCTAAAATTGTAAGTTGGATAGGTTTTCTTTCTAACCAAGGGTGAAATTTTTCTCCTTTTAATCTACTACTACTTATTCTTTGTAATTCAGGAGCCTCAGCTAATTCATCTTCAATTGCAGCGTTAGCTCTTACTGTTTGTATAATATTATAAACCAGCACTAACATTCCAATAAGATATAATGTACCACCTATGGCACGCATCCAATACATTGGCATAATTTGAGTAACTGTTTCAAGGAAATTTCCGTAAGTCAATGTCCCGTCAGGATTAAATTGTTTCCACATTGACGCTTGCAAGAAACCTGCAACATACATTGGAAGTGTATAAAGAATAATACCTAATGTACCAATCCAAAAATGGAAATCTGCTAATTTTAAAGAGTGCAAAGGTCCTTTAGTCATTCTAGGAACTAACCAATAAATCAAACCAAAAGCCATAAAACCATTCCAAGCCAAAGCACCTACGTGAACGTGAGCAATAATCCAGTCTGTAAAGTGAGCAATAGCATTTACATTTTTAAGAGACAACATAGGTCCTTCAAAAGTTGCCATTCCGTATCCTGTAATTGCAACTACAAAAAATTTCAATACAGGTTCTACTCGAACTTTATCCCAAGCACCACGAAGTGTTAACAATCCGTTGATCATACCTCCCCAAGACGGTGCGATTAACATTATAGAAAAAACAACACCTAAATTCTGAGCCCAGTTAGGCAATGCAGAATACAGTAAATGGTGAGGACCAGCCCAGATATATAAAAATATCAAAGACCAAAAGTGAACAATCGATAAACGATATGAATATACAGGACGGTTAGCCGCTTTTGGAATAAAATAATACATCAATCCCAAGAATGGAGTTGTAAGGAAAAATGCAACTGCATTATGACCATACCACCATTGCACTAATGCATCTTGAACTCCTGCATAAACAGAATAACTTTTCATTGCTGAAACTGGAAGCGCTAAACTATTAAAAATATGTAAAACCGCAACAGTAACAAAAGTAGCCAGGTAAAACCAGATCGCTACATATAAGTGACGCTCTCTTCTTTTTATTATTGTACCAATCATATTGATACCAAAAACTACCCAAATCAAAGCGATTGCAATATCAATAGGCCATTCTAATTCAGCATATTCTTTAGAAGTACTGTACCCAAGTGGTAATGAAATTGCCGCGGCAACAATAATTAATTGCCATCCCCAAAAGTTTAGATTACTTAAAAAATCACTAAACATTCTGGCTTTTAATAAACGTTGTAAAGAGTAATAAATACCTGCAAACATAGCGTTTCCTACGAAAGCAAAAATAACTGCATTTGTATGCAGCGGTCTCAACCTTCCAAAACTCAACCACGATATTCCATCTGTAAGATTAGGAAATAAAAACAAGAATGCTAAAAGCAAACCGGTTAACATTCCTACTACTCCAAAAACAATGGTAGCGTAAATAAACTTTTTAACAATTTTGTTATCGTAATAAAACTGTTGCATTTCCATAATTAAATTTGTTTTTCTTCTGTTGTTTGTATTTCTTTTTTGGGTGTTTTTATGATCTCATCGTCAAAAAGCATTCTGACTGAGGGTGTATAATCGTCGTCATATTGACCATTTTTTACTGCCAAAACAAAAGCAACAAAAAAGCCAATCGCAACAAATATGCTGATGGAGATTAATAAATAAATGACACTCATACCTTAAATTTGTGTTAGACAAAATTACATTCCTATTCTTTTTTAAAATATGACATTTGTCATAATTCGAAATTTATGTAAAAATAGCGCTCTATTTCTTTTTAAAATTTACATAATTATTACTATTTCTTGCATAATAATTACTCATAATCGTAACAAAACTGACAATTGTTATTGTACTTAAAGGCATTATTATAGCAGCAACCAGAGGCTGTAAATTTCCGGTTATAGCAAATGACAAACCAACTACATTATACAACAATGACAATACGAAACTCATTTTTATTGTCGTCATCGCTTTTTTGGACAACCTTAAAAAATAATGCAGTTTCTGAAATTCATTGGCCTCCAAAATAGCATCACAAGCTGGGGAAAAAACATTTACATTTTCGGAAATGGAAATACCTATATTACTTTGAGCCAAAGCACCAGCATCATTTAAACCATCCCCAACCATCATCACGTTTTTACCTGATTCTTGCAAACTCTTGATAAAATCCAGTTTTTGTTCCGGCTTCTGATTAAAAATCAATTCGGTTCCTGCGGGCAACAATTTTTCTAAAGTGGCACGCTCGCCCTCATTATCTCCAGACAAAACTTTGATTTGGTACTCCCCTTTTAAACTTCTAAATAAATTTTCTAATCCTTCTCTATATTGATTATTGAAAATATATTTTCCGCAATACAACCCATCAATTTTAATATGTACTGATGTTTGTTTTATAGAATTCTCTTCCAGCTTGCACACGAAATCCGCAGAACCAATTTGGATCAACTTTCCGTCAATTGAAGCCTGAACTCCTTTTCCTGTAATTTCTTTAAAATCATTTAATTTCAATCTTTTTACATCAGGCAAGAAATCATATAACATTCTGCTCAAAGGATGATTTGAGGCACGTAACACATTTTTTATTAGCAACAAGTTATCATCATTAAGAGCTTCCCCTTCATAAGAAATGTTCGATTTCTTATTTGTAGTTATCGTCCCTGTTTTATCAAAAACAATCGTATCCACTTTAGCCAATTGTTCTATAACCAAAGCGTTCTTGAGATAGAATTTTTTCTTTCCTAAAATCCGCAATACATTACCCATTGTAAACGGGGCTGTTAATGCAAGTGCACAAGGACAAGCCACAATAAGTACAGCCGTAAACACATTGAAAGCAGTATTGGCATCAAAAAAGATCCAATAACCAAAACCTGAAAAGGCAATTAACAATAAGATAGGCGTGAAATAACGACTGATTGCATCAGTTATCGTTTTGTGTTTTCGCTGCACATTTTTCTGGAATACATCATTACTCCACAATTGGGTCAAATAACTTTGAGAAACAGAGTGTAGCACTTCCATTTCAATCACTTCTCCAATTTGTTTCCCGCCAGCAAAAACTTTATCTCCTGACTTCTTAGTAATAGGAACAGCTTCCCCAGTAACAAAACTATAATCTATAGCCGCTTTATCACTAATTAAAATGCCGTCTACCGGAATAAGTTCTTGATTTCTTATTAATAATCGATCCCCTTTTTGAATATCATAAACAGGAACACTTTCCTCAGAAGAATTTGTATTGATACGGGTGATTGCAATTGGGAAATACGATTTAAAATCACGTTCAAAACTCAGAAAGCTATAGGTTTTAATTTGGAACATTTTTCCCAAAAGCATAAAGAAAATCAAACCTGTTAAGCTGTCAAAAAAACCAGAACCGTAATCCAAAACAATATCAAACGTACTACGCACAAACATCACAATGATTCCTAAAGCAATAGGAATATCAATATTTAGCATTTTTGATTTTATGCTTTTGTAAGCAGAAACATAATATCCACTAGCCGAATAAAAGAAAGACGGTAATGCCAAGGCAAAAATTAACCAACGAAAAAATGGTTTGTAATTGTCCAACCAAAATTCTTTCACTTCAAAATATTCTGGAAAAGAAAGCAACATAATGTTCCCAAAACAAAAGAAAGCAACTCCTAATTTATAGGTGAGACTTCGATCAACAGCGCCTTTTTTTATTTCGTAATTCTCTAAACTTATGTAGGGCTCGTATCCTATTGAACTTAGTAAATTCACTATTTCACGGAGTGTCACTAAGTCAGAATTATAAGAAATACGGACTTTCTTTTCGGGAAAATTGACTTGGGAAAAATTGATCCCCTTTTGAAGACGTTGTAAGTTTTCAAGTATCCAAATACAAGAACTACAATGAATGTGAGGAATATTTAACGAAACAATAGCAGCAGAATCCTCTTGGAATTCCAATAGCTTTGAAACGATGCTTTCGTTATCTAAAAAATCATATTTACCTCCAATATCTTGGGGGCTTGCTCCAGGGGAATTTTCGAAATCATAATAACAAGTCAAATCATTAAGACTGAAAATTTCATACACCGTTTTACAACCGTTGCAACAAAAGTTTTTTTCGTCAAAAATTAATTCGTCTTCCTTTACAATATCTAACCCACAATGGAAACAGTTTTGTGTGTCCATAAATTTGCTCATTATACCTGATGCAAAGTTGAGAAAGATTTTAAGTCAATTCTATGACAATTGTCATATTAAAGAGTAACTTCGTAAATTCAGAAATTTTTTTATTATGGGTAAATGCGAACAATGTATCGTTAGGGAATTTAGCTCGCTTAAAGCTTTAAAAAAAGACGAACTTTTAAAAATTGCTAATTGTAAAACTTCCTTTATAATTAAAAAAGGGGAATCTATCTTTCACGAAGGGGAAAGTGTTAATGGTATCTTTTGTATTAAAGATGGTGTTTGTAAACTCTCTAAACTAAGCGCAAACGGGAAAGACCAAATCGTTAAACTTGTAAAACCTGGAGAATTACTTGGTCAACGCTCTATGATAAGTGATGAACCAACTAATTTGAGTGCTGTCGCTCTTGAAGATATGGAAGTGTGTTTTATCCCGAAAACCGAAATAATGGGTTTCTTTGATCACAATAACCAGTTTTCAATGAATGTGATGAAAAACATTTGTGGTGACTTGAAAGAATCTGATGACCATATGGTTTCAATGGCTCAAAAAACAGTTAAAGAAAGACTGGCAGAAACACTTATCTATCTAGAAGACAATTTTGGTAAAAACGAAGATGGTTCTTTACATATTCAATTATCAAGAGAGGAATTAGCAGGAATGATAGGTACAGCGACTGAAAGTTGTATTCGATTACTGTCTGATTTCAATAAATTAGGATTAATAAAATTAGTTGGCAAAAAGATTACTATTATCGACATTAGTAAATTAAAAAAGATTGCTAATTAAACTAATCATAGTATTTAAAATTTTCCAATTCTTCTTTTTTTGACATTGTCATTTCCATCAATAGTATTCCTAAATTCTTCTGCTTAACTATACAAATATTTAAATCGTTTGATATTATTTTTTTGTTGGTTCCTTCGTGCTTTTGGAATCTGCACATTATACTTTTTAGAATAAAAATAATCTTCGAAAAAATTACTTTTCAGAAAAAACTATTTTAGAAATAACTTGACTTTAACTAATTAAGTCACTGTATTTCACTAACTTAGTACGTACCTACAAATAAATAGAGACATCACCTTTACTGCTCCGACTTCTAATGTGTCTATAAACATCTAATTTCTTAAAAATAATACGATGACACAAGTAGTAAAAAATTTAGATTCCTCTTTAATTGATTCTTTATCATCTCAAATAAGAGGAAAAATAATACTTCCCCAAGATGAGCTGTACGATGAAACAAGAAAAGTATATAACGCCATGATCGACAAACATCCAGGAATGTTTGTTATGTGCGTGGATGTTGCTGATGTAATTTATGCAGTAAATTTCGGGAGAGAAAATAATTTATTAGTTTCAATACGAGGTGGTGGACATAATGCGGGAGGCTTAGGAATTTGTGATGACGGTATGGTAATCGATTTATCAGGTTTAAAATTTGTGTTAGTAAATACCAAAGACAATACAGTGAAAGTAGGCGGAGGAAATGTTTGGGGTGAAGTGGATCATGCCACGCATGCGTTTGGACTTGCTATTCCTGCAGGAATAATCTCAACTACAGGCGTAGGAGGGCTAACACTTGGTGGTGGTATAGGACATTTATCACGGAAATACGGCTTAACAATTGATAACCTACTTGAGGCTGAAATGGTACTTGCCGATGGCTCGTTCGTTACTGCTAATTCAGAGGAAAATAGTGATTTATTTTGGGCGATCCGCGGTGGTGGTGGAAATTTTGGCATCGTAACTACTTTTACTTTTCAAGCGCATCCCGTTACTAATGTATTTGGAGGACCAACTCTATGGCCAATCGAAAAAACAAATGAAATTATGAAATGGTATCACGAATTTCTAAATAAAGCACCAGATGACCTGAATGGGTTTTTTACAACGATGGTGATACCTGGACCACCTTTTCCAGAACATCTTCACCATAAACATTTTTGCGGTATCGTATGGTGTTATACAGGCGATTTAGATAAAGCCCAAGAAGTCTTTAAACCTATATTGGATATGGAACCTTTGTTTCAACACATTGGAGAAATGCCTTATCCATCTATTCAGAGCATGTTTGACGGACTGATGCCTCCTGGTTTACAATGGTATTGGAAAGCTGATTTTTTTAATGAGGTTACTCCAGAAATGAGTGCTCAACTCTTAGCCTTTGGAACAAATATACCCACGCCACTTTCTCAAATGCACCTGTACCCAATTAGCGGAGCAGCAGGTAGAGTGCCGAAAGATGCCACACCTTGGGCATATAGAGGAGCAAAATATGCTGGGGTTATTGTTGGGGTTGATCCAAATCCTAAAAATGCCGATAAAATCACCAAATGGTGTAGAGAATATTGGGATGCACTACACCCTTTTTCTTCTGGAGGTGTATATCTGAATTTTATAATGGATGAAGGGCAGAAACGTATAGAAACAAGTTACAAAGACAATTATGAACGCTTAACTAGTTTAAAAAAGAAATACGATCCCAACAATTTCTTTAGAGTGAATCAAAATATTGTACCTAATTAATAAAGATATCTATGTAGCAGATGGCTCCATGTTTTCTCAAGCATTTCAATGCGGAGATAATTAATTGGAAAACGGTAACACTCTTACTAAAACAAGTGTTATAACAAAATTTATCCTAAGACATTTCTTTGTAAATCAACATCTAATTATTAAATCACTTTTTAAATTTGCCGTTAATTAAATTAAGATGTGAAAAAATCGCGAATTGGCAACTTCACTAGACTTTCTTATTCATAAATAAGTAATAAATAGGAATTCCTAAAGCAACAATAGCTAATCCTAATCCCGTATTCACAGTATCATATACTAACAAGGTAATACAAATAGCAGTCGTCACTATTATATATAATCCTGGAATTATTGGATAGCCAAATGCTCTATAAGGTCTTTCAGTATTAGGTTCTTTTTTTCTAAGAATAAAAACACCTATAATTGTTAAAATATAAAACAACAAAGAAGCAAAGGTAGCGTAAGTCAATAAATCCCCGAATTTACCCGAAACACACAATACACACGCCCAAATACATTGAACCCATAATGCTTTTGCTGGGACTTGATTTTTATTTAATTCAGTAGCTTGTTTAAAAAACAAACCATCTTTTGCCATAGCAAAAAACAATCTTCCACCCGAAAGAATTAACCCACTATTACAACCAAACGTAGAGACCATTATCAAAGCAGCCATTACAAACACACTCACGTTACCCATAATCATACTGGCAGCTGCTGCACCTACTCTATCATTACTGGCAAACATAATTCCGCTATCCAAAACATTTGTACTATTTGGAGTTCCGTGCATAGGCAATAAAGCTAAATAAGCAACATTGGCCAAAACATAAATTATGGTGACGATCAAAGTACCCAGAAATAAACTTCTAGGAATATTCTTTTTGGGTTCTTTGATTTCTCCAGCTATAAAAGTAACATTATTCCAAGCATCACTTGAAAACAATGAATTAATCATTGTTGCTGCAGCAGCGCCTAGCAAAGCTGTCCCAGTAAGTTGGGTTATAGTAATTGTACCATCAGAATTTTGTACCGTTCTACTTGCGTCCCACATATTATCAAAATTATTTGACAAGACATCAGTATGTAAACCCACGTATATACCTAAAACTATCAAAGCAAAAAGGGCAATTAGCTTTGCAGCGGTTAATATCAATTGAATTATTTTTCCGCTTTTAACACCTTTTGTATTTATATAAGTCAACAACACTATACTTAATATCGCTAACAATTTGCTGTTTGTAAAAGTAAAATTAGAACCTATTTTAAATAGCGTATTATCTAATGCAGGAAAAAAAATGGCAGAATAATTAGCAAAAGTTACTGCTATCGCTGCTATAACACCTGTTTGAATCACTGTGAAAACGGTCCAACCGTAAAGAAAAGAGACTAATCTCCCATAAGCACGCTGTATGTACACAAATTGTCCTCCAGCATTAGGCATCATACCAGCCAATTCACCGTAGCTTAAGGCAGCGGCAACTGTAATCAAACCAGTTACAACCCAAATAATTAAAAGCCAGGCTGCTGAACCTATGTCCCTAGCCATTGCTGATGTTACAATAAAGATACCGGAACCTATCATAGAACCAGCTACTAAACTAGTAGCATCAATTAATCCTAAAGAGCGTTTTAACTCGATTTTATTATCGGACATACATATAAAATTGACTTATTATAAAAATAGTTTAAAGCTTTTTTGCCTCATTCCAAAAAACATCCATTTCCGCCAGAGTCATATCCATCAGGGGTTTTCCTAACTCAGAAGCTTTCCCTTCTAAATACTGAAATCGTTTAATGAATTTTTTGTTTGTACGTTCTAATGCATCTTCAGGGTTTACATTAAGAAAACGAGCGTAATTAATCATTGAGAATAAAACATCTCCAAATTCGGCTTCTATAAGATCTTGATTTCCTGCTTTAACCTCAACTTGTAGTTCTTCCAATTCCTCTTGTACTTTTTCCCAAACTTGCTGCGGTTCTTCCCAATCAAAACCTACACCTTTTACTTTATCTTGAATTCTACTGGCTTTTACCAATGCTGGTAAACTTTTAGGCACACCTTCTAACACTGATTTTTTACCCTCTTTCAGTTTAAGTTTTTCCCAATTTTGTTTCACCTCTTCTTCATTAGCCACTACTGTATCACTATAAATATGAGGATGGCGATGAATCAACTTGTCACAGATACTGTTGCACACATCAGCCATATCAAAATCATCAGTTTCGCTACCTATTTTAGCATAAAAAACAATATGCAATAACAAATCACCCAATTCATTTTTCACCTCTTTCAAGTCATTATCCAAAATTGCGTCTCCCAGTTCATAGGTTTCTTCAATAGTAAGATGACGTAAACTTTGCAACGTTTGTTTTTTATCCCACGGGCATTGCTCACGCAATTCATCCATGATATTTAAAAGTCTTTCAAAAGCTTGAAGTTGGAGTTGTCTTGAATTCATTACAATTAGTTTTAGGGTAAAAATAACAAATCCTGCTTTCTAAATTCATAGAAGGCAGGATTTATTTATAAAGATTCAGAATGTGTTATTCTTTTACTTTTTTTTCTTTTTTAGGCTTTTCAGCAACAACTTCTTCCTCTACAGCTGGAGTTTCTTCAGTAGCTAAAGCTTCAGTTTCAACAACCATCCCTTTTGCTTGAAGCATATTATACCAGTTCAGTACTTTTTTAATATCTGAAGGATATACTCTTTCTTCATCGTAATCAGCTAAGACTTCTTTGAAATAAGCAGCTAATGTAGCATTGTCTTCCTTATGAGAGATAGCTGGACCATTATTTTCTTTAGTCGCAATGTTTTGCATTATTTCGGCTAAAGGCTTTTCTCCTTCGTAAGTGTAAATTGAAATCTCAGATAATAAACTTACGTTACTTTTTAAGTTTACAGTTATTTTTTTTCCATCCAATAACGATTCTGCTACAAAACCTGTACGAGTTTGTACTTTCAAAACGTATAAACCTGGTTTCCCAGAAATGGCTAATATTTTCTCTAAATTCATGTTTTTGTTAATTATAATTAAGAATTCAATTTGTTTTTATGTTAGGGTCTAAATACCAATTTTTGATTATCAGACTATACTAGAATTACCTCCCTTTCTTAGCGAAAAATTTCATTCTGTAATCTTGGAAAGTTTTACCTTCTAAGATGTTTTTTAATTTCTTTTGAATCAAACGCTTTTTAAGAGACGATATTTTATCTGTAAATAAAATTCCTTCGATATGATCGTACTCGTGCTGGATAACTCTGGCTATCAGTCCGTCAAAAACTTCTGTTTTTACAACAAAATCTTCTTCACAGTATTCGATAGTAATTCTCTCGTTTCTTGTAACATCTTCGCGAACATCAGGAATACTCAAACAACCTTCGTTAAACACCCATTCTTCACCGTCTTCTTTCAACATTTTAGGATTGATAAAAGTTCTTTTAAAACCTTTCAATTCTTTTTGTTCATCATCTTCTAAATCTTCATCCTCACTAAACGGAGTGGTATCCACTATAAACAAGCGAATAGCCATCCCTACCTGAGGCGCAGCCAATCCTACTCCACAAGCATTATACATTGTATCATACATATTTGCAATTGTTTCCTTTAAGTTTGGATGTTCTGGTGAAAGAACTTCCCCTACTTTTCTTAAAACTGGATCGCCATAACCTATAATTGGTAATATCATTATTATTGTATTAAGTATTGTATATAGTGCATTAAGAATCTCTATCCTTATAAATACGGTTGGCAAAAATAGTAAAAAATTGGACAATCGTTAATTCCAAAGACATAATTAGCATTTATTTACAATTTTTATTAAAAACCAACGATTTACACCGCCCCAATTCTTACAATTGTTACCTTTGTGTGTATTCCTTTCTCCTATGATTTCAAAAATTCAAAAATTCACTGAAAGCACCCATTTCACTAATGCCTTAAAAGTTACTATTGCGACTGTAATTCCAGTATTGTTATTTACTTTTTTGGGTTATTTCCAAATAGGCTTTACAATTGCATTAGGTGCCTTTTTCACGTATCCAAGTGATGTTCCAAGTAATTTAAAACAAAAAATAAATGGATTACTAGTCTCTGCATTTATAGTATCAGCTACTAATTTAGTATTAAACATAGCTTATCCATTCTCAGGAATTTTTTACCCTTTTTTAGCTTTATTGATATTCTTACTGTCTATGATATCGGTTTATGGACAAAGAGCAACTATGATTTCATTTTCGGCTTTACTTTCCATTTCTCTGGCATTTGCCCATTTAAATGAAGGTTGGGAAATACTGCATTATTCAGCATTACTGCTCGCAGGAGGTTTATTCTACATAATCATTTCATTACTGTTTTATTACATCAGACCTTATCGTTATGTCGAATTACAAATTGCCGAATGCATTAGACTCACTTCTGATTATCTAGAACTAAGAGCTGATTTATGGACAAATACTGCAGACAAAAAGACAATTATTGAAAAACAATTGAGCCTTCAAGTTCAATTGAATATCATTCAAGAAAACATAAGAGAAGTTCTTATAGGAAACCAAATAAATTCAGGTTCTTCTATCCAAAACCGAAAATTACTCCTCGTTTTCATCTCTTTAGTGGAAATTCTTGAATTAGCATTAGCAACTTCATTTGATCACGACAAACTCCATCAAAAATTCAATAACAATCCCAAAGTATTAACCATTTATCAAAACTTGGCATACAATCTGGCAATCCCTTTAAAACAACTTGCAGATAGTATTGAAAACATACAAAAATATAAGTCTAGTCATCATTTAGCTAATGATTTAAATACACTTCAAACGGCAATTATCGATTACGAAACAGATCTAGGCATAACTTCTGATTCAGAAAGTGGATATATGCTTACCACAATGTTACAGTATGCCGAAAAACAAATAGAAAAAATTAAGATTGTTGAGCGTACATTCAGTTCAACGATCAGTTCAGTTGATTTTAAAGGGAAAGATAAAGATTTAGAAAAATTCCTTACTCCGCTACATTATCCGTTGAGTGCTTTTACTGGAAATCTTAGTTTTTCCTCGTCAGTATTCAGGCATTCTCTTCGAATAACCATTACTATTTTATGTGGTTTTATAATTGGTCAATTTGTTCCTTTCCAAAACGTATATTGGATACTATTAACTATTGTAGTTATATTGAAACCAGGATATGGCTTGACAAAACAACGCTCATTTGAACGTATATTCGGGACTGTAATAGGCGGCTTGATTGCTTTTGGATTGTTGGTTTTAATAAATAACATAATCCTCGTTAGTGTTTTTGCAGTATTGGCTATGGTCTTAGGTTTAACGTTTTCACAATCAAACTATAAAATAGGAGTTATTTTTGTTACCATCAATGTCATTTTTATATACGGAATTCAAACCCCTAATATTGCTGATGTTGTACAATATAGAATCTTAGACACATTAACCGGAGCTGCATTGGCCTTTTTAGCCAATTACTTTTTATGGCCTAGCTGGGAGCTGTTGAATATCCCTAAATATTTAGAAAAAGCGATTACAGCAAACAGAAATTACATAAAAGAGATTTCTATTTATTACAATAAAAAAGGCGAACTTCCTTTAGCGTATCGATTGGCAAGAAAACAAGCTTTTATTGAAGTTGGTAATCTAATGGCTTCCTTTCAGAGAATGATGCAAGAACCTAAATCTAAGCAAATTAAACAAACACAGGTTTATAAATTGACAGTTCTAAACCATACGTTACTTTCTTCGGCAGCTTCTTTAGGTACATATATACAATCTCACAAAACCACAAAAGCTTCAGAAGCTTTTAATGTAGTAGTCGATGGAGTAATAAAAAACTTAGACGATGCAATTTCTATTTTAAAGAATAGAAATATCAAACCTCAGGAAAACAATCACAATACAGAATTACAAAAAAGGTTTACTGAATTAAAAAATATCCGAGAAAAAGAATTAAAATCAGGGAATCCAGTAGATGAAGAAGCGTTTCAATTAAAAATGCAGGAAGCGCAATTAGTAAATGAACAATTAATCTGGCTGACTAATTTATCTCGTAATATTGAAAAAAACACGGAATTAATGATGAAGTCATAAAACATCAATCCCGACTTATATCGGGATTGATATCAAACTATTATTATGCATTCAGTTTTAAAACTGAAGAAGTGTTTTTTCTTATTTCTTCTAGAAGATCTGGATTATCATTTAAAGTCTGTCCATAAGAAGGAATCATCACTTTAAGTTTTTCTTGCCATTCTGGTGTTTCTAACTTGTCTTTAAAGCATCTTCCTAACAAGTCAACCATAATAGATACAGCCGTAGAAGCTCCAGGAGATGCGCCAAGTAATACTGCTAATGAACCATCAGCAGAATTAATTACCTCAGTACCAAATTCAAGAATCCCTCCTTCTTTTTCATCTTTCTTAATTACCTGCACGCGTTGTCCAGCTCTTTCGATAACCCAGTCTTTCGATCTTGCACTTGGCACGTATTCCTTAAGAGCATTCATTCTGTCTTTTGGAGATTGGCGAACTTGTTCAATAAGATATTTAGTAAGCGGAATGTTTTTAATTCCTGCAGCAATCATTGGAATAATATTGTCTTTTTTAATTGAAAAAGGCAAATCAGAATAAGAACCATTTTTCAAAAAACGAGTGGAAAATCCAGCAAAAGGACCAAAAAGCAATGCTTTTTCTCCATCAATCATTCTTGAATCGATATGTGGAACAGACATAGGAGGAGCGCCTACACTAGCCTTACCGTATACTTTAGCTTGGTGTTTAGCAATAACTTCAGGGTTAATACATTTTAACCATTGCCCACTAACGGGAAAACCCCCAAAGCCTTTTCCTTCCGGAATATCTGCTTTTTCTAATAATGGCAAAGAACCTCCACCAGCACCTATAAAAACAAATTTAGTATATACTTTTCTCTTTTGATCAGAAGCTAAATCTTTGATTTTTATTCTCCAGGATTTATCTTTTAATTGTTTCAACTTACGAACTTCATGATTGTAATGAATCGTCACTCCGTCCTGCTGAGACAAATAGTCAAACATCCTTCTGGTTAATTCTCCAAAGTTTACATCAGTACCCATATCCATTGTGGTAGCCGCCACTTTATCAGTATCTTTTCTACCTTCCATAACTAGAGGCATCCATTTTTTCAGTTGTTCAACATCAGTACTGAAAGCCATATCTTTAAAAAGTGGATTTTGACTTAAAACATCAAAACGTTTCTTTAAATATTCGACATTTTTATCTCCCCAAACAAAACTAAGGTGAGGAATGCTTTTAATGAAATTTTCAGGTGATGGGGCGCAATTATTCTGAACTAAATAAGACCAAAATTGTCTTGAAACCTCAAAAGATTCTGCAATACTAATTGCTTTTTTAGGATCTATACTTCCGTCTTGACTTTCTGGAGTGTAGTTCAATTCACAAAAAGCGGAATGACCAGTACCTGCATTATTCCAGGCATCAGAACTTTCGGCTGCAGCTATATCAAGTCTTTCGTAAATCTCTATTTTTATGTCTGGTTGTAATTCTTTTAATAGTACCCCAAGTGTGGCACTCATTATTCCAGCTCCTATAAGAACTACATCAGTATTGGTACGAATTGTTGTGTCAGTCATGGCAATATTTTAAGAATGCAAAGATACTTCATAAAATCACAAAAAAACCAATAAAATCAATTGAAAAAGTTAGACTTTACGAAAACGTTTGAGCCTTATTAATTCATTAAAACGACTATTAAAATTGCTTTCGATTCAAATAATCCTGAAGCATTATTGTTGCTGAAATTTCGTCAATAAGCGCTTTGTTTTGACGTTGTTTTTTATTCAAACCACTATCGATCATTGTTTGAAAAGCCATTTTTGAGGTAAAACGTTCATCCACACGAACCACTTTCATATCCGGAAAATGATTTGTAAAATGAGTTACAAATCCTTTAATAATCGAAGCGCTTTCCGAAGGTTGTCCGTTCATTTGTTTAGGATCACCTATAATTACCGCTTCTACTTTTTCCTTAGCGAAATAATCTTTTAAAAAAGCAATGGCAGTTGCGCTTGGAATTGTAGTCAATCCTGAAGCTATTATTTGCATTTCATCAGTAACAGCAATACCTGTTCGTTTTTGTCCGTAGTCAATAGCTAGAATTCTTGGCATTTATTTGATAGTTTATTTTGCAAAGATACATAACAAGACACAAACTTTCTAAGCCTTTTAGTATTCACATAAAATCATAATTTCTGCTAATTCCCCTTACTTTAATAATAACCAAACCATAAATTTAGATATTGAATCTAAATCAGGAGTACAATAGTAAAATAGCGTGCTAAAATTATTTAAACATTTAAATCAAATATGTTAGTATTACAAAAACAAAGCAGTTTTAGAAGAAAATCCTATTACATTTGCAAAAAATAAAAATTTTGAATTCAAACTTTTCTTATCGTCCAGATATAGATGGAATACGAGCTTTGGCTGTTATACTTGTTATATTATTTCACGCAGGCATTTCTTTTACACCTGGAGGATACATTGGAGTTGATGTGTTTTTTGTTCTTTCTGGTTTTTTGATTTCTTTGAGCATTGATAAAGAGATGAGTAACAACTCTTTTTCTTTCAAACAATTCTATTTAAGACGCATTAGAAGGATAATTCCAGTTCTTATTTTTGTAATGTTAATTGTAACCATTCCTGCTTATATATTTTTATTTGCCGATAATTTAGAGTCATATGGAAGAACATTAATCCATACGTTTTTATCAACCAATAATTTCCATTTATGGTTGAATAGCGGAAATTATTTTGCGGAGAATTCAGACTCAATTCCTTTATTACATACTTGGTCTTTATCCGTTGAGGAACAATATTATATGTTATGGCCATTACTATTATTATTTTTACATAAAAAATTTAGTTTAGAAAAAAGACTTGTCATTATTTTTATTTTTCTGATTTCCGGTATTTTTCTTTCTATTTATTTAACAAACATTAATCCAAAAGCGGCTTACTTTTTATTACCAGCACGCATATTTGAACTTACAATTGGTGCTTGTTTAGCAATGTTTTGGAATAAAACACCTGTTTTATCCAAAACTCAAAATAGTCTGATCTCGATTGTAGGATTAGCATTAATTATAGCACCAGCTGTATTACTTTCTAAATCAAGCATATTCCCAGGATTAAACGCATTTTGGCCTTGTCTAGGAACAGCTTTGATAATTTTTACAGGAAAAGAAATCCGTAATCAAGGCATTGTAAACAAATTGCTTCAGAATAAAATTTTGGTTTTCATCGGTTTACTATCTTATTCGATGTATTTATGGCATTGGCCCTTATTTGTATTTATCAAATATTTGGGAATCAATTTAGAGGGATCGGTTAGAATTATATCATTGCTGTCAATTATCGGTTTGTCTTATTTTTCATGGCGCTTTATTGAGCAACCCTTCAGAATTAAATACAAATACAACTTTAAAAAAACAGTTCTGATTTTAGTAGTACCCTCTTTTATAGCAATATTATTAATATATGTATTTTTAGATGCTAAAGATGGATATCCTGAACGATTTCCTAATCTATCAGAGTTTACGCAAAAAACAAATTTCCCAAACATTGTAAGAAAAAAATGCTTTAACAAATATAAGATAGGAAATTGTGAAGAATGTTTCTTAGGAATAAAAAAAGACAGTTTAGACGGTATGTTAATAGGTGATTCATTTGCAAATCATACTGGGGCTTTTTTAGATGTTTTAGCTAAAGATGCTGGAATGTACATTCACGATAGTGCAGCATCTGGCTACCCCCTTTTAAATAATTTAAATAACGATGGTACTCCAGAATTCCCTTCAGAATATGCTGACAATAGACTGAAATTTGCAACAAAATATAAAAATATTTTTATTGCGGCAAATTGGAATGAACTATCAAATCCTAATAGTAATAATTATAAATCAATATTAAATACAGTAGGGTATTTGATTAAATCTGGAAAAAAAATAATTATATTTGATAGTCCAAGATCAACATCTGAAATGGATTTACATAAATTAAAATTATTGAAATCTGGATTACCTATTTTCTTTTCGCAAAAAATATTTACTATTCCATTTACACCAAGACCCTATAATTACATTGTTTATGAAATGAAAAGAAAGTTTCCTTCAATACTGATAATAGATATAAATGATGTTTTATGCAAAAGTGGTAATTGTGATGTAGAAATAGACAATATGATACTGTACAGAGACCCTACCCATTTAAACACTAGTGGAGGTAAATTGATTGGAGAAAAATACCTGAAATTAAAAGGGAATCCTTTAAAAAACTTATAATCATAATAAATACTTAAAAGCAAATGAATCCATTACAAACAATAATAGAACAAGCATGGGAAAACCGAGCTTTGTTACAAGAAGAAACGACAACAACTGCTATTAGAGAAGTTATTGAATTATTAGACACTGGAAAATTACGTGTAGCTGAACCAAAAGGAGATGCTTGGCAGGTAAACGAATGGGTTAAGAAAGCTGTCGTTATGTATTTCCCTATTCAAAAAATGGAAACTTGGGAATCTGGAATTTTTGAGTACCATGACAAAATGCTTCTTAAAAGAGGATTTGCTGAAAAAGGAATTCGTGTAGTTCCTAATGCTGTTGCCCGTTATGGTGCATATATTTCAAGCGGTGTTATCTTAATGCCAAGTTATGTAAACATTGGAGCTTATGTTGATGAAGGAACAATGGTAGATACTTGGGCAACTGTAGGTAGTTGTGCTCAAATAGGTAAAAACGTTCACTTAAGTGGTGGTGTTGGTATTGGAGGGGTTCTAGAACCTTTGCAAGCAGCTCCAGTAATCATTGAAGATGGTGCTTTTATAGGATCTCGTTGTATCGTTGTTGAAGGTGTTCACGTAGGTAAAGAAGCTGTTCTAGGCGCTAACGTATGTTTGACTGCGTCTACTAAAATCATTGACGTTACAGGTGATTCTCCGGTGGAGATGAAAGGATATGTTCCAGCTCGTTCTGTAGTAATTCCTGGTAGCTATACCAAAAAATTTGCCGCTGGGGAATTTCAAGTTCCTTGTGCGTTAATTATTGGAACTCGTAAACCATCTACTGATTTAAAAACATCATTAAATAACGCTTTACGCGAATATGATGTAGCTGTATAAATCAAGTAAGACTTATAAAAAAATCCCCAAACTTTAAATTAATATGATTTATAGTTTGGGGATTTTCATTACTTCTTGCCTAGCTTGCGCTTTAGGTATTTCTTTTTGGTGATTTTCCTTTTAAACGACGATGTCTTTTTAAGTAAAAGAGTATGCAACTGCTCCTCTGGATAATTGCTTAACTTAGAATAGGCTTTAGCAATTACCTTAACCATTGTTTTAGACAACCACATTTTCTTAAAATTATCCATCCTGTCTTCAATAGACATATCTTCAAATTTCATTCTATTTAAATCAATAAGGTAGAAGTCATATATTCCTGGCTCTTTTTTTACTACTAATGTATTACCAGGAGAATGGTCCAAAAAATTGATTCTCGCTTCATGCATATTATAGGTGAAATGAGCAAACTGCTCTAAAACAACATTTCTTTCCGGAAATAAAGGCTGGTGAATTAATTCTCTAATGGTAAAATCATAGTCAATTTGCTCACAGATATAATAACTTTCTCCCAATAGGTTAACACTACTACGCGATTCAACATAAGCGATAGGAAATGGAGTGGCAATTTTATGATTCAATAAGTAATTAGCATACTCAAAGGAGCGCTTTGCCTTAGTACTTCTAAAAAAAGAATAAATAACCGATTTTAAAGGACCTGGTTTTGCGAAAAATTTGATGTTTACCTTTTCATCTCCTAAAACGTTTGACTTAATTGTATTTCGGGATCCTTGCACGATAAGCTCTCCTTTAGTAAAAAAGCCTTCAACTAACTGTAAAATAGCCTCTTTCTGATGTTCGTATTTTGGATGAAGTATTATTTTCACGTTCTGTTATATTATTTTGGTTTAAAAGTATAAAAAATAGTACTTTGCAGCAACAATTAATTTTATGAAGAAAGTTTTAATCATTCAGAACAAGCGTATTGGAGACGTATTAATCAGCTCAGTAATTGCTAATAATTTCAAAGCAAAACACCCCGATAGCGAAGTTCACTTTATGGCCTACGATTTCACTCATGGTGTCATTCAAAACAATCCAAATATTGACAAAATTATTTCGATAAACGACAAAGAACTAAAAAAACTTCCAGTTCTGTTTAAACTAATACGTAAAATTCGAAAAGAAAATTACGATATTATTTTCGATCCGTATTCGAAGACACAAAGTAAATTAATCTGTAAGTTCTCAGGAGCGAAACAAACCATTGGACATAAAAGTCGTAAAAAATTAGGGAATTGGGGATATTACACTAATCCGGTGACAATCTCTAAAGAAAAAACCAAAATTTGCGGCAAAGCAATTGAAGACCGAATCCATTTATTAAGCCAAGCTGGGAATTTTGAACCTATCGATTATGAGCCAAAGATATTTTTAACAGACGAAGAAAAAAAAGAAGATTATTTAGGAAAGTATGCTGACAAGAAAGTTATCGTTCTTGGAGTTTTAGGCAGTACTCCCCAAAAATCAATGCCTTATGAATATGTAGCGGAAATGGTTGATTACATAGCGTCAAATTATGATGTAAACATTCTTTTCAATTATGCTCCAAATCAAAAACAAGAAGCGCAAAAAATATACGAAATGTGTAAAAACAAGTCCAATATCATTTTGGATATTTACGCAAAAAGCATTCGAGATTTCATTAAACTAATGAGTCAATGTACTGTTTTAGTTTCGAATGAAGGAGGAACAGTGCATATAGCCAAAGCGTTAAACAAACCTACTTTTACGATCTTCTCCCCTTATGTCAACAAAGACCACTGGGCCAGTTTTGAAGACGGGAAATTTCACCACTCGGTACATTTATTGGAAATGAAACCTAATTTATTTGACAGCTTCACATTTGAAGAAAGAAAAAAAATAGAAAAAAATCCTGACGAGTTATACAAACAACTCACTCCCGAAATGATTCTACCCGAATTAGACCGTTTCCTAAAAAACAATTTATAATAAAAAAGCAACTCGTCGAGTTGCTTTTTTATTATTTAACGATCCCAAAATCAGTTCGGTTTTTCTTTTGTTCCTTAGTTTCTTTTCGGATGTTTCTATTTTTATTGATTGATTCCGGAGTGGCATAACCACGAGGATGATCTAAATGCAAACAAACGGTGCTATATCGTATTTGTTTGGGTTTAATACCATAATTAACTAGTCGTTCTCCAAGTTCTCTATCCTGACCTCCATATTGCATTCTTTCATCAAAACCATTGATGGCAAGAATATCCTCTTTCCATCCCGAAGCATTGTGTCCATTCCAACTTGGCGTAGTGGGTGTCAAAAAATTCAAAATATCGCTAAGCAATCCTTTGGCGTCCACTTTGTTATTTTTAAAGGAAGTTTTCATTCCGTTTTTCTTCAACCAGGAAACATCAAAACACTGATCAGAATAAATATCTTCTTTGGTTATATTTTTCGACAACTCCATTGGTAATTTGTGGTAACCTCCAGATAGAAAATAACCTTCTTCTCTAAATTTTATATGCTGCTCTACAAAATCAGGACGAGGAATACAATCTCCGTCGGACATCATAATGTAATTTGTAGTGCAGGCTAAAATTGCTTTATTCAAAATCTGTGATTTCTGAAATCCTTTATCCTCATGCCACACATGAATAATAGGATAAAAAACTTCTTTCTTCATCTCTTCGATTAAATCCAAAGTTTCCTGACGTGAACCATCATCGGCAATAACCATTTCGAAATTACGATAGGTTTGCGTATTGTATCCCCAAATTACTTTTTTAAGCCATTCGGGTGAATTGTACGTACTAATAACAACTGAAATATTCTTTTGCATAATGGGGCAAAGATAGCCTAAATTTGTTAATTTTGTTTTTTGGTAAAAAAAATAATGAGTACACTTTCTGTAATAATCCCTACATATAACGAGATCGACTATATTGAAGACGCCATTAAATCGGTTGCATTCGCCGATGAAATAATTGTCATTGATTCCTATAGTACGGATGGAACAAAAGAAAAAGCAATTAGTTTAGGGTGTACTGTTTTAGAAAGGAAATTCGACAATTTTTCGAATCAAAAAAACCACGCCATTTCCTCTGCAACAAGTGACTGGGTATTATTTTTGGATGGAGATGAACGAGTAACTCAAAAACTAAGATTAGAGATACTCTCAGTAATAAAAAGTGACAAACATTCTGGATATAAAATTAGCTTCCCACATTTTTATATGAACCGCTTTTTATACCATAAAGTAGACCGAGTTGTACGATTAGTAAAAAACAAAAACATCAAGTTCACGGGAGATGTACATGAAAAATTGCATGTAGATGGAAGTATTGGAACACTGAAAAATTTCATGATTCATTACACCTATAAAGGACTTTTCCATTTACTGGAAAAAAAAGATTCTTACGCTTGGTTTCAGGCAAACACATCATTTAAAAAAGGAAAAAAAGCCACTTATTTCCATTTGATCTTTAAACCATTTTATCGCTTTTTCTCATCCTATATATTAAAAAGAGGATTTATGGACGGAGTTCCTGGTTTAGCTTTAGCAAGCATAAATGCTTATGGTGTTTTTTCAAGGTATGTGAAAATTATTTTAATTCAAAAAGGCCTAAAATAAATTTAATTTACCAAAACGAAGTTTCAATTTGAATTTCAACATACTGTCCTCCCCTTTCACATCAATTCTCATTATTTCATACGGGTTTTTAAAAGGAAACTTATTTACTTTATTCCCTATTCGCAATCCCATTTTGACATTATTATGTTTTAAAACCGATTTAAACTGCGTTTTTTTAGGTTCCTTTTTCGGGTAATTCCCATAAGGATAAGCCAATGCATTATAAACTTTCAAACCATTTTGCTCAATTATCTGATTGCATTTTTCAAAATCTTCATTAATTTCAGATTCAGACATTTCAGCGTATTTCTTATGGTCGAAAGAGTGAAAACCCAACTCTACTCTACTATCCAGCTGTCGTAATTGCTGAAGAGACATAATTGGTTCTTTTCCTTCATTCCACAAATCAGCTTTACCGATATAACTAAAGGGTATAAAAAAAGTAGCCTTCAAATTGTATTTTACAAGTAAGGGAACAGCATAATCAAGTTGGTTAACGGTAACATCATCAAAAGTAATAACAACGCTTTTTTGAGGAATAGCTGTCAAATTATCCAACTCGGAAAGATGAAAAGAAGTAAATTCATTTTCGACCAGATAACGAAACTGATTTTCTAATTTTTGTACAGCGATAGTCAGTCCAGAACTAAGCTCTTCTTTACTGGATACATTATGATACATCAATATAGGCAGTCGGGTCATTTGGTGAATTTAATATTAATAAATAATTGTAAAATTATTACATTTGCCTTTAATATTCCTCAAAATAGAAATCAAATTAATTTGAAACCAAAAATAACTGCATTAGCAATTACTCTGAACGAAGAAGAAAACGTAAAAAGACATATTCAAAGTTTGGGTTTTGCCGATGAAATCATTTTCATCGATTCAAATAGTACAGATGCTACCGTAAAAATAGCAGAAGAACTAGGTGTAAAAGTTATACAGAGGAGTTTTGATGATTTTTCCAAACAACGTAATTTTGGAATAGAACAAGCCAAAAATGATTGGATTGTTTTTTTCGACTTGGATGAAATTATTTCTCCTGAACTTGGGGAAGAAATTGTCTCAAAGGTTGCTTCTCAAGATGATTCTGTAGCTTATACTGTTAGAAGAAATTTGTTTTTTCTTGGAAAACAAATAAAATATGGCGGCTGGCAATCAGACAAAGTAATCAGGATTTTTAATAAAAACCACTGTAAATACAATGGGGATTTAGTACACGAATCAATCGTAACTAATGGCAAAGTGGGACGCTTAAAAGAAAGAGCAAACCATTACAGCTATAAAAACTTTGACAACTACAATTCCAAACTTAATTTATACAGCAAATTACAAGCAGAGGCTCTTTACTTAAAAAAAATCAGACCTAATAGCTATCATTTCTTCATTAGACCTAACTATCGTTTCTTTTGGCAATATGTATATCGCCTGGGTTTTTTAGATGGTAAAGAAGGTTTTATTCTGGCTTATATACATTCCTTTGCCGTTTTAAAGCGCTATTTGCAACTATGGATGATGCATAGAAAAATACAATAATCATAAATTTATAAACTACATAAAATGTTTGAAATTGCTGCTATACTGATCAATTATAATTCCAGTACTCTTACTCAGGAATGCATAGAAAGCATTTTAAAAAACACGGATTCAACAATTAATTTTCAAATTATTGTTGTAGACAATTGCTCTGAAAAAGACGACTTTTTAAAACTGAAACAATATTGTGATCAAAACACTTTTCAACACTTACAACTAGTAAGAAGTAAAATAAACACAGGTTTTGGCGCAGGAAATATGTTAGGAATTCATTATGCATCAGCAAAACATATCGCATTTATAAATAACGACACCGTTTTTTTAAATGACTGTTTAAGCGTCCTAATGAAAGCGCTAAAAAATGACAATTCAATTGGAATGGTTGGCGGACAATCATTTAAAGAGGATGGCAAAATAATGCAAGCTTTTGATCATTTTTCATCTGTTTCAAAAGAATTTTTCGGAAGAGATTTTCTTGAAAAAATAAATCCTAAAAAATACCCAAAAAGAAAAGCAACTTATCTTACCCCTACAAAAGTAAATTATGTTCAAGGAAGCTTTATGATGGTAAGAAATGAAGATTTTAATTCAATAGGTGGTTTTGACACCAATATCTTTTTGTATTATGAAGAAACGGATTTATGTAAGAGATTAGAAAAAACAAATAAAAGTTGCTTTCTAATACCTGAAGCACGCTACATTCATTATCACGGAGCAAGTACGCCCAGTTCAATAAACATAAAAATTGAACTTAAAATTTCTTTGTTATATGTTATTAGAAAACATTCTGGATACTTAGGCTATAAATTATTACTGAGCCACTTGCAGTTTCAATATTTCTTTAAAAGCTTTTTTAAACCTAAATACTGGAAATTATTCAGAGTCCTTTTGGTTGGTGCTCCATTATCTAAATCCTTAAAAACCATTCAGAAAATTCAAACTATAAATTAACATTATATTTAAAAATAGAATATTAAATTTATCGTTTTGCAATCTGTATTAATCAAATAAAACAATTATGAATTCAAATCCTAAAATATCTGTAATTATCCCATGTTACAACAATGAGAAAACAATTATAGATACTGTTAAATCCGTAATTGATCAAGAATATACTTCAATAGAAATAATTATCATTAACGACGGATCAACTGATAATAGTTTAGATATAGTAACAAATTACATATCTAAAAATAATCTGGACATTATTTTAATTAACCAAAAGAACACCGGTGCTTCAAAAGCAAGAAATAACGGTGCATTACAAGCATCGGGGAAATATTTACTGTTTTTAGATGCTGATGACATTATATCAAAATGTTATTTGAGAAAATGCATCCAACATTTAGAACAAGATAAAACATTAAATATAGTCTATTCAGGGGCTGAATATTTTGGAGCAAGAAAAGGACCTTGGAAACTACCTGAATATTCCATATCTAACTTTTTAGAGTCAAATTGTATTCCCGTTTCTGCTGTAATAAAAAGAGACGTATTTAATAAAGTAGGAGGATTTGATGAAAACCTAATCTATACTGAAGATTGGGAATTATGGATTAAAATTATTAAAGATTTTGGAGGTGTTTATAAAATAAATGAGCCTTTATTTTTCTACCGAAAAAATGAAGATAAAAGTTCTATAACAGACAATAGTAAAAACTTAGGGCAAAAGTCAACAATTTACATATACAATAAGCATTATGATTTTTTCTCAAAAAACAAATACGACATTGAAACCTTACTAAAATCAAAAGATAGTAACGAAAAATACAAGAAAAAATATTACAATGTTTGGTATAGAAAATTGTTTTACAAAATAACAAAAAAATGAATCAAGACATCAACCAAGAAATACACAACGCACACGAAGTTATAAAAGAAGGAGGCCTCATACTTTACCCTACTGATACGATCTGGGGAATTGGCTGCGACGCGACAAATCCTGAAGCCGTTGCTAAATTATATAAATTAAAACAAAGGGTAGAAACTCAAAGTATGATTTGTCTGATGAATGGCGAAAAAATGATGTACAATGTGTTCAAAGAAATACCAGAAGTGGCGTGGCAAATTATGGATTTATCCGAAAATCCAACTACTTTAATTCTTGATAACCCAAGAAATGTGGCTCCAAACTTAATCGCTCCTGATAAAACATTGGCAATCCGTATCGTAAAAGATCCGTTTTGTTTTAAATTATTGGAACGAATGAAAAAACCACTGGTTTCCACCTCCGCCAATATTTCAGGGCAACCTACTCCAAAAAGTTTTAAAGAAATTAGCCCCGTGATTTTAAAAGGCGTGGACTATGTTGTAAATTTGCACCGCGATCAAATTTCAGGAAAACCTTCGACAATTATAAAATTGACGAATGATTCTCAAGTAAAAGTGATTCGTAAATAGAAATACGTTATTGTTTGTCATTTCGACAAAGGAGACTCGAGCGACAGCGAACTGGCGAAGCAAATCACACAATCTGAATCACTTGATGAGATTTCTCCTTCGTCGAAATGACAAAATACAGAAAAATGAATGAATTACACAAAAGCATTAAATAATAAAATTTTTGAAGTTATTTCACAAGCTTCCCAAGAACTTAACGTTGATAGTTATGTAATTGGTGGTTTTGTGAGAGACTATATTCTAGGTAGGGATTTTAAAAAAGACATCGACATTGTAGCTGTAGGTAGCGGAATCGAATTGGCCTTAAAAGTATCTAAATTACTCCCTAACAAACCCAAAGTTCAGGTTTTCAAAACCTACGGAACTGCTATGCTTCGTTTTGAAGATACTGAAATAGAATTTGTGGGTGCCCGAAAAGAGTCTTACCATTTTGAAAGTCGGAATCCAGTTGTGGAAGACGGAACATTAAAAGATGATCAAGACCGTCGTGATTTCACTATCAATGCATTGGCAATATCCTTGAATTCAAATACTTTCGGAGATTTACTCGATCCTTTTGACGGTTTGAAGGATATGGAGAATAAAATATTAAAAACACCTCTAGATCCAGATATCACTTATTCTGACGATCCTTTGAGAATGATGCGAGCGATACGTTTTGCGAATCAATTGAATTTTGTAATCGAAGAAAACTCATTGTTATCCATAACTAAAAATGCAGAAAGAATTAAGATTATTTCTGGAGAGCGAATTGTTGATGAGTTAAATAAAATACTTTCTACTGATAAACCTTCAATTGGTTTTTTACTTCTTTACAAGACTGGTCTTTTGGAGATTCTTTTACCCGAATTGACAGCCTTAAATCAAGTTGAAGAAATAGAAGGACAAACGCATAAAAACAATTTTTACCACACACTGGAAGTTGTGGACAATATTTGTCCAAACACTGATGATGTATGGCTAAGATGGGCCGCATTACTACACGATATAGGAAAAGCACCCACCAAACGTTTTAACAAAAAACAAGGTTGGACTTTTCACGGCCATGAATTTCTGGGCGGAAAAATGGTCAAAAAAATATTTGAGCGTTTACATATGCCATTAAACCAGAAGATGAAATTTGTTCAAAAAATGGTTATGATGAGCTCACGCCCAATTGTATTATCACAAGATACTGTTACGGATTCAGCGGTGCGCCGTTTGGTTTTTGACGCAGGGGAAGATGTTGAGGATTTAATGACTCTTTGCGAAGCGGATATCACAACCAAAAACCCTAATAAATTCAAGAAATACCATAACAATTTTGTAATTGTTCGAAATAAAATAGTGGAAGTGGAAGAACGTGATCATGTTCGTAATTTCCAACCTCCAATAACCGGAGAAGAGATTATAGAAATTTTCGATCTAAAACCTTCAAAAGAAATTGGAATGCTTAAAGAAGCTATTAAAGAAGCTATTTTAGAGGGTGACATACCTAATGAATACAATGCTGCTTATAGTTTTATGATTAAAAAAGCAAAAAAAATGGGATTAGCTATAGTGAACAAAAAAGAAAGCTAGAAAGTTTAAAAATGAAAAAAGAGAATAAATCGGTTATAATTTGGTTGCTATCAGGCTGTGCTTTGTTATTTGTAATGGTGACAGTAGGTGGAATTACAAGAATTACTAATTCCGGACTTTCAATGACGGATTGGCACTTGGTAACCGATACTTTTCCTCCACTAACTGAAGAGAAGTGGAATGAAGCATTTGAAGAGTACAAGAAATTCCCTGAGTATCAAAAAATCAATATTCATAATGATTTCCAACTTTCAGATTATAAATTCATTTATTTCTGGGAATGGTTTCACAGATTTATAGGTCGTATTATCGGCTTGGTTTTTATTATTCCATTCTTTTATTTTTTAGCCAAAAGAAAACTTGATTCTTCAACAGTCAAAAAATGTCTCGTTCTTTTGGGAATGGGCGCTTTTCAAGGTTTCTTAGGATGGTTTATGGTAAGAAGCGGTTTAATAAACAATCCTGATGTTAGCCATTTTAGACTTGCCTTGCATTTAACTTTTGCTTTCATCACTTTTGCTTATACTTTATGGGTATCCCTTGACTTGATTTACCCTGAAAGAAAAAACATAATTGTTCCATTAAGAAATATCGCAAGAATAGCTTTAATAGTTCTTCTTATACAAATCGTCTATGGAGGTTTCGTTGCAGGTTTAAACGCAGGTTTAATACACAATCACTGGCCTTTAATGAGTGATGGTCAATTTATGCACGAAAGTATCTTCCTGGAGCAAAAGAATCTCGCGTTGAGTTTAACCGAAGGTAAAAGTGGCGTTCAGTTTGTTCACCGCACACTGGCTTATGTTGTTGTCGCCTTAATGATTTTCCTTTATTTTAAAAGTAAAAAGTTCACATTAGACAAAATGCAATCAAAAGGAATTAATTTACTATTGATTTTAGTTTTTGTCCAGTTCCTTTTAGGAGTATTCACACTATTGTATGGTGTTCCTTTATGGTTAGGACTGGCACATCAAATTAGCGCATTCTTTTTATTATCTGCTATGACATTTACATTGCACCGTTTGTCAAAATAACAACATTTGACTATATTTACATTCGACTATATTGTCACATTTCTTGTCTTTATAAAGATAAATGTCTAAACTTTCCGAAGAAAATAAATTCCTGGATCTATCCGATTATGGAAGACCATTTGCTGTTCCAATTGCAAATCGATTAAAAAACACGCGATTTACCCCTATCCACATCACACTCCTTTTTGGGGTTTCTGGTCTAATAGCTATATATTTCATACTCCAAAAACAGTATTATTTCGCCGGATTTTTTATCATTTTAAAATCGATAATTGATGCTATTGATGGCGAACTTGCAAGGGCAAAAAACACGCCTTCTTACACTGGAAGATATCTCGATAGTGTGTTTGACATTATACTCAACTTTTTGTTTTTGATGGCAATCTGTTTTGTTTCTAACGCTTCATTTTGGCTGACTCTAATTTCTTTTTTCTGTATTCAGTTACAAGGAACTTTATACAATTATTACTATGTTATTTTAAGAAACAAAACCGAAGGTGGAGATTCAACAAGTAAAATATTCGAATACAAAACACCTAAAGCTTTAGCCGGAGAGAGTCAAAAATCAGTAAATATATTGTTCTTTATTTACACGCTTGTCTATGGCGTTTTTGACAAAATAATACATCTGCTAGATAGTGATGCTTATAAGCTAAAAACATTCCCGAATTGGTTTATGACCTGCATTTCATTATTCGGATTAGGTTTCCAGTTGTTCCTAATTTCACTTATGTTAGCAACTGGTTATATCGAATATATCGTACCGTTTTTTATATGGTATTCAATTCTTATTTTTGTTTTTATCGGAATTAGAAAATGCTTTTTCAAGCCTTAAAAGCACAATAACAAAAATCTATACGGTTGCGGTAATTAATTAATATCCAGCACCTTATGTGCGTTAACTTCAATTTACATATTAACATAAAAACTAGCCTATCCATTTTTTAAATTCGGACACTTTTTCCCTGCTTACAATCACCTCATCTACATTATAAGAAGGTAAAATCACTTTAAGGCGAGAGTTACTGTAGATCAAAATTTCTTTAATTGCCACTAACGGAATGAGGTGTTTTCTACTCACACGGAAGAATTCATCAGGGTCTAATTCTTGCTCTAAAAGTTCCAAAGTTGATTCTACCAGGTAATTTCTATTGTCTTTTGTATGAATATAAGTCCCTTTATTTTCACTATAAAAACACTCAACTTCATCAGTAGAAATCACTTTTAAATGTTGGCCAAATTTTACTGTGAACCTCTTTTTATAACTTTTCTCAAATGGATTTGAAAGCATTTTTTTTATTTCATCAAAATCTATTTTGATTGTTTCCTTTTTTGGTAAACGGTCTTTATATTTAGTTACGGCTATGGCTAAATCATCTTCGTCAATGGGTTTTAAAAGATAGTCAATACTATTTAATTTGAATGCACGCAAAGCATATTCATCATAAGCCGTAGTGAAAATGACAGCACTTTTAATGTCTATTTTTTCGAATATTTCAAACGATAATCCGTCCGATAATTGGATGTCTAAAAAGATCAAATCAGGGTGTTCATTATTAGAAAACCATTCGATGGATTCGGCAACAGAATGAAGCATCACTCCTACTTCGATATTGAGCTTATCAAGTTTTCTTTGCAACAATCTTGCCGCTGGTTTTTCGTCTTCGATTATTATTGTGGTCATTTTTTATTGGGTTTTGGGTTTTGGGTTTTGGGTTACGCTGTGAAAAATTTAAGATTCAAAAACTTGTAGATTCTCAACTGAATACTAAAGTACTGAACACTGATTACTGTTCACTCCCATTTTTTATTTTTGTCCTTATCCATAAACTCTTGAATTTTCCTTTCTTCCCAATCTGATCCAAAAAAAAGATCTCTCCCAAAAACAGATAAACCGTGAGCTACTAAACCAATTCCCCAAAAGAAAACGGTATTCCAGGTTTGCCATTCCCAAAAAACGGCATCGCCAATCATACTTTTATTAAATACAGAAAGCAGGATAAACGCATTTACTAACGCATAAACCAATAAATGAACATAGAACCCTTTAATTCTTTTTACTCTCTTATAAGCTATATCATAACGAGCATCAGGACTATCATTTCCTGACTCATAATTCTCATTTATTCTATTTCTATATCTTCCCATTGCTATACTTTTTATATTATTTCCAATTCCCTTTGTGTTCTTTTTCTTTCTCCATAAATTCTTTGATCTTCTGTTCTTCCCAATCTTTACCTAGAAAAGGCATATAATTAAAGACACTCATTCCGTGAAAAAACACACCAACTCCCCATCCTAACAAAGGCCAATAAAACCATAAATGATCTGGAGAGGTTAACAAATTAATTGTTAAAAGCCCAATATTAACAGCTATGTAGGCAATCAAATTACCATAAAACCCTTTGATTTTTTCTACTTGCTTTTTAGCCTTAAAATAGCGATCTTCATTTTCATATTTATTTTCCATAACTATTTCCATATTTGTTTTTTAGATTCCTTTTCCATTATTCTTTGTATTTTTCTCTCTTCCCAATTTTTACCAAAAAACTGAAATGTTATCAGAATGTCAATTGCTGATATAAAAAAAGCAACCGACCAAATTGCCATTACCATAAAACTAAGATACTTCACAGGGAAAAAATTCAATGGAGCTCCAAAATATTCTTTTAGGACAAACAACACTACTCCAATTAAATAGATAAGCATATGTGTATAAAACCCTTTTAATTTCTTTACTTTTTTTCTTGCCATTTCAAGAATCTCATTCTCTTCATAGCTTTCTTGAGTTGTTTCCATAATTATTTCCATGATTGGTTATTATCTTCCCTTTTTAAAATCTCTTGAATTTTTCTTTCTTCCCAATTAGAACTGTATCCAAAAACCTTGAATGCATGCATAATCAATCCAAAACCCCATCCTCCAGCAGAAAACCAAAACCACTGAAAGTGTGGAGAATACCTAAGGTTAATAAATATCAATATAGGGATTACAATACAATAAGAAATTAAGTTCCCGTAAAACCCTTTCAATTCTTCCACTCTTTTTTTTGCTCTATAATAAGCGTTATTTTCATTATATTTTGCAGTTGTTTCCATTACTGATATTTGTTTAGTTAAAATTGGTATTTTGACCGAAAACACTTTGTCATCTTGCTCAATTCTTACTTTTCTATCCGTAAGAATGGCATAACGACTAATAATGTTTTGGAGTCCAACACCCTGACCATCTTGTAACACTTCTTTTTTTTGATAATCGTTCTGAACAACTAAATAATCCTCTTCGATAAAAATGCGAATATGCAAGGGCCTTTGTTCACTAACAATATTATGTTTCACAGCATTCTCTAGTAATAGTTGTAATGACAACGGAACTACTTTAGCATCTAGATTATCTATTTCTTCAGGAAGTTCGTAAAACAAACTATTTTCGAATCGCATTTTAAGCAAGTTCATATACGTTTTGGCGAAAGCCAATTCCTCTTCAACAGTAACTAATTCTTTGTCTTTTTGCTCTAATACGTAGCGATAAATTTTAGATAGCGAAGTAGTAAACCGTTGTGCGTTATCAGGATTTTCTTCAATTAAGGAACTCAAAACATTCAAACTATTGAACAAAAAATGGGGGTCTATTTGATTCTTAAGACTCTCAAACTTTGCCGATGCTGTTCCAGCAATAATTTTATGTTGAATAACCTCAATATTTGAAGCTTTTTTCCAACTAAGCATAAAACTTCTCGCATGCATAAAAGTAGAAACACCTAATGATAAAATAATATAAAAAAGATGTATCCAGATCATACGTTCATTAAAAAACTCTGAAAATTCAAGGTTATTAAACACTACAAAAGTGAGATAATCTATCCCCAAAATCACTGGAATGGTATACAATACTGTCGCAATAATACCAAAATACACCCTTAGATTAGTTTGTTCTAACCAATCCCATTTTTTGTCTAACAACACATTGATCATTCCATTTCCAAAACCAATTCCAAAAGAATATAATGCGCTTATACAAAAAACAACCAACAGGCCTTTTAGATCATAAATCCCTTGAATAAGAGAGAAAACAAGTGTGAAAACCAAAGTGATTTTTAAACAACTCAGTAATCCTTCTTTAATATTTACAAATGTCAGAACCTTTTGATTACTCATATTTTATATTTTAAAGGTCTAAATAGAATCTAAAAACGCTATTTATTACAATTTTTTTGAGCTTCTAATGCTCTATCCAATCCCCATTTTGGTGAAAAAGACGTTTCAGGTTTAAAAGTAGCAAAAAGTCCGATAGCTTTTTCGATTTGGGCACACATTGGCTTTGTGTCTTGTCCCCAAAATTTCGCTCCTCCAATTTCAAATTCTGCCTTTCCAAAAACAACTCTCGGGTTATTTGGGGCTAAAGCTTCCGCTTTTCCATACAAGGCCATTGTGGCTCCAGATAATTTTTGTCCGTTTGTCATCGGGTCATATACAATCCAGGCAGTGTTGATCATTGCTTGCATTACGTACAGTTCAGCGTTATTTTGATCTTTTCCCATTTCTACATCCAAAGCGTTTTGTGCTTTTGAAAGTAATAATTTTATTTGTTCTTTATCCTTTGTTCCAAAAGCAGAAGTTGTGTTTACCAAAGCTATGTAATAATTAGGCAACCAGTTATTTTGTTCCGCTGCTGCAATTCTTTCAAATAGCGCTGATGCTTCGGTGTTATTCCCTTCTCCCCAAAGTTTAAAGGCTTTTCCCATTCCTTGTTCGAATTGACCTCCTTGTGATGAAGCAGTGGCTTGTTGGCCTTGAGCTGAGATTAAACTTATAACAAAAAGAGCGAATGCGGTGATTAATTTAGTCATAATTTCTAGTTTTTAAGATTGAATATTATTTGATGATTGAAACGTTGTTAATTTATAATCCAAAAGTATTACTGTTTTAACTTTTATAAAATTTATAGTTACCGAACTGTTGATTTTTGTAGATGAATCGTTTCACTAGTCTAAAGTCGCAAAGTCAAATGTCGAAAGTCACATCGTTTGAGGAAATACTCAGAGACTCTGAAGCTAAAAAACTTTGAAACTCTGAAACTTTGATACTTACAAATTCTTCAACTGATTGTCTTTCTTGTCACTACTAATAGTCCAAAAGAAGCCGATGAAAAAGAATCGATCGGCTGTTGGGGTGATTGCTCTTCTATTGTAAACTCCATTTATTTCAGGGTTTCTTGCGTAATCATATCCAAAAACATTTTGGCTTCCAAGGGCATTGTTTACGGAGAAAAACAGAATTTTTTGTGGAGACAATAAGTAGGCCCAGTTGAGACTCAAGCTGTTGTACGCTTTTGTTTTTCCGTTCATAAATTGCGTTTCGTTTGGATTATTATACGGACGGCCTGTAGCAATACTATAGGTTGCCCCTATTTGTGATCTCCAGTCTTGTATCCAGTATTTACCCACTAAAGACACGGTGTGATCAGCTATAAAACTTGGAGTAGCAGAATTCAAAAAGTTTTGATAATCTCTTTCCGTATCGATATAAGAATAAGAAACCCAATATTCTAAGTTCTTAATGTTTTTCCCGTCTCTCCAGTACAATTCCAGACCTTTTGCATACCCAGTTCCATTGTTATTGTATTGTGAATTGTATTGCGGAAAGTTTGAATCGTATTTCACCAGATTGTCATAACCCTTGAAATAGGCTTCGGCCTTAAACAATTGCTTGTCCTTATTATATTCATAATTCAGGATATAATGCTGCGCTTTTTCAGATTGCAAACTAGTATCGTATTTCAAATATTCCTGTCTTGGTGCTTGTTCGAATAAACCATAAGCGAATGAAAACTGTTTATTTTTGGCCACTTTATAAGCTAGTGCTACTCTTGGAGCAATGGATTTTTCGTCTAATAAATAATTATGTGTTGCTCTAAATCCAATTTTTGCAATAAAATTTTTCGAAAACAAAACATCTGTTTCAGAAAATAAGGCGGCCAAATTTGAATTGAATTCACTTCTAAAACCATTGGCCTTTTCGTCAAAATCCGTATTAAAATATTCTCCTCCAAAAGAAGTCTTAACCGTTCGGGAAATCGGTTTTAGAATTTTAACCTTTAAATGAGACGCTTTTTCCTGTGTATCAAAATTAATTATATCGTAAAGACCTTTGTTTTGGTTGTAACCAAAGCTAAAACCTGTTTCAATTTTCCAATTCGAACCCAAATACCCTTTATATGAAGTATTAGTATAAAAATTATTGTTTTTATTGTCCAATTTAATTTTATCAATGCTGTTAATATCCTCTTGGTTTAATTCGAAATTAGCATTGGCAAAAGAAACATATACTTTCAACAATCCTGATTCAAAATGATGGCGAAAAACACTTTCTCCACCAATGGATTGATACGGTTTCTTCCATTCGATATTATCAGGCAACAGCCCTTGATAGGGTTTCAAATTAATATATTGCGTATTGAAGCTTAATGAGTTATTTTTCCATTTCTGGGTATTTCCCACTCCTAATCCCACTGACATCAAACCAACATCTGTTTTTTCATTGTCGGGTTCATCGATGGTATTCATAATTAAAACACTAGAAAGTGCTTCCCCATATTCAGCTGAATATCCTCCAGCTGAAAAAGTTGTTCCCTCAAAGAGTAAAGGAGAAAACGTACTGCGTGTTGGAACATTATTACCCGTTTGAAGATACGGTTGAGCAACACGAATTCCATCAATAAAAGTTTGGGTTTCATTGGCTTCTCCACCACGTACAAATAGTTTTCCGCTTTCACCAGCAATTTGAGTTCCTGGTAAAGTTTTAAAAGCTGAGATTATGTCTCCAGGATTACCGGCTGTGGTTAAAATATCTAACGGTTTCAATACCGAAACCCGTGCTTTATCACCGGATTGCATCGTTCCAGCCGTAATGACAACCGCATCAAGTGAGTTGATATTGTTTTTTAGTATTATGGTTGTATTTTGAAAATTAGCGACATCTACAATCCTTTTTGTTGTTTCATAAATTAAGAAGCTCACCACTAATGTTTGTTTTCCATTGGTGTCAGTTGTAAAATTAAAGTCTCCCTTTTCGTTTGCTGTTGCCCCGTCATAAGTTCCTTCTATATAAATATTGGCGCCAGCAACAGGCTTCCCTTTTTCATCGACTACTTTTCCTGATAATGTTGCCTGAGAAAAAGTTGTTATTGAAAATAAAAGAAGGGCAAAATTAATAAAGAATTTACCACTGGTTAGTTGATTGAGTTTTTGAATTGTTGATTTCATATGTAGATAATACTTATTCTTAATGGAATATGTAATTCGCATATCTTCATTCGCGTTTGCATCGAATTTTCGTTATGCTCATTTCATATCTTGATTTTGATAAAGCAAATATCAATTAGAAAATAGAAGTGCAAAAAAAGTTCTGACTGAGTTGTCATTATTTAGGGATGAGTTGTAATCTTCTGCAATTTCATTTACATTTACCCTAACAATTCGCCTTTTATGAAAACCGAAAAAGAAAAAATGATGGCTGGGGAATTATATCTTTCCGGTAATGACGAACTTAGAAAAGACCGCCGAAAAGCAAAGAATCTGCTCCATCGATTGAATGTAACGGAATACCGAATTACAAAACAAGCTCGGTTGCTGCTTGCTGAATTAATCCCAAATACAGCTTCTAATTTTTATGTGGAGCCACCTTTTTTCTGTGATTACGGTTATAATATTCATTGTGGCGAAAATGTGTATTTCAATACTAACTGCGTCGTTTTGGATGCTTCAAAAGTAACTATCGGATCTAATGTGTTGTTTGGCCCCGGAGTTCAATTGTACACAGCGACACACCCTATTGATGCCGAAACACGTAGAACACATTCGCTTTCAAAACCCATAACCATTGGCGATGATTGCTGGATAGGTGGAAATGCTATAATTTGTCCAGGTGTGACCATTGGAAAAGGTTGTGTTATTGGTGCAGGATCAGTAGTTACTAAAGATGTTCCTGATAATTCTATGGCCGTGGGAAATCCGGCAAAAATCAATCGGAAACTAAATCAATAAAATATGCCCCATTTATTAGCTAAACTAAGTAATGTTCCAATAGATTTTATTGCCGAAATCTTAGAAAAAGACAAAGAATATCACGCTTCCCAAGGAATGTATTTAGAAAACATTTGGCAAAACGCGGATAACGAAAATGAAGTTTTCTTTATGTTTAAAATTGATTCTATCGAAAAAACAAAAATGCTAATTGACAAATTACACACAGAGGCTTTGATAGAAAATCCTGAAGAAAATTTACCCACAATGCTATATTTAGAATAATACGTATGATTACATCTAAAGCATATTCAATTGGGATTACGGGAGTAGTTCTATTTGTACTAACAACTATAATAGGAACGTTTTTACATCCAAATTACAACAATTACTCACAATTCATAAGTGAATTATACGCGGTCGAAGCTCCAAATGCAGATTTAATTAGGTATTTAGGATACATTCCATCCGGGGTTTTATTTTTATTATTTTCATTTTTTGCAATAAAAGAAACCCCTAAATCTTCACTGAAAAATGCTGGCTTTATTGGAATCGGTTTAAGCTATGGATTAGGCACTATAATTTGTGGTTATTTCAACTGTGACATTGGTTGTAACCCTGAATTTATCAATCCTAGTTTATCTCAAATTATTCACAACCTTAGTGGTTTCCTTACTTATTGCATTGTTCCGGGTTCAATATTTCTAATTGCCATTAAATCTAGAAAATGGGAGAATGGAGTTCCTTTTTCAAATTGGAGTTATATACTTTCATTAGTGAGCTTTATTTTTGTTTTTATATTAAATACAAATCTAAATTCCCCTTACAAAGGACTAATACAAAGAGTCATCGAAATTAGTATTCTGTTTTGGATTGTACTATGCGCTTTTTATATAAAAAAACAATTCAATAATGCTTGAACTTTATAAGATCCACCATACTGCTATCATTTGTTCTGATTACCCTAAGTCTAAACATTTTTACACTGAAATCTTGGGTTTGGAAATCAAACAGGAAATTTATAGAGAAGAACGAGATTCTTATAAATTGGATTTGTCTTTGAACGGAATCTATGTTCTTGAACTTTTTTCATTCCCAAATCCGCCTAAAAGAACTTCAAGACCGGAAGCAACAGGATTACGTCATTTAGCATTTGAAGTGAATGATATTGAGAAAAATCGGGATTTATTAATCTCAAACAACATTTCATCTGAAACGATTAGAGTTGATGAACATACAGGCAAACGTTTTTTCTTTATTTCAGATCCAGATGATTTACCGATAGAGTTTTACGAGAAATAGTCAAAAATCTTATCAACAAATCACATTTCTTAAAACTATATCTAAAATTAAATTTTACCTTTGACCTTTCATTAAAAACAAAGATTATGGTTTACAAGTTCAGAGTAATTCTAGATGCAGAAGAAGATATTTTTAGAGATATTGCAATACTTGAAGAAGACACTTTAGAAGATTTACACAATGCAATTTTCAATTCTTTTGGGTTTGATGGTATGGAAGTAGCTTCTTTCTATACTTGCGATGAAACCTGGAATCAAGAGGATGAAATTCCGCTTTTCGACACTGGAGACGTTATCGGCGAAACTAAAACGATGAGCGATTATGCACTATCGGACATATTAGACAAAGAAAACAACAAAATCATATACGTTTACGATTTCATCAATATGTGGACTTTCCTTGTTGAACTTGCAGCTATTGAAGATCAAGTTGCAGGAAACATTTATCCAGAAACTTTGTTCTCACACGGGGAAATGCCTGATGAGGCAATGGAAAAAAACTTCGAAGCTGATAATGCAGATGATTACAACGATGAATTTGAAGATGGTCTAGATGAGGATGACCTAGATATGTTTGAAGGAGACGACAGTTTTGAGGATTATGGATTTGAAGAAAATTGGAATTAGATATTTAAAGTATCAAAGGGGCAGAGTTTCAGAGTTTCAAAGATTATAGCTGTTATAAAAAATATATGGGAACATTTAGAGATTTATTAATATGGCAAAAATCAATGGTACTCGTTACAGAAATTTACGCTTTGTCTAACAATTTTCCAAAAGACGAAATTTATGTACTTACCTCTCAATTGCGACGAAGTGCAATATCAATCCCTAGCAACATTGCTGAGGGTTACGGAAGAAACGGAAACAAAGATTATTTGAAATTTTTAAATATTGCTGTAGCATCATTATTTGAAATGCAAACGCAACTTGAAATTGCTTTTAATCTAAAATATATTAACCAATTACAATTTAACAAAACATACGAAGATAGCAGAGAAGTAGAAAGAATGATAAGTTCTTTTTGTCGAAAAATTAAAACGGAATTATAATCGTTTTTTTTTAAAACTCTGAAACTCTGAAACTTTGAAACTCACTACTAATGATCAACTTATTCAACACACACATTGAGACGCTTTCCATTCATCGCGTTGGGAACAAAAGTCGTAATGAAGCCATCTTTTTATCAGAGCAACCTTTTAGTCTTAATGATGAAATTGTACCTCTTATGAAAGAGTTTTTCTTGAAACCATTTCGAGAAAAAGAGGAGAACTATTTTCAGTTTGCACATGAAGTTGATTTAGATTACAATGATATGTACAAATATGCCACTGAGATTTTTGAAAATCCAGGAAGCATACATGAAGTTTCAAAAAACATAACCAAACATTTATACGAGCAGTCAAACCATCCACATATCAAGAATGGTGAAGTTTATATTACTCATCTTACTAATGTAAATATCGACAACAATGTTGTAGATGCTATTGGGATTTTTAAAAGTGAATTACAAGCTGACTTTTTACAATTTGAAGAAAAAGGAACGCATTTAGATATGATCTTACAACAGGGAATTAATCTTAACAAACTTGATAAAGGTTGTATCATTTTTAATTTCAAGAAAGAAGAAGGTTATAAAATCCTGACCGTTGATAGCAATCGTTATGATGCAAGATATTGGTTAGAGCATTTTCTTTCGGTAGATGCATTTGAAGATGAAAATTTCATCACTAAGAAATATTTGAAATTTTGTCAAGGTTTTGCCAAAGATGTTGTTTTCCCTGCTGAAGATAAAAAAGAGGAAGTAATGTTTATGAACCGTTCCGTAAATTACTTTGCTAAAAACGACCAATTTGAAGAAACTAATTTCTTAAATGAAGTTCTTGACAATCCTGATTTAATCCCTGAATTTAAAAACTATAAAGTTGATAAAGGAGAGAAATACAGCATTGAAGATGTCACTTCGTTTCCTATCGCAAATGCTGCAGTAACTGACGCAAGAAAGTCAATTAAAAACGTAATCAATCTAGACACACATATCCAGATTAAAATGGATTTCATCAACCCAGAAAGCGCAGAGAAATTTGTGGAAAAAGGTTGGGATGAAGAAAAACAGATGTACTACTATTTAGTTTACTTCAACAAAGAAGAGAAGTCATAATCTCTTAAAATAAAAAACACAATCCCCAATTACAAAATGTAGTTGGGGATTTTTTTATGGAAAATTTTGACCATTAAACAAGCAGGGAATAAAATCCTTTAAACGAAAGCTATATCCTACTTATTGATTATTTTAATGCTTTTAATCGATTATTTATGTTTTTAATACGTTAATATTGTATTTTCGAAGTCCCAAATTTACCGTAAACAAACTGAGTATAAACAATTTAAAAAAAGAATCCTTCTAAAATTAATGTTATCATTTTTACATTAAATAAAAATATTAATTCTCACTTAAATATATAGAGATGCTTATACTACTAATGATCCATTGTATTCATCTTTTAAAAAGGCGAATGAATTACAAAGCAAGTTTAATATCTATTTACAAATAAGTTTTTAATAAAACTTAGCATGTAATTTTATTATCTATTTTACATTGAACCTAAAAGCGATATTCTAATATATCCTTACCATAAAGATTTCCCCAAATCTAATTATTGAATACCAACCTTAAGAACATTTTCCAACTCCAACTACTGAAAATAGTTGGAGTTTTTTTTTTGTTAATTTTACATTCCGCTTTAAAACCTGAAAACTGAGTAAGTTTATTTGTAAATTTACATTCTAATAAAGTTTCAAAATGAACACCAAATTATTCAAAGAAAGTCCTTTTAAAACCCAAATTTCATTCCATAAACTGATTGAATCTTTGGAGCAAATTGCATTGACTGATGTTGATTATCGTTCTAATTATGCAAAAGCATTACTGAAGGAAATTGAACCTATACCGGAATTCAGGTCGGGAATTGAAGATTTTTCAGTCATTGAGAAAAACGAAACGCTTATTAAATATTTATTAGCTGACTTGTTCCCAACGGCATTGACAAATAATGAAATAAAAGCAGTTACAATTCCTTTTCAAAATTTAACGTTTAACTATTCCGAAAGGTTTCGAAAAATATTAAAAGATGCTGGAGGTACTTTTGATATGACTATAAGAGATTTTGATAAACATCAGTTTTATATAATGAGTTGTAGTATGATATTAAATTCCTACTACGGTCAACATTTAGATTTTAGCAAACCCTTGTTTTATGATATTCCAGATTCAAATGGTATTCTAAAACACTATCGTATTTTATACAATGCTGATTTTATAGAAATCACACCAACAGAGAATGCTCTTTCACTAACCCCTGATGACATCGATTTATTGATGGACAATTATGATGATATTGATTTATGGAAAGAAAAATTTCCGGTAGATAGTTGGATTTTAAAAGGTTTTGGGATTGTAATTTTATTTGATGCTTCAGTTGAAAATGCAGTTTCAAACTTAAAAACAAACCTTCTTAAAAACGAAACAGAACAGGCACAAATCAATACAGACATCAATACTATTTTTCGCTCTATCTTTAAAGTACCTGATTTAAGAGTAGGATTTATGGTTTACAATCAAGAGGAAAGTAAATTCACAAAACCACCTTATGAGAAAGGGGACCTAGAAAGTTTTGTTCTCCTTGGCATAGATGAAGTAGATTGTAAAAATGAAATATTTGGTTGTTCCCTAGAGCGAATACTAGATGCTAAAAAACCTTTTTCAATTTCGAATACTGCAAAATTTGCTCAGATTCCTGGAAATGAAAAACTTGGAAAACAGTTGCTTAAACAAGGAATTCAAAGTTGTATCTTAGCGCCAATAGTAAAAAACGATATCCTTTTAGGAATTATAGAATTAGTGTCTTCTAAACCTAGGGAATTAAATAGTATCAATGCTAACAATCTTGATTTAATCTTACCTTATCTGGTTGATACTATGGAAAGATACAATATTGATATGCAACATCAAATTGAGGCTATAATTCAGAGAGAATACACTACTATTCATTCAAGTGTCAATTGGAAATTTAGAAAAGAAGCACAAAAATATTTTCAGACCCAAAAGAAAAACAAAGATTATATATTTAAAGAAATTGTATTCAAAGATGTTTATCCATTATATGGACAAATCGATATCAAAGGTTCGTCAGATCACAGAAATAAAACAGTGAAAACAGATTTAAAAAATCAGTTAAAAACTTTGTTGGAACTTTTTGACCATTTAAAAGAAAACACCGCACTTCCATTATTAGAACAAAGAAAATTTGAACTACATTCGTATTATAATGATTTGGAATTTGAATTAAAAGCAGACACGGAGCAGCAAATTCAAAATTACATCCAAAAAGAAATACATCCAATATTAAGAAATTCAAAACCAGAGAAAGATATTCAAAATCAAATAGATGCCTATTTGGAGCAATTAGATATTAAAACGGAGATGTTATATCATTCCCGAAAGGATTTTGATGATGCAATGTCTAAAATAAACAAGAAACTAGCCGCTATTCTTGACAAAGAACAAGCTGAGGCACAAAATATTTTTCCGCATTATTACGAAAGATTTAAAACTGACGGTGTTGAACACAATCTCTATATAGGAGCATCAATAACACCTGCGCAACCGTTTGATCTTATGTATCTAAGTAATCTAAGATTATGGCAGCTTCAAACCTTATGCAAAATGGAACAGGAACACTTCCAGTTAAAATCAACTTTACCCTATAAACTGGATGTTACCTCATTAATATTAGTTTTTAGCTCCCCTATTTCAATCCGATTTAGAATGGATGAAAAACGATTTGACGTTGATGGAACATATAATGCCAGATACGAAGTGGTAAAAAAACGTATTGACAAAGCACATATTAAAGGGACGAAAGAACGCATTACCGAAAAAGAAAAAATAACTATCGTTTATTCGAATAATAAAGAAGAAACAGAGTATTTAAAATACATTAAGTTCTTGCAATTTAAGAATATCTTAGAACCCAACATAGAGAAATTTGAGGTTGAAGATTTACAGGGTGTGTCCGGTTTAAGAGCCATTCGAGTAAAAGTGGTCAACGTAAAAAAAGACACTACTTCACCAAATTACACATATAAAGAATTATTAGATGAATTGAATTAAACTCTTCCTGCATTGAAAGCAATTACAAATGCTATCACTGATATGATTATTCCTATCATAAAAATGTTATAAGTTATTCTCAACAATCTATATTTTTTCTCTAAAACTACACCTAGAAAATACAAATCCTTAATCATTGAATTATAAAGATAATTTCTATCCTTCATCATCTCATTGATTGCCCATTCATACTCTTCGAGAGGCATTTTATAAAAGTTCCCAAAAAAAAGTAAATTCACTTTTCTTTCATCAATATCCTGTTTGCTGAAAGTACCGCTGGTAACTTTAGGACGTGTCGAAAGAATGGCAAATATAATCGAGACAACACTAAACATTAACATTATAAACGTTGGGTAAATTAAATGTGCATTATTAGGACTATCTAATTTAGGGATTAAAGAAGAAAGTGCTATTGAAATAATTATTGCATTTACTGAAAGTAGGATATTCGCTTTACTATCTGCAATACCGCTTAAACGCGTATGATTATTCAAGGTTACTCTAAATAAAGTATCAATCCCGCGCTCAGGTTTAATTTCTTTATTCTTCTTTTTCTTCTTGTCACTTGTAGCTAAGTGCTCTATAGTACCATCTTCCATCATTTTTATAGAATTCTGTATTTGCATTATATTTTTTTCTTTCAAAATTTGCCAGTTATTAATCGCATAGTCCGTATAATACATATGACATTGAGACAACTCACATAAATTAACCTTCGCCCATTCTAAGTCGGCATATTTTTTATCTTGTGTGTTTTCCCATTCCTTTCTCAACAACTCACATATTTCTAGATAAGAATCACTGGCAAAATGAGAATAATCAGCATCTTTAATGATTTTTTCCAGAATACTTTGAGGTTCATAATTATAAGTAGTTGCTGTAATTAAAGTGGCAACCTTATTAATATAGTCGTCCGTTTTTCCCTTAGTGCTTAAAAAATCAGAGGCAAATTGTATGCTACAACTTTCATGCTCATTACAACCACTTATATAACCTGTATCGTGAAACCATGTAGCAATTAACAATGTCTCTTTGTCTGATTCACTTAAGTTTTCTGATTCAGAAAGAATAATTGCAGCTTTAACTACTTCAGAAGTGTGAGTGAAATTATGGTAGGTATATGCTATGGAAAGTTTATCTTTGAGTAAATTAAAGACAAAATCTTCGGCTTGATCAATAAGATTCATAAACAAATTTTTATACTACTAAATTATGAAATTGTTTTCGGAAAAACGTTTTATCCTAAACAAAATGCATTCTTGCATCTTCCTAATACTCATATTGCTACAATCCTGCGCGACTCATCATGCACAATATGGAAACAAAACAGCACAAGCAGAACCTCAAAATGAATTAGATACTTTAAAAATTGCACACACTTTCTTTTTAATAGGAGATGCGGGAAATACTGACGAAGGTGATTCCAGAAATACGCTATCACTACTTCATTCAAAATTAGAAATAGCAAAAAAAAACAGCACGCTTTTATTCCTTGGTGATAATATTTACCCAAAAGGAATGCCCGGCAAAGATACCCCAAAAGAACAACTTATTGCTGAAAAGAAGTTAACGAATCAATTGGACTTATCTCAAGGTTTTAAAGGAAAAACCATTTTTATTCCAGGAAATCACGACTGGTACAACGGAATTAAAGGACTGGAACGACAAGAGAAATTTGTTACTGAATACCTAAAAGACAAAAAATCTTTTTTACCAAAAAATGCATGCGCAATAGATGACATAAAAATAAATGATCAAGTAATCCTGATCACAATTGACAGTCAATGGTTCCTGCAAGACTGGGAGAAAACACCAACAATAAATGACAATTGCGATATAAAAACTAAAGAAGGTTTATTTGAAGAATTAGAAAGCCTCTTAAATAAAAATCAAGATAAAATCGTCATTCTGGCGTTACATCATCCCTTAATGACTAATGGAAGCCACGGCGGCCATTACTCCTTAAAAAAGCAGTTATTTCCGTTAGGCAATAAAATTCCGCTTCCCGTTTTAGGATCTATTCTTAATTTTATTCGAAAAACATCCGGAATAAGTCCGCAAGATCTTCAAAACAAGCAGTACACTATTTTAACAAAACGCATTAAAACATTACTGCAAACCCAAGATAATGTAATTGTCGTATCTGGTCACGATCATAATCTACAATTCATAGAAAATGAAAACATAAAACAAATTATAAGCGGAGCCGGTTCAAAATCAGAAGCAGCAAAAGCAGTGAATCCAAATGATTTTACTTATGGTCGAAATGGTTTTGCAACTTTAAACGTATTTGAAAACGGTGCGGTACAATTGAATTTTATTGGAACTGAAAAAAAAGAAGAAAAAATACTTTTTAAGAAAACTATTTTAGATTCAAAAATAAAAATAGATAGCAACTACTACCCTACTACTTTCCCTTCTTCAACAAAAACAACTATATATTCTACTGAAATGACTTCTAAATCAGGAATTCATAATTTTATTTTTGGAGAACATTATAGAAAATATTACTCACTTCCTATCGAAGTTAAAACTGCTGTTTTAGACACTCTTTTTGGAGGTTTAACACCAAAACGTGCTGGTGGAGGACATCAATCAAAATCATTACAACTAATTGATAAAAACGGAAAAGAATACGCCATGCGTGCGATAAAAAAAAGCGTTTCTCGTTTTTTACAGTCTGTTGCTTTTAAGGATCAATTTGTTGAAGAAGAATTTAAAAATACATATGCTGAAAATTTTCTTTATGATTTCTATACAACTTCTCACCCATACACTCCTTTTGCAGTGGGGAATTTGGCAGATAAAATAGGTGTTTCTCATAGCAATCCCGTTTTATATTACATCCCGAAACAAAAAGCATTGGAAGAATACAATACTTCTTTTGGGAATGAATTGTATATGCTGGAAGAAAGACCATCTGATGGACAAAAAGACTTGAAGAGTTTTGGATATCCAGACACAATAATCAGCACAGATGATTTATTAAAAAAACTTCAAAAGGATGAAAAATACAGTGTTGATGAACCATCCTATATAAAAGCGAGATTATTTGATATGCTTATTGGCGATTGGGACAGACATTATGATCAATGGCGCTGGGGAGAATATAAAGAAGGGGACAAAATCATTTACAAGCCTATTCCGCGAGACAGAGATCAAGCATTTTCAAAATATGATGGTGCATTGCTTGCTGTTTTAATGAATATTCCCGCTTTACGCCACATGCAGACTTTCAAAAATGAAATCAAAAATGCAAAATGGTTTAATAGGGAACCGTATCCTTTAGACCTTGCTTTTCTCAAAACTGCAACAGAAGCAGACTGGGTAAATCAAGCAAGATATATCCAAGAAAACCTTTCGAACGAAGATATTGACAATGCTTTTAATAACCTTCCCACAGAAGTTCAAGATGAAACGATTGAAAGCATTAAGCAAAAATTAAAAATTCGAAAAAAAGATTTAGAAACCTATGCTTCTATATATTATAAAGTTTTACAGAAAACAGTTTTAATTGTCGGAACAAATAAAAAGGACAAATTCATTATCAATCGAATTTCCAATAACAATATTGAAGTTGCCGTTTATAGAATAAAAAAAGAAGGAGATGAGTTAGTCTATAAAAAAGAATTTACTAGTTCTAAAACCAAAAATCTATGGATATATGGTCTTGATGATGATGATGAGTTTGATATAAAAGGGAACACGAATTCAAAAATTAATATTCGTTTAATAGGTGGTCAAAACCATGACATTTATAAAGTAGAAAATGGAAACCGAATTAAAATTCATGATTTCAAGTCTAAAGAGAATACGTTTAACATTGACTCCAAAACTAAAAAACAGTTAACTGATAATTACGAAACGAATCTTTACGATTATAAAAAGCCAAAATACAATTCGTTTTCAGGATTACCGATGCTGGGTTTCAATCCTGATGACGGTGTTAAAATTGGTATTATTGCAAACTACATCATTAACAAATTTAGCCAAAACCCTTATACACAAAAACACACATTAAAAGCTAATTATTATTTTGCTACAGATGGTTTTGAATTAATTTATGATATACATTCTCCAAAATCAATAGGGAAATGGGATTTCAATTTGGAAACCCGATTTACAAGCCCTAATTTTTCGATTAATTATTTTGGATACGGGAATGAAACCTTAAATGATGATGATGCTTTTGGAATGGATTACAATCGAGTGCGTATTGCTATGCTAAAAATAGCACCGCAGTTTAAAAAAATCGGAAGACTTGGAAGTGAGTTCCAAATCCAAACATCATTTGAAAATATTGAAATTGACCAAACACCCAATCGATTTATAAGCCTTTCAAACACGGTAAATCCAATAGTTTTTGAAAGGCAACAATTTGCAGGCACGACACTAAAGTACAGTTATGATAATTATGATAACCCTTCGCTTCCTACTTTAGGAATGGGATTTTCGCTTGCCGGTAGTTGGAAAATTAATTTAAAAGAGACAAACCGAAATTTCACCACGCTGGAAGCCAAACTTAATTTTAATCATAAAATAGATAGGGACGGAAAAATTGTATTGGCTACTTTATTAAAAGGAAAAGCGATACTGAACAATAATTTCGAATTCTATCAAGGGGCCACATTGGGTGGGGATTATGATTTAAGAGGATTTAGAAACGAACGTTTTTTAGGGAATAAATCTTTTTTTCAAAGTAGTGATTTGCGTTTTACAATTGGAAAAATAAGAAAAAATTTGATCCCTATGTCGTACGGTCTTTTTGGCGGATATGATTATGGCCGAATTTGGCTTGATGGCGAAACATCAGATATGTGGCATCAATCTGTTGGTGGTGGATTATGGCTAAATGGACTAAATATAGTCACTGCAAGAGTCGCGTTTTTTAAGAGCACTGATGATGATGCAAGAATTAGCTTTGGATTAGGGTTTGGATTTTAGTTTATTGATATTAATTTCATAAAGTTTACCTCCTGTTTTTTTAACTCTTTCATCGGCAATCAATAAAGTTGTATTGTCTTTAAAACAGATGGCCTCCTTTTGAGAATAATGTTGTAATTCTATTTCGGTCTTAGTTCCCGAGAGGAAATCATCGGAGGAGAAATTTTCGAAAAGCCAAATTTTGCTGTGACTCAAAAGAACAACTTTGGTTTCGTCAGGACTTATTGCGGCACTTGTAATTGCGCAATTATCATAATCAGAACAAGTCTTAAATTCCCCAATTAATTGTGCTTTATGCATTCCAGGAGCATTAGGAACTTTATAAATAAAAACTGTTCCATCATAACCTTTACTTCTGTTTTTGGTAAACAAATAGAAATTATTTTTAAACTCAAAGAAACCTTCGACATCATAAAACAACCCTTTCTTTTTTGGAGGAAATTGTATCTGTTCAGGGTAATCAAATGCTATTTTATAAACTGGAACCGCATTATTGTTTACTAGTGAAGTTTTGTCAATTTTATAAATGCATAAATCCGTTCTAATATTGTCATTGTTGCCAAAATCCCCTATGTATAAATTCCCTTCTCTGTCCTTTGTAATATCCTCCCAGTCAATATTCAAAGTATTGTCAATGGTAATATCCTTTTCAATTTTACCCGTAGAATTTAAGCCATAAATTTTGTTTTCATTACCGCTATCTTCTAGCGTCCATAGTAATTTTGAAGTTGTAGAATAGCTAATTCCAGAAACTTCTTTTAAGCTCTTAGGTAATGTATAAATAGTGACAATTGAATTACTGTCTTGCTTACATGACAACAATAAAAAAATTGAAGAAAATAAAAAAAGGTGGTTTTTCATATTCGAAAAAAAATAAAAACAATCAAAGAATATTTACTAAAAACCGGGTCTAAATAAATTGGCATTCTTAAAGTTTCTTGTTACAAATCTAAAAGCCGCACTCAATACATTACCCATTCGTTTTGCATTTTTAAAATTTAGATCATTTGTATACCGATATAAATCCATTTTTAATTGTTCTACATGCTCGTCAGGAGCAATAAGATCGTTCCCCATGATTTTCAATAATCTTTTGATACGTGTTTCGGCAGAAAGAATCCTTTTGGCCAAAGCGGAACGTTCCTCGTTTTTATATTGTTCAACAGAACTTTCTTGTAATTTATCTTTGACCAATTTCACCATAGGGTAATTCTCTTTAAAGAACTGGGGACGGTATATTTTGAAGTTTCCTTCGTAACATTGCTGATCAAAATCGATAGGACGTATTTTATAAACCACTTGGTCAAAATCATGTATTGGCACAATAACATAATTATATGCCCGCATATCTCCTAAAAGCCGAATCATACAACGTTCATTAAACTTAACAAACTCCTTAGCAATTTGAGATTTTTCAGTTTCATTACATTCTTGAAGTAACGTTTCAATGAATACATCTCCAGGAATTCCTATTATATGCTCTTCAATTAAAGTATCTTCGTAAACCAAAAAATTAATCTTATCCGGAGACAGAATGTGCTCTAATTCGAGTCCATAAATACGGGAAGCATCTGCTTTTTTAATATAGAAATGAACATAATTATCATTAAGAATATTTCTTACTTTTATCCTAAAGGGCTTAGAATTCCCAAAAGTGCAATAATCTATCGCATCAACATTCAAAAATTTAATTGTCTCTGAATTACCGTCTGAATGTAAAAGTGTATAGATTTTTTTTAAATTCAAATCAATTTCATTCCTTTCAAATTCATTATAAAAGACCCTAGCCCATAAAGTATCCTTGTCCTGTTTATCATAAACGTTAATCGCACCTGAAAAACGTAATAAATCATCGTAACAAATAGAAACTTTTGAGATACGATCAAACCGTTCCAAATATTCAAAAAGAGATTTATTTATAGGATAGGATGGTTTTTTAAAAAGTATTGACGAGTCACTCATATTATATGCATTTATTGCAAATTTACATTAATTTAAGGGGAAACTTACTCAAAACAAAAACAACTTGTTTTTAATAGACCAATTTTTACAAAATTACAACTGTCATAAAAATATAAATTGAACAATTAAAAAGCCAAACTTAATACAGTAAGAAAAATTCTATTTTAAAATAAATTTCTTTGTTTCAAATAAACACAATAACAACTAACAACCAGTAACTTACCGTTTTATCAAAGACGAAAAAATAAATTAACATACATAATATTGTCCAAAAAAAGTAGTCGAGAATATAATTGTTTTAAATTTGAATGCCACGAAGAAACATCTTTTACCCTATTACCTACTATGACAAATAAGCATGAAATCTATATTAATGCGGCCAAAACCGCTAAAATTGGTATTTGGGAAGTAAACTTAGAAACTGATCAGGTTTATTGGGACACCGTTACAAAATGCATTCTTGAAGTATCCGAAGATTTCAAGCCATTTAGAGGTTATGCAAATAATTTTTTCCCAGAAGGTGAAATTAGGGAACAATTCAAAATGCATATAAAAAAAGCAATTGAAGAAGGGATTTCATTTGAAGAAAAATTCCAAATTATAACGGCTAAAGACAACATTAAATATGTAAAATGCATCTGTCGGGTAGAATTCAAAGATACTAAAGCTACAAGAATATTTGGTTCTTTTCAAGATATTACAAAAGAACAGAATCTGATAAATAAACTCGAACTAAGTGTTGAAAAATTCTCTTCGGTTTTTTCCAGTGCAAATGATGCCATCCTTATTATTGACTCTACAACTGGAATTATTACGGACTGTAATTCCAGATTCTATGAACTTACTGAATACAACTGCTCCGAAATAATAGGGTTACACAATTTCGAATTATTCCCGGTAAACAAAAGAAAAGAGATTAAAATATTCTTGGCAAATCAATTAAATAAAGACGACTACTTTGTAAAAGAGACTTATCTAAAATCAAAATTCGGAAAAATAATTCCTGTGGAAGTTGCATCCGGAAAGAAATTTACAGTTAAAAACAAAGCTTATTTAGTCTGTTTTTTTAGAGATATAAGTGAACGTAAAAATGCAGATGAAAGTTTGAATATGTTGTCACTTGTTGCTTCTGAAACAACAGATGCCATTATTATTGCAAATCCTGAGGGAGAAGCTCTTTGGGCTAATAAAGCTTACTTAAAGCTTACAGGGTTTAATATGGCTGAAATACTAAACAAAAAAACGGGTTACTTATTGAAAGGCCCAGAAACAGATTTAAAAACTTTTGATGAAATAAGAGAAGCTGTTAAGGATAAAAAAGATTTAAAAAGTATCATACTCTATTATAATAAACAAAAAGAGAATTTTTGGTTTGAATTCAATATTACACCTGTATTTGACAAAAAAGGGAACTGTACTAAATTCATATGTGTAGGTAGAGACGTAACATCAGCGAAAGAAAAGGAATTAGAACTCAAAAGAATATTAGAAGTATCTAGTCAACAAAATAATAAACTTTTTAATTTTTCCCATATCGTTTCACATAACATCCGTTCTCATGTTAGTAATCTATCTATGGTTTTGGATGTTATGGAAAATACTGAAGATATAAATGAAAAATTCTCTTATATCGATATGTTTAGAGAAGGAACCGAAAAATTGTCTGAAACTATTGAGTATTTAAATGAAATCATCACAATCCAGAAAAACACCAATATAGAAAAAAAGAATATTCGATTGAAAGATGAAATCGAAAAAACAAAAATGGCATTGAGATTAATCCTTTTGGAAAGTCAAATAGAAATAATTCATACTATCCCAGATAATCTAACTGTGAGTGTTATTCCTGCTTACTTAGACAGTATATTACTTAATTTATTTACAAACGCGGTAAAATACAAATCTCCTGAGCGAAAAGCTGTTTTAGAAATTGGTTATGAGGTCAATGAACATTTCACAATTATAAGTTTCAAGGACAATGGGTTAGGAATAAATTTAATTAAAAACGGGCATAAAATATTTGGAATGTACAAAACATTTCATGGAAATGAAGACGCGAGAGGAATTGGGTTATTTATTACTAAAAACCAACTTGAGGTCATGAATGGAAAAATCGAAGTTGAAAGTCAGGAAGGACAAGGTTCCATCTTTAAAATATTTATAAATGAAAAATAAGATGACCTATATTATCGACGATGATAAATTGACGGTAAAATTAATGAGTATGATCATTTCAAAAAGTAATTTTTGCGAAGAAATAGTTACTTTTTTTAATCCACAACTTGCTTTAGATGAACTGAGAAAAAATTGTAATGATCCATTAAATCTACCTGATGTTATCTTACTTGACTTAAATATGCCCATTCTGGATGGTTGGCAATTTCTAGATGAATTTATATTAATACCAATAAAAAAAGAAATTGCAGTTTTTATTGTTACTTCCTCAATTGACCCCGTGGATATTGAAATGGTAAAAAAATATGTTGCCGTTAAAAACTATATATTGAAACCTATTAATGCTGAAAAATTAAAAGCTGCTACAGAATTAATTAGTATTTCAAACTAATTTCAATTTTAGAAGTAACAATTTCCGTACTTGTTCGTCATATAGAAAAGCTAAAAAAACGAACATTTTGGAAACCATCCTTTCAATTAATAATCTCAACAAACGCTACGGCAGTTTACAAGCCCTAAAAAATGTATCCTTCGAAATAAAAAAAGGATATGTTTATGGTATTCTTGGACCAAACGGAAGTGGTAAATCAACAACTTTAGGAATCGTATTGAATGTGGTGAATAAAACCTCAGGAGAATACAAATGGTTTGATGGAAAAATACAAACACATGATGCCTTAAAAAAGGTTGGAGCAATTATCGAAAGGCCTAATTTCTATCCCTACATGACGGCTGAGGAAAATCTAAAATTGGTTTGTAGAATTAAGAGTATTGATTATTCAAAAATTCAGGAAAAACTGGAATTAGTAGGTCTAATCGATAGAAAAGACAGTAAGTTTCGCACTTTTTCATTAGGAATGAAGCAGCGTCTAGCCATAGCTTCTGCCTTGTTAAACGATCCCGAAATATTAATTCTTGACGAACCTACAAATGGTTTAGACCCACAAGGAATTCATCAGATTAGAGATATTATCAGACAAATAGCTTCTCAAGGAACCACTATTCTACTCGCTTCCCATTTATTAGATGAAGTTGAAAAAGTGTGCTCCCATGTTTTAGTTTTAAGAAAAGGGGAGATTTTATATTCTGGACCAGTTGACGGAATGACTTCAAACGAAGGTTTCTTTGAAGTACAAGCAACAGATACTGAAAATCTTATCCAAATTTTAAAAACACATCCTGCTACAGAAAATATTGTCAATGAAGAAGGAAAAGTTTTTGTCTATTTAAAAAGCCCTTTAGAAGCATCAGAATTGAATGCTTTCTTATTTGAAAACAATATAAGCCTGAATCATTTAGTAAAACGTAAAAATAGTCTGGAAGAACAATTTTTAGAGTTAACAAACAATATAAAACCAGCACTAAAGGACTAAAAATATGAAAAGATTACTTTCTATCGAATTACAAAAAATCTGGTTAAACAAAGCCAGTCGAGTTCTAACTTTAACTTATTTCATTTTGCTTTCTTTCATTGCGTTGATAGCATCAATAAAATTTGACATTGGTTTTTTTAAATTTCATCTTGCCGATATGGGAATTTTTAATTTCCCATTTATATGGCATTTTAATACTTATATAGCTGCTTGGTTAAAATTTTTCCTAGCGATTGTAATCGTATCAATGATGGCAAATGAATATAGTTACGGAACTTTAAAACAAAACCTGATTGATGGTATGAGTAAAAAAGAATTCATTTTATCAAAGTTTTTAACCGTATTATTATTTGCTTTTGTTTCGACCATTTTTGTTTTTATAATGAGCTTACTTTTAGGATTAAGTTTCTCATCCTATACTGAAACAAGTATTATATTTTCTGATTTAGAGTACTTAATTGCCTTTTTTGTAAAACTTGTTGGTTTTTTCTCCTTCTGTTTATTTCTTGGAATACTGGTAAAACGTTCCGCTTTTGCACTTGGGTTTCTATTGGTTTGGAGTATTGTAGAAGGTATCGCAAAGGGTATATTGACATTCAAAATTTTTCCGGACAGTGACATTCCTTCTTATATTACACAGTTTTTCCCCTTGGAATCCATGTCAAATTTAATTTCGGAACCATTTACACGTTTGTCTGTGGTTAAAAACATTGGTACACAAATAGGGGTTGATGGTATTAAAGATTATGATGTTCATTTTTCGGCTATTATTATCGTCCTATTATGGTCATTATTTTTTATGTTTTCATCATACAAACTACTAAAAAGCAGAGATTTGTAATACCTTTGTAAGGTTATGACAGATAAAAATACTTTTTTATACAGTCTGTTTTTATGTATCATCGCAAATCTCTTAAATGCACAATCAATAAATATTGATGATACTAAAAACGCAATTGATCTTGTTAAGATATTAACAAACAATAGCGCTTGTCTAAATGTTTCTGGTGAAAACACTAAAGGCGATACAACAATTCCTGTAAAAAACAGTTTTGGATCTTTTGATAATAATGGAGGTAGTTTCCCATTAACAAATGGAATTGTTTTGAGTACTTGGGCAAGTAAGAATTCTATAGGTCCATTTACTAGGATTCAAGGAGGCGGAACAACATTATGGAAAGGTGATGCAGATTTGGACGCGGCATTAGGAATAGCATCTGTAAATGCAACAGTTTTAGAATTTGATTTTACTCCGCTAACTAATTTCATAAGTTTCAATTACATTTTTGCTTCTAATGAATATCAGGATAATTATCCTTGTCGTTTTTCTGACGGATTTGCTTTTTTAATACGCGAATTTGACTCAACAACTTATAAAAACATAGCAGTACTTCCTGGTCAAATACCTGTTTCATCTATAAATGTACGTCCACTAATTCCTGCCTTAACTCCTCCCTATCCTCTTGGACTAAATGGATGCGCTGCAAAAAACGAATCTTATTTTGATAGATTAAATACAAGCCCAACATATACAAGCCCAATAAACTATAGCGGCCAAACTAAAATTCTGAACGCACAAACGGCTGTAATAGCCGGAAAAAAATACCACATAAAACTAGTTATAGCAGATGATGTTATCGATACTTATGATTCAGCTGTTTTTATAGAGGGAGGTAGTTTTTCTTCAAAAATAGATTTGGGTCAAGACCAATTAATTGCAACCAATAACCCTATTTGTTTTGGAGAAGCCATCACACTTAATACTAATCTCCCTGGTCTTCACCAATGGACAAGAACTGATTCAAACGGAACAACTCTTCTTCCTGAAACAAGTTCTTCTTTAGTCATCCAAGAAGCTGGCGTTTATAAAGTAGAAACTACTGTAGCGGCGGGTTGTACCGTTACAGGAATAATCAAAATAGAATATGCAACCGAGATACTACTGAAAGATACTTCACTGATAAAATGTGATGATAATGGAGCTGCTTTTTTTGACTTGACCAAAGCAGAAGCCACCATCAAAAATGGTGATTCAAGTTTGATATCTATCGAATATTATGAAACGCAAACCGGGACTGTATTATCAGATCGTATTACAAACCCAACATCATTCATAAAAACAGGTTTGACGGACCAAAAAGTTTATGTAAAAGTGACCAGCAAAACATATGGCTGCACTGAAACGGCTACTATTAACTTACAAACTATTACTAGCATTAAATCATCTACAATTCTATTAACAATCCCCATAGTAAATAATTTTTCAGGCAATGCTAATTCAGTTCAATTGATACCTCCATCGATAACTGGGACTTATGATTATTCTTTGGATGGGAAAAATTACCAATCATCTCCTTTCTTTACTGGATTAGCTGTTGGAAATTACACAGCTTACATAAGAGACTATGGGACTTGTGAGTATTTGACATTTCCAATTACCATACTTGATTACCCCCGTTTTTTTACTCCAAACGGTGATGGTTTTAATGATTTATGGAAAATCAATAATCTTGAAATATACCCTAATGCCACAATTACTATATATGACCGTTACGGCAAACTATTAAAACAATTAAACGCAAACAACTCTGGTTGGAATGGCACTTTTAATGGGAATCTCTTACCCGCAACAGATTATTGGTTTAACCTAAAAATTAATTCTGAAAAAGAAATAAAAGGCCATTTTTCGTTAAAAAGATAGAACTATTTTTATTAATTTTAGCGCATGAAAAAAATAGCATATCTTTTCTTTACATTTTTGTCGATTTCATGTTTTGCCCAATTTAGCAAAACACATTATATCCCACCAATTGGGGGGGCTGATATACAATCTGCACAAGAACAATATTTATACATTTCTTCACCTAGTAGTACTCCTGTTAATTTTACAATAAATATTATAGGAAAAAATATTATACCAAACACATGTATTATATGGCCCAAATTTTATCTAAAAATACATAGCTATATCCACAGATACTCATTACCTCTTTTTTGCTTGTAGCTTTTACGACATTAGTAATGAAATCTTCTACATCTTCCAATGAATTATAAAATTTATTAGAAAATTCTCGTTTGTATTTTGCCCACATTTTTTCAGCGGGATTAAGTTCTGGACTATATGGTGGTAGAAAAACCAAAACAATATTTTCAGGAATGATTAATTTTTTTGCCTTATGAAACCTTCCATTATCCAGCACCATTATTTTGAGTTCTTTCGGATTTTCCTTTGAGAAATTATCTAAAAAAACTTGAAAATTATCAGCGTTGCAATGTGGGAGTATTAATTGAAAATGGTCTCCAGTTATGGGCGAAAAAGCTCCAGAAAGCCAAGTTGATTTAAAAACTTGTTGGAAAGCACAAATCGGCTTAACACTAATAGCAGTAACTGATTTTCCGTTTCGAGTGAACAAACCAAAACGCGATTCATCTTGAAAATACAAGTTTACAGAGTCAAAATCACCCACCGTATTTAGTGCTATTTCTTGACAGATTCGTCCGAAGTCTTTTTAAAAGAGATTCCCTGATCTTCGTCTTTTTTGACATGACTTTTGCGGGCTACTTTTACACTTGATTTAAAATTCCTGATGCAATAATAAAGCAACGTATTGTAATTGAAAGTCTTCCTGATTCTTTTTCAATCCAATCTTTAAGCTCAACATAGCCTTGAAGTCCATTTTGAGGGTCGTTGAGTTTTGTTTCCAACATATTGTGTTCAATAGCATTAAAAGCCGACGGCTTAAAACCTGTTTTTTGATGCTTCATCAAACCCTCAATTCCAGAATTAAGGTATAATGTCCTCCAATTCTGAACGCTATTAGGGTCAACCACAGCTAATTTAGCAACCTCACGTTTAGAAATCCCTACTTTTTCGTTTTGCTTCAAAATCAGCAGAACTCTCAAACGTTGACCAATAAACGGAATAGATTGTTTGAGCAGATTTTTTATTTCTTTTTCGGTTTCCTTAATTACCAAAATTTTTGCATGCGCCATGATTACTTTTATAATATAGTCCAAATATAACATAAAAAAACCAATTATCAAAATTGGTATATATTATATTTTCGTTTGGTATTATTAATGGAACAGTAACAAGAAGTATCCCATATAGGTTAGATATTGGTTACGGAACAAACACAAACCTAATTGTAAATGAAGCAAATATTAGTTACCCATTAAACGACAAAGGGTTTATAATTGAAGCCGAAGAACAAGTTTATGCATCTATTAGATTGAGAGCAGGTGGAGGTAATCAAGCTGGAGGATTAATATCAAAAGGTATTGCTGGTTTGGGAACTCAGTTTAGAATTGGTTCCCTTATAAATACCGATTTTACTACCAACACCACTTTTCTTACATTTATTTCTGTGTTAGCGACAGAAAATAATACTACTATAAATTTTAGTGACATAAAAAATGGAGTGGCATTATTAAACAATCCCGGTGGCAACAACCCCTTACCGATTATTTTAAATAGAGGCGAAAGTTATACATTAGCCGCAAAATCTACAACTTTAACTTCTCCAAATAGAAATGGACTAATAGGCTCGTTAGTCAGTTCCGATAAACCAATTGCAGTAAACTGTGGTTCATTTGTAGGTTCAAATGGAACAAGCGGAGGAGTGGATTTAGGATTTGATCAAATTGTTTCAGCTGAAAGAACTGGCAAAGAATATATTTTTGTTAAAGGCCCAAGTACAATTAATGTAATAGAAAAACCTTTATTAATTGCTCATGAAAACGACACAAAAATATTTTTAAATGACAACACCAATACTCCAGATTACATTTTAAACGCTGGTCAATATCTAGCTCTAGATGGATCTAACTATAGTCCTTCTGGAAATTTATATGTAAAAAGCAACAAAAACATATTTGCTTATCAAGGAATTGGTGGAAATACACAAGCCAACCAAGAAATGTATTTTGTCCCGCCATTAAGTTGTGAAACACCAAACATTATAGATAATATACCGTTTATTGATAATGTTGGAGACTTTCAATTTACAACAAATAATGGTGTAAATATAGTTACAGAAACAGGTGCTGATTTAAGTTTTATATTAAACGGAATCAATTATACATATGCAACTTTACCTTCTTCAGTAACTGCTCAAGGACCATTTGATGTTATTGGTAATACAGCTTATAAAACCTATAAAATAACAGGATTGTCTGGAAACATTTCTGTATTCTCAACAAAACAATTATATCTCTCCTACTTTGGCTCAAATGTCAATGCTACTCATGGAGGTTATTATTCTGGATTTACTTTTAAACCTGATGTAAGTTTAACCAAATTAGATATATCTTCTTCTAATTGCATTCCAAATATTATTTTAGGCTCTAGTTCTATTTCCTCATTTGATAAGTACAAATGGTTTTTTAACGACTTTGAGTTAACTGGACCAGAATCTGAATTACCTAGTTACCGTCCAACTCAGCCTGGTTATTATCATTTATCGGCTACTATTTCTGCTTGTGGAACTACATTAATATCAGATAGAATTCCAGTGAGCAATTGTCCTACTAATATGGATAATGACTTGGCTAATGATAACATTGATATCGATAATGACAATGATGGTATCACAAACTGTACAGAATCTTATGGTAACCAAAACATAAATATTTCGAATTTAAATTCTGGAAGTATTTCAGTCAATAGTTATTCGAATAGCTTTAACGGAATTCTTTCTAATTCAGCTGTATACAGCCCTACTCCATTTATTGGACAAACAGATGGAAGTTTTATAACAGAAATTCCTGCTGGTAAATTGAATTCAGTATCTTATCTTATGTCTTTTAATAAACCCATAAGTATCGGAATGGAGTATATAACAACTGCCAATACTACTGATTTATTGAATGCAGATGCTGAATATATTATAAATTCTGATATTGACAAAACCATTACAGTTTTAAATCCAAGTGACCAGTTATTGATTGACACTAATTATGATGGTATATACGAAAGCGGTATTACAGAATATTCTTCATTTGAAATACGTTTTAGGTTAAAAAGCGTAGTGCCTCTAGCGGCTGGAACTGGAAATTTTAAATTTCAAACTTACTTAACAAATTCAATCCGCATTACCCATAAAAACTTATCCGATACGGCTCCTAACAAATCAAGTTTCAAATTTTATGCAGTTTGCCTACCAAAAGATACTGATGGTGACGGTATTGCTGACCAATTAGATCTAGATAGTGACAACGATGGAATCCCAGATACTATCGAAGCACAAGGGACTAATGTGATTGCTTACACCTCTGTTGATTTAAACAAAGACGGGATGAGCGATGCTTTTGGAACAGGTTTTATCCCAAAAGATACTGACAATGACGTTTCAATAGGAGGCGTTCCTGATTATTTAGATTTAGATAGTGATAATGATGGTATTTACGATTTAGTTGAGTCTGGAAGCAATTCAATTGACACTAATAATGATGGTATTATAGACGGGCCAAAGAGTTCTTTTGGTACTAATGGACTATCATTATCTTTAGAAACCGCAAATGATTCGGGTACTTTGAATTATACAATACGTGATACAGATGGAGATGGAATAAAAGATTACAGAGAAATTGACAGTGATAACGATCTTTGCAATGATGTTATTGAGGCAGGTTTTCAAGATCCAAATAACGATGGATTACTAGGAAACAATCCTTTAACAGTAAATACTAAAGGAATCGTTACAAGTGGAACCGCATACAGTAGCCCCCATATAAATTACATTACGTCAGCACCTATTGTAATTACAACTCAACCTAAATCTTTACCAACTTGCGAGCTTGAGAATGCAAAAATATCCGTGGAAGATAATGGCGGAAACACATATCAATGGCAGGTTTCCACGAATGGTTCAACTTGGGTTAACATTAATAATAATGTTCTTTATTCTGGAGCACTATCTAATACTTTAATTATTACAAGAATACCTAACGCTATGAATGGTTATAAGTATCGTGTGATTTTAAACAAAATTGGCAATTCATGTGGTTTAATCTCTAATGAAGAAGTAATTACAATTCTTCCTTTACCAACCATAGTTTCACCTATTACATTAGTGCAATGTGATGATGATGCCGATGGTTATTCTAACTTTAATTTAACCGAAAAAAATAGTTTTATATCAACAAATTATTCAAATGAAACATTCACTTACTTTACTACACAACTAGGAGCAAATACTAACAGTACTATAACTAAAATAGCAAATCCCCTGACTTATAACAGTACAAATGGATCAGTTTGGGCTAGAGTAGAAAATTCAAATGGATGTTTTAGTGTAGCACAGCTAAATTTAGTTGTATCCACAACACAAATTCCAACAACTTATAAACGCACCTTTTCAGATTGTGATGATTATATAGATGTACAAAATGACGATAAAGATGGTATATCCACTTTTAATTTTAGTAGCGTCACTTCTGAAATTAAAACCCTTTATTTAGGATCGTCTTCTTCTTATACCATACACTATTATAGAAATGAAACCGATGCATTAGCGGAAGCTAATGAAATAACAAATACATCAAATTATAGAAACATAGGATATCCAAACCAACAGCAAATTTGGGTTCGTATTGAAAGCACTTTAGACAATGCTTGTTATGGTCTTGGGCCGCATATAACATTAACCGTGAATGCAAAACCAAATATAAATACCAATGATGACCATAACGATGACAATTTAGTTTGCTCTAATCTTCCTAGTTTTTATGTCCAACTTGATGCAGGAATAAATGATGGTTCGCCTACGAGTAATTACAGTTATATTTGGACCAAAGACAGCCAAGTTTTAATAGGACAAACACAACCTACCCTAGATGTAAATGCTATGGGGTTATATACTGTAGAAGTTAAAACTTTTTTTGGATGCAGTAGAATTAGAACCATAAAAGTAACTTCTTCAGATATCGCACATATAAGTACAATAAAAATTGAGGACCTTAATGAAAACAATTCAGTAACGATAAATGCTACTGGACAAGGTGAATATGAATATAGTATTGATTCTCCTTATGGTCCTTTTCAAAAATCTAACTTTTTTGAAAATGTATCCGCTGGAATCCATGAGGTATATATTATTGATAAAAAAGGGTGCGGAACTATAAGCAAATCAATCGCAGTAATTGGCGTACCTAAATTCTTCACACCTAATGGAGATGGATATAATGATTATTGGAATTTAAAAGGAGTAAATGCAAATTTCAATTCAAAATCAATCATTTATATATTTGACAGGTATGGTAAGCTTTTAAATCAAATTATTCCATCGGATACAGGATGGGATGGTACTTTCAATAGTCAACCTTTATCCTCTGATGACTATTGGTATACTGTAAAATTAGAAGATGGTAGAGAAGCTAAAGGACATTTTACTTTAAAAAGATAAACATAAGCTTAACAATATTTAAAATTCAAACTATAATTTTAATATCCTGATGTTATAAAATAAAAATCAGGATATTAATCTAATTATTACTAGAACTATTTATTATGAGTACCAGTCCCCGAGTTGATATTACTTAGGTTTAAAAACCTGAAATTTTGAATAAGTTTGTTTAACATCATATATGATTAATGCTATTATTATTAATAAAAATTAACACTTCAATACAACGCATAAAAAAAGCCATTCTTTCGAATGGCTTTTTTATTATATAAATAAAAATTAGATTTTAAATCTTTTTCTATCAGTTTCTGTCAAATAAATTTTTCTCAAACGAATAGATTTTGGAGTTACCTCTACATATTCATCTTTTTGAATATACTCTAATGCTTCCTCTAAAGAGAAAATAATTGGAGGGATAATTCTTGCTTTTTCATCATTTCCAGAAGAACGTACGTTAGACTGTTTTTTAGCCTTAGTTACGTTTACACACATATCATCGCTACGTGAATTTTCTCCAATAACTTGACCTTCATAAATTTCATCATTAGGATTAACGAAGAATTTACCACGATCTTGTAATTTATCAATAGAATAAGGAATAGCTTTACCATTTTCCATAGAGATTAACGAACCATTGTTACGTCCCGGAATAGCTCCTTTGAAAGGCTCATATCCTATGTAACGGTGTGACATAATAGCCTCACCTGCAGTAGCAGTTAACAATTGATTACGTAATCCAATAATTCCACGAGATGGAATGTTGAATTTTATAATCATACGATCTCCTTTACCTTCCATAGAAAGCATTTCACCTTTACGGATAGTAACAAATTCTACAGCTCTACCTGAAAGATTCTCAGGTAAATCGATAGTTAATTCTTCAATTGGCTCACATTTTTTACCATCAATTTCTTTGATGATTACTTGAGGTTGACCAATTTGCATCTCGTATCCTTCTCTTCTCATTGTTTCAATAAGAACAGATAAGTGAAGTACCCCACGACCAAAAACCATAAACTTATCAGCTGAATCAGTTTCACCTAATTTCATTGCTAAGTTTTTCTCTAATTCTTTTGTCAAACGGTCTCTAATATGACGAGAAGTTACAAATTTACCCTCTTTACCAAAGAAAGGAGAGTCATTAATTGTAAACAACATACTCATTGTAGGTTCATCAATAGCAATTGATGCTAAAGCTTCAGGATTTTCAAAATCAGCGATAGTATCTCCAATTTCAAATCCTTCAACACCAACAATAGCACAAATATCTCCAGCAATTACTTCTTGTACTTTTTTACGACCAAGTCCTTCAAAAGTATGTAATTCCTTAATTCTTGATTTCATTACTGTACCATCTCTTTTTACTAAAGAAATTGGCATTCCTTCTTTCAAGACACCTCTTTCAAGACGTCCAATAGCGATACGACCTGTAAAAGCCGAAAAGTCTAAAGAAGTAATCAACATTTGTGGAGTTCCTTCTGAAACTTTAGGAGCCGGAACGTTAGCAATAACCATATCTAATAATGCTTCAACATTATCAGTTATGTTTTCCCAATGGTCAGACATCCAGTTATTCTTAGCAGAACCGTAAACCGCTGGAAAATCCAACTGCTCTTCTGTAGCTCCTAATTCAAACATTAAGTCAAAAACTTTTTCGTGAACTTCTTCAGGAGTACAGTTTTCTTTATCAACTTTATTTATAACAACGCAAGGTTTTAAACCAAGGTCTAATGCTTTTTGTAATACAAAACGCGTTTGTGGCATAGGCCCTTCAAATGCATCTACCAGTAAACAAACTCCATCAGCCATATTCAATACACGCTCTACTTCACCACCAAAATCGGCGTGACCAGGAGTATCAATAATGTTGATTTTTGTTCCTTTATACTGAACAGAAACATTCTTAGAAGTAATGGTAATACCTCTTTCACGCTCTAAGTCGTTGTTATCAAGGATTAGATCACCTGTGTTTTCGTTGTCACGAAATAATTGACAGTGATACATAATTTTATCAACCAAAGTTGTTTTACCGTGATCGACGTGGGCAATAATTGCAATGTTTCTAATAGATTCCATCTGTGATTTTTAATGGGTGCAAAGGTACACTTTATTTTGATATAAAAAACCTTTCTGCAATAGTTTACATATTATAAACCAATTAGACTCATTTACACTCACAAGACTAAACTTACAAAATAAGTTTTCGATTGTTTATTTTGAATTAAATAATATTTAATTACATTTGAGTAATGAAAAATAAAATCAATCAAATAACTATTATCTATTTACTAATAGCCCTATTCACGGCTATTATTTTATATAAATTATTGCTTAATTATTCTTCAGATGAAAATTATCCTCTTTACAACTTCATAAAAGATATTGTTTTTGTATTCTCCACAGGAATAGCATACAAATACATTATGTCTAGAAATGAAAAAACGAATATTGATATTTTAGAAAAACATAATATTGCCAATCATGAAATTACAGCATCAAATGAAAGATATGATGCTGTAGCAAAAGCAACAAGTGATACTCTTTGGGACTGGGAAATTCAGGAAGATAAAATTTTATGGAATAAAGGCATAAAAGATATATTTGGATATGATAAAGACCAAGTAGGCGATGGTTCTAAATGGTGGTTTGACAACATACATCCTGAAGATAGTATTAAAATGTCTATCAAATTATACTCTTTCATTGAACAAAAAACCGATAATTGGCAAGATGAATATCGTTTTAAATGCGCAGATAACACCTATAAATATGTATTAGATAGAGGATACATCTTGAAAGATGAAAAGGGAAAAGGGATTAGAATGATTGGTGCAATTCAAGATATAACAAAGCAAAAGAAAGAAGAGTTGCGTCTAAAGCTTTTAGAGACAGTTATCTTACAAACAAGAGATTCGATAGTCATAACCGAGGCTAATTTCAATGAAGGAAAGCTTCCTAAAATCATTTATGTTAATCCTGCTTTTTCACACATGACAGGCTATGAGCCTGAAGAAATTATCGGACAATCACCAGATATTCTAAAAGGAAAAAATACCAGCTTAGAAGATATTAACAAAATAATATCTGCCATTAAAAATAAAGAAGAAGCTTTTATTGAAACATTAAGTAACAAAAAAAACAGGGAAGAATATTGGATACGCTTTTCAATGATTCCTATCTTTAATTTAGAACAGGAACTCACACATTGGGTTTCAATTCAAAAAGATGTTTCAATTGAGAAAAAACAAGAAAAAGAAAAAGAACAACTTATTAGAGAGCTTACTCAAAATAACAAGGATTTAAAACAGTTTTCATATATTACTTCTCACAATCTAAGAGCTCCTTTATCCAACTTAACAGGGCTTTTAAATCTAATAGAAGACATCCCAATAAATGATTCCGAATTAAAAGAAATACTAGAGGGTTTTCAAAAATCAACAAACCTTCTAAATGAAACTGTAAATGATTTAAATAAAGTAATCATTATTAAAGATAACGCATCTATTACTAAAGAAGATGTATTACTTAAAGAAATTTTCGAAAAAGTGCGTCAGCAACTCTCTTTTAAAATTGATTTATGTACGCCAATTATAAATATCGATATTGCACAGCTAACCTGTATAAATATAAACAAATCCTATATAGAAAGTATATTACTTAATTTACTAACTAATTCTTTAAAATTCAAAGCAGAGAATCGACAGTTAATTGTTAATATATCCACTAAACAAATAGATGACACTACTATATTAACTTTTCAGGATAACGGTATAGGAATCGATTTAAAAAGAAATGGTGATAAAGTTTTTGGTTTATACCAGAGATTCCATAATTACCCCGATAGTAAAGGATTAGGTCTTTATCTTGTTAAATCACAGGTGGAAGCTATGGGAGGAACTATCAATATTGAAAGTAAAGTTGACAAAGGAACTATTTTTACTATAACTTTAAAAAACTAATTAATATGCTTGATTTAATTTTATGTATTGATGACGATCCTATTACACTAATGTTGAGCAAAAAAGTCATTGCTAAAACATTATTTTCAGAAAATATTATTACACTTCCAAATGGAGAAGAAGCTCTGAATTATTTTAACAAACTAAAAATTGATGATAATGAAAAGGTTTTGCTTCCTAAATTAATATTTTTGGATTTAAATATGCCAGTAATGAGTGGATGGGAATTCTTAGATATTTTTAATACTCCTGAATATGATGAATTTAAAGACATAAAAGTGATCATTCTTTCTTCCACAATAGATCCAAAAGATTTAGACAAAGCAAAAACATACCCAATGGTTTCAGATTTCTTATCAAAGCCAATTTCTTTAAGTATGTTAGATTATTTAAAAAATAAAACATAATATTATTTTAAATACAACTATATCCTTTTATGAAATTTTACAAAAACTATATAGGGGTCTAGTGGTAACTCAAAATTAAGAGGAACAAGGTTAGGTCGTTTTTAAAAGAAGTCAACAGATTCCAATCCGATAGTTTCTATCAATTGAGTTAAATTAACTAATAACATCAATATAAACATTTTTTAAGCGATTGCAAGAATTAATATTTACTTACATATAAACAAATGTCCAATTTTACAAAAACCTTGGATAAACAATAACCAACTTAAAAAATAGCTTTCTTCTAGTGAAAACTCTATCCTTTTTTTGACTAGAAAAATAGGAAAAAAACTACTATAACCATTATTGATAGTAACATAATCGGATGTCATTACAATTACATAAGCCCTCATCCTAAACAACGGTGTCTAGTCTCAGAAACTTTTCTTTAATAAGGCCGAAAAAAAAGTGACGATTACTCAGGAATTTCCCAAAACACAAACCGTTATAATAACCTTTTTTAAACATATTTTTTAATTGTTATTAAATAAAAATACTGACGATTAGCTAAATTCATTATTTCTTAAAATTTAAAAAAATTAGAAGTACATACCACTAACAAATAATTGTTCCAAAAATAAAACAATAGATAAAGCGTCAAATAAAAAATTTGAACCTATACTATTGACAAATGATGATGCAATTAAACAATTGTTGGTTAGAAGTCACTATTTCTTATACTCACACAAAAAAATAATCAAGTAACATAAAAACCAAACAGAACGAACTTTAGTATAATTTGAATTGTATCCTGACATTGAAAAAGCATCTGATTTAGCTCAAGATTTGAGAAACATCTTTGAGAAAGCAACCTATAAAATTATTGGACTATCAAGATTGGCCAGATGGTATGAAAAAAATAAAGCAATCTGGTTTTAAGTCGTTCAATATAATCTCAAAATCAATAATGAATCATTATTAAACCATTTCGATAACAGAAGTACCAATTCTTCAGCGGAATCCTTCAATACTAAAACAAAAGCTTTTAGATCTTAATTTAGAGGAGTAAGAAATGTACAATTCTTACTTTTAGGCTAACTAATATTTATGCTTAATTTTTGCTACTCCACAGGTTTTGGGATTGCCCCAAGAAAGACGACAAGCCGAGCCGTTAGGCGAACACGTCGATCCTATGAAAAACAAAAAAACCCTATCCAGTTTGGATAGGGTTTTCAAAAGAAAGGCGACGACATACTCTCCCACATAACTGCAGTACCATCTGCGCAGGCGGGCTTAACTACTCTGTTCGGGATGGGAAGAGGTGAGCCCCGCCGCAATAACCACCTTAAGGTTGTTATAATTGCTTTGGGCAATTATCATAATTATTAATTAACTAAAGTTAACTATCAATTACAAAATATCTTAACATACTGAGATAAAGAAAAAAGTATTTATTAGAAAGTTTCTTCCCCCGCCGAAGCGAGGGAAAAGTGTACATAAGCTTACGGGTTATTAGTACTACTCGACTATGACATTACTGCCTTTACATCTATAGCCTATCAACGTGGTCATCTCCCACGACCCTTAAAAGAAATCTCATCTTGTGGTGGGTTTCGCGCTTATATGCTTTCAGCGCTTATCCCTTCCAAACGTAGCTACTCTGCGATGCTCCTGGCGGAACAACAGATACACCAGAGGTTTGTCCAATTCGGTCCTCTCGTACTAGAATCAGATCCACTCAAATTTCTTGCGCCCACAGTAGATAGAGACCGAACTGTCTCACGACGTTCTGAACCCAGCTCGCGTGCCACTTTAATGGGCGAACAGCCCAACCCTTGGGACCTTCTCCAGCCCCAGGATGTGACGAGCCGACATCGAGGTGCCAAACCCCCCCGTCGATATGAGCTCTTGGGGGAGATCAGCCTGTTATCCCCGGCGTACCTTTTATCCTTTGAGCGATGGCCCTTCCATGCGGAACCACCGGATCACTATGCTCTACTTTCGTACCTGATCGACCTGTATGTCTCTCAGTCAAGCTCCCTTATGCCATTGCACTCTACGCACGGTTACCAAGCGTACTGAGGGAACCTTTAGAAGCCTCCGTTACTCTTTTGGAGGCGACCACCCCAGTCAAACTACCCACCAAGCAATGTCCCCCGCATAACGGGGTTAGGCCTCAGACAAACAAAGGGTTGTATTTCAACAATGACTCCACAACGCCTAGCGACGCCACTTCACGGTCTCCAACCTATCCTACACATCATTTGTCCAAGGTCAATACTAAGCTATAGTAAAGGTGCACAGGGTCTTTTCGTCCCACTGCGGGTAAACGGCATCTTCACCGTTACTACAATTTCACCGAGCTCATGGCTGAGACAGTGTCCAGATCGTTACACCATTCGTGCAGGTCGGAACTTACCCGACAAGGAATTTCGCTACCTTAGGACCGTTATAGTTACGGCCGCCGTTTACTGGGGCTTCATTTCAATGCTTCTCCGAAGATAACATCTCCACTTAACCTTCCAGCACCGGGCAGGTGTCAGGCCCTATACTTCATCTTACGATTTTGCAGAGCCCTGTGTTTTGATAAACAGTCGCCTGGACCTCTTCACTGCGGCCACGCCGCAAAGCGTGGCGACCCTTCTCCCGAAGTTACGGGTCTATTTTGCCTAATTCCTTAGCCATGAATCTCTCGAGCACCTTAGGATTCTCTCCTCGACTACCTGTGTCGGTTTGCGGTACGGGTACTCATTACCTGAAGTTTAGAGGTTTTTCTTGGAAGCCCTTAGGCGCACTATCTCTTTGTCCGAAGACTCCGAGTACTATCGTATTTCCCCAAGATCTGTGGATTTGCCTGCAGATCTTATAGGTAGGTACTTCAACGAACTATTCCGTCAGTTCGCGGCGCTTTCATCACTCCGTCACCCCATCACAGTAATAAGTAGTACGGGAATATTAACCCGTTGTCCATCGACTGTCCCTTTCGGGTTCGCCTTAGGTCCCGACTAACCCACAGCTGATTAGCATAGCTGTGGAAACCTTAGTCTTTCGGTGTGCGGGTTTCTCGCCCGCATTATCGTTACTTATGCCTACATTTTCTTTTCTCACCAGTCCAGCATACCTTACGATACACCTTCTACCCTGTGAGAATGCTCCCCTACCACTCCATAATTTAATATGAAATCCATAGCTTCGGTAATACGCTTATGCCCGATTATTATCCATGCTCGTCCGCTCGACTAGTGAGCTGTTACGCACTCTTTAAATGAATGGCTGCTTCCAAGCCAACATCCTAGCTGTCTATGCAGACAAACCTCGTTCTTTCAACTTAGCGTATATTTGGGGACCTTAGCTGATGGTCTGGGTTCTTTCCCCTCTCGGACTTGGACCTTAGCACCCAAGCCCTCACTGTTATGAAACATTATATAGCATTCGGAGTTTGTCAGGAATTGGTAGGCGGTGAAGCCCCCGCATCCAATCAGTAGCTCTACCTCTATATAACTTTACGCATAACGCTGCACCTAAATGCATTTCGGGGAGTACGAGCTATTTCCGAGTTTGATTGGCCTTTCACCCCTACCCACAGGTCATCCGAAGACTTTTCAACGTCAACCGGTTCGGTCCTCCACTGTGTGTTACCACAGCTTCAACCTGCCCATGGGTAGATCACACGGTTTCGCGTCTAACACTACTGACTAAAGCGCCCTATTCAGACTCGCTTTCGCTACGGATCCGTGGCTTAACCACTTATCCTTGCCAGCAACGTTAACTCGTAGGCTCATTATGCAAAAGGCACGCCGTCACCCCACGAAAGGGCTCCGACCGCTTGTAAGCGTATGGTTTCAGGATCTATTTCACTCCGTTATTCACGGTTCTTTTCACCTTTCCCTCACGGTACTGGTTCACTATCGGTCTCTCAGGAGTATTTAGCCTTAGCGGATGGTCCCGCCAAATTCAGACAGGATTTCTCGTGTCCCGCCCTACTCAGGATACCACTATCGTTATCTTCTATTACTTATACAGGGCTATCACCTTCTTTGGCTCTACTTTCCAGTAGATTCTAATTCTATCCGCAACAAATAACGTGGTCCTACAACCCCAACATTGCCGTAACAACATTGGTTTGGGCTAATCCGCGTTCGCTCGCCACTACTTACGGAATCACTTTTGTTTTCTTCTCCTCCGCCTACTTAGATGTTTCAGTTCAGCGGGTTTGCTCACCTATCGGTGTACTATGTCTTCAACATAGTGGGTTGCCCCATTCGGGTATCTACGGATCGATCGATGTGTGCTCGTCCCCGTAGCTTTTCGCAGCTTATCACGCCCTTCATCGCCTCTGAGAGCCTAGGCATTCCCCATACGCCCTTATTTTGCTTATTGTACCAATCTTAAAATCAATTAAGACCGTTTTTTCGATTTACTAAATAAATAGTAAATCTGCTTTCTACTTTTATTATTTTCTTATCTCAATATGTCAATGAACTTTTTTCTAGGCAATAGGTAATAGCCAAAAGGCATTAGTATCGCTTCGTTATCTAGTTTTTAAACTCTTGCCTATTGGCTTTTGTCTAATTACTAAATTAGTGGAGAATAACGGAGTCGAACCGTTGACCCCCTGCGTGCAAGGCAGGTGCTCTAGCCAGCTGAGCTAATTCCCCAATACAGTTGGCAGTGTTCAGTATTCAGTTTTCAGTAACTTTACTTTACATCCAAATGAGTTGTGAATTGCTAACTCTAGATTCTTCTTTTTCTTTAAGTATAAATAGTTGTCTCGGACAGACTCGAACTGTCGACCCCTACATTATCAGTGTAGTACTCTAACCAGCTGAGCTACGAGACACTCTTATTCTTAAATTGTATTATTTGAACTAACAGCAAGAGTAATAAATTTTAATCTTTGTTTCCGACTTCTCTTTTCGTCTCTTTCCCTAGCGTGTTGATAAATCAACTAACACTAAGGCTCTAGAAAGGAGGTGTTCCAGCCGCACCTTCCGGTACGGCTACCTTGTTACGACTTAGCCCTAGTTACCAGTTTTACCCTAGGCAGCTCCTTGCGGTCACCGACTTCAGGCACCCCCAGCTTCCATGGCTTGACGGGCGGTGTGTACAAGGCCCGGGAACGTATTCACCGGATCATGGCTGATATCCGATTACTAGCGATTCCAGCTTCACGGAGTCGAGTTGCAGACTCCGATCCGAACTGAGAACGGTTTTGTAGATTCGCTCCTACTTGCGTAGTGGCTGCTCTCTGTACCGTCCATTGTAGCACGTGTGTAGCCCAAGGCGTAAGGGCCGTGATGATTTGACGTCATCCCCACCTTCCTCACAGTTTGCACTGGCAGTCTCGTTAGAGTTCCCGGCGTGACTCGCTGGCAACTAACAACAGGGGTTGCGCTCGTTATAGGACTTAACCTGACACCTCACGGCACGAGCTGACGACAACCGTACAGCACCTTGTAATTTGTCTTGCGAAAGATCTGTTTCCAAACCGGTCAAACTACATTTAAGCCTTGGTAAGGTTCCTCGCGTATCATCGAATTAAACCACATATGCTCCACCGCTTGTGCGGGCCCCCGTCAATTCCTTTGAGTTTCAAACTTGCGTTCGTACTCCCCAGGTGGGATACTTATCACTTTCGCTTAGCCACTGAGATTGCTCCCAACAGCTAGTATCCATCGTTTACGGCGTGGACTACCAGGGTATCTAATCCTGTTCGCTACCCACGCTTTCGTCCATCAGCGTCAATCAATTAGTAGTAACCTGCCTTCGCAATTGGTATTCCATGTAATCTCTAAGCATTTCACCGCTACACTACATATTCTAGTTACTTCCTAATAATTCAAGTCAGACAGTATCAATGGCCGTTCCACCGTTGAGCGATGGGCTTTCACCACTGACTTATCTGACCGCCTACGGACCCTTTAAACCCAATGATTCCGGATAACGCTTGGATCCTCCGTATTACCGCGGCTGCTGGCACGGAGTTAGCCGATCCTTATTCTTACAGTACCGTCAAGCTCCGACACGTCGGAGGGTTTCTTCCTGTATAAAAGCAGTTTACAATCCATAGGACCGTCATCCTGCACGCGGCATGGCTGGTTCAGGCTTGCGCCCATTGACCAATATTCCTCACTGCTGCCTCCCGTAGGAGTCTGGTCCGTGTCTCAGTACCAGTGTGGGGGATCTCCCTCTCAGGACCCCTACCCATCGTAGTCTTGGTAAGCCGTTACCTTACCAACTAACTAATGGGACGTACGCTCATCTTTTACCGTTGTGACTTTAATTACATCCTGATCTTAAGGTCGTAATACTATGAGGTATTAATCCAAATTTCTCTGGGCTATCCCTCTGTAAAGGTAGATTGCATACGCGTTACGCACCCGTGCGCCGGTCTCTAGGAAGCAAGCTCCTATACCCCTCGACTTGCGTGTTAAGCCTGCCGCTAGCGTTCATCCTGGTAGGATCAAACTCTTCATCGTATATTATGCGAATCAAATTGCTTTGATTCTATTTATGTTTGACTGAAGATCTATCGGTTTTTTCAAATCTCTCGATTCATTACTCTTTATTCTTGTGTTCTTGAAATCTCTCTCAAAAACGGCTGTCAATTCAATATGTCTAGGAACGTGTTCTTCTTGTTTTTTCGTCTCAATAAACACCTAAGGTGTTTCTCGAAGCGGGTGCAAAAGTACAACTTCTTTTCATTCTCGCAAGCGTTTTGAAAAGTTTTTTTTTAGAAACTTTCGTTTCTCTTTTTCTTTCTTTTTAAACCCGGTTTCCCGTGTTTCGCTTACTCAATTTGTTAAAGAACTTGTTTGCTATTGCGGGTGCAAAACTACCTCCTTTTTTCAGTTATTCAAGCTTTTTAAACGCTTTTATTTGACGTTTTTTTATCTTTAATTTTAAGTTGCTTAAAACGTGGTTGTTGAAAGTAAAAGTTTTTCCTCTCCCCGGCCCTCTCCGAAGGAAAGGGAGACTTTACGAGAGTGGTTTGCGAAGATTGATGGGGATTTCAAATTAGCTAAAGTATATTACCTATATATAACAGGCCGACAATTACTTCATTAAATACCCCTAAAGCTAATGACAACCCAAATCCCTAGCCCTGATAGCAGCGAAAATCCTTATGTGCCGGGTTTCGGCACATAAGATTGTAGCGAATAGCAGGAAATTGCTCCTGAAAATATTTAAAAACCTACCTATATACAATTGATTAATTCTAATTCCACAAAATATACACACAGTTCACAAGTACCATCCAAAACCGAGACCCAGAACGATTTTTAAATTAATTATAAAACAAAAAAGACCCCTTAAAAAGGAGTCTTTTTTATATATTTTAAAATAAAAATGTAATACTTACAAATTAGTAACGAATTTTGTCAATTTTGATTTTAAATTAGAAGCTTTATTATTATGGATAATATTCTTTTTAGCTAATTTATCAATCATAGATATAACATTTGATAATTTAGATGTTGCATCCACTTTATCAGTAGCTATTCTTAATGCTTTAATAGCATTACGAGTAGTTTTGTGTTGGTATCTGTTTAATACTCTTCTCTTTTCGTTACTTCTAATTCTTTTTAAAGCAGATTTATGATTTGCCATTTTATTCTTGTTTTATCTTTTACTATTCTTTTTTTGTAGTCCGTAAGGGAATCGAACCCCTGTTACCAAGACGAAATCTTGGCGTCCTAACCCCTAGACGAACGGACCATTATCCTCCTAAGTTGGTTATCAATCTAAAATAAATTAGATTTAATCTGTAGCCCGTAGCGGAATCGAACCGCTCTTACATGGATGAAAACCATGCGTCCTAACCGATAGACGAACGGGCCATTATCCTTTTAAGTTAAGGAAAAACTATAAAACTAAAAAAAATGTAGCCCGTAGCGGAATCGAACCGCTCTTACATGGATGAAAACCATGCGTCCTAACCGATAGACGAACGGGCCATTATTCTTTTAAGTTAAGAAAAAACTTTTGCATTAAAAATTGTAGCCCGTAGCGGAATCGAACCGCTCTTACATGGATGAAAACCATGCGTCCTAACCGATAGACGAACGGGCCTTGCTTCTCTAATGCGGATGCAAAAATACAACTATTTTTGAGACGTACAATAGCTAAAGCGAAAAAAAATAAAAAATTTAATATGCCTTAGCAAAAAGCACTCTTCTAACAGAAGGATTCCCAGTAAAAACACAGCTTCCCGCCTCTTCCACACCGTCCAAAGGCATACATCTTATAGTTGCTTTAGTCAGGTCTTTAATCTTCTCTTCAGTTGCCGCAGTTCCGTCCCAATGTGCTGATACAAAACCACCTTTATCATTTAAAACAGCTTTAAACTCTTCAAAACTGTTTACTTCTGTAATATGATTATTTCTATAATTCAATGCTTTTTCAAACAAATCTTTTTGAATTTCTTCTAAAAGCCCCTTGATATAAGTCGCAATTCCATCTTTAGATTTTATTTCTTTTGTCAAAGTATCTCTTCTAGCCACTTCAAAAGTACCATTTTCAAGATCTTTTGGACCTACAGCAATACGAACCGGAACCCCTTTCAATTCCCATTCAGCAAATTTAAAACCTGGTTTCTGAGTTGTTCTGTCATCAAACTTAACTGAAACTCCTAATTTTCTCAGCTCAGCAACCAAAGTATTCACTTCAGCAGTAATAGAAGCTAATTGTTCATCCGTTTTATGAATAGGAACAATTACTACTTGTATTGGCGCTAAATTAGGAGGAAGAACTAATCCTTGGTCATCTGAATGCGTCATTACTAAAGCTCCCATTAATCTTGTCGAAACTCCCCATGAAGTTCCCCATACATATTCCTGCTTACCTTCGGCATTAGCAAACTTCACGTCAAAGGCTTTTGCGAAATTTTGCCCTAAAAAGTGAGATGTACCTGCTTGAAGTGCTTTACCATCCTGCATTAATGCTTCAATACAATAGGTTTCTTCTGCTCCAGCGAATCTTTCCGTTTCGGTTTTCAATCCTTTGATAACCGGGATAGCCATAAAGTTTTCTGCAAATTCAGCATAAACGTTCATCATTTTCTCCGATTCTTCAATAGCCTCACTTCTTGTTGCGTGTGCCGTATGCCCTTCCTGCCATAAAAATTCAGCAGTTCTAAGAAACAAACGAGTTCTCATTTCCCAACGAACAACATTAGCCCATTGATTAATTAACAATGGTAAATCTCTATAGGATTGCACCCATCCTTTATATGTAGACCAAATAATAGCTTCACTCGTAGGACGAACAATTAATTCTTCCTCTAGCTTGGCATTTGGATCCACCATTAACTTTCCTGGCTTATCTGGGTCATTCTTTAATCTATAATGAGTCACAATCGCACATTCTTTTGCAAATCCTTCGGCATTTTTCTCCTCAGCTTCGAACATGCTTTTAGGAACAAATAATGGAAAATAGGCATTCTGATGCCCTGTTTCTTTAAACATTCGATCCAATTCCGCTTGCATTTTTTCCCAAATCGCATAACCATAAGGCTTGATAACCATACAGCCTCTAACTCCAGAGTTTTCGGCTAGGTCTGCTTTTACAACCAGTTCGTTATACCATTTTGAATAATCTTCTGATCTTGTAGTAAGGTTCTTACTCATATTGAATAGTTTGGCACAAATTTTGTATTATTTATTTATCTAAAAAGTTCCACAAAACTAACTATTTTTGTATTGACCAACAATAAAAAAAACTATATATATGAAAACTAATAATTATACCTCCAAAAACGTTGCACTTTATTCCTTAATTGGGTTTTTAAGTGTTTTGGTAAGTTCGTGTGGATCTTACCAGAATAGCTCTTATTATGACAATGATGGAATATATGGAAGCAACGAAAAAGTAAGTAGTTATGTAGAGCCACAAAACAATTCAAATGGCTACTATAAGGATTACTTTGGCTCTTTACAAAACAACAACCAACAAACAGAAGTATTTACTGATATAGATAATTATCACGATTACGACAACGTAAATGATAACGATCCTCAATCCTATTCTAATAATTACAATGACTGGGGAAATAATTACAACAAAGCTTCCATAAATATTTATTCGAATAATTGGGGCCCATCATTTGGTCTTGGTTTAGGTTGGGGAAATTCTTATTTTGGATGGAATAACAATTTTTACGGGTTCAACAACTTTAATTACGGATGGGGTAATCCTTATTATGGATTCAATAACTTTAATTACGGCTGGGGATATCCTTTTTATGGATTCAATAATTTTAACTATGGCTGGGGTTATCCTTATTATGGATACAACAATTATAACTACGGGAACAGTCGTAATAACTACTCTCACAATCCTAGCAGAAGAGGTTCAACCTATAATAACAATCTAAACACGAACAAAAATTACAGTTCTCGATATTACGATTCAAACAGATCGTATAATACTGACAACCGAAGAAACTCTACTTACGACAGGTCAAGAACCAGCCCGACATTTAGTAATAGAAATAATTCTCAGTATCAAAATACACCTACAAGAACCAGAACCAACACAAACGAAAACAGAAGAGATAACAACACTCCATCCAGAAATTACAACCAAAATAATTCAAGAAACGATAATTACTCTCCTTCAAGATCAAACTCTACTAATTCAAACAGTTCTGGTGGCAGCGGAAGATCTTCAGGTGGAAACGGAAGAAGAGGCGGAATGTAAAAACATTTATATACCAATACATACTTTAAGAACTTTATTTCTATAAAAATGAAAAAACACATATACCTATTATTAGTAGCTTTCGCTTTTAGCGGGGTCCAAGGGCAGGAAATCAAAGACGCTGTACGTTATTCGCAGGACAATCTGAACGGTACGGCACGTTTTAGAGCTATGAGCGGTGCCTTTGGGGCACTTGGAGGCGATTTATCATCCTTGAATGTGAACCCGGCAGGTTCAGCGGTATTCTCTAATAACCAAATTGGAGTTACAATAAGCAATTACGACACTAAAAACAATTCCAATTATTTTGGCACAAAAACAACCGAAACAAACAATTCGCTTGATCTCAATCAAGCAGGTGGCGTTTTTGTTTTTAAAAACCAAAACTCAACTAGTGACTGGAAAAAGTTTTCAATTGCAGTAAACTATGAGAACACTAATAATTTTGACAACTCTTTCTACTCAGAAGGAATTAATCCAACAAACTCTATAGGAAAATATTTTTTGAGTTATGCTAATGGTGTTCCATTAGACAAATTAGAAAACTCTAGTTACTCAAACTTACCAAATGGAGCCCAACAGGCATACATTGGATATCAAGGTTACATTATTAATCCAGTATCGAATAGCCCAACAAACACACAATACACTTCCAATATCCCTGGAGGCGGAAATTATTTTCACGAAAATTCTATCATTTCAAATGGTTACAATGGAAAACTATCTTTTAACGGAGCTACTTCCTATAAAGACAAACTATATATAGGACTGAATTTAAACTCGCATTTTACAGACTTAAGACAGTCTAGCAGTTTTTACGAAGACAATAGTGCACCACTAACTTCTGAATACACTGTATCTAAACTTCGTTTTGACAATGATCTATACACTTACGGTACCGGTTTTTCATTTCAACTTGGAGCTATTGCAAAAGTCTCAAATGAAGTTCGACTAGGAATAGCTTATGAATCCTCTACTTGGTATACTCTTAATGATGAGTTTTCACAAAAGCTGGTTGCCGTGAGCAGCAAAACAAACGCAGACGACACAAACGATGTTGTAGACCCACAAATCATTAATGTTTACGCTCCTTATAAACTACAAACACCTAGTAAAGTTACAGGAAGTTTTGCTTATATCTTTGGCAAGAAGGGCTTGATAAGCCTTGATTATGCCATAAAAGATTACAGCAACACTAAATTCAAGCCCGAAAACGATATCTATTTCAAAGGTTTAAACAACAGTATGAGTACTATTCTTGACAACACATCAGAATTAAGAATAGGTGGTGAGTATAAAATTGAGAAATTGAGCTTAAGAGCAGGGTATCGATTTGAACAAAGTCCATATAAAAACGGTACTACTGTTGGTGATTTAACAGGTTATTCAGGAGGTTTAGGATATAACTTTGGATCAACAAAACTGGATTTATCCTATGCTTATGCAAAAAGAGAATCGCAACAAGGTTTTTTTAATCAAGGATTTACAGATGGTGCAATAATCAATTCCATAAATAATAACATCTCTTTGACTTTACTGTTTGAATTGTAATACAATAAGTAAATACAAATCTAAATCCGTTACATTAATATGAGGCGGATTTTTTTTAGCCCTGATGGAATCGGCATCCTTTCCTTGCCCTCTTTAGGCAAGGAAAGATAAAGCGTACAGCGGGAATAGCTCCATAAAAAAACACCTAAATCGAAACAATCCCGATAGCTATCGGGACAGTTTGAATAAAAAAGCGTAATTTTGCACTCCAATTTACAAATATATGAGAACCAAGTCGTTAAAAAAGAATAAAATCAATGTGATCACTCTTGGGTGTTCAAAAAACATATACGATAGTGAAGTTTTAATGGGTCAGCTCCGTGCAAGCGGAAAAGACGTTGCCCACGAAGCTCCTGAAGCAGAAGAAGGAAATATTATAGTTATAAATACCTGTGGATTTATTGATAATGCTAAGGCCGAATCAGTAAATATGATTTTGGAATATGCTGACAAAAAAGAAAGAGGTTTAGTTGACAAAGTTTTCGTTACCGGATGTTTATCTGAACGTTACAGACCAGATTTAGAAAAAGAAATACCTAATGTTGATCAATTTTTTGGAACTACAGAGCTGCCTCAATTATTGAAGGCTCTAGGTGCTGATTATAAGCATGAATTACTAGGAGAACGTTTAACTACAACTCCTAAGAACTATGCCTACCTGAAAATTGCTGAAGGTTGTGATAGACCTTGCAGTTTTTGTGCTATTCCTTTAATGAGAGGGAAACACGTTTCTCAAACTATTGAAAAACTTGTTAAAGAGGCTGAAGGATTAGCAAGAGACGGTGTAAAAGAATTGATTTTAATTGCACAGGATTTAACTTATTATGGTCTTGATATATACAAAAAACGTAATCTAGGTGAATTACTTGAAGCTTTAGTAAAAGTGGAAGGAATTGAATGGATTCGTTTGCATTATGCTTTCCCTACTGGTTTCCCAATGGATGTTCTTGAAATCATGAAACGCGAACCAAAGATTTGTAACTATATAGATATTCCGTTACAACACATATCTGATTCTATTTTGAAATCGATGAGACGTGGTACATCACAAGAGAAAACCACTAAGTTATTAAAAGATTTCCGCGCAGCAGTTCCAGGAATGGCTATTCGTACGACACTAATTGTAGGTTATCCAGGAGAAACTCAAGAGGATTTTAATATATTAAAGGATTTTGTTCAAGAAATGAAGTTTGATAGAATGGGTTGTTTTGCTTATTCTCATGAAGAAAACACACATGCTTATTTACTGGAAGATGATGTTCCAGATACTGTAAAACAAGATCGTGCTAACGAAATAATGGAATTACAATCTCAGATTTCTTGGGATTTAAACCAAGAAAAAGTAGGTCAAGTTTTCAAATGTATCATTGACAGAAAAGAAGGTGGTCATTTTGTAGGCCGTACTGAATTTGACAGTCCTGATGTTGATAATGAAGTACTTATAGATGCTACAAAGCATTATGTAAAAACTGGAGAGTTTGCAATGATTAAAATCATCGAAGCAACTGAATTTGACCTATACGGCGAACCAGTTTAAATATTAAACTTTTATCTTAATTAAATAATAGTCTATGAAAATTATTCAAACAGTATTTGTTTTTATATTTATGACTTTAACTGCAACCACTGTTTCCGCTCAATACGGAAACAATGGTTATGGTGGTAATAATGGTTATGGCAATAGAAATTCAAGCATGAGCCAAATGAATCGTAACCAAAATCACGATAAACCCACAGAAATCCCTGTTGAAGTTACCGTTAGTAAAATAATGGAGAAACTAAAGCCCGAACTTAATCTCGATGCTCTTCAAGAAATTGCAATTGGTAATGCATATAAAGAAAGTATTCAAAAACAAGGAATTCTTTTTAAATCTGAAGACAGCCAAGAGAATAAAATGAAGGAATTTCAGGCTCTTTCTGAAACTTTAGACCGAAAAGTAAATGATTTTTTGAATGAAGATCAAAAAGCAAAATACAAAGCTTTAAAGGAAGACAACAAAAATCCAAAAAAATCAAGAAGAAAAAGAGATTAATTTCTTCAAAATAAAAGGCGTCTCAGAATATGAAAAAACATTTATGCTACTTGATTATTGCAGTAACAACATTCTCCTGCTCCACTAATCCTTACAAGGTAAGTGAGAAAGAATACAATACAAAATTAAAAAATTTAAAAGAAGCCATTTCAAATAAAGAGCCTGAGCCATTACCAATTGTATCTAAAACCACAATTACTATTGACAGCCTTTATACCAAACATTTGTATACTTTTAAAGATTCCATATCAAAGATGTCTTCAACTCCATTACAAAATGGAATTCAACCTGAATGGATCAGTACCGTAAATTTCAATTTACGTAAACCAAATTTTATTATCATACATCATACAGCTCAGGATTCCATCCAGCAAACCATCAAAACATTTACTCTTACAAGAACTCAGGTAAGCGCGCATTACGTTATAGGTGATGATGGATATGTTGTGCAAATGCTAAACGATTACTTACGTGCTTGGCACGCAGGAAGTGGAACTTGGGGAAGAAACTCTGACATCAATTCGGCTTCAATAGGAATCGAACTCGATAATAATGGGACTGAACCTTTCTCTGAAAAACAGATTACCAGTCTTATGGCTCTGTTAAGCAAGTTGAAAAAAGATTACAACATCCCTACTCAAAATATAATTGGCCATTCAGACATAGCTCCTACTCGAAAAAGTGACCCTAGTGCTTTATTCCCATGGAGAACTTTAGCCGAAAATGGATTTGGTTTATGGCAAGATGATACGCTAGAACAAGCTCCTCCCTATTTCAGCTCAGATTTAGCTTTAAGAATAATAGGTTACGACACCAAAAACCTACAAGCTGCAATCAAAGCGTTTAAATTGCATTTTATCCAAACCGAAGTAGATTCAGTATTAGATGAAAAAACAATAAACACCATCTACAATATCTACAAAAAACAGTAGTAGATTTATAAAAAACAGTTCTTTGATGATTCATTGAACTGTTTTTTTTTTTGATTTATATCCAATAATAAGTTTTAGGTGACACAAAAAAAATGCCAAGAGACTTTTCAGTATCCTGACAGAAAAAAAAAAAAAAAAATTAAAAACTATAAGTAGTCGCTAATAGTGCAAAACCAGTGATTCCTTTGGCTACTGAATGGTTATTAGAGAACACCTCTTCAGAAGCTTTATCTACTCTAAACTCAGGTATAATTGTTAAGTTCCCTACTTTATAATTCAGGGACAAAGTATTTCCCAGAACTGATGTTCCAGTGAGACTACCTAAAGCCGAAGTAGCTTTTAGAGCATTAAAATATTCTATTCTATATGCAAGACTCACTACATCATTAAGAGAGTAGTTTGCATAACCAACCATAGAATACCATTCTCCATCATTTAAACTATTAGAATCATTAGTAGTCAAAGCATACGTTCCATTAAATGCCAAAGAGATTTTGTTATTCAGTTTTTTAGTTCCCACAAAGTCAAATTGAGTTTTATTCTCATCTGAAGAAGGGTTGCTACTACCTGAGGTAACATTAAAAAAAGCAGATGTAGCATCTCCTACATAAGCTAATTGACCAATAAATGTTTTTTGAGTTGAACCTGCTTTAATAGCAGTTTTAAAATCAGTAGGATTAGCAACACCGGCCATAATACTGAATTTACCTTTAGTATACTGGGCTTTTACACCAGTATTAAAAAAGGGTCCGTAAGAAAAAGCATAAGACATACTGTAATTTTTATTGTCAACTGCATCCGCTAACTCATAGCCAATATGAGTTCCAAAACTCCCTGCAATAACAGATATATTACTAGAAAGCGCGTATGTAACATACAATTGTTTAATTAAAAAAGTAGCGGGATCATCATTATAAGTAAATTGTGCTGCCCTTGTTCCAAAACCCAAATCAACAAATACTTCTGCTTTGCCCTGTTTATGTGAAGCCACAATAGAAGCCATACCTAATTCGAATGAATTATGTGAATTAGTAAAACTTGTAAAACTGTTATCAGCTTTAGAAAAATCATATTTATAGTAAATATCCGCCGAACCTTCAAAAATTGTTTTAGATTCTATTTTTGTTTCCTGAGCAAAAATCATTGATGCCGAAAACATTATTGTAAAAATCAGTATTGCTTTTTTCATGTGTAGTAGTTTAAATTTCAATAAGTTTTATTTAGTATTATATTTTGTCCTCTTCTTAGAAATTCATAAAAACTCTAAACCTGATTAGTTCAAAAAACAAAATGACAGCTTCTCATTTTGTAAGAATTAAAACGAAACGACAATGCGAAATTATTAACATTATCCTTAGTAAAGCAATAAAAATTAGACTAATTAACAGTTTCTGAAAAGAATTATTGATTTGCAATATCCGCTACATTTAAAAACAATATTTGATATTTCAAAGGCTGTTTTTTAATTTATCAATAACGCATTATTACCCAAGACCCCATTGTTTTTAAATTTACATTCAAATAATATTAAAATATTTACACAATTTGACCATTTAAACATTATTTATTTTAATCACCCCCTCATAAAACTATTCGATATTAACATTTATCAATATATCAAAAATACTAAACAAACAAAATAACAGACTGTAAAAAAAACTAAAACCATCTATTTTAATAAAACATTCTTATTTTAAAACAAGCCAAGACACAAGTAATAAAAACCTAGCAACTAAAATAATATTTTGTAAGAATTTGACACGTGATTGAATAAGTAATAGCTGAGCATTTAAGAAAAACTGAGCCAATAAGTAATTCTTATACAAATAGTAAACTTTAAAGTTTTTTGTATTTTTTTAACCTCTTTACGGGAAACCGTAAGGAAAAGAAAAAGGAGTAGTTTTAATTTGCATTGAATACACCAAACCTCTATAAAACAACAAACTATGATTCCGAAAAACATTTCACTCATTGAGAGACAACTTCTAGCTAATCAGTTTAAGATTCTTTCTAAAATAGACCCGACTGAAAAAAGAAATGAGGCAAAAATAGAGATCTTAGAAAAAGGCTACACAGGTAGGTATTTTGAGTTATTTGACATCACAATTGAAGAGATCCCTTTTACAATTTGTGACGAAACCGAACAAATATTAAATATGTATCGACGTATAGCTACAACGATGGAGACATTATCTGATGTTGATAAAGAAAACATTAACGAAAACACAATCGCTTTTGAAGGTTTTGACGCTAATAATGATCCTCACTATCATTACATGCGATTCATGGTAGAGAAACTTAATTTATGGGAAGAATACAGAGGTGTACTTTTAAATTCACATAACTCTTTATGTATAAACAAATACAGAAAAATGTTAACCTACCAGAATCATTTACTGCACAATGAACAATACAACTTAAGTAAATCAGATTTAGAACATATAAGTAACTTACTAATAAAGGAAGAAGTAAAGGAGAGTGCTCAACTAGTTTAATATCATTTTTGAATTTGAAATTATTAAACACTTTAAATACAATCTGAAAATTTCTTTTACAACGTGACAAAAAGGAACGTTATATATTAACTAAGCACTAAGAATATAGCTTATTAATGGTTTAACTTAAAAAAGAATAAAAAACAAAAAAAAACCATTCGCCGCGGCGAATGGTTTTCTGTTTTAATATTAAATATTTACAACGGTATATTCCCGTGTTTTCTGTTTGGTGTAACACTCACTTTATTTTCGAGCATACTAAACGCTTTTATTAGTTTTCGTCTTGTGTCTTGCGGTAGGATTACCTCATCCACAAAACCTCTTTGAGCTGCAGTGTAAGGATTAGCAAACAAGTTAGCGTATTCAGTTTCTTTTTCTAACAGTTTGGCTGCAGGATCAGCTGCTTCGCTAATTTCTTTTTTAAATATGATTTCAGAGGCTCCTTTTGCTCCCATTACTGCAATTTCAGCTGTTGGCCAAGCAAAATTCATATCGGCACCTATGTGTTTTGAATTCATCACATCATAAGCACCACCATAAGCTTTACGTGTAATAACGGTTACTCTAGGTACAGTTGCTTCACTCAATGCATATAGTAATTTAGCTCCGTGAATGATAATTCCATTCCATTCTTGATCCGTTCCCGGTAGGAACCCTGGCACATCAACTAATACTAATAAAGGAATATTAAATGCATCACAAAAACGAGTAAACCGAGCTGCTTTTATCGAACTGTTTACATCCAAAACTCCCGCTAAATATAGCGGTTGATTAGCAACAATTCCAATACTTCTGCCTCCTAATCGAGCAAAACCAACAAGGATATTTTCGGCAAAATTCTTGTGAATTTCATAGAATGAATCTTCATCAATAATTCCCCCAATTACCTCATGCATATCGTAAGGTTTGTTTGGGTTATCCGGAATAATGGTTGCTAGTTTATCACGTACCTCATCATTTAACTCATAAGGTAATTTCTTCGTAACTTCTTTATTGCTTTGCGGCAAATAACTCAACAAACGTTTCAAGTCTTCTAAACATTCTATATCATTACTAGAAGTGATATGTGCTACTCCTGATTTAGTTGAATGCGTACTCGCTCCTCCTAATTCCTCTGAAGTCACAGTTTCATTGGTTACCGTTTTAACTACACTTGGCCCAGTTACAAACATATAACTCGTATCTTCTACCATCATAGTAAAATCAGTCATAGCAGGAGAATAAACCGCTCCACCAGCACAGGGACCCATAATCGCTGAGATTTGTGGAATAACTCCTGAGGCTTGAACATTTCTAAAGAAAATATCAGCATAACCACCCAGAGAACGAACTCCTTCTTGAATACGTGCTCCTCCAGAATCATTTAACCCAATCATAGGCGCTCCCATTTTAACAGCCATATCCATAATTTTACAGATTTTCTCTGCATGTGTTTCAGACAAAGCACCACCAAAAACCGTGAAATCTTGTGCAAATACATACACTAATCTTCCGTTTACAGTTCCATAACCAGTAATAACACCGTCACCGTTATAGATTTCATTTTCCATACCAAAATCAGTAGTACGGTGGGTAACCAACATTCCAATTTCTTCAAAAGAACCTTCGTCCATTAAATAATTTACACGCTCTCTTGCTGTTAATTTTTTCTTTTCGTGTTGTTTTGCAATACGTTTTTTACCTCCACCTAAATGCGCTTCGGCTATTTTATCGTTTAATATTTTTATTTTGTCTTTCATACTGTTCTTTTTTACCGCTAATTCACAAATTTTATTTTTTAAACCCTTTATAAATTAAGTTTGATTTAGCATTGCTAATCTTAATTTCTAAATTCCTAAATGGTGAAAAAATTAATTAGGTAGTCTAACTATTTTTTGATCTTCAAAATATTGCTTCAAGGCGACAAGCGCAGCAATTTCTGCTTCTTTATTCATCTGGACTTTCATCACTTCAGCATCATAATACTTCTTTACAAAGTGCGTGTCAAAATTTCCAGAACGGAAAGCCTCATGTTCACAAACAAAAGTACCAAAAGGCAATGTTGTGCTTACTCCTTCAACATGATAATTTGCAATAGCTTTTATCATCAACTGAATGGCTTCTTCTCTGGTTTTACCATAGGTAATCAACTTAGCTAACATTGGATCATAATAAATAGGAATATCCATACCTTGCTCAAATCCATTATCCACACGTATCCCTTCACCAACCGGCAATTGGTAAACATCTAAACGACCTACACTTGGTAGAAAATCATTCATTGGGTCTTCAGCATAGACACGTAATTCTAGTGCATGGCCTTTTATTTCTAAGTCTTCTTGTTTTATTGTTAAAGCTTCTCCTCGAGCAACTTTTATTTGCATTTCAACTAAATCAGTTCCCGTAATCAATTCAGTTACCGGATGTTCTACTTGTAAACGCGTATTCATTTCAAGGAAGTAGAAATTATTGTTTTCATCCAATAAAAACTCAACTGTTCCTGCTCCTAAATAATCACAAGATTTGGCTACTAAAACGGCCGCTTCTCCCATTTGCTTACGCAATTCAGGAGTTAACACAGAAGAAGGTGCTTCTTCTACCACTTTTTGATGGCGTCGCTGAATACTACATTCCCTTTCGAATAAATATAAAATATTACCATGACTGTCAGCCATAACTTGGATTTCAATATGGCGAGGTGAGGCAACGTATTTTTCGATAAAAACGGAACCGTCACCAAAAGCATTTAGCGCTTCACTAATGGCTCTGTTCATTTGGGATTCAAATTCCTCCGCATTCTCAACAACTCGCATTCCTTTTCCACCACCTCCAGCGGCAGCTTTTATCAGAATAGGAAAACCTATTTTACTAGCAACTTCCTTGGCTTTTTCAATATCTGTAATTGCCTCGTCAAGACCAGGAACCATTGGAATATTGTAGACTTTCACAGCTTCTTTTGCGGCCAACTTATTACCCATTATATGAATGGCTTTCGATTTGGGTCCGATAAAAATAATATTGTTTTTTTCTGCTTTTTCAGCAAATTCAGCATTTTCACTCAAGAAACCATATCCTGGATGAATCGCATCCACTCCAAGTGACTTTGCAACTTCTATAATTTTATCGCCTAATAAATAAGACTGGTTTGAGGGAGATTCTCCAATCCAAACCGCTTCATCGGCAAATTTTACGTGAGGTGCGTTTCTATCTATTGTAGAATAAACAGCAACTGTTTTTATACCCATCTTTTGGGCAGTTTTCATTACTCTAATGGCAATTTCTCCTCTATTGGCTACTAATAATTTTTTCATGGTTTACTCAAATTCAATTAATAATTGCCCTTTATCAACGGCATCTCCTTTAGTTACAGAAATCGATTTTATAACTCCATCACGTGGTGAAAGGAAACTATTCTCCATTTTCATGGCTTCAAGTATCAATAAACTATCGTTCTCTTTCACTTCCTGACCTACGGTTACACTAATTTCAAGTATCAATCCCGGCATAGGTGCTTTAATGGCATTGACTTGTTTAGTAGCTCCAACTTCAAACCCCATTTTTTTAATGAGAACATCAAGATCGTCAGAAATAGCAACAGTATACCTATTGTTATTTACTAGGACAGTATAACTTTTTTGATTGAAATTGGCAGCTATAATCTCCGCCTTAAAAGGAGTGTTTTGGTGTAATATATGAAACTTGTTTGCTTCTATACTAACCGCATCGAGTTGTGAAACTTGTTCCTTATCAAAATCAAATTGAAAGGAGTCATTTACGTTTACTTTATAGGTATTACTCATTTGTCATTTTTTAATGGTCGTAAAAATAAGTAAAAGAAAACGTTTTCGTAATAGAAAAAGAAATGATTTATGCTAAAATACTATAGGTGATTAAAAAATGTGGCTACAACACTAACAACCCAAATTCCCTCAAGGTATTCACAGGTTTTGAATACCAAAACAATTCAAAATCTTCTAGATTCGTTTCGAAATCAGTTTTTATTTCCTGAAAAGTATGGATTTTAGAATTCGATACGGAAATTTTCTGGAGTATATCCACCAGCCACTCCCCTTCAGCAGCATTAGTTTGAATGGTAAAACTTTCTTTTTTATCGTGAAAAGTAAGACTCATCATTTCCCAAGAATTCCCTTTCTTAGATTTGGTAAACTTTTCTACAGATGCCTTCCCTCCTAACCAAACAATCTTGGCATTTGGTTTTATATTAAAGTCGGTTTCCTCCTGCAAAGCATTATAAATAAAATCTTCTTCAATTTTAGACTTTGGGATTTTGAAATCAAACCACTCTTGCAAGGTGTAATCAAAACAGATACCGTGCATGAAATTAAACAACGATTTCTTCAGTCCAAAACTGAACTTATCGTGATCAATTCCTGTAGCATCCGTATAATTAATATCGTTATTAGCAAAAGCTCCAATAGCTTCCGTTTCTTTTGTTACACCAAATTTCTCCGGATACATCCCCACAGGACTATGTGCAGTCATTGCAAACTGATGCCAAAATCCGGATTGCAAAACTCCAGCTTCAAACAATTGACGCACCATTTCGAGACTGTCCACCGTTTCCTGAATGGTTTGCGTAGGATAGCCGTACATTAAATAAGCGTGAACCATAATTCCTGCTTCGGTAAAATTTCGGGTAACTTTGGCCACTTGTTCCACTGTTACTCCTTTATCAATTAATTTTAATAATCGATCAGAAGCAACTTCCAGTCCGCCTGAAACGGCAATACAACCAGAAGCTTTGAGTAACAAACATAAATCACCTGAAAAGCTTTTTTCGAATCGAATGTTGGTCCACCAAGTAACCGACAACTTTCTTCTTAGAATTTCAAGAGCCAAAGCGCGCATTAAGGCAGGTGGCGCAGCTTCATCTACATAATGAAAACCATTTTGTCCTGTTTGCTCCATCATTTCCTCCATTCGATCACAGAGTAAACTGGCCGCTACGGGTTCGTAAACTTTGATGTAATCTAATGAAATATCACAAAAAGTACATTTTCCCCAATAGCACCCATGCGCCATAGTGAGTTTATTCCAGCGCCCATCAGACCACATACGGTGCATAGGATTTACAATTTCGATAACCGAAATATATTTATCCAATAATAAATCCGAGTAATCAGGCGTACCTACTTGGGATTGTTTGTAATCACTTTTGGCTGAATTATTTTTATAAACCACTTTCCTATCTTCAAGAAGGAAGGTTCTTTTATAAGAGTTGTAATCTGGGTTTTCAATGTTCGAAATTAATTCTTCAACAGGAACTTCGCCATCATCCAAAGTGATATAATCGAAAAACTCAAAAACGCGAGCATCCGATAGCGATCGTAATTCCGTATTTGGAAAACCGCCACCCATAGAAATCTTTATTTCGGGATGATGTTGTTTAACCCATTGTGCTGATCGAAAAGCACTATATAAATTCCCTGGGAAGGGAACAGAAATTAAAAACAAAGTAGGTTTTACTGTTTCAATTCTTTCTTTTAGAGTCGAAAGTAAAACGGTATCAATATATGTTGGTTCCTGCTGCAAAGCGGCATACAATTCATCAAAAGAATTCGCTGATCTTCCTAGGCGTTCCGCATAGCGGCTGAAGCCAAAGTTAGCATCCACACATTCCACAATAAAATCAGAGATATCTTCTAGGTATAAAGTCGCCAAATGTTTCGCCTTGTCCTGGGTTCCCATCGTTCCAAAAGCCCAATCCAGTTCTTCCAATTGTGCAAAGCGAGAAGCTTCCGGCAGATAATCTTCCTGGCATATTTGAAGCGCCAATGTTGGGTTTTTACCCTGAAGAAATGAAATTACGGCATCAATCGTTTTTATGTATTCCTCTTGAAGAGCAAAAATTCTTTGGGTGTTGGATGTTGGGTGTTGGGTATTGACTTTTGCAAAAGCGAACAATTGCTCTAATCCTTCTTTCGAAAACAATTTCAAAATCACTTCTATCCCTAAATCCGCCTGAACGGACTCGATGTTTTTAGTATTCAAGAACCCTTTGATATAAGCGGTTGCAGGATACGGCGTATTCAATTGGGTAAAAGGAGGCGTGATAAGGAATAATTTGGTTTTCAAAGGAAATAAGTTTTGTGCAAAAATAAGGGATAATTTTAGTAATCTCTACAAAACTTCAATTAGATATCAAAAACCATATTAGCAACATTTCTTCTTTAGAAAACAAATCAAAATTTATGTTCCTTTTTACTTATCATCAGCAACGAAAATAAAGAGATACAGGCTGCGCCGCTTAAATAGAAACCAACATAGGTCAAACTATAATGTGTTGCCAGCCAAATCGCAATCATAGGTGCAAAGGCGGCTCCGATAATTCCTGCCATATTAAATGCCAAGGAAGTACCTGTATAACGTACAGTCGTGGGAAACAATTCAGACAAGAAAGTTCCTAAAGGGCCGTAAGTAAATCCCATTAATGCCATTCCTACACATAGAAATAAAGTCACTAGGACAGGGCTCCCTGAATTTAAGAAAAAAGAAAATACAAAACCAAAAACAGCAATAGCTACAGTTGCATACATAAGAATTTTTCTACGTCCAATACGATCCGCCATTAGTGCCGATACGGGAACAAAAAGTGCAAAAAACAAAACCGAGAACAGCTGCATTAATAGAAAATCTCTTTTGGAGTAGCCTAAATCTGATGTAGCCCAGCTAAGCGTGAACACAGTCATAAGATAAAAAACCAAGAAAGTTGTAATAGAAGCAAATGTGCCAAAGATCAACTGATTTTTATAAAATTTTATTAAAGTAAAAAAAGGAACTTTCACTTCTTCTTCCTCTTTCTTAGAATTTTCGAAAGCGGGAGTTTCTGTAATTTTTAATCGGATATAAAAACCTACTACCACTAATAACGAACTCGCTATAAATGGAATTCTCCATCCATAATCCAGAAAAGCATCAGCAGTCATAGTATCCGTTAAAATCAAGAAAGTCCCTCCTGAAAGCAACAATCCTATTGGCGCTCCTAATTGCGGAAACATTCCGTACCAAGCACGTTTATTAGGCGGAGCATTTTCGATAGCCAATAATACGGCTCCACCCCATTCGCCACCTAAACCAACACCCTGACCAAAGCGACACAGCATTAATAATAAAGGAGCTGCAATTCCAATGCTGGCATAACTAGGTAAAAAACCTATACTCACCGTGGAAATACCCATTGTCAATAAAGCAACTACCAAAGTAGTCTTGCGACCAATCTTATCTCCATAATGACCAAAAACCGCCGAACCAAGAGGTCTGGAAAGAAAAGCTATTGAAAACGTAGCTAAAGACATTAAAACCGAATTAGTACTATCAGTAGAAGGAAAAAACAGTTGAGGAAAAACCAAAACCGCAGCATTGGCATAAATATAAAAATCAAAAAACTCAATTGTTGTCCCTATTAAACTGCCAAAAAGGACGTGTTTTAATGAATTATCTTTATTCGAATTATCTTTCATAGAGATATTTAATTATTTTAAAAAATTGATAATTGCATCAATAACTGTTGCGTCAACTTTTCCTTTTAACATATATTCTTTAGGTTCTGAAATGTTCTCTCCACTCATAAATAAATGATTCAGTTTTGGGTAACTTATAAGAGTCGCATTTTTATTGTTTTTCAAAGCTTTTTTCCATAATTCAAAATCTTTCATAGTGACCTGATAATCCCTTTCCCCTTGAAGAAGCAAAATTGGTATTTTTACTTTTCTGATTTCTTTTAAAGGATTGTAATCTAAAAGGGATTTCCAGTAGTAACCTGAAAGGTTAAAAGGGAGTTTGTCCTTAGACGTATTTACATTAAATTCTTTTGACTTAAGAACTGCAATTTGCTCTTTAACTTTTTTTAAAGCTTCCAGTAATTCTGGAGAGGGATCAATTTTATACAGATAATCGTATTGTTCTCCAACAAGTACTTCTAATGACCTGGCATTTCCTGCAAGAAGTATTATTTTAGAAATTTCATTGGATTGATTTGCAATTCTAGGCATCAAATGAGCCCCTAAACTATGACCCAATACAATAATTTCGTATTCTTTAAATTGGTCATTCTTTTTAAAATAATTTATAAGATTAAGTACATCAATAGTAACTTCATCATCAATAGTACTTTTGTCATTAAAGCTTTCCGGATTAGTAAGTGTTCTTTTGTCAAAACGATACGATGCTATTCCTTTTAGAAATAAACCCTCGGCAATATCTTTAAATGGTTTGTTTTCAAATGTAGTCTCATCCCTATCTTGTGGGCCCGAACCGTGTACAAAAAGCACTAGTTTTTTTAAATTATTATTTACGGGAATAAGAATAGTGCCTTTTAAATCTATCGATCCACTTTTTATATCAAGGTCCTTTCCTAATGAATTTTCCTTTTTAAACTCTTTATGGGGTGCAAAGAAAAAGCCTATTATTTTATTAGTGTCATTAAATGTAATTTTTACATCTAATTTCATTTTTTCAAAATCGGAATAATAATAAACTGTATTTTTCTCAATATTGACTTCTATAATACTTTTAAATTCCCCTAATTGATTTGCTAATTGTATTACAGTGTCTTCTAATAATTTTTCAGAAATTTTATCTTTTATTGATTCATCAAAGTAAGAATAGGCTTCTTGATAGTTCTTGTCTTGCAGCAATGATTTCATAAAGCCTTCACCCGTTATCTTATTATTATTTTGAGAAAAAGAAAGCGTAGAAAATATTAAAAATGCGAAACTTGCTATATACTTCATATATTATAAGTTATAAATAGTACTGATTACAATTGGTCAATTCAAAAGTAATTCAAATATCAAAGTATATAATGATACATCCAAAATTAAATTGAATTTATTACATTTACATAAAACACAATATTATGCCTACTGACTTTATCAGCTATCAAAACTCCGGATATTTCTCCCCATTGATGAATGATTATTTAGACGAAAAATCAAACTTACAATCCTTATATAATCGGTTTCCAAATCTTGAGAATTTTGAAGCCCAAATCCTTGAGAAACAAACTAATTTCAACAATACCAATAGAATTGCTTTAGTATCCGTTTTACAGCAACAATACGCTGCCGTTGAAACTTCTCATTTAACCAAGCAAAATATCGAAGCCTTGAAAGTGGCCAATACCTTTACCGTGACAACAGGACATCAGCTGAATTTATTCAGTGGTCCCTTGTATTTTTTGTATAAAATTATTTCGACCATAAATCTTACCAAGGAATTAAAAGCGAAGTATCCAGCCTATAATTTTGTTCCCATATATTGGATGGCAACAGAAGACCATGATTTTGAAGAAATCAACTATTTCAATTTCAAAGGAAAAAAAATCAGATGGAATAAAATAAGCTCAGGACCCGTGGGACGATTATCCACTGAAGGTTTAGTGGAATTATTTGAAATTTATTCCCAGGAATTAGGTTCCAGCACTAATGCAGAAACTTTGAAAAAGATGTTTCAGGAGGCTTATTTAGAACACGATAATTTAGCCCAAGCGACCCGCCATTTAGCCAATTCTCTTTTTGGTCAACAAGGATTAGTAATTATTGATGCTGACCACACAGATTTGAAACGCAATTTTATTCCGTATATCAAAGAAGAATTGGTGCACCAAACTTCTCATAAAGCGGTAATGGAAACCACTGAAAAATTAAAAGACTATAACATTCAAGTTAACCCAAGAGAAATTAACTTATTCTATATCGAAGATAATTTACGCGAACGCATCCTCTTCGAAAACGGAAAATACAAAGTAAACCATACCAAAAAAGAGTTTTCAGAAAGTGAAATTCTTGAATTACTAAACAACAATCCAGAAAAGTTTAGTCCAAACGTTATTATGCGTCCGTTGTATCAGGAAGTGATTTTACCTAATTTATGCTACATAGGCGGCGGTGGGGAAATCGCTTATTGGTTAGAATTAAAGTCGTTTTTCGACAATGTGAAAGTCACTTTCCCAATGTTGTTAGTCCGTAACTCCGTGCTTTTGGCAAGCGAAAAACAAGTAAAGAAAATAGATAAATTAGATATGACTTGGGCTGACTTATTTTCGAAACAAGCCAACTTGGTCAATAAAAAAACCAACGATTACTCTGAACTCCCAATAGATTTGAGCATACAAAAAGATTTTCTAAAAAACCAATTCCATTATTTATATTCTATTGCAAATAAAACGGATCAATCCTTTTCGGGTGCAGTAAAAGCGCAAGAAGCTAAACAAATTAAGGGACTCGAAAATTTAGAAAAACGTTTACTTAAAGCCCAAAAAAGAAAGTTTGCTGACCAATTAGAACGCATAACCGATTTACAAAATGAATTGTTCCCCAACAAAAGCTTACAAGAACGCCAAGTAAATTTTTCTGAATTTTATTTGGAAAACGGAGAAAATTTGATTGATGAAATAACAAAAAGGCTTCAGCCATTAGAACAAACATTTGAAGTCATCACATTATAATTTTATTCAATTTACAATAATGCAAAATAATTAAACAAAAAAGCCTATTTTTGCAAAAAATTTAAAAAAACACAAAATGGCTACTAATAGAACATTTACAATGATTAAGCCTGATGCAGTCGCTAACGGACACATCGGAAACATACTTGCAATGATTACTAATGCAGGTTTCAAAATCGTTTCTTTGAAATTAACTCAACTTACTGTTGCTGATGCACAAGCATTTTATGCTGTTCACGCTGCAAGACCTTTCTACGGAGAATTAGTTGAATTTATGTCAAGAGGACCAATCGTTGCTGCTATTTTAGAAAAAGATAACGCTGTTGAAGACTTTAGAACTCTTATTGGAGCTACTAACCCTGCTGATGCTGCTGAAGGAACTATCCGTAAAGCATACGCTACTTCAATTGGAGAAAATGCAGTTCACGGTTCTGACAGTGATGAAAACGCTGGAATCGAAGGTGCGTTCCATTTTGCAGGAAGAGAGCAGTTCTAGTAAGTGATCCGTTTTTAGTGTTCAGTTAAAAATTACACTTACAAACAGTTTACAACTTTATAAAAAAAATCCATTCGTCGCGGCGAATGGATTTTTTTTTATAGTAAAAAACTATAGATTATTTTAATATTATGTTTACTGAATACGATCACTGGCCACTGAATACTGAACACTGATTACTGACCACTAAAATCTATCTCAACACCACAGCAGTTACAACTTCTCTGCGCAATTCTTCGTTGATCATTTTTATTATTTTAGACTTTCCGTGACTTAACTCTTCTCTTAACACAGCTGACGTTAACTCAACATATAAAGTACTCCCTTTTAAGACTACATTTTGAGTATAACTATTCACCCCGTTCCCCATAAGGTTTTTCCAGGCGTCTTTTACATCAATCTGGTTCATTCCCGGCTCCAGTTTATTCACTTGGATAATTTGCTTTAAAACATCCCCTATTGTACTTTGATTATTCAGCCTTTTTGCCATTTGGTATCAGATTTATTGGTCCTGTTTTTTTATAATGATATTCCTTTTTTTGATCGTTTTTCAAGACCAATTCTTTATCGGTAATTGCAATCAATTCGTCACTCCATTTTGCATAAGCCGTTGCATAATCCAGAAATACTTTCTCGTTGCCAAATCGTATTGTCACGTCTTGATAAGTACTATCTACTATAAAAGTCCCGTCTAACTGTGGCATTACTTTTTTTCGAATACCCTTATTATTTGCAATTTTAAAATAATCAAAACTTTCATTCATACCAAACTCCTTATCGTCTCCTTCATCAAAAACCACTTTTTCAATTTCCCAATACCCATTGATTTTGGAGATATCTGAAGACTGGATTTTTTGCTGACAAGCAACAAACAAAAAAGAAAGCAATAGTATTCTAAATGCGTTTTTCATATAATTTATTATTATTTTTTATTTGTCATTGCGAAGATTGAAGCAATCTGGAGCTTTTTCCTGCTGTCCGCTTTATCCTCGCAAAAAAAACGAGGGATGCCGCTTCCATCAGGGCTAGGGATTTAGGAAATGAATTCAATTTTTCAGAAATACAAAGTTAACTTTAAATAATTCAAACCAAACAAAAAAAGTGAAACACATTAAACTATTTTATCTAATTTTAATCCAATGAAAACTAAACGACAAACGATGTCAAAATATATCTATAGTCTGCTAATTCTATTTTTATGTGCTAGTTGTAGCACTGAAAAAAATGAACCATCAACTACAACCACTGAAACAGTTTATTTCCCTCCAATTAGCGGAACAACTTGGGAAACAAAAACAATTGCCAGTTTAGGCTGGAAACAAGATGCTGTACAACCTCTTTTGGATTACTTAGCGCTCAAGAATTCCAAATCCTTTATTGTCCTTGTCAATGGACGAATTGTAATGGAAAACTATTTCAACGGTCATTCAGCTACAACTAATTGGTATTGGGCAAGTGCCGGAAAAACACTTACCGCGACACTCACAGGAATTGCAGAACAAGAAGGATATTTAAACACCAACAATAAGGTTTCTGATTACATTGGTGCTGGATGGACTAGTTTACCTTTAGCCAAAGAAAATTTAATAACAAATAAACATTTACTCGCTATGACTTCTGGGCTGGAAGACATAAACAACGGTGACGCAGTAGATCCAGCAAGTCTTACCTATAAAGCGGATGCTGGAACCCGATGGGCGTATCATAATGTTTACGTAAAATTACAAGATGTAGTTGCCAAAGCTACTAATCAAACTTGGAACACTTATTTCAACACTAAATTGAGAGATAAAATAGGAATGGACGGTACTTGGTTTCAATCTGGTAACAATTCTGTTTACGCGAGCACAACAAGAAGTATGGCACGTTTCGGACTGTTAATGTCTAATAAAGGAAAATGGAAAAACACCGTTGTTTTGAATGAAAACTATTCTAATGCTTCCGCAAATACATCACAAAACATCAATCTAGCATACGGTTATCTTTGGTGGTTGAATGGGAAAGCAAGTTACCATTTACCGCAATCACAGTTGCAGTTCTCCGGTAGCATAATCCCAACGGCTCCAAATGATATGTATATGGCTTTGGGAAAAAACGATCAAAAAATCTATATCGTACCGAGTAAGAAAATGGTAGTGATTAGAATGGGAGATGCCGCAGATAATGTCAATTTAGCCTTATCCGACTTTGACAATATTCTTTGGCAAAAAATCAATGCTTTGTATTAACAGTTGTTATTGCTTCTGTATTCTTTTGGTTAAACCAAATACAAAAAAACCTACGCCTAATACCATTAAAGCATAATAGAAAACTATCTCTTTGTCCTTGATTATGTTTGCCAAAACAAAGCAAACAACACTAATCATATAAAGATACATCGAACTTAAATTTTTTAAAGAAGAAAAATTCATTGTCGTATATTATTTAAAGAAAGAATCTACAAACTCGTATTTATTAAAAACCTGTAAATCTTCAATTCCTTCACCTACTCCAATGTATTTCACAGGAATTTTAAACTGATCTGAAATTCCAATTACAACACCACCTTTGGCAGTACCGTCTAATTTAGTCACAGCTAATGAAGTTACCTCTGTAGCTGCTGTAAACTGTTTTGCCTGTTCAAAAGCATTTTGACCAGTAGAACCATCAAGAACTAACAAAACGTCGTGTGGAGCATCTCCTACCACTTTTTGCATCACTCTTTTGACTTTGGTCAATTCATTCATTAAATTCACCTTGTTGTGTAAACGTCCTGCAGTGTCAATAATAACGATATCTGCATTTTGTGCAACTGCAGATTGCAAAGTATCAAAAGCCACAGAAGCAGGGTCACTTCCCATATTCTGTCTTACAATAGGAACACCTACTCGGTCAGCCCAGATTTGCAATTGATCAATTGCTGCTGCTCGAAACGTATCAGCAGCACCCAGTACAACATTATATCCTTGTTTTTTGAATTGATAAGCTAACTTACCTATGGTTGTTGTTTTCCCAACTCCGTTCACCCCTACAACCATTAAAACATAAGGTTTAGTTTGGGTAGGAATCACGAATTCAGTTGCTTCACCAGAATTGGTTTCAGACAACAAGGCTGCGATTTCTTCTCTTAGAATTTGATTCAATTCATCAATTCCAAGATATTTATCTTCCGCAACACGTTTTTCGATTCGGGTAATAACTTTAAGTGTTGTATCCACTCCTACATCTGAGGCAACAAGTATTTCCTCTAAATTATCTAAAACCTCATCGTCCACTTTAGACTTCCCCGCCACAGCTTTACTAAGCTTAGATAAGAAAGACGCTTTTGATTTTTCAAGACCTTTGTCTAATGTTTCTTTTTTCTCTGAAGAGAAAATTCTTTTAAAAAAACTCATTGTATAAACAGTGTTAGGAATGAAACATTAGATCCAGAGGACCAATGTGTTTTCTAATGGGTAAAGATAGAAAATAAAAAAGCTACTTCCGAATTGAAAGTAGCTATTCTATATATAATGCTTGTAATTAATTACTTCTTTTTCAAGAATTCTTCAACTGCCTCAGGAGTCATAATAGATTCTACGAATGTATATGCACCAGTTACCGGAGATTTCACCATTTTAATAGCTTTTGATAATCTCTTAGAAGCCGTTTGTAACGTTGCTACTGTTTTCTTTGCCATGATTCAAATGTTATTTAAATCTTAATAATATCTCCAAATGTGATCATTTGAGATTTTTATTAAAATCTCTAATTATTACTTAATTTCTTTATGAAGAGTTACACGCTTCAAGACTGGATTAAATTTCTTAATCTCTAATCTATCTGGAGTATTTTTTTTATTCTTCGTTGTAATGTATCTTGAAGTTCCTGCAACACCTGAAGTCTTGTGCTCAGTACATTCTAAAATTACCTGGATTCTATTACCTTTCTTTGCCATCTTGCTATTTGTTTATTTTGGAGATAGATTTATTTAATAAATCCTTGCGATTGTGCTTTTTTCAAAACAGCTGCAATTCCATTTTTGTTAATTGTTTTTATCGTAGATGCTGCTACTCTAAGAGTAATCCATCTATCTTCTTCTGGAAGATAAAAACGCTTTTTCACTAAGTTAACAGAAAATTTTCTCTTAGTTTTATTCATAGCGTGAGAAACGTTATTTCCTACCATCGCTCTTTTACCTGTAAGGTCACAAACTCTTGACATTATGCTTATCTTTTATCGTTATTCAAAATCAGGGTGCAAAGAAAAGAAAAATAAACCTATTAACCAACAAAATTAACGCACATTTTTCAAAATTTCTTTCTGCAACAGCTCTAAACTTTTATTTACAGCTCTATCTATCACTTTCTCACGTGGTTGCCAAAAATTAAATTCTTCGACAATAACTTCGTCGGGAGTGGCCAAAGCGATAAAAACTGTTCCAATTTCTGCTTTAGAGTCTCCTTTTGACGGTCCAGCGTTTCCAGTTGTCGCAATTCCGTAGTCCGTTTTCATAAGTCGTTTTATACTCAAAGCCATCTCTGAAACCACTTCCTTACTCACAACAGAATACTCGTTTATCATACTTTCTGAAAGTCCTAAAACCCCTACTTTAATTTCTGTAGCATAGGAAACGACACCGCCTTTAAAATAATTTGAAGCTCCCGGAACGGAGGTTAATAATGCTGCAATTCCACCTCCAGTACAACTTTCGGCTGTTGAAATAGTTTTATTCTGTTTTGTAAGCATTTTGCCAACCACAACTTCAAGGGTTTCTTCATCGTCAAAACCAACGATTATATCATGAATTATGAAGTCTAAAGAGACAACATATTTCTCTAATGCTAATTCTAACATTTCCTTGTCTGTACCACGTGCAGAGAGTCGCAAACGCACTCTTCCCGGGTTAGGCAAATAAGCTAATCTTATATAATCAGGCAAATTACTCTCCCATTCTTCTATACGTTCTGCCACTAAGCTTTCGCCTTGTCCATAAGTAAGAATCGTTTTATGAATTATATATGGCCGTTTATACTCCTTGACTACTTTTGGGATGATTTCATTTTCAACTAAATACTTCATTTCATATGGCACTCCTGGAAGCGAAACAAAAACAGTGTTTCCCTTTTTCATCCACATACCTGGTGCAGTACCTACTTGATTATGGAGCACAGTACACTTTGAAGGAACAAGCGCTTGGTCCTTGTTAATTTGCGTAATAGGACGCTTATAAAACCCTTCAATCAATTGAGTAACATGAGCCAAAACTTCTTGATTCACAACCAATTCATCTTCAAAATAATCACAAAATGTTTTTTTGGTAACATCGTCTTTTGTAGGTCCAAGTCCACCAGTAACGATTACTAAATCTACTTTATTTTGAAGCTCCCTAAAAGTATCGAGAATATGGTTTTTATCATCACTTATCGAAATTATCTCACTAATCTCAACACCAATTCTATCCAAAGACTTAGCAATGAAAGCCGAATTAGTATCTACAATTTGTCCTATTAAAATTTCATCACCTATAGTAACTATGGCTGCTTTCATTATCGATCTGAATTTAGGATTTATTATATAAATAAAATCAACAATTAATTCTTGCTGACTTTAGGATTTGTATAATCACATTCTGGCGGGACTATTATAAACTTATTAGTTTTCGCAAATTGCAATAACTTATAAATAGACTCATGTTCGTTTTTATCATAGCTCAACGAGTAAATCAATTTTGCAATCCCATTTGGAATATCCCTACTTGATACTCGATAATCATACACACTTGAAAACATCATTAAAGGCAAATGGAATTCTGAATTATTCTCTATAATATAATGTGAAATTCCATGATTATACTTTTTCGCTTTTCTATCATTATGAAACTTCATTTCATAATTTTTATAGTAAACATCACTAATTAGCGTATCCTTTTTATTTATAAAGTCAAACACCCCAGAATCATACTTATCAGTATTTTCCATTTGATAATGAACACTCTCGCAGGATAATGATATGGTTTCTGCTTTAAAAAACTCACTTTTATTAATTATAAAATTACTCCAAATACCTTTTTCATCTCTAAAACCCAAATCAAAGTTAACATCATCCTCAACACTAACCGCACACTCGTATGTATTGTCCTTAGAATTAGTTAATAAATATCGTAACTCAACTTTTGAAGTTTGATTTTTTTGAAATTTATAGGCAATTATATAGTCAAAGAAGTATTTTTTTTGAGAATAACCATTAAAAACTGATACTAAAAACAGCAGTAGTATTATTTTAAATTTCATATTTATTTTTTAAAATAAAAATAATCATTAGCCCTACTTTTATAAAAAAGCAAAACAAATTTACGGTTTGCGTGAGGGATAGAAGTGAAAATCCTCCCGTTTTTTTACGGGAGATTGCTACGGATAGCCCGACCCGATTTTTCAGCGGGTCACGCCATAATATTACAAATCAAAGTCTTTCTTAATCTCTTTGACTGCTTCATTTACCTGATTTTTTACACTTTTGAAAGTGTCTTTTATATCCTTTTTTTTACCTTCGGTTTTTGTCCACGCCTCTACCTGAAGAATTTCTTCAAAAGCCACGTTCAAACCTAGTAAATCAAGAGTAGGCTTTATTTTATGAGCATAAGCATAAGCATGTTTATGGTCTTTCTTTTTAATCCCTTCTTTGATTTGCAATAAATCCTCCGGAACTTCGGTTACGAACAAAGTTAGAATTTCATTTACGAATTCTGAATCGTTGTCTGAAAGTGCGTACACTTTTGATAGGTTGTAATGTAAAGCCATTATTTTACTTGTATTCTAAATAGTTTATGTCCTTCTAAAAACCCTTCTAAAACATCATCTGGTCTTACTACAGCCACCCCTTCCGGTGTACCAGTAAAAATTATATCTCCAATTTTTAATGTGAAATATTGAGAAACATATGAAATAAGTTCATCAATTTTCCATAACATAAAACTAGAATCCCCCATTTGAACGGTTTTATCATTGTTGGTCAATTCAAATGTAAGTTTTTCTAATGAACTAAATTGACTTTTAGGTAAAAATTCTCCAATAACAGCCGAACCATCAAATGCTTTTGCTTTTTCCCATGGCAATCCTTTTGCTTTTAGCTTTTCCTGCAAGTCACGAGCTGTAAAGTCAATACCCACACTAATTTCGTCATAATATTTATGAGCAAATTTAGGTTCGATATATTTTCCTACTTTGTTAATTTTAACTATAATTTCGATTTCGTGATGAATCTCATCCGAAAATTCCGGGATCACAAATGGATGTTGTTTCAACAAAATAGCCGAGTCCGGTTTTATAAAAACAACAGGTTCCGTAGGACGCTCATTTTTAAGCTCTTCTATATGATTGGTGTAATTTCTACCGATGCAAATTATCTTCATAAATTTAGTGGTCGTAGTCAGTAGACAGTGGTCAGTCGCATATTGCAAACTGAACACTGAATACCGCCAACTTATTTAGTGTTTAATTTTCTAAGTTTAATAGCAGTCAAAACTTTCTTAGTATACAAAGGAAAATCAGCGTTTTGAATCCAACTGAAATACCCAGGCTCTTTTTCTAAAACGGTATCAACCAAAACTCCTTTGTGTTTTCCAAAAGCAAAAATCTCATTATCCTCTTTATCAAAAGCAATCATTCCAGCAAAATCGGCTATTTTTTTTCTTGTCGAAAATTCAGATAACGATTTCATATCATTTTCTAAATCAGGATAGCGATCCAGTTGCGCCATTAATATTTCGTAAGTAGCCATAGTGTCCGCTTCTGCAGAATGCGCGTTTTCCAGACTCTTATCACAATAAAATCGTAGCGCCGCAGATAAAGTGCGCTCTTCTTTTTTATGAAATATAGTCTGAACATCAACTGAAACTCGGTTTTTCATATCAAAATCCACACCTGCACGAAGCAATTCTTCCGCTAACAATGGAATGTCAAATCGATCTGAATTAAATCCAGCTAAATCACTGTCTTTAATCATATTATAAACCGCAGAAGCCAACTCGTTAAACGTTGGTTCATTCGCTACTTTTTCGTCTGTAATTCCGTGAACAGCTGTAGTTTGAGGCGGAATAGGAATCGTAGGATTCACTAACCAAGTCTTACTTTCTTTATTTCCGTTTGGAAAAACTTTGAATATTGATATTTCTACAATTCGGTCTTTTCCTATATCAATCCCTGTAGTTTCAAGATCGAAAAAGCAAATTGGTTTACTGAGTTTAAGTTCCATTTTTTATTTTTGAATAGGTACAAATATAAAGCTTAGCCTTCAATTTTACTAATTTTTATTTTTGATACAAAGATCGATAAACACCCAATGTTTGAGCTTAGATCCAGTTGCAGTGGGAATCATTTTTAAGAGTTTTTCTTTAAAAAAATTGAAAAGAAAGACGGGAAACCCTATTTTAAAAACAGACTTATGATTGTCTATAAAAAAATCCAACGAAATTAATAATCATTGGATTTTATATGATTGAAGCTTACTGTTTCATTAGATTGAATCAATAAATTAAGCTTCTTTATTTGCCATTTTATTATTTATCAGATGATCCAAACTATATTTCCCCGGACCGTAAATAAACAATGTAAAAAGCATCAAGAAGTAGTACAATGGAATTTCAAAACCGTGGTCGCCAGCATAAAAACCATGCTCTAAATGCACCGTTTTGATTGCAACAACCATCACTATCATTAATGGAACCGAAATTATTCGCGTGGCAAAACCCAATGCCAGAAAGATGAATCCAAAAAACTCCGTAAAAGTTGCCAAATAGGCATTCAGTAACGGCATAGGCATCCCCAAACTTTCAAACCAAGTTGCTATACTGTTAATATCTTTGATTTTCGTTAAGGCAGGACCCGAAAAACCAAACGATAAAATAAGTCGTAAAAAAAGCAATGGAACATCTTTAAGCTTACTTAATTTGGCTCCAAAATTCTGATTGAATTGCACTAATTTCTTCATAATACTATAGTTTAAGTTATTCCTCCTAGATAAAGCAGCAGACATATAAAACATAAAAACCTGGCAAAAAATCACTATCCAATCTACTAATATTTCTGTCTTTCTTATCTATTGAAAGAAATAGATTGATGAACTCGTTTTGAAGAAGCCCTTTTATAGTTTTTTTTTTAAAAGATAACATAAAGATATTCATTTTTTTAACTACCTTCAATTCAAGTGAATACATTTTGTTTGCAATCCTGTTTAGACACAAAAAAACCCTTTCAAAGTTTAAACTCTGAAAGGGTTAGTATATACATTTAATATAATTTAAAAATCTCTATTCACATCAAATGCTTCTAGGTATTCCGCTACGCGTTTCACGAAACTTCCTCCTAATGCACCATCTACAACACGGTGGTCGTAACTGTGAGATAAGAACATTTTTTGACGGATACCTATGAAATCTCCTTCTGGAGTTTCAATAACTGCTGGCATTTTTCTAATGGCCCCAAGAGCTAAAATACCTACTTGTGGTTGGTTCAAAATTGGTGTTCCAAAAACACTTCCAAAAGTACCTACATTAGTTACTGTATAAGTTCCTCCTTGAGTATCGTCTGGTTTTAGTTTACCTGCTTTAGCACGGCCTCCTAAATCATTTACCGCTTTTGCCATACCTACCAAGTTCAATTGATCAGCATTTTTAATTACAGGAACAATTAAGTTACCATTTGGTAATGACGCAGCCATTCCTAAATTAATATTTTTCTTTTTGATGATATAATCTCCATCAACAGAAATATTCATTCCTGGATAATCTTTCAAAGCTTTTGCAACCGCTTCCATAAAAATTGGAGTATAAGTCAACTTCTCTCCTTCTCTCTTTTCGAAAGCATTTTTATTTTTCTCTCTCCATTTTACAATATTCGTCACATCTACTTCGATGAACGATTGTACGTGAGCTGAAGTTTGTACTGAAGCGACCATATAACCCGCAATCAACTTACGCATTCTGTCCATTTCTACAATTTCATCACCACCACTTACAGAAACCGGAGCCGCTTTTTGAGCAACTGGAGCCGAAGCCTGTACAGCTTTTGGAGCTTCAACCGTTTTTACCGGAGCAGCAACTGGTTGATTCCCTCTATTTTTAACGTATTCTAATATGTCGTTTTTAGTAATTCTTTCGTCTTTTCCTGTACCAACAATCAATTCTAATTCAGATATAGAAACACCTTCCTCTTTAGCGATGTTTTTCACTAATGGAGAAAAGAACTTATCTGAGTTTGAAAAGTCTGCAGGAGTTGCTACGCTGTCTTTGGCAGCATCAACAGTCTTTGCAACTTCAGCAACTGCTGTTGGAGCAACATCTTGTTTTACAACTTCGACTAAATCTCCTCCTTCAGTTTCAATAATGGCGATAGTTTGACCTACTTGAACTAAATCATCTTTACCAAACAATTGCTCTATCAATATCCCTGAAACTTCACTAGGCACTTCACTGTCAACTTTGTCAGTTGCAATTTCAAGTACAGCCTCATCAGCTTCAATTTTGTCTCCAACTTCTTTTAACCAATTTGTAATGGTTGCTTCTGCGACGCTTTCTCCCATTTTTGGAAGTTTTAATTCAAATCTTGCCATATTGTTAACCTAAAAGGTGATTTTTGTTTTCAGTTTGCGAAATTACTAAATATTTTGAATATAAATTACAGTTAATGTAATTTATCACTCTATTTTTATCAACTCGCCTCTTTCGTTAGAATTGTCACTTCCTATTAAAAAACAAGCGTTTTTTGGTACAATCTTATAAGTAAATCCCCTATTCTTTAACAATTCTATAATATCGATACTTTCTTTGAATGATAAAAAGTTATTGTCTAGAATAATTTCGGTTCCTTTCTTACTCGATTGCAAGGACGAATTTACCATTTTTTCTTTTTTTAAATCGGAAATCACAATTTTATTTTGCAAAATCAAGCTCAACTTTTTCTCTAAATCAACTGAATTAGAAAGAAGCAAGTATGAATTTGGAGTTTTTTTTATTTTCTGTCGGCCTTGAAACATTTTGACAAAAGAAAAAAACAGAATTCCAATTTTCATAAAAACAGAAAAGAATACAGACACTTTAAAATGTTTCCTGTAAAAGAAATTCATGGCATCCTGAAAACGCCTCATATAAGTTCCGTCTTTTATTGTGCTTTCCCCTTTATAATGGATAACGGTAGTTTCGTGAAAATAATAGTTGGCCTTTTCTTTTTGCAACACTCTATAAGATAAATCAATATCATCCGAATACATAAAGCAGTTTTCGTCAAAACCCCCTATTTCAAGGTAAAGCTCCCGTTTCATAAACATAAAAGCACCAACGAGAATATCCACTTTTCCGGTTTGGTTTTCGGATAAGTGCTGGGCGTAATACTTGTTAAACCATTCCGATTTCGGGAATACTTTATACAAACTCATAACTTTGGTAAAAGCTACCCAAGGTGTTGGTACTCCGCGCTTGCTCTCAGGCAGAAAATTACCGGCACCATCAATAAGTTTACAACCTACAATTCCTAAATCTTGTTTGGTTTTGGCGAAAGCCAATAATTTCTCGAATGTATCTTCGGCAACGACGGTATCTGGATTTAGAATACATATGTAATCACCTGTAGCTTGGTCTACACCAATATTATTCCCTTTTGGAAAACCTAAATTGGCTGCATTCTCAATAAGCTTGACATTAGGGAAACGGATTTTCATCATTTCGCCGCTGTCATCACTAGAGTTATTATCAACAACAATAATTTCTCCTTCAATAGTTGAAAGAGCGTTTTGCACACTTAAAACACAGAGCTCTAAAAAATAGCGGACGTTATAGTTGAGAATGATGACGGAGAGTTGCATTGAGCAAACTTAATTAGAAAATTTTAAATTCTAACAAACAGTTTCTTTACTTATTAAGTGGGATGTAATTTAATTGGTGTTATTTATGAAAACCATTGAAGCATCATTTTCATTATCCCTCTTTGACAACTCAATATTTACGTCAATATATTGAAAATCAAAAAAAATCTTTATCCCTTAGCCCTGATGGAGCCGATATCCTTTGAGAGGAACGAACAAAGATAAAGGCGAGAGCAGGAACTATGCCAGCAAATAAAGCCAAATCATTCGCTCCAAATTTTTGAAATAATCATTTGGAAACCATTACTTTTGAATATTATGAAAATACTGTCTTTTCTTATATTACTTCTTGCAACCTCAACTTACGCCCAAATTGCAGGTTGTACTGATCCGCTTTCTAAAAACTATAATGCTAGAGCAACTGTAAATGATGGGAGTTGCGAGTATAATTTAACCCGAGTAAAACCTACTTCGTCCACACAACTAAATGATGAGCTGAATGAAACCTCAGGGTTAGTGAATTATGATTCGCTATTATGGACCATAAATGATGACAAGAACACTACTCTTTATGGAATTGACAAAGCGGGTGGAATTCAAAAAGAAATAAAATTGCATTCGGTAATTAACTCCGACTGGGAAGAGATTTCACAAGACAGCAGTTATATCTACATAGGTGATTTTGGTAATAATTATTACGGAAACAGGGAGAATCTTCACATTTTAAGGGTCGAAAAAGAATCATTATACCTTGATATTCCTAAAATTGATACCATTTCATTTTCATATTCAAATCAGTTGGATTACATCAAAGCGCAACCCAACACCACTAATTTTGACTGCGAGGCATTTATAGTTAGCCGAGACAGCATTTACTTGTTCACTAAACAGTGGGAGAAAGAGGAGACATCGGTTTATGTATTACCTAAAACTCCCGGAAATTATGTCGCTGAGCTTAAAACGGCATACAATATTAACGGACTTATTACTGGAGCGACCTATCTTGAATACAAAAAATTAATCGTGCTTTCTGGTTATAGCCATCATTTATCGCCGTTTCTTTACTTGTTGTACGATTATAAGAGTAATGATTTTTTCTCGGGCAACAAACGAAAAATAAAACTCCGCCTTGCTTTTCACCAAATTGAAGGCATTACTACCCAGGACGGTCTTCATTATCTACTAACAAATGAACAATTTGTAAAAAAACCCTTTTTAAATATCCCGCAGAAGCTGCATGAAATAGATCTTAGCTTGTTTCTAAAATCTTATATTAACCAATAAATACTTCCTTTCAAGAGAGATTCAAACAAACTATTCGCAAATAGGGATTTAAAAGTTTACTTTTGCAAAAAAATTAGTATTGTGAATTACCTTTCAGTAGAGAATATATCGAAATCATTTGGAGAGCGTACCCTTTTTAAAGACATTTCTTTCGGAATAAATAAAGACCAAAAAATTGCTTTTATTGCCAAAAACGGCTCTGGAAAAACGACTATAATGAGCATCATTAACGGCTTAGAAGAGTCGGATACGGGTCAAGTTGTGCTAAGAAAAGGCATCAAAATGGCTTTCTTATCTCAAAGCAACAATTTGCAGGAGGAGTTGACGATTGAGGAAAGTATTTTCGCATCGGACAACGAGACTTTGAAAGTAATTGAAGCGTATGAAAAAGCACTAGAAAATCCTGAAGACGAAGAGGCCTACCAAAAAGCTTTTGACGGAATGGATCAGCACAATGCTTGGGATTTTGAAACACAATACAAGCAAATCTTGTTCAAACTGAAGTTGGAAGACTTCAAACTGAAAGTAAAAAACCTATCGGGTGGACAGAAAAAACGTTTGTCACTTGCCATTATTCTAATCAATCGTCCTGATTTATTGATCTTGGATGAACCTACGAATCACTTGGATTTAGAGATGATCGAATGGTTGGAGACTTATTTTGCCAAAGAAAACATTACGTTGTTTATGGTAACACACGACCGTTTCTTCCTGGAACGTGTTTGTAACGAAATCATCGAACTGGACAACGGAAAATTATACCAATACAAAGGAAACTATTCGTACTATTTAGAGAAAAAAGAAGAGCGCATTGCCTCAGAAAACTCTAGTGTCGATAAAGCGCAAAACCTTTTTGTTAAAGAACTGGAATGGATGCGTCGTCAGCCAAAAGCGAGAACGACTAAGTCTAAATCGCGTCAGGATGATTTCTATGACATCAAGGAAAAAGCACAAAGTCGCCGTCGTGAAAACACGGTAGAACTGGAAATAAATATGGAACGTATGGGAAGCAAGATTATCGAGCTTCACAAAATTTCCAAAAAATTCAAGGACCATGTCATCATGGACAATTTTAGTTTTGACTTTCAACGTGGAGAACGTATTGGGATCATTGGTAAAAACGGAACTGGAAAATCGACTTTCTTGAATTTATTGACCGGAACTTTACCGCTTGACAGCGGAAAAGTAGTTGTGGGTGAAACCATAAAAGTGGGTTACTATACACAAAGCGGAATCAACCCAAAACCGGGACAACGTGTTATAGATGTCATTAAAGAATACGGAGAATTTATTCCGTTGATGAAAGGGAAATTGATATCGGCTTCTCAATTGTTAGAACGTTTCTTATTTGATTCTAAAAAACAATATGATTTTGTTGACCGTTTGAGCGGTGGTGAATTGAAACGTTTGTACTTGTGTACGGTTTTGATTCAGAATCCTAACTTCTTGATTCTGGATGAGCCAACGAATGATTTAGATATCGTAACCTTAAACGTTCTTGAAAGCTTTCTTCTAGACTATCCTGGTTGTTTATTAGTGGTTTCTCACGATAGGTATTTTATGGATAAAATTGTAGATCACTTGTTCATCTTTAGAGGAGATGGTGTGGTGGAGAATTTCCCTGGAAACTATTCTGACTTTAGAGCCTATGAAGACAGTACTGATGTAGCCCAAAAAGAAGAAAACAAGGCAGAAAAGAAAGACTGGAAACAAAACAACCCAACAGGGAACTTGACTTTCAACGAGCAAAAAGAATATCAAAAAATCGAAAGAGAAATCAAGGATTTAGAAAGTCAAAAAGTAGGTATCGAACAACTGTTTACGGACGGTAAAGTAGAAGAAACCCACGTTTTGACAAAAGCAAAAGAACTGGAAAACATTATTTCTAAAATGGAGGAGAAAGAAGAAAGATGGTTTGAGCTTAGTGCGAAGATAGAAGGATAGCCCCCTAAACCCGCCTCGGTGGGGAAATAGAAGTACATACTTCATATATTTTACAACCCCAACAGGTTTAGCAGAAACGCTGAAAATGTTGGGGTTTGTTTTTTTTTATTTTTTAAAAGAAAACGCAGTAAAATATCATTTGACCATTTAATTTTTTTTATTTATTTTTGACAACTGTATAGCCTGACGTTTGTCAGACCTTTAAACAATAAATTAGCAACGGCGGCACCAAAATCTCCGAAATAATCTTTTCAGAGTAATAAAGTCTTCACGTAATACACAAAAGTATCGCCAACCATTAGTTCCTAAAAACCGCTTCAGACTAACAATTCTATGGATATCAAACAAGACAATTCTAAAATTCCAAACAGTAAATATATACCAACAGCTAGATTTTACAGCCAAATAATTGACAGCTTACAAGATTATTCAATTTTTACTTTAGATAAAGAATTCATCATAAATAGTTGGAGTTCTGGATCAACAAAAATATTTGGTTATGAAACTGATGAAGTTCTTGGACAACATTTCGATTTAATATTTACAGAAGAAGATCTAAAAAACGGCATTCCGAAAAGGGAAATCGAGACGGCCTTAAAAGAAGGTAGAGCAACCGATAACAGGTGGCACGTTGCTAAAGACAAAAGCGTATTTTATGCTTATGGTTTGGTTTTTCCTCTAATCAGTTTAGATGGAGAAATGCTGGGTTATGTTAAAATATTGAGGAATTTAACGGAAAGGAAAAAATCTGAGGATACTATAAAAAAACATATCAAAGATTTAGAAGAGCTAAATGCTCATAAGGAAAGTGTTCTAGCAATACTATCACACGATTTAAGAAGTCCTCTTGCTTCCATTATAGGAACGGCAAAATATTTAAAAAACAATTTCCATAGAATGAAACCCGAGAATGTTCAGGAAATGCTCGACTTGCTTTATAAATCATCAATAGATGAATTAGAGATGTTAGATTATTTAGTTGAATGGGCAAGGATTAAATATGCGTCGGATGTATTTTCTCCCATTAAAACCCAACTAATCCCGTACATCGATAAAGTTTTTGACACTTTAAATGAAACGGCCTTATTAAAAACAATAAATCTTCATCACGAAATTGAAGAGAATGTGTCCGTTTTTGCAGATGGTAAAATGCTAATTTCCATCATTCAAAATATCGTCTCTAATGCAATAAAACATACCGAAAAGGGAGGAACAATTACAGTTTCAGCAAAAAGAAAAGAGGACAAAATCATTATTCGGGTTAAGGATACTGGAAGTGGAATGTCCAAAGAAATAATGGAAAAACTTTTCACTCCACAAATGAAAACCCTTACAGAAACAAGAAAAAAGAATAAAGGAGCTGGAATTGGATTATTACTTGTGAAAGGATTTTTGGAGAAAAATGGTGGCGAAATATGGGTGGAAAGTGTTGAAGGTATAGGATCTTCTTTTTATTTTACATTACTCATTGAAAAACCATTAATTATAGCAGGGAGTTCAGACGAAATTATGTTTGACGAAAGCGAATAACCTATAAAATCATAAAAATATCCTTTTATAGGTAGAGTAGCCAGCTTATAAAGCCGATTGCTCGGATTTATCAACAGAACGCTAGCGTAGAAATTTTTAAAATACACATAAAAACAATTCCTTAATGATAGAAACGGAACGACTTAATTTAAAGCCACTGACATACGAACAATTAGTAAAATATATAAAGTGCGACAACTCTTTAGAAGCTGAATTAAATTTGAATGCAACTTCAAGAACAATTTCAGCTGAACTAAAAGAAGCATTTGAACAAACCATTTTACCAAACGTAGCAGACAAAACTAAAAACTATTTGTATTCTACACTTTGGACGGCTATTTCAAAAAAGGAAAACAAAATGATAGGCGACTTATGTATCGTAGGAGAGCCAAACACAGAAGGAGAAATAGAAATTGGTTATGGAATTTATGATGAATTTCAGGACAAAGGATTTATGACCGAAATTGTAGGAGGAATGATTCGATGGGCAAAAACGCAGCCACAAGTAAAGTCCGTAATTGCTTCGACAGAAAAAACAAACATCGCTTCCTTTAAGGTTCTTGAAAAAAACAGTTTCCTTAAAATCGGGGAAACGGATACGTTATTCAATTGGAGTCTAAAATTAGAATAGTCCAACAAATTGGATAAGTAAACGTTACGATAGCTCGGAAATCTTTCCGTGCCCACAAAGCAAAACAAAAAAACCACAACGAAACTAATTCTGTTGTGTTTTTTTGTTTTATTAACCCAAAGTTTTACATGTCTTAATGTAACTACAAAATATTAATAACCCTACTAAAAACAAATACAAAGCCCAAGCAATCAAGTTATTACGGATATTTATTTAAAAAAAACGCACTCTATAAAGACCGGTTTTAAACATTAAATCACTAAATTTAATGTTCATTAAAATCAAAATAAGTTATGAAAACGACACAACAAGTTTTGGATCATCATTTGCAGGCATTAGGAGAAGGTCTTGAATCAATCCTTAGTGATTACGAAGACATATCGTGTGTAATCAGTCAGCAAGGAACTTATCATGGAATGGGTGAAATCAAAGATTTCTTCACGGCTTTTGTGGGTGGTTTACCCGATGGTTTTATAGACGCCTTTAAAGTAACTAAAAAAGAAGTAGACGGAGAGGTGGCTTATATAACTTGGGAAGCAAAACCATGGTTTCCGCTTGGCACCGATACTTTTATAATCAAAAATGGTAAAATTAATTACCAAACCTTAGCTGCCTATACCCAATTAAGTGACCCCGCAACAGAGCTTTCCAACAAACAAAACCATACCCAATCACTGGATTACACTCAAGCGAAGCGACCTGATTAAGCAGTCCGATAGCGAGGATAGAACAACACAAATATATCTCGGAACTCTTTCACGTTCTTACAAAACAAAAAACCACAACGAAACTAATTTCAGTTGTGGTTTTTTTATGAACTATAAGTTACCCTTTATGGATTGTCAAACAGCATAAAATTAGGCTAGATCGAAACGATCCAAATTCATTACCTTGTTCCAAGCTGCCGCAAAATCGTGCACGAACTTCTCTTTAGAATCTTCACATCCATAAACCTCAGCGATTGCACGAAGCTCAGAATTCGAACCAAAAATAAGATCAACACGTGTTCCTGTCCATTTCAATTCGGATGTCTTGCGGTCACGACCTTCAAAAACGTCTTGCGATGACGAAGCTGCTTTCCAGGTTGTGTCTAAATCCAATAAATTTAAAAAGAAGTCATTCGTAAGCGCTTCAGGACGGTTTGTGAATACGCCAAGTTTAGATTGATCAAAGTTGCCATTAAGAACACGCAATCCTCCTACCAGAGCAGTCATCTCAGGTGCCGTAAGCGTTAACAGCTGCGCTTTGTCTATTAGCATTTCTTCTGCTGAAACTGTGTATTGAGTCTTCATATAATTACGGAAACCATCTGCTTCAGGCTCAAGAACTGCAAATGATTCAATATCTGTTTGCTCTTGCAAAGCATCCGCTCTTCCAGGAGTAAAAGGGACTGTTATAGTATGACCAGCAGTTACAGCCGCTTTTTCAATAGCTGCGCAACCACCTAGAACAATTAAGTCTGCCAGTGAAACTTGCTTTCCACCAGTAGCTGCACTATTAAATACTGACTGTATTCCTTCTAAGGTATTTAGCACTTTCGCAAGTTGAGCTGGGTTGTTTACTTCCCAATCTTTTTGTGGTGCCAGTCGAATGCGAGAACCGTTTGCACCACCTCTTTTATCAGAACCACGGAAAGTAGATGTAGAAGCCCAGGCAGTAGCTACCAATTGTGACACAGAAAGCCCTGAATCCAATATTTTACTTTTTAGAGCTGCTATGTCAGTAGTATCAATTAATTTGTGTGTAACGACAGGAATTGGATCTTGCCAGATTAACTCTTCTTTAGGCACTTCTGGACCAAGGTAACGAGCTATTGGTCCCATATCGCGATGCGTCAGTTTGTACCACGCACGAGCGAATGCATCTGCAAACACCTCTGGGTTCTCATAGAAACGTCTTGATACTTTCTCGTATATAGGATCCATTCTCATCGAAAGGTCAGTAGTAAGCATAAAGGGTGCGTGACTCTTTGACGGATTGTGCGCATCAGGCACTGTTCCTGCTCCTGCCCCATTCTTTGGTTGCCATTGATGAGCACCTGCCGGACTTTTTGTTAGCTCCCATTCGAACCCGAAAAGGTTTTCGAAATAGTTGTTGCTCCATTTCGTTGGTGTAGTGGTCCAAGCTCCTTCAAGACCACTGGAAATGGTGTTTTCTCCATTACCGCTTCCCAATGAATTTTTCCAGCCGAGACTTTGATCTTCAATTGGTGCAGCTGCGGGTTCTGGACCAACGTATTTATTTGGATCAGCGGCACCGTGCGTTTTACCAAAGGTATGTCCTCCGGCAATAAGTGCAACCGTTTCTTCATCATTCATAGCCATACGCGCAAAAGTCTCTCGAATGTCAATTGCGGCCTTTAATGGATCAGGGTTTCCGTTAGGCCCTTCTGGATTCACGTAAATAAGCCCCATTTGAACAGCAGCTAGTGGGTTTTCCAGTTCGCGGTCACCGGTATAACGCTTGTCGTCTAGCCACTTCCCTTCTGATCCCCAATAAATATCCTCCGCAGGTTCCCATACATCAGCACGTCCTCCGGCAAAACCAAAAGTCTTGAAACCCATAGATTCTAGCGCACAGTTACCTGTAAGTATCATTAAATCAGCCCAAGAAATTTTCTTACCGTATTTTTTTTTGATTGGCCATAGTAATAAACGTGCCTTGTCTAGATTCACGTTGTCAGGCCAACTATTTAATGGAGCAAAACGTTGCGTACCAAAACCTCCTCCACCGCGACCGTCAGCTACACGATACGTACCGGCGCTATGCCAAGCCATTCGTATAAAAAACGGGCCATAGTGACCGTAGTCGGCTGGCCACCATTCCTGAGAATTTGTCATTATTTCGAAAATATCTTTCTTTAAAGCAACCAAATCGAGGCTTTTAAACTCCTCAGCATAATTGAACTCCTCACCCATTGGATTGGAGAGTGCAGAATGTTGACGTAGAATGTTCAATTTTAACTGATTTGGCCACCAGTCATTATTTCTTGTACCAGCACCGGCGCTTTGCTTAGCAGCGCCTCCTGAAAATGGGCATTTGCCTTCCCCATTTTGATTATTGTTGTTTTCCATAATGCGTTTAAATTTAATAGATTAACTTTCTATGCTAATTTACACATTATTTTTTATCGAAAATATTATTTCAATAGATAAAAACTATAAAAGCATCCTGTTCCTTTAATTAACAGCAACAAAAAACCACAACAGAATATAATTCTGTTGTGGTTTTATTTTATAACTTGTTTTTATTCCCCCGCCGAGGCGGGGTTAGGAGGCTATTACCAAGGAATCGGGTTGTAATCTTTCAAGAACTTCCCACACCAATGCTTTCCAGTATTGATACCGTCAAACAACGGATCCATAACTCGTGCAGCTCCATCAACAATATCCAGTGGTGGCTGAAAATCTTCCAGTTCTTGTTTCTTTTTGGCCAGTTCCGCTGGATCTTCGTCTGTTACCCAACCTGTATCTACCGCATTCATAAAAATTCCGGCTTTCGCCAATTCTCCTGCGGCAGTATGTGTAAGCATATTCAGGGCTGCTTTGGCCATATTAGTATGCGGATGACGCGATTCTTTAAAAAAGCGGTGAAACTTCCCTTCCATTGCTGAAACGTTAATGATGTGTTTTTGTCCCGTGTTGTCTTTCTTCATCACTTCCGAAAGTCTATTACACAATACAAATGGTGCTACTGAATTCACGAGTTGTACTTCAATCATTTCAGTAGTTTCTATCTGACCTAATTTTAAACGCCAGCTGTTGGTTTTTCGTAAATCGACTTGCTGCAAGTCGGCATCGAGTTCTCCTTCCGGAAAAACTTCATTGGCGACAAGCGCATTATCAAATGAATACGGAATCTGTGATAATTTGGCGGAAGCCCTTAAACCAATACCAGGTTCGGGTCCGTGCCAAGTTACCGGCATATTTTGATTAGAAGAAATTCCAGAAGTCAATACTTTTAATTCATCCAAACAATTAGTGTGATCTAATAATAATTCCTGGGCTTGTTTAGGTAAAGAAGAAATAGGACTCTCTTCTTTTTCCATCATATGCGTGTAAAATCCAGCAGGACGTCTTACCGTTTGCGCTGCATTATTTATAAGAATATCTAATCGTTCGTATTTCTGCTCTATGAAATTACAGAAAATCTCCACGCTAGGAATATGTCGTAAATCCAAACCGTGAATTTTCAGGCGATGTCCCCAATCCATAAAATCAGGCTCTTGACCAAAACGCAAGGCCGAATCTACTGGAAAACGAGTTGTAGCAATAACTGTAGCTCCACCACGCAACAACATCAAGGTGATATGATAACCTATTTTTAAACGAGATCCTGTAATCACTGCCACTTGTCCTTTTACATCTGCGGTTTGAAAACGTTTGGCGTAATTAAAATCACCACAATCCGTACACATAGTGTCGTAAAAGTGATGCATTTTAGTAAACGGTGTTTTACACACGTAGCAATTTCTAGGTGTTTCTAATTCTAACTGCTCTTTACTTTCTAAGTCATTAATTGCCAATAATTTTGGAGCCACAAAAACACTTGCTTCACGTGCATAACGAATTCCGGTTTCTTTACGAGCCGTTCTATCTTGCTTTTCTTTTTTACGTTTTGCAACTGCTTTTCCGTCTTTCTTTCTACGAGAAAGTTCATCACGGTCGGGTCTTGAAAATTGACCAGCCGCTTTGATCAAAGCCGTTCTTTGGTCAGTAGGAATATCAAAAATCTGGTCAGTATCCGTATTTAATTGTGCCAAAATAGCGATACATCGGTCAATTTCTTCCGGGCTTATGGCATTCATTTGTTCTATTTCTTCCTTCATCATCATAAAAAAAAAGTGTTACTCTTAATGCAACTAACACGGGCGCAAAGATAGTTTTAAAATAGGTGCTGTGATTTCTTTTTTTTTAGGAGAGAAACTTTGGAATTACGACTCCTTTTTTGTTCTAAAAAGAAGTTTTATTTAAAAATTAAAATGATTCGAAGTTGATTCAAATTCGAAAATAAACCGAATTTTGAAAAAATCATTTTATTGATTACCAATTTATTAACACTATTAAAAAGTTATTTTAGTAATTTTATAAAGATAAAACAGATTCAAAATAAATAATTTACAACTCTTAAATACAAGATAAAATGGACAAATCATCAAATTCCTTAAACTGGTTCGAAATACCAACAACCGACATATCAAGAGCCACAGATTTTTATCAGACTATATTTGACATAACCTTGGAAGAGAACAATATGGAAGACGCTAAAATGGCCTTTTTCCCTTCGGAAATGGGTTCCGGAAAAGCTACAGGTTCATTAGTACAAAGTCCGAATCATACCCCTTCTATGGAGGGTTCAATAGTTTATTTGAACGCCAATCCTTCAATGGATAAAATATTAAATAAAGTAGAAGCTGCAGGTGGTAAAATAGTAGTTCCAAAAACAAGTATTGGAGAACACGGATATATAGCTTTTATGAAGGATACAGAAGGCAATAAAGTGGGTATTCATTCTATGAATTAATTAAAAATATCTAATAGAAAATTCTGTAACAAAAACAAAATCTGTTATTAATTTATACAAACAAGAACCTGGCAGAAGTAAAAAGTCTGTTCAGGAGTTTGCATTTATATTAAATTACAACATTTACAATTTAGATTTACAGAACTCGTTTTCTGCCTGAAAACGTTTGTATAAACAAAAACACCTAAAATATTTATTTTTTTTTAGCTATCGAATAAGTCTATATTTACACCCAAATAACACCGCTTTTAAAATTACTTTTTTAGACAAACTGAGACTCAACGCATGCTATTCCAAATAAAATCCTATTTAAAATTCCTTTGGCATTCCAAAAATGAACACGCGGTGCATTCCCCATTCGTTTTTACTTTGATTACTAAATGTTTTTATGACAAGAAACCGAAGCCGGAATATTCCGTTTTACAAGAGTATAGAAATTCTCTTTTAGCAAATACGGACACTATTGAGGTAACTGATTTTGGTGCTGGTTCGAAAGTATTTAAATCCAATACAAGAGAAATAACCAAGATTGCTAAAACTGCGGGAATTTCTCCTAAAAGGGCTGAGATATTATTTAGAATAACAAATTATTTTCAGCCGGAAACAACATTAGAGATTGGAACTTCGTTAGGCTTGGCAACTTCCGCCTTGGCTGTGGGAAATCCTAAAGCTAAAATTACCACATTAGAAGGATGTCCTAATACAATGGCAATTGCTCAAAATCAATTTCAAAAATTTGGGTTAACCAATGTAAATTCTGTTGTAACGGAGTTTAATTCTTATTTAGATAAAAATAATTCATCACTGAATACTGCCACTGCAAACTGCAAACTGAACACTGATTCCTTTTCCTTAATCTACTTCGACGGTAATCATTCGAAAAAAGCAACTTTAGACTATTTTGAATTTTTACTACCAACTATTACTAATGAGACCGTTTGGATATTCGATGATATTCATTGGTCCGCTGAAATGGAAGAAGCTTGGGAAATTATAAAAAAGCACCCAAAAATTACCGTAACAATCGATACCTTTCAATGGGGAATCGTGTTTTTTAGATATGAACAGCCCAAAGAACATTTTGTAATTCGGGTTTAACCCAAAAAATAATGACAGCCATTACTGACTGTCATTACTAATTCAAACTATTTTAATCTTATTTTTTAGCTTCTTTCATTTCAGCTGTTTTTGCTCCCATTCTATTTAAAGTATACATAGGTGCAAATTTCAATTTCAATCCAGCAATTTTTCTATTATCTGAAGAAGAAAGTCCTTCTTTTTCAACTGTATTTTTTCTACTGTCTAATGCTTCATACATCAATTTGATTTCGTCCCAATCTTCACGAGAATAACCATCTTTATTCGTCTTAACTGTAGAAACAAATTGATCATAAACACTAAGGATATTATTCTTGTTTACCCAATCAAAATTCATATCATCCCCAATTTTTCCTTCACCAAAAAGCGCATTACGCATTTGTTGTTTAGAATTTGGTTTTGAAGCTTCCATTTCAGCCATCGTTTTTTCTTTGAATGCTTCATATTTAGCTTTACTCGCTTCCACTCTTTCTGTAGCTTTTACTTCATTATTAAGATCTGATAATGCTGTATCTGCTTTACTACTTCTCAATTCATAAGTTGCCTCAATTGATGTCCAGTTAGCCGAAGCGTCTCCAACATCAACATTGCTTAAAGAGTCCACATAAACAACGTATGTATCAATTGTCTTTTCGGCCTCTTTTTGTTGTTCATCCTTACAAGATGTAAACCCTAGTGCTAAAACCGCTATTCCTAATACTAAATTTCTACTTTTCATAATTTCTGATGTTTAATTTCAAAACAAATGTAACTCCCTTTGTATCAGACTCAATAAAAATATGTGAATGTTGAAACTAATTAATATAATTGTGATAGTTTCAAATACTGATACATACAAAAGACCAGTAAACATAATAACGCAACACTATTTGGGCTGTTTTATATTAGGTGTTTTATTCTTCTAAAAAACGAAACCGTTTATAGACTCCACATCTTTATGTAAACATTTTGTAACAAAAATGTATTTTAGACAACTTATCTTTAATTCAAAAGTCTTTTATACTTTTATAAACTAGAAACCATAATCAATCAATTGTATCTAAAAATGGCAAATCCATTAATTAAAATAACGAATATCAAAAGAGATTTTGTTCTCGGAAACGAAATTGTTTATGTCTTAAAAGGAATCGATTTAGAAATAAACAAAGGGGAATATGTAGCTTTAATGGGACCATCAGGTTCTGGTAAATCAACTTTAATGAACCTTTTAGGCTGTTTAGACACTCCTACATCCGGTAGCTATATTCTTAATAGCAAAGATGTGAGTAAGATGAAAGATGACGAACTTGCCGAAATACGTAATAAAGAAATAGGTTTTGTATTCCAGACTTTCAACCTTTTACCAAGAACAACTGCACTTGATAACGTAGCTTTACCAATGATATATGCAGGTTATTCAAAATCTGAAAGAAAAGCCAGAGCAGAAGAAGTGTTAACTCAAGTAGGACTTTCGGACCGTATGGACCACCAGCCCAACCAACTTTCAGGAGGACAAAGACAACGTGTTGCTGTTGCCAGAGCAATAGTAAACACACCTTCTATCATTCTTGCCGATGAACCTACAGGAAACTTGGACAGTAAGACTTCAACGGAAATCATGCACTTATTTGATGAAATTCACAGTAAAGGAAATACTGTAATATTAGTTACTCACGAGGAAGATATTGCTAAACACGCACATAGAATTATTCGTTTACGTGATGGAGTAATTGAGAGTGATACCGTAAATAAACAGGAAAAGAAAAGCCCGAGTCAAGTTTAGGAAATAACTGTTTAATCATAGTTAGACAACATCCTTTTTCAAACAAATAATTACGAACGCAGCAATTACAAATAAATGAAAATAGGCATACTCACCTGTGATAAACTTCCTGAATTACTAGCATCAGAACAAGTTTTAATTCCTGCTTTATCAAAACATAATATTGATGCAAAACCAGTCATTTGGAATGATCCAAATATTGACTGGAGTGCTTTTGACTATTTGATTTTTCGCAATACCTGGGACTATTTCGAGAAAGAAACCGAATTCAACCTTTGGCTTGACCACATAGAAAAATTAGGGATCAAAACCCTAAATCCTATTGCAATCATCAGGCAAAACAAACATAAATTCTATTTGCGTGAAATGGAAAAGCAGGGAGTTCTAATTCTCCCTACTGTTTTTATAGATAAAACAAACGCACTGAATTTAAAAGAATTAATTCCTCCCCATTGGAAAAAAGCGGTAATAAAACCAGCGTTTTCGGCAGGCTCCTATCTTACTGAGGTGTTTGACATAGATGCAATTGATCAAATCAATACCCAATACCTAAATATAGCTCAGAAAAAAGAACTGCTGCTGCAAGAATTTATGCCTGAAATTCAAACATTAGGCGAAACCTCATTTATCTTTTTCAACAAAAAATTCTCGCATGCGGTAAATAAAAAACCCGCTGATGGCGATTTTAGAATTCAATCCCAATTTGGAGGTCAATATGCACTCATAGAACCAAGTCTTGAATTAATTGAAAAAGCCCAAAACATTGTCAATACTTTTCAAGGAGATTTATTATATGCCAGAGTGGATGGTATTGTTATAGAAAACGAATTGCATCTTATGGAAGTGGAATGCATCGAACCTGATTTGTATTTCGAATTATCTGAAGGTGCTATTGAACGTTTTGTTAACACAATAGTCGAGTTAATAGCGTAAATTTGTTCTTTGAGATACTCCAATGAATTTCTCATTCAAAAAACACAACTTATAATGAAAGTATATACTAAAACCGGAGATAAAGGGACAACTGCCCTTTTTGGAGGAACCCGTGTTCCTAAAGATCACATTCGAATTGAAAGTTACGGAACGGTAGACGAATTGAATTCGCATATAGGATTGATTAGAGACCAAGAAATGAATTCCCATTATAAAGAGATATTAATCGAAATTCAAGATCGCTTGTTTACTGTTGGTGCTATTCTAGCCACACCACCGGAAAAAGAAGTAATGAAAAACGGTGAACTACGATTGCAAAAACTTGGAATTATAGAAAGCGATATCGAATTATTAGAAAACGAAATTGACGCTATGGAGAATGAGTTGCCACAAATGACTCATTTTGTATTACCAGGTGGCCATACTACTGTGTCATATTGTCATATAGCCCGTTGTGTTTGCCGCCGCGCAGAACGTCTGGCTGTGCATTTAAGCCACAATGAACCTGTTGCCGAAATAGCAATCAAATACCTGAACCGACTTTCTGACTACCTTTTTGTATTGGCACGGAAGTTGTCTCATGATTTGAACGCTGAGGAAGTCCAATGGATACCCCGAAAGTGATCAGTTGACAGTAATAAGTTGACAGTGAAAAACTGAATATTAATAGCTGAATACTGAACACTAAAAAAACACGTTCTTAACTTTTTTATAAAATAAATGATTTTTTACTTGTCTTTTTCAGTAAAAAATTTATTTTTGCACAAAACTAAATCGACAAAAGATGTATTGGACATTAGAATTAGCATCCTATTTAAGTGATGCACCATGGCCTGCTAACAAAGACGAACTTATTGACTACGCTATACGTGCTGGTGCTCCATTAGAAGTAGTAGAAAATCTACAATCTATTGAAGACGAAGGCGAGATATACGAATCAATGGAAGAAATCTGGCCAGATTATCCTACAGACGAAGATTATCTTTGGAATGAGGATGAATATTAAAAAATTACCCCAAGAAAAAGTCTCAGAAGAGGCTTTTTTTTTGGTTAAATTTACAAGTATCAAATAAATAGAAATACAAATATATTATGAGTTTCATAAATAGCATTATTAAAGCCTTTGTTGGGGATAAGTCCCAGAAGGATGTTAAGGCTTTGCAGCCTTACTTAAATAAAATCAAAACATTTGAAAGCGGACTTATATCGTTATCTCATGACGAACTTAGAGGCCGTACATTTTATTTTAAGGATCAAATAAAGCAAGCCAGAGCTGCTGTCGATGCTAAAATAGTTGCCCTTCAACTAGAAGTGGAAGCAATACAAGATATAGACCAAAGAGAAGATATCTACAACACCATTGATGCTTTAGAAAAAGAAGCATACGACATCTCTGAGAAAACGTTACTTGAAATTCTTCCTGAAGCTTTTGCAGTAGTAAAAGAAACAGCAAGACGTTTTAAAGACAACTCAGAAATTATTGTAACTGCATCAGCAAAAGACAGAGAATTCTCTGGAGCTAAACCTTATGTTTCTCTTGATGGCGATAAAGCTATCTGGTTAAACAAATGGAATGCTGCAGGAAAAGAAATCACTTGGGACATGATACATTATGATGTTCAGTTGATAGGTGGAATGGTGCTTCACGAAGGAAAAGTTGCAGAGATGCAAACAGGGGAAGGAAAAACATTAGTAGCTACTTTACCTATTTATTTGAATGCTTTAACTGGGAACGGTGTGCATTTAGTAACTGTGAATGACTATTTAGCTAAACGTGATAGTACATGGAAAGCCCCTTTATTTGAATTTCACGGTTTGACTGTTGATTGTATTGACAACCACCAACCAAGTTCTGAAGGAAGAAAAGCGGCTTATAACGCAGATATCACTTACGGAACAAATAACGAATTTGGTTTTGATTATTTAAGAGATAACATGACCCATTCGCCTGATGATTTAGTGCAAAGAAAACACAACTATGCCATTGTCGATGAGGTCGATTCGGTATTAATTGATGACGCTAGAACGCCATTGATTATTTCTGGTCCAGTACCACAAGGAGATCGCCACGAGTTTAATGAACTGAAACCAAAAATCGAAAACCTAGTGGCGTTACAACGTCAACTGGCAAACGGATTTTTATCTGAAGCTAAAAAATTAATAAAAGAAGGAAACACTAAAGAAGGTGGTTTCTTATTGTTAAGAGCTTACAGAAGTTTACCTAAAAACAAAGCTTTAATTAAGTTTTTAAGTGAAGAAGGAATCAAACAATTACTTCAAAAAACGGAAAATCAATACATGACGGACAACAATCGCGAAATGCATAAGATTGATGAAGCCTTGTATTTTGTAATTGAAGAAAAAAACAATCAGGTAGAACTGACTGATAACGGAATTAAATTCCTTTCAGGAGATACTGATTCAGACTTTTTCGTGCTTCCAGATATTGGAACTGAAATTGCAGCTATCGAAAAGAAAAAATTAGACAAAGACGCTGAAGCGGAAGAAAAGGAAAAATTATTCCAAGATTTCGGAGTGAAAAGCGAACGTATTCATACACTAACACAACTTTTGAAAGCGTATAGCCTTTTCGAAAAAGATGTAGAGTATGTAATCATGGACAACAAAATTATGATTGTCGATGAGCAAACAGGTCGTATTATGGATGGTCGTCGTTATTCTGACGGATTACACCAAGCGATTGAAGCTAAAGAAAATGTAAAAATAGAGGCTGCAACTCAAACATTTGCTACTGTAACTTTACAGAATTACTTTAGAATGTATAACAAACTGGGTGGTATGACTGGAACAGCAGTTACTGAAGCTGGTGAGTTATGGCAAATATACAAATTGGACGTAGTGGAAATTCCTACTAACAGACCAATGGCTAGACTTGACAAAGAGGATTATATCTATAAAACGACTCGTGAAAAATTCAATGCAGTAATCGAAGATGTAACTGAATTATCAAAAGCAGGAAGACCAGTTCTTATTGGTACTACTTCGGTTGAAATCTCAGAATTATTAAGCCGAATGCTGAAAATGAGAGGTGTTGCGCACAATGTATTGAATGCAAAAATGCACAAACAAGAAGCTCAAATTGTTGAAGAAGCAGGAAAAGCTGGTGTTGTTACAATTGCAACAAATATGGCTGGACGTGGAACGGATATTAAATTATCTGCCGAAGTAAAAGCTGCAGGTGGTCTTGCCATTATAGGTACTGAACGTCATGACTCTCGTCGTGTTGACCGTCAGTTAAGAGGTCGTGCCGGTCGTCAAGGAGATCCAGGAAGTTCTCAATTTTATGTTTCGCTTGAAGATAACCTAATGCGTTTATTTGGTTCTGAAAGAGTGGCTAAGGTGATGGATAGAATGGGACTTGAAGAAGGTGAAGTAATCCAGCATTCGATGATGACAAAATCGATCGAACGTGCACAGAAAAAAGTGGAAGAAAACAACTTTGGTGTTCGTAAGCGTTTGTTAGAATATGATGATGTTATGAATGCACAACGTGAAGTAGTTTACAAACGTCGTCGTCATGCATTGTTTGGAGAACGTTTAAAACTGGATATTGCTAACATGTTGTATGATACTTGTGAGCTTATTGTTCAGGATACTAAAGGAACAAATGATTTCAAGAACTTCGAGTTTGATTTAATTCGTTATTTCTCTATCACTTCTCCAGTAAGCGAGAGTGATTTCGTTAAATCAACGGAGATTGAATTGACTGGAAAAATATACAAAGAAGCTTTAAAATATTACACGGAGAAAACAGAACGTAGTGCTAGAGAAGCCTTCCCTATTATCCAAAATGTTTACGAAGATAAAAACAACCATTTCGAACGTATAGTAGTTCCTTTCACTGATGGAGCAAAATCATTAAACGTAGTAACTGATTTAAAACGTGCTTACGATACCCAAGGAAAACAATTAGTTGCTGATTTTGAGAAAAACATCACTCTAGCGATTGTTGACGAAGCTTGGAAAAAACACTTACGTAAAATGGACGAATTGAAACAATCAGTTCAATTAGCCGTTCACGAACAAAAAGACCCATTGCTTATCTATAAATTTGAAGCTTTCAATTTATTCAACAGTATGTTGAATGGAGTGAACAAAGAAGTGATTTCATTCTTGTTTAAAGGTGATTTACCACAACAAAGTGCACCAGAAATTCAAGAAGCAAAAGAAGTGCGTAAAAAAGAAAACTACAAAACTTCTAAAGACGAAATTACAAGTAGTGAATCAGCTAATCGTGAAGCGGGAGAAACGCAACAACGACAAGTAACAGAAACTATCGTAAGAGATATGCCTAAGATTAACCGTAATGACAATGTTACTTTAAAACAAGTAGCTACAGGAAAAACGGAAACGATGAAATTTAAAAAAGCCGAAAGTCTATTGTCTTCAGGAGAATGGGTTATCGTAAATGAATAATATTTCAGAAACTAGATTCTATATTAAATTCCCCAATTGCGAAAGTAGTTGGGGAATTTTTTTTATCCTGAATTTATTTCAGGATCTAATGTAGAAGTTTGGCAGTAGTTGTTTCTCGAGCAATTCCCGCCATTCGCTACAAGCTATTTGGTTTCAAACCCTTTTTCTATCCGCTGGCAGGAGCTTCCTACGGTCGCTCTGCCACCACCAGAAAAAAGTGGTTCTCCACCTGCATAGGCTTTTCACTGCTGTCGGGGCTAGGGATTTAATCATATTATGTGCGTTGTTGTAGTTCCCCGAAAGGATAGAAATCCATCTTTGTGGGATAGTAAATTTCCGAAAACTATTTATAAGTATTTTCGGATATTAAGTTATATATTTGAAATTAATAAAGTCTGACGTTTATCAGACATAGCTACCCAATTTAGGGGTGATAAGTTTTATAACGTCAATAGTATATACTAGTTAGCAGTCAGTCAAAACCAAAACTCTATAGAATCATTCATGGAAGAGAAAAAAATAACTGTAAATCATGGAGTTTTAGATGACATAGAATTACCTCCAATTGTTTATAAGTACAGAAATTGGTCAGATGATTATCATAAAAGATTTATAACTGAAAGAGAAGTTTTTATGGCTTCTGCTCGTTCATTTGAAGATCAATTAGATTGTAGAAATCCAACAAGATTTGATTTATTAAGTAACCAACAGATTTATGATTATTACTTCTGGTCTTCACAAAGAGAAAATGCTAATTTCTCACGTCAACAACATCGAAAATTCGCAAGATATTGGGCTAAACATTCCGCTGTAAAAGATCAAAAAGCACAACAAAAATGGATGGATAATTCAATAGAAGAATATTATGACCATGATGGAATATTAAGTCTAACAGAAAATTGTAGCAATGATGCAATGTGGGAGAAATATGCCGATAATGGAAAAGGATTTTGTATTGGTTATAATAGTCGTGAAATGTTTAGACACATTGGTGGTGGTGGAAAAGTCGATTATGTCGATGCTCTACCTATTATATTACCTGAACCGTTTATGCATTTTGCTGAATCATTAAAAAATAGGGTTTATAGTAAAACTACTTATTGGAGTTTTGAAGAAGAATATAGGACTAAAAAATTCTGGCAAAACCCTGCAACAATAAAAGATAGACAAATACAATTACCTAAAGAAGCTTTCAATAAAATTATTTTAGGAAACAACATTAGTGAAAAAGACAAAAAAGAGATTATAGAAAACACTAAAAATTATATTGGTAATATTGAAATTGTTCAAAGATAATGACCGAACTGCTAATCGAGTAGACGGCTCACCCCTTCCGCAAAGTGTAGCTGCTGCGCAAATGTCTCTGACTTTGCGAAATTTTAATACTTTATTGTAAAAGAAAACATCCTAAAAGTCTCCTGACTTTTACAAAAAACGTTCTTATTAAAAGTCAAGACAACCGCTCCGCATTCTATGATAAAAAACTCAAGACAAGATAAAACCTCGTTAAGTGTTTAAATATATAGAAAAATTAACCTTTCGATATTTTTTATCGGACAACACTGAATTGTATTTTAAAAAAAAACATAAAATTATGAGATCATTTCTTTTTACTGCTGTTTTCCTTGCGTTAGTGAGTTTTCTTGCCTCATCCTGTAATGGCTACATTACATATTACAATAAAGCAAACACCATTGATAGAAAATTTAAGGCTAATCATGATACCGTTGCTTTTATAAAACGATACAATAAACTATTTAAAAAATACAATCCGCCCAAGAGCAATTTTGCCTTCAGCAAGTATGAAACCTACATTGTTTATGCTGACAAGTACAGCAAAAACTTTGGAGAAAAGAAAAGCTTGTATAAACTACTTGATTTAGTGGCTCCTTATAACGAACATTACAAGACATTGTTTCCTATTTGCGCAAAATACGGAATAGACAGCTTAAGTGTTGAGCAAAAAATAGAGAGTAGTAAAAACACTATGAATAAACAACTCATCGATACTTTTTCTGTTGCTTTTGTACGTGATCAAAAACAAGGACGTAAAGATTCTTTGACTACCGTGACAAATGATAGAATAAATGCCAAACTTCTTAAGTGGACGATAGAGAATTATGGTTTTCCGTCACCACAAAAAATAGGCCTGACAGGAAATGATGGTGTGTTTATGCCGATGCTGACATTTTTGAGTCACATTGGGGGAAATGTGCCAGAATATTATCCCTATTTTAAAAAAGCTTTATTGAAGTATGTAAAATCTGGAGAATGTTCTCCAAATGAATATGGAACAATGATAGATCGACATGAATATGTAAATAAACGGGAAATCATCTACGGTGAATACTTGTTTAATTTTTCAGATCTTAAAAAAGTAAACCGTAAAAGGAGAAGTATTGGTTTGAAAAGGACGCGCAATGCAATGTGATGAAAGAAGATAAATAATTAAGATTTTAAAAAATGATATTAATTTTTTCAATGAACCGATGGCGGATTTGTTATCCGTGCACGCAAAGAATATCGAACATGAAAATTTAAAACCCTACTAACTCTCGTTTACCCTCATTTTCTGGCGATTGTTTTCAACGAGTACCTATTTAAATTAGAAAACAAATAGTAGCGTTAGTAACGCGGTTTCCAGAACTAAAAACTACATGATATTTATATCAGTTGTATAAATTTGAAATCCATTATTTATCTTGACCAAAACATTTTATTTCGTATTTTCGTTTAAACGAAAATAATTGTTTTCAAAACTTGCAAAATGTTCTCGAAACTTATTAAACATCATGGAAAAATATTTGCGCCAATTAATTTCAATCGTATTTGAAGATAAAAAAGAAGTCTTTACTGGTTTTCTAATTGACTGGACCGAAGACTGGATATTGATAAAAAATAATCCATTTGATTTTATAATTGATGGTTACACCATTTTGAAAAATAAAAATGTGAAGTCAATTATTCAAGATGAAGATTATGAATTCACAGAAAGAGTAATTAAGCTTAAAGGATTAAAAACAAGTGCTGAAGAAATAATCCCACTTAAAGATTTACCCTCAATTATAAACTTTCTAGCAACTAAACATGAGATCTTCCAAATTGCAAAAAAATCTGATAAAGCAGTTTATCTTGGTAAACTTATTGAACTAAGTGAAGAAGAATTGATAATCGATTTTTTGGGAACAGAAGGTAAATTTGACGGTGAAATGAGTTTTAAACTAAACAAAATAAGAGTTATAGAATTTGACACTGATTACATTAACTCTTTAAAATTAGTTATACATGAAGAAAATAAGTAGCTGATAATATCACTCAATTGGTACTCGTCTGCCCAAGTTCTCTGGTGCTCGTTTGCGACAAATAACTACTTAAATTAGAAACCAAATCATAGCGTTTGTCACGCGGTTAATTAAACTAAAGATTTCCTATTTCCCCTAAACTTGTAATCTTCATTGTCGAAATACTGGATGAGATTGCTTCGTTCCTCGCAATGACTTAGACAACGAAAAAAAAGGGATGTAACCTATACATTGTCAAAACACATATTAGGATTCCAACTGAGAACTAAAGGCAAAATAATGAAAATAGCTATGTCTATTTTTTTGTAAATTTGTTTTAAGAAATTTATGCTATGAACAACACAGCCCATCACGACGAGCGCATTGCAAAAATGTCATTCGCCTCAGTATATCCTCATTATATCACAAAAGTGGAGAAGAAAGGTAGAACAATAGAAGAATTGCATCAAGTAATAACTTGGCTAACGGGTTATGATGAAAAGAAGCTACAAGAAATCATAGATAAAAAAGTAACTTTTGAGGAATTCTTTCAAAATGCCACATTAAATCCTAATGCTCACCTTATCACTGGAGTAATCTGTGGTTACAGGATTGAAGAAATCGAAAATCAGTTAACACAACAGGTACGGTTTTTAGATAAATTAGTGGATGAATTGGCCAAAGGACGTAAGATGGAAAAGATTTTGCGAGTTGGATAGAGTGTTTTGTTGAACGAATATAAAACTATTCAAATAAGCCACATAAATTGAAACACTGAATGTGATTGCTTCGTTCCTCGCAATGACTCCGTTTATATAAAAAATAAACAAATCAGTGGTTACACTGTTTTTGGGTTATCCTCAAAATAACGTGCTTCGATTCGTTTGATGTCTTTTATTGAATTTTTGGCCCAAGCCAAACGTTTCTCCAAAATTTCTTCTTCAGATAAATGCCAGTCAATATCCGTTTTTCTTAATCGATTAGTCAAATTTTGAATAATAATAGCCGCCGAAACGGAGATGTTCAAACTCTCGGTAAAACCTACCATTGGAATTTTAAGAAATCCATCTGCACGTTCCAATATCTCTTCTGACAGTCCGTCTCTTTCAGTTCCGAAAAACAGGGCACTCGGTTTAGAAATATCAAAATCTTCCAGTAAGCAATCATTATCGTGAGGTGTGGTAGCAATGATTTGGTATCCTTTATTTTTTAAAGTATCCACGCAATTTGTAATACTGTCAAACGTATTGATATCAACCCATTTCTGGGCTCCCATTGCGATTTCCTTATCGATACTTTTACCGTAGCGTTGTTCTATGACATTCAATTCTTGGATTCCAAAAACCTCACAACTGCGCATCACCGCACTAGTGTTATGCATTTGAAAGATATCTTCAACGGCAATGGTGAAATGATTGGTTCTGTTTTCCAATACTTTTAGGAATTTTTCTTTGCGGTTGTCCGTTAGGATATTTTCAAGAAAATTAAGGTAATCGATATCAATCATTGTGAACTTTTTTTTGGCAAAAATACTAAAAAGAAGATGTACTACCGGTCAAAAAGTGAATCAATAATCCCTGAAAAAATAGCTTCTCCTAAAGTAACTTTTTTGACTTCTGGATAAATTGGTTCTTTTTCCAGATTCTTCATTTCGTTACCTAATAAACGATTTGTATTTTCCATAGAATAGTAATTCCGAGAAACGATATTGAAAGTGTTCAATCCTGGCTTTGGATTATAAATAGAAAAGGTTTTCTCTTGCTTATTAAAAGCAAATGAAAAAGTTTTGTTTTCGAAATAACTTGCGCTTAATTTCAAAGAATCATCTTCAAATTTCACCTTATTTAAGGAAGAATTAGTGTTTTGGGAATATAAAATAGAAGAACCCAGAAATATAAAAAGGAGAAATACTTTATTCATTAGGCTCTATTGAATTTTAATCCAAATTTAAAAAAATACTTCCTAATAAAATTATAAATTCGTAAAATAAGAAGATAACATCATATGAAAAAACGTTTAGTGGTTTTGACAGGAGCAGGAATCAGTGCGGAAAGTGGCATCAAAACTTTTCGGGACAGTGATGGACTATGGGAAGGACACAATGTAATGGACGTAGCTACTCCGGAAGGCTGGAATAAAAATCCCGAATTGGTTCTTGACTTTTACAATCAAAGACGAAAACAACTCAAAGAAGTACATCCCAATTTAGGGCATCAAATCCTGGCTGAACTGGAATCTCATTTCGATGTTCAAATTATCACTCAAAATGTAGATGATTTACACGAACGAGCGGGAAGCAAAAACGTATTGCATTTACACGGGGAATTATTGAAAGTACGAAGTGTAGCAAACCCAAATTACATTCTGGATTGGCAAGAGGATTTGAATTTAGGCGATTTTGACTCTAATAAAAACCAATTGCGTCCACATATCGTTTGGTTTGGAGAAGAAGTCCCAGCGCTTGAAGAGGCAATTGTCCTAACGGAAACTGCTGATTATTTTGCAGTTATTGGCACTTCATTACAAGTTTATCCGGCGGCGGGATTGATTGATTTCACCAATGCTGAAACACCTCTTTTTTACATTGATCCAAAACCGATTAAAATTCATAATCTGAGGAACCCATTGGAAACAATTCCTATGTGCGCCACTGACGGGATGGTTTTTTTGAAAAACAGGTTATTAAAAGAATTGACTTAACTGAAAAACAATGACAATGGCAATATTTAATTTCAATAAAGAATTCCCACAAAAATAATGGCAATGGCAATAGCAAAAATCAAAGGCAATGGAAAAGTTTAATTTCAATAAAGAATTCACGTAAAAAATCTAAACTTATAACCCATAACTTATAACTTATAACTATTTTTGTGCCTTTCCAATAAATAACACAACAATGACTACTTTAAACGAATTGAATGCTATTTCTCCAATTGATGGAAGATATAGAAGTAAAACCCTTTCTTTAGCTCCATTTTTCTCGGAAGAAGCTTTAATCAAATACCGCGTATTAGTTGAAATTGAATATTTCATTGCTTTGTGCGAGGTTCCTTTGCCACAACTTAAAGGAGTAAACTCCGATTTATTTGAAAGTTTACGTAACATCTATAAAAATTTCTCTACTGAAGATGCACTTTGGATTAAAGAAACGGAGAAAGTAACGAACCACGATGTAAAAGCGGTAGAGTACTTTATTAAAGATGCTTTTGAAAAATTAGGATTGTCACAATACAAAGAGTTTATCCATTTTGGGTTGACTTCTCAAGATATTAATAATACAGCGATTCCGCTTTCTACAAAAGAGGCTTTCGAAAAAGTATATATGCCGTCATTGATTACTTTGACGTCTAAACTGAAAGACTTAAGCGTGGAATGGAAGGATATTCCAATGCTGGCACGTACACACGGACAACCGGCTTCCCCTACTCGTTTAGGTAAAGAAATTGGTGTCTTCGTAGAACGTCTTGAAGAGCAAATGCGATTGTTGTTCAACATCCCTTTTGCAGCTAAATTTGGTGGAGCAACGGGAAATTACAATGCACATCACGTGGCTTATCCACAAATCGACTGGAGAAAATTTGGTGGTAAATTCGTGGAAGAAAACCTTGGTTTACACCACTCTTTTCCAACAACTCAAATTGAACACTACGATCATTTTGCAGCCTTTTTTGATGCTTTAAAAAGAATCAACACAATTATAATTGATTTAGACAGAGACATTTGGACGTATGTTTCCATGGAATATTTCAAACAAAAAATTAAAGCAGGAGAAATAGGATCATCGGCTATGCCACACAAGGTAAACCCGATTGATTTTGAAAACTCTGAAGGAAATTTAGGAATAGCAAATGCTATTTTCGAACACCTTTCGGCTAAATTACCTTTATCAAGATTGCAACGTGACTTGACAGACAGTACAGTTCTAAGAAATGTAGGCGTACCTATTGGGCACACTATCATTGCTTTTGAAGCTACTTTGAAAGGTTTGAACAAATTGTTATTAAACGAACCAAAATTCCACGAAGATCTAGAGAAAAACTGGGCAGTAGTTGCTGAGGCTATTCAAACGATTTTACGTCGCGAAGCATACCCAAATCCTTATGAAGCATTGAAAGGATTAACAAGAACAAATGAGGCGATTGATAAAAAAGCAATTCATGGATTCATAGCTACGCTAGATGTTTCAGAAGAAATAAAAGCGGAACTAATGCAAATCACTCCAAGTAATTTTGTGGGGATCTAATTAAAATTTAAAATAATTTTAAAAAAAAGCTATCTTTATCGATAGCTTTTTTTGTGAGCAAGTATTCCTATTGAAATGTCAACAAATAAATAACATTTTAATAATGAATAATACAGAATCATTAATAAACAAAGGATTAGATCCTAAAACTAAATAAATATGAGTGCCGCAGCAAAAATAGCCGCTACTACCCTTCATTTAGAACCCTTAATAAGCGACTTAGGACTAATCCTAATGACTGCCGGTATTGCCGTGTTAATCTTTAAAAAATTAAGACAGCCTCTTGTATTAGGTTATTTGATTGCAGGGTTTTTAGCAGGGAATCACTTTGATTTTTTTCCCTCAGTAAAAGATATTAAGAGTGTAGAAGTCTGGGCAGAAATTGGAGTTATTTTTCTATTATTCAGCCTTGGGCTTGAATTCAGTTTCAAGAAATTGATGAAAGTGGGCGGAACAGCCTCCATCAATGCTATAACCCAAATCATTACGATGGTGATTGTGGGTTATCTGGTAGGTCAGTGGATGGGCTGGAAACAGATGGATTGCATATTTTTAGGTGTCATCCTCTCCATTTCATCAACAACCATCATTCTTAAAACCTTTGAGGAGTTAGGGGTCAAATCCCAAAAGTTCGCTGGAATAGTAATTGGCTCCCTTATTGTGCAGGATATTGTGGCCATTTTAATGATGGTTTTACTTTCTACAGTAGCTGCCAGTCAGAATTTCTCAGGGGGAGAGTTATTTCAATCGGTATTGAAATTAGCCTTTTTTCTCACTGCTTGGTTTGTGGGAGGAATTTTCTTTATACCCACATTATTAAAACAAACAAAAAACTTATTAAACGACGAGATGATGCTAATCATCTCACTTGCCTTGTGTTTGATGATGGTTATACTAGCCGCAAATGTTGGTTTTTCACCAGCTTTAGGCGCATTTATTATGGGGTCAATTATCGCTGAAACAACCCAAGCAGAGCATATAGAGCATCTGGTTAATCCGGTAAAAGATTTGTTTGGAGCTATCTTTTTCGTTTCGGTGGGAATGTTAATCAATCCTGACACTTTATACGAATATGCTTTACCGGTAATGATTTTAACTTTTGTCACTATTCTTGGACAGTCAATCAGCTCTATTATCGGTGCCTTAATATCAGGTCAACCCTTAAAGCAATCGATTCAAATAGGAATGAGTTTGTCACAAATTGGGGAGTTTTCTTTTATTATGGCGACTTTAGGTATTTCCTTAAATGTAACGAGTGATTTCTTATATCCAATAGTCGTTGCTGTTGCTGCAGTTACTACTTTCACCACACCTTTTATGATTAAAATGGCTGTTCCATTTTCTGAATATTTAGAACGAAAACTACCTCGAAAATGGTTAAAAAGAATATCCAGATATTCCACTAATGCACAAGCAATTCGATCCGTAAGTATTTGGCAAGTGGTATTAAGAGCTTATATGATTCAGATAATTATACATACCATAATTATTACTGCAATCATTCTGCTATCCTCAAAATTTGTATTGCCTTTGGTCGAAAATTCTAAATTTGGAAATGCCATAGCAGCCTTGATTACAATCGTAATTCTTTCTCCTTTTTTATGGGCATTATCTTTACGAAGGGTTGCGGTAAAAGAAGTTGAAATTTTATTTAAAGAACGTAAATATAGAGGGCCTATTTTGATGATGATCTTTTTTAGAATGGGTCTTGCCATTTTCTATATCGGTTTTTTACTTAACATCTTTTTCTCTCCTGTTATTGCTTTTTTCGCATTAGTATCTGCAATAATTCTTTATTTCTTTTTTCCGAAACAATTACACAATCAATACCATAAAATAGAAAATCATTTTCTAAAAAACCTTAATGATAGAGAAGTTGGAAAAATAAACAGACGATACGCCAGTTTAACTCCTTGGGATGGACATATGACCACTTTTGAAATTGCAAAAGAATCAAATATTGCGGGGAAAACATTGGAAGAATTGCGCATTCGAGAGCAAATGGGAATTAATATCGCTTTTATAAAAAGGGGAGATATTATGGTGAAAATCCCAGCAAAAACAGAGCGTCTTTTCCCTGGTGATGAAATTTGTGTAATTGGTTCAGATGCACAGGTAGATGAGTTCAAAAACTATTTACACCAGCATGAAGTTGAAATTCCTGATACGGTTAAAGAAACTGAAATCATATTACAACAACTGGAATTAAACAATGAGGATTTCATTGGAAAAAGTATAAGCCAATCCCAAATAAGAGAAAAATCTAACGGTATGGTTGTGGGAATTGAAAGAAACGGAAAGCGTTTACTAAATCCTGAATCGAATTTAATCTTAGAGAAAAACGATATATTGTGGGTAGTAGGCGACAAGAAAAGAATGAGTCACCTATTCAAAAATTAAGTTTACTAAAAAAGGGCATAAGTTTAAAACTTATGCCCTTTTTAACTTATATATAATCCTTAAATTATCTAGAATAATTAGGAGATTCTTTAGTAATTGTAACGTTATGAGGATGACTTTCATTGATACCGCTTGCAGTAATACGAACAAAACGTCCCGTTTCCTGTAAAGTTGGAATATCTTTTGAACCACAGTATCCCATACCAGCACGAAGTCCTCCAATGAATTGCAACATACTTTCGTTTAATTCTCCTTTGTAAGGCACACGACCTACAATTCCTTCTGGAACTAGTTTCTTAACATCATCTTCAACATCTTGGAAATAACGGTCTTTAGAACCACCTTGCATAGCTTCAACAGAACCCATTCCTCTGTATGATTTGAATTTTCTTCCTTCGAAAATAATAGTCTCTCCTGGAGATTCTTTTGTACCTGCAAGAAGAGATCCTAACATCACACAATCAGCACCTGCAGCAATTGCTTTAGGAATATCTCCTGTGTAACGTATTCCTCCATCAGCGATTACTGGAACTCCGGTCCCTTTTAAGGCTGCAGCAACTTCTAAAACTGCAGAAAACTGAGGGAAACCAACACCAGCTACAATTCGAGTTGTACAAATTGAACCAGGTCCAATTCCTACTTTTACTCCATCAGCACCATTTTCAACTAAAAATTTAGCCGCTTCAGGTGTAGCAATATTTCCAACGATAACATCTATTTGAGGGAATTTAGCTTTTACTTCTTTCAATGTGTTTACAACACCTTGTGTATGTCCGTGAGCTGTATCAATAATGATTGCATCTACTCCAGCGTTAACTAAAGCTTCTGCTCTTTGTACTGCATCACCAGTAACTCCAATAGCTGCTGCTACACGCAAACGTCCGTAAACATCTTTATTGGCAATAGGTTTTTGAGTTAATTTAGTAATATCTCTAAAAGTGATTAAACCAACTAATTTGTAGTCTTTGTTTACCACTGGAAGTTTTTCAATTTTATGTCCTTGTAAAACCACTTCTGCTTGTTCCAAAGAAGTTCCTTCGGCAACAGTAACAAGGTTTTCTGTAGTCATTACTTCAACAATAGGTCTTGCGTTGTTTTTTTCAAAACGCAAGTCACGATTAGTAACGATTCCTTTTAACTTTTGGTTTTCGTCAACAATTGGAATACCACCAATTCCGTATTCTTTCATTGCGTTTTTTGCATCTGCAACTGTAGAAGTAAGCGGTAAAGTAACTGGATCGATAATCATCCCTGACTCGGCACGTTTCACTTTACGTACTTTAGCAGCTTGTTGTTCGATAGTCATATTTTTATGTAAAACACCTATTCCTCCTTCTTGAGCCATAGCAATAGCCATAGCACTTTCTGTAACCGTATCCATAGCTGCGGATACAATAGGAACGTTAAGCGTAATATTTCTTGAGAATTTTGATTGAATGCTCACTTCTCGAGGAAGTACATTGGAGTAGTTAGGAACTAATAAAACATCATCGTAAGTTAAACCTTCGCCGATAATCTTGGAGTTGTGTGCTATCATGTTGCAATTTCTAGTTGAATTGCGTGCAAATATAGCAAATTATTTTGATTTTAAATTACTTATTAGATGATTTGTAAAACGGAAGTACAGAATAGTTTAAATTTAGGAGTAAAAACTTATCTTAATTCTTAAAATTAAAGTCAAATTAGATAAAACAATATGAAAATCATAAAAGGGAAAACTTAATTATCGTCCTCTCTATCTTTTAGGACTATATTAAAACCAAATTGAAAAGAAAGACTATTTGCTTTTGACAAATCTTTATATTCTAATAAATTATCAGCAAGCATATAAAAATTCAACTTCCCTAAGTTAGTCGATAATCCAAGTCCAATATTTTTATACGAATAAGAGTCAGCAGTATAAGTTGCTTTTATTTGTAAGTTCTCAAAAACATTTCTTTTATAATAAGCTGTCATAGCGACCAAAGGCGTTCTCGGTGTTGACATAACAAACAATTGCGCCCCAACAGAGTTTCTATAATCGGTGTCTGTTCCATCACAATTACAGTCGGCATTATCAGCATCATCAAATGAGTACTGAATCGAGGAATTAAATTTCGTTGGTCTCCAGGTAGTATATTTAGTATGGATTGTTTCTGATGGAATAGCGTTCTTAAAATCATTTATCGCGTCAGAAGTAGTGGTTCCCGAATTAAAATTAGGGTTAATTCCCTCATAATTATATGTCCCTATAAAAGTATAATTCGCTACTTCTTTAGAATGTCTTACAAATCCTAAATCAATGAGACTTGCAGTAAACTGAATGTTTTTTTGTGGGTAATAAGTCAATCCAGCATCAATTCCAAGTCCCAAATTTCCACCAAAAAATGTTTTACCTAAAAGATTATCATCAGCGGCATCAGAATTATCATCTGTGTAATTAGTTAAACCAGAAGTATTTAGTTGAATATTCGAATAAATCTTTTGCTCATAGAAAGTATTAGTTGAAGGAACGGTATAAATATATCCAGAATTTCGGGTTGAACTGGCATTAAAAATGCTGGAATATATTTTCCCTCTTATGCCTAAAATCAGTTTCTCATTTACTTTCTTATTAAATCCGAGATGAAAAACAGAAAGCATTTCGGCCTTAGCGCTTAAATCCGACAAATCAAAAACCTTCCCAAGATAATCTCTATTTCCGTCAAGAGCTAAACGAATTAATTCACTAGGAGTATAAGCCAAGAAATCAAATTCCTGGTACATCCCGAAAGAAACATAAGAACTGTTTTCCCATCCTTTAATTTTGAATCCAGCATTAAATATTTCAATTTGTTCGTTAATTGCTAGCCTGTCTTTGCGAGTTGTAGAAAGAACAACATCTCTTAATTTAATATTTATATCAACACCGTTATCCGCAAATAAATCATAAGCCGAAAAACCACTCGAGCCTACATTTGCCGAAATACCGGAAAGTAAAGGAATTCCAAAATACCATTTATAATTAACATCGGCAGCTGGATTAGTCAACAATGATTGTGGTACTGAGGTGAAGTTGTATAAAATTTGTTTGTTTTGAGACGTTGCACTTATTGACATAAACACAATGAAAAATAAAAATAATTTCCTCATTCTAATTCCAAATAAATAGTTGCACCTGAACGCAATTTTAAACTTCCTCCATTTATAGCTGGGCCAGGTCCCATTCGAATTGAAAAAATGATTTTAACCGTAGATTTGAACACATCTAATTTAGCATTTTCAAAAACATCAATTTTAATTACTTTATTATCAACACCTGTATAAGCAGGAACATTAAAAGGGATGGAATAAACTGGCACATCATTTTGAGTTAGCATAATTAACTCAATAGTAAACGCTCTATTAATCGTGTTCGTATATTCAAAATTTAATTCCGCTTTTTTTAAGCTATCGCGAAAATAAGAATCCCGAAATGCATCAAATTCAGAAAATGCTACAATTAAATTTTGTTCCCTTCCGTTTGTAATAAATTGACTTGATTTAACATCAAAATATGCCAAATTAGTAACAATTACAGGCTTTAGCTTTACATCATTTATTTGATCAAAATCTAGATTACTAGAACAAGAAGAAAGTACTAACAACAAAATTAGTGTTCCGAAAATTCGATATAATGAATGTGATTTCATTTTAAACAATTAAATATTAATTTATTGATCATTATAAGTTGCATAAAACGGTTTCCTAAATACTATATTGTTTTCTATACTCTAAATTATTTATTAATGAAACTCTCCAAACAATTTAGAAGCTTCGTTATATGCGCTTTCAAAACTTAGTGGATTTAAGTTTGTTTTTACTTTATTGGCCGTAAAATACGACAATAGCTTTTCAGTGGGCATATTTCCAGTCAAATCATCTGTAGCCATAGGACAGCCACCAAATCCCTGTATTGCACCATCATATCGACGACATCCTGCTTTATAAGCTGCATCAATTTTTTCAAACCATTTATCAGGAGTAGTATGCAAATGAGCGCCAAATTCTATTGCTGGATATTTTGGAATTAAATTTGAAAATAAATAACTTATCACATCTGGAGTTGAATTACCTACCGTGTCAGACAGCGACAGAATTTTAACCCCCATATTAGATAATTTTTCAGTCCAGTCACCTACTATCTCAACATCCCAAGGATCTCCATAGGGATTTCCAAAACCCATAGACAAGTAAGCCACAACTTCTTTATTCGTTTTATCAGCAATTTCAAGAATTTCCTCTAAAGTAATTAAGGATTCCGCTATCGTTTTATGAGTATTTCGCATTTGGAAATTCTCTGAAATAGAGAATGGAAATCCTAAGTATTGAATTTCCTTGTGTTGAGAAGCTATTTCAGCTCCTCTAGTATTGGCAATAATAGCTAATAATTTACTGGTAGTTTGTGATAGGTCTAATTGGGCTAACACCTCTGCAGTATCCTGCATTTGAGGAATTGCTTTTGGAGAAACAAAACTCCCAAAATCAATAGAATCAAACCCTACCCTCAATAATGATTGAATATAAGCCACTTTCCTTTCAGTAGGTATAAAAGGCTTTATACCTTGCATGGCATCGCGCGGACATTCTATAATTTTTATTGGTTCCATAGATTTTCAAAGATAAGAAAACTTGCATATTGGCAAAGTATCTGACTTATTAAATTTAAACAAAATAAAAATGCGTAATTCCAAAAAGAGTATTACGCATTTTTTAATATAAATTTAGATTAAGCCATTCTATAAACGGTCTGCTATTTTTTTGTTAATTGCTTTCACCAAGGCTGGACCCTCATAGATAAAACCGGTATACAACTGAACCAGACTAGCTCCAGCATCTAATTTCTCAATGGCATCATCAGCAGAATGAATACCTCCCACTCCAATGATTGGGAAAGCTTTATTACTTTTTTGAGATAAAAAACGGATGACTTCAGTAGAACGTTTCGTTAATGGCTTTCCTGACAAACCACCCATTTCGTTTTTATTATCGGATTGTAACCCTTCTCTAGATATGGTTGTGTTTGTGGCAATCACACCCGCAATTTTGGTTTCTTTAATGATATCAATAATATCCAACAATTGTTCGTCAGTTAAATCAGGAGCAATTTTTAGCAGAATTGGCTTTTGTTTTGGCTTAGCCAAATTCTTGTTTTGCAATGTTTGCAACAATTGCGTCAAAGGCTCTTTGTCTTGTAATGCACGTAGATTTGGTGTGTTTGGAGAACTCACATTCACCACAAAATAATCCACATAATCATACAAAGCGTCAAAACATATTTCGTAATCTGAAGTCGCCTCTTCATTTGGAGTTAATTTGTTTTTACCGATATTCCCTCCTATTAAAACTCCTTTATTAGATTTAAGTCTTTCTACCGCTTCCTGAACTCCCCCGTTATTGAACCCCATTCTATTAATAATAGCCGAATCTTCTTTAAGGCGAAATAATCGTTTCTTAGGATTTCCTTCCTGTCCCTTAGGAGTCAAAGTTCCTATTTCAATAAAACCAAATCCAAAGTTAGACAACTCATTATACAACTTGGCGTCTTTATCAAAACCAGCGGCTAGGCCAACAGGGTTTTTAAATTTCAATCCAAAGACTTCTGTTTCCAATCTTTTGTCATCTACTAAATATAATGAACGATAAATAGCCGAAAAACCAGGTATTTTAGAAGTTAAACGAACTAAAGAAAAGGTGAAATAATGTATTTTTTCTGGGTCGAATAGAAAAAAAAGCGGACGTATTAGTAGTTTGTACATAGTGTTTTGTTGTGATATGCAAAAATAGAATTATCTAGCCGATAAATAAATATTTAGAAACTAAATTTATAATCATATAAAACAAACCGTATCCATTTTACTTATAATAAAATTAATTGACTAATTTTAAGGTAGTTAAAGGCTTTTAAATTTAATATATTAATTTAATTCAGAAAAAATTATGAAAAAAAATGTAGCTTTCAGTAAATTATCGCCTGCCTTAATTACCATTTTAGTAGTTTTATTTGTAGGAGTAAGTTGTAATTCCCCAAAAAAAGAGAGTAAAGAAATGTTTGACATGACTTCCGCCAAGAAAGCCATAGAAGAACAAAATGCAGTTTTTATAGAGGCTATGAACAAAGGGGATTCCGTAACTGTTGCAAATAACTATACCATAGACGCCAAGTTTATGCAACCCAATGCTAAAGCGGCAGAAGGAAGAAACAACATTCAACACCTTATGTCTAATTTTATGAAATCAGGAATGCCAGTTTTTGACATAAAAATTGTTGAGCTTTGGGGAAATGACGAAACTTTAACAGTAGAAGAGCAATGGACTTTCAGTGACAAAGACGGAAAAATAGTTGATAGCGGAAAAGCTCTTGAATTATGGAAAATGGAAGATGGAAAGTGGAAGATTCATAGAGATTGCTATAATTCGGATATGCCAATGACTATGCCCATGAATATGCCTAAAAGCCATTGACATACCGAGTAATTAATTATAAATCGAAAGCATAAAAGAGTGTAGTACATCACTTTTTTATGCTTTCGATTTATGATTACTTTAATTCATAACATCGTTACTCACAAAGAATGAATTCAATCCTTTTTTTAAATTAGAGAAAAAGCAAGGGGAATAAGAAATAATAATATTAATCCAAACTATTATCTAGTATGTTTATTTAGAATGACAAATGTAAATAATAGTCCCTTTTTCAAATAAAATGTATATTTGTGCTTCATTAAAAAAATCACAATATGCAACATATTATAGATCGTTTCATCAGTTATGTAATAATTGACACTGAATCAGATCCAAATTCAGATACTACACCCAGCACAGCAAAACAATGGGACTTAGCCAATAAATTAGTTGAGGAGTTAAAAGCTATTGGTATGCAAGACGTAACCATAGATGACAAAGCTTACATTATGGCTACTTTGCCAAGTAATGTATCTCATGAAGTACCTACAATTGGGTTTATTTCTCATTTTGACACTACTCCTGATTTTACTGGAGCAAATGTAAAGCCTCAAATTATCCCTAATTATGACGGAAAAGACATTGTACTAAATGCTGAAAAAAATATAATTTTATCGCCTAATTATTTCAAAGATCTGTTGCAATACAAAGGACAAACTTTGATTACAACTGACGGTACAACCTTACTAGGCGCAGACGATAAAGCAGGAATAACCGAAATTGTTACCGCAATGGAATTCCTTATCAATAATCCTGAAATTAAACACGGAAAAATTAGAGTTGGTTTCACACCAGATGAAGAAATTGGTCGTGGTGCACACCATTTTGATGTAGATAAATTTGGAGCTGATTGGGCTTATACAATGGACGGAAGTCAGGTAGGTGAATTAGAATATGAAAATTTTAATGCGGCTGGAGCCAAAATTACTTTCAAAGGAAAAAGTGTTCACCCTGGATACGCCAAAGGTAAAATGATTAACTCTATGTTAATTGCAAATGATTTTATCAATGCTTTACCAAAAGGGGAAAATCCACAAGAAACTAAAGGATATGAAGGATTTTTCCATGTTCACCATTTAACAGGAAGCATCGAAGAAACTGTTTTGGAATTAATCATCAGAGACCACAGCAAGAAAAAATTTGAAAAGCGCAAGGATTTAATCTTAAAAATAACTCGCAAAATCAACAAACAATTTGCGAAACAATTTGGAGAAGATATCGTAATTGCAGAAATAAACGATCAATATTACAATATGAAGGAAAAGGTTGTTCCTGTAAAACATATTGTTGACATCGCCGAAAAAGCAATGAAAGAATTAGACATTAAACCATTAATCAAACCTATTCGTGGGGGAACAGATGGTTGCCAATTGTCATACAAAGGATTGCCTTGCCCAAATATATTTGCGGGAGGACATAACTTCCACGGTAAATACGAATATGTTCCTGTAGAAAGTATGCAAAAAGCAGTTAATGTAATTGTTAAAATTGCTGAATTAACTTCCTTACCAAATTTTGGATTAGAAAAAGAAAAAACTAAAAAGAAATAATAATTGGAATCTTCAACGCCTAAAAAACACACTTGGGACAAGAATAACAACTGGACAGAAGAATTAAATCTACTGAAAGAAATTATTGCCCAAACTGAACTTGTTGAAACTACAAAATGGGGAGGTCCAGTTTATGTTTTAAACGGTAAAAATGTAATAGGTGTTGGAGGATTTAAAAGTTATTTTGGAATTTGGTTCTATAATGGTGTTTTTCTTAACGATGAAAAAAAATTACTAGTCAATGCTCAAGAAGGAGTTACAAAATCCTTACGACAATGGCGTTTTAATGCTATCGAAGAAGTTAACGAGAAAGATATATTAGCTTATATTCAGGAAGCAATAGAAAATGAGAAAGCAGGTAAAGTCATTAAACCGACAACCAAGAAAATGGTTACTGCCCAAGAATTGCAACAAGAATTAGACAGCAATAGTACTTTGGCGGAAGCCTTTAAAAATTTCTCACTCGCAAAGCAACGGGAATTTCACGAATACATTGAAGAAGCAAAAAGAGAACCCACCAAATTCTCCAGAATTGAAAAAATAAAACCAATGATTCTTGAAAACATTGGTTTGAATGATAAGTACAAATAAAAAAAAACCCAATCAGAAATAATTTCCGATTGGGATTTTTACTTAACCTTAAAAAGGTTTATTTTTTAGCTAAAGTAGCACTCATTTCCAAAGAAATTGCAGAACGCTCCATTTTTAATTTTCCAGACATTGTTTCAACTACAACTGTAGTATCAGCAAGCTCAGAAACTTTTCCATGAAGACCACTTTTAGTGATGATTTTATCACCTACTTTTAAAGCACTTTCAAATTCTTTTTCGTTTTTAGCTCTTTTTTGTTGTGGTCTTATCATAAAAAAATAGATTACGACAAACATTAATAAAAAAGGGGCAAATTGAGTTAATTGTTCCATAGTTTTTTTATTCTTTTTTTAAATTTATTATTACAATAAACCGCGACCGGTTTTATTTAGTTTTTTATTGGCTTCTAGTTCTTTAACTAAGCTATCTAAAATACCGTTGATAAAAATACTACTTTTTGGTGTAGAATACTCTTTAGCAAGTTCTAAATATTCATTTAAAGTTACTTTTACAGGAATCGACGGGAATTTCAATAATTCACAAATAGCCATTTTAAGAATGATAGTATCGATTTCCGCGATTCTATCACTGTCCCAGTTTGGAGTTTTATCAACAAATTCCTTTGCTAATTCCGCTTCGTTTAAAACAGTTTTTCTAAACAAGTCTTTTACAAAGGCCTTGTCATCGCTATCCTTATAAACTTTAGGCACACTGAAATTATCATCCATTATAGGTTTCATTGATTTCAATTGCTTAATGATATGAGTGTTTACCAATGGGATATCATCAATCCAAGTCAGTTTATCATCTTCAAGAAATTCGTATAGTTTTTCATTAGGAACGATAACATCCTGGAATAAATCAGCAATAAGCTGTCTGTCTTCTTCAAAAGAAGTTGCTGGATTACTCATATAATCTGTATAATACTTACTTGCTTTAACAGCATTAAGTAACAACAAAATATAATCATCGTTTAAGTGCCAAGAATCAATTTTACGGGTTTCTAAAGCGATGCTAAGAGAATTGTTTTCAGCGAAGATTTGAAAAATGCTATTCTTAACAAACTTTTCGTTGGGTTTACGCTCTTGTGGCGTAGCAAGATGTTTTAAGCTTGACTTGTGTAAAAATTCAGACTCTTTTTTACAAATTTCCATTAAGGAAGAAATCATTGTAAGGTATAAATCTTGAATATTATCGATACTATAAAAAAGAAATTTTTCTTCTTTTTCTAGATTATCCGATCCGTTTTGATGCATCGCATAAATGGATTGCATGACTTTAACGCGTATGTGTCTTCTATTTACCACCTTGTAAGAACTTTAATTAAATTAGCCTGCAAAAATAAGGATTTCCTTTTTTATATTAAAATATATGAATACTTATTTTAAAAGCATTCGGTGAACAGTGGTCAGTGGTCAGTTTTTAGTGTTCAGCAGTAAGAAAGGACTGAACACTAAGAACCGCATACTGAACACTATTTCTTACTGTTCTCTTTTTTCCTTTGATCAATACGATTTTGAGCGATAGTTAATGCTGCGTGATGCGTAGTTATTCCATTAGCAATAGCATAATCAAAAATTTCTAAGGTAGTATTATAGATGTTTTCTGTTCTACTCATGATTTCTGCTTTGTCATAATGAGCTAATTCAGCATATACATTTATAATTCCACCTGCATTAATCAAGAAATCAGGAGCATATAAAATCCCTCTTTCTTGTAGAATTGCACCGTGAATATCTTCATTTGCTAATTGATTATTAGCAGCACCAGCGATTACCTTTGCTTTAATTTTATAAACAGTATCATTATTCAATGTTGCTCCCATTGCACATGGCGCATAAATATCAACATCAGCAGTATATAAATCAGTCCCAGTATATATTTCAGCACTGTATTTAGCACTCACTTCGTTTAACTTTTCCTGATTGATATCAGCAATAGTTACAATCGCTCCTTCTTTTGCTAAATAATCAACTAATATTTCACCTACGTGACCAATTCCCTGAACTAATACTTTTTTTCCTGTAAGCACATCAGAACCAAATTGTTGTTTTGCAGCTGCTTTCATTCCCATATACACACCATAAGCGGTAACTGGTGATGGATTCCCTGCTCCACCTCTAGATTCAGAAATTCCTGTAACATAAGGAGTCACATCTCTTACTGTATCCATATCACTCGTTTCCATTCCTACATCTTCAGCAGTAATGTATCTCCCTGATAATGAATGAACAAATTCACCAAACTTACGCATCAACTCAGGCGTTTTTTGTGTTTTGGCATCACCTATAATAACCGCTTTCCCACCACCAATATTCAAACCTGTAATTGCTGCTTTAAATGTCATTCCACGTGAAAGACGCAACACATCATTTAATGCATCCCACTCAGTTGCATAATTAAACATTCTAGTTCCTCCCAAAGCAGGTCCCATAACCGAATTATGAATACCAATAATTGCTTTTAAACCTGTATCTTTGTCGTTACAAAATACAATTTGTTCGTGATCATCAAATGATAATTGTCCAAAAACGGGATCCATTTTTTGAAGTTCCTTTCCTGTTGTGAAAGTTGCATCCATAGTATAATTTTTTATAGTGATAAATTATGAATTTGTCAAAAAGACAAGCCAAAATTACACAAAAAATACATATCTGTAAAAATATTTATATAAAACTGCAAATTTAGCAACATTGAAGCAATACGGCCTGATAGGAGTACTAATTATATTCGAATATAATTCACAAAACCAATACATTTCAAAACAGAATATCTTAAAAAAATGAAAGAATTACGTTATTTAAATAAATATTTCGTTAAATATAAATTTAGTTTTTTACTGGGAATCGTCATAACAATAATTGCACAAATCTTTTCATTATTCACCCCAAAACTGATTAGCAAATCATTTAAGGTAATTGAATCATTTTCTAAAGATAATACCATAGATCCATCGGTTATTCAACAAGAATTAATTTCGAATATTCTATTGATTATAGCAACAACTATTATAGCCGGATTCCTGACATTTTTAATGAGACAAACACTAATCGTTATGTCGCGTCACATTGAATTTGACCTTAAAAACGAAGTGTTTAGACAATACGAGAATTTATCTCAAAATTTTTACAAACAAAATCGTACTGGCGACTTGATGAATCGTATAAGTGAGGATGTATCCAAAGTAAGAATGTATGTAGGTCCAGCAGTAATGTACACCATCAATACCATTATTCGATTTACAATAGTAATCACCTATATGTATAATGTTTCCCCAAGGCTGACATTATATACTATTCTTCCATTGCCTATTTTGTCTTATTGCATATTTAAATTAAGTACCGAAATCAATAAAAGGAGTACCATATTCCAACAATATTTATCGAAAGTTTCTAGCTTCACCCAAGAAATATTCTCAGGAATTCGTGTAATAAAAGCCTATTCATTAGAAAACCAACATCAGAATAATATGATTGAGTTGGCTAACGAAAGCAAAAGTAAGAGTTTGAATTTAGCTAAATTACAAGCGATTTTCGGTCCTTTAATGCTAGCATTAATTGGAATAAGCAACCTGGTAGTTATCTATTTTGGTGGATTAATGTATATCGATGGAACAATAAAGAGTATTGGAACAATTGCTGAATTTATCCTGTATGTAAATATGCTTACCTGGCCAGTTGCTTCTTTAGGATGGGTATCTTCAATGGTTCAAGAAGCTGAAGCATCGCAAAAACGAATTAATGAATTCCTTAAAATTGAACCTGAAATTAAAAACAACAACCCCAACCATTCTATTATTGAAGGAAATATTTCATTCGAAAACGTAAGTTACACTTATATTGACACTAATATTACTGCTTTAAAAAATATCAGTTTCACCGTTAATAAAGGAGAAACACTGGCTATTCTAGGAAAAACTGGCTCTGGAAAATCAACTATACTTTCATTGATTTCTAGACTTTATGATGTAAACGATGGTCAGATAACAATCGACGGAAAAGAAATAAGCACCTTGAATTTATACGACTTACGTAACAATATTGGAATTGTTCCCCAAGATGCCTTTTTATTTTCGGATTCGATTCTAAACAATATCAAATTTGGGAAAGAAAATGCAACAGATGAAGAAGTAAAAACTGCTGCAAAAAATGCCGTAGTGCATAAAAACATTATGGGATTCAGCAAGAAATACGATACGGTTTTAGGCGAAAGAGGAATTACCCTTTCCGGTGGTCAAAAACAACGTGTTTCTATCGCAAGAGCCATTATCAAAAACCCTCCTATTTTATTATTTGACGACTGTTTATCGGCAGTAGATACCGAAACCGAAGAGACTATTTTGAACAATTTAAACGAAATTTGTAAGAACAAAACAACTATAATTGTAAGCCATCGTGTTTCATCTGCTAAGAATGCAGATAAAATAATAATACTTGACGAAGGAAAAATCATTCAACAAGGTTCTCATAATCAACTGATAAATCAAGAAGGCTATTATGCATCTCTCTATTTGAAACAATTATCCGAAAAAGAATTGCAATAATTGTTGTGTAATACATATATTTTTTAGATTTTTGAGTACTACTTAACAACCAAATATAAACTGAGAGACGGATTATGAGAGAAAATGACATATTAGAAAAAGAAGAGATTTTTTCCAAGGTTTTACGTGCTGGAAGAAGAACATACTTCTTTGATGTGAGGGCTACAAAAGCAGATGATTATTATATTACGATTACCGAGAGTAAAAAATTTACTGAAGAAGATGGATCTTTTCATTTTAAGAAACATAAAATATATTTATACAAGGAAGATTTTACTTCTTTTGCAGAAATTCTAGAAGAGATGACATCTTATGTTTTGAACCACAAAGGCGAAGAAGTAATTTCAGAAAGACACCAAAAGGATTTCAAAAAAGAATATGCTAACGAAAAAGTAACTTCTAATGGTGAAATTCCACACATATCAAGTTTTACAGACATTGATTTTGATGACATCTAATTTAAATCTTTAAATTAGACACATTAATAACTTACGTAAAAAGTTCAAAAATCATATGGTTTTTGAACTTTTTGTTTTTATAAAAATTAACTAAATTATACATTCTATGCAAGAAATAGTAACAAAATACGCCGACAAATATGCAGAACTAATTATCCCATGGCTTTTGACTAGTGGGTTACAAATTATCATCATTATAATAGGTGCATTAATTCTCAACAAAATAATAAGTAGTTTTATTGAGAAAGCAGTTAGAATCGCCGTTAGACCTGATGGTATCTCTTCTAAAGAGGCAGAAGAAAAGAGAGAAAACACATTGATCCAAATTTTCAATACCACTGCAAAAATTAGTTTATTGACAATTACAGGTTTAATGGTTCTTCAAGAATTTGGAGTAGAAATCGCACCTATATTAGCGGCAGCAGGAATCGTGGGATTAGCATTTGGATTTGGGGGACAATACCTAATTAGAGATATTATTTCCGGCCTTTTTATCATTCTAGAAAACCAATACCGCATAGGTGATGTCGTGAATTTTGACAATGCAGGAGGAACTGTTGAAGAAATTAGTTTAAGAAAAACTACATTGAGAGATATTGACGGAACGGTTCATCATATTCCTCATGGAGAAATTAAAAAAGTGTCTAATCTTTCTAAAGATTATTCCCGTGTGAACTTAGATATGGGTGTGGGATACAGTTCTAACCTTGAACATGTAATCGAAGTGATTAACAATGTAGGTAATGAAATTGCGGCTGACCCAAAGTGGAAACAATATATCATAGCTACACCACAATTTTTACGTGTGAATGATTTTGCCGATTCAGCGATCATGCTAAAAATATTAGGAGAAACATTACCACACCGTCAATGGGAGGTTACTGGAGAACTTAGAAAAAGATTAAAAATAGCTTTTGACAAAGAAGGAATTGAAATTCCATTTCCACAAATGGTAATGCACAAAGCAAAAGAACCAGTAAACAATTCTGAAATATAAACTACCCTATTTATTCGTCCTTTTAAAAGTCTGAAAATCAATTGATTTTCAGACTTTTAATTTATAGATTATTATTACTAGAAAGATACTGAAAATGGCATAGGTCTTTTCAACGATAAGAAGTGTTTTTACAATACTAGCTAAATCCATAGTAGAATATTTTTCATCCTAATGACTTAGGAAAATGGTAATAAATTATAAAACCAACAAGTACTATTCTTTTAGTAAGCCAGCCAACTATCATTTTAAGATAAAAGTAAAAACCTTATATTTGAGTAACTCCTACCAAATTTATTCAATGTCAAAAGAAATCAATATTCCTGAAAATATCATTGGCCTAACTGATACTGAAGTTATTACTTCCAGAGAACGATTTGGGAACAATGAACAAATTCAAAAACAACAATACAAATGGTGGCTGGCCCTTTTTGATTTATTAAAAGAGCCTATGCTTTTACTTTTAATCGCTGTGGCGATAATCTATTTTATCTTAGGCGAAAATAGTGAAGCTTTTTTTATGCTTGCTGCAATAGTGGTTGTTTCAGGAATATCGTTTTATCAGGACAATCGCAGCAGGAAAGCACTGGAAGCACTAGAAAAATTGAACGAACCATTGAGTTCCGTTTTACGAAATGGTGTTGCAATAAAAATTCCCACACGTGAAATTGTTATTAATGATTTGGTCATTGCAGAAGAAGGCAACACTATTAATGCCGATGGAGAAATTGTACATAGCAATGATTTTTCAGTTAATGAATCTACCCTTACCGGCGAAGCCTACTCCGTTTTTAAATCGGAGAAAACAGATAAAAAAACCGTTTTTAGCGGCACTTTAGTTGCTTCTGGATTAGCAGTTTATAAAGCAACCAAAATTGGTCCCGAAACTGAAATTGGAAAACTAGGAAGTTCCATTCTAAACATTAAGGAACAACCTACGCCGCTACAAGTACAAATTGAAAAATTCGTAAAAGGAATGGCTGTTATAGGAATAGTTATTTTCTTATTGGTTTGGGGTGTTTATTTCTGGAAAACCCATAATTTACTGAACAGTTTATTAAAAGGACTGACCCTGGCAATGTCTATTTTACCCGAAGAAATTCCAGTGGCATTTACCACCTTTATGGCTTTGGGTTCTTGGAGATTAATGAAAGAAGGCGTGATTGTAAAAAAAATAAGAACCGTAGAAACTTTAGGGAGTGCCACCGTAATTTGCACCGATAAAACGGGAACCATTACGGAAAACAAAATGAGTTTACAATCGGTTTATGCTTTCAACACCAATAAATTATTCGAAAAAGAAAACTGGAATGATCCCGAAGCCAAAAAAGTAATTGAAATGGCTATGTGGGCGAGTGAACCGGTTCCTTTTGATCCAATGGAAAAAACATTACATCAAGAATACGAGGCAATAACTTCTAAAGACACTCGAAGAGATTTCCTGATGGTACATGAATATCCTCTTGATGGAAAACCGCCTATGATGACGCATATTTTTCAAAATCAAGAAGGCAAACGAATTATTGCCGCAAAAGGAGCTCCCGAAGCAATTTTAAAAGTATCCAACCTCAACGAAGACGAAAAAAACACGATTCTTAAAACAATGGAAATTTTGGCATCCAAAGGGTATCGAATTCTTGGAGTGGCGCATTCTGATTATTCCGAAAAAAACTTTCCTTTAAACCAAGAAGAGCTTCCCTTCCATTTTGATGGTTTAGTCGTTTTTTACGATCCGCCAAAAGCGAATATTCAGCAAATAATTAAACAATTCTATGAAGCGGGCATTCAGGTAAAAGTAATAACCGGTGACAATAGCGCCACCACTAAAGCCATTGCGGAAATGGCTGGAATTAAAAATCCAGATATTGTTATGGAAGGGGAAGAAATAATGAAGCTGGACGAAGTGAAAAGGCTACAAAGCATACACAACAGTACCCTTATGACCCGTATGTTTCCCGAAGCAAAATTGGCTGTGGTAAATGCACTCAAAAAAGACAATCAAATTGTGGCGATGATAGGTGACGGTGTCAATGACGGCCCTGCATTAAAAGCATCACACATTGGGATTGCAATGGGTAAAAAAGGGACCGAAATTGCTAAAACAGCCGCCGACTTAATTCTAGTCGATGATGATTTATCAAAAATGATTGTGGCTGTAGCTGCGGGTCGTCGTATTTACACTAATTTAAAAAAAGCAGTACAGTATATTGTTTCCATACACATCCCCATTATCCTTACCGTTTCACTACCGCTGTTTTTTGGATGGGTTTATCCCGATATTTTTACTCCAGTCCACGTTATTTTTCTAGAGTTAATAATGGGTCCAATGTGTTCGATTGTGTATGAAAACGAACCTGCTGAAAAAAACAGTATGCAACAAAGACCACGGCAGTTAGGTAGCACTTTCTTGTCTCTAAAAGAAATGGGAATCAGCATCATTCAAGGAATTGTAATAACGCTCGGGATATTATTTGTATACCAATTAACGGTTCAAAATGGAGGAAATGAAAACTTAACCCGAACTATGGTTTTCACCACTTTAGTTTTTTCAAATATCATTTTATCGCTCGTCAATCGTTCCTTTTATTATTCGGTTATTTCTTCTTTGAAAAACAAAAATAATATGATGGTGTTCGTCAATTCCATCACCTTACTGATGCTTGGAATGATTTTATACATCACTCCCATTGCTGATTTTTTTGAAGTTCTTCCGTTGCAATTTCACCAAATTGGAATTTGTCTCTCAATAAGTGCAGTTTCAGTACTTTGGATTGAAATATGGAAATGGAATAAACGCTTAAAAAATTAATGATTATCTTTATTATTCGAATTAAATTCTGATTATCAATTACTTAAATTTAAATAAAATGGAAAATAAAGACAAAATTGTGTATTGGATTGCAACTGGATTATTATCAGCAATGATGCTTATGTCAGCTGGAATGTACATATTCAACAATGCAATGGTTAGCGAATTATTTAAAAGTTTAGGCTACCCTGTTTATATTATATATCCATTTGCTGTAGCCAAAATTTTAGGGATACTGGTTATATTAACTAAGAAATCCACTTTTCTTAAAGAGCTGGCTTATGCTGGTTTCTTTTATGACTTCCTACTGGCTTTCAGCGCGCACATTAATGCCGAAGATGGTGGATATGTTCCCTCTATAGTTGCTATGACCTTGCTTATTATTTCTTATTTTTACGATAAAAAAGTTTTTAAAACTGCTTAAATGAAAAAACCAATAGTTTCTGTCAGTTGGCTCAAGGAACATCTTGATGATGCTGACTTAATTATACTCGATGCCACACAAAAAGTAAATCAAGCTAAAGTAGAATCACAATTTGATGGGCTCCAAATAAAAGGGGCACGCTTTTTTGACATCAAAAATGATTTTAGCGACACGACAAATCCATTGCCCAATACTTTACCTAATGCGGATGATTTTGCAAAAGCGGCCAGAAAGTTGGGCATAAACAAAGACAGTAAGATTGTTGTTTATGACAGCTTAGGAATTTATTCAAGTCCTAGAGTGTGGTGGTTGTTTAAAATTATGGGACATTCAACCGTTTGGGTTTTGGATGGCGGTCTTCCGGCTTGGATTAAAGAAGGGTATGCAACTGAACCAACACATCAATCCAATTACATAAAAGGAAATTTTGAATCGAAATTCAATCCTGATTTGGTTAAATCCAAAGAACAAATTTTAGAAAACATACACAACAAAGAAGCCGTATTGATTGATGCGCGTTCCAGTGACCGTTTTTCAGGGGAGACCGAAGAACCCCGAGTAGGATTACGAAGCGGACATATTCCAGGCTCCATCAATATACCATATACTAATCTTTTAAATGACGGCAAATTTTTACCCAAAGAAGAATTGGCCAAAATACTCCCGCAACATAACAAATCCTTACTCTTTAGTTGTGGCTCCGGCGTTACAGCTTGCATTGATTTTATCGCTTACGAACTTATAGGGAATAACAACCCAAAAGCGGTCTATGATGGTTCTTGGACTGAATGGGGACAAATTGAAAGTTTACCTATTGAGAAATAAATAACCCCTTGAAATTAAGGCGTTTTTAACAAACACGAAATGAATGAATAATGAACAAATAAAAGAAAAAAGTTGGTGGAAAAGAAACTGGAAGTGGTTGTTACCAACACTATTCTTCATTTTTATTCTGGGGCTAGGGTTAATGACGATTACAGGAAATGGTAAAAATATTAACGATTTAACCCAAGCCTATTCAGACAATTCTCTTTTTGAAAATGCATTTGAAAAAGCAAAAACAAACCAAAGGGTTATAGCTATACTTGGAGTTATAGAACCTATTGACAAGTTGGCCATCTTAGAAGGCAACACTAAATATTCGAACAATAATAATTCAGTAGATTTGACGGTAAGAATTATTGGAAACAAAGGAAAAGGAAAATTAGATGTATCCGCGGTCAGGAATGGCGCGACTTGGGAATACCGAAAAATTAACGTCCGAATTAAGCAAACACAAGAAGAAATACATATATTAAAAACAAAACTATGAATTTCAAAGACGAAAGCAAACTAGACAATCCCGTTTGGTATTCTTTATCTGAAAGTCACAAGGAATACGCTATAGACTATAGTGGATCTAAATTTTACCATCCTGATTATTGTCCGTTTGGAGGATTTATTGATGCAGAAACTACTTCAAGCGCTGCAAACAACTATTCTAAACTATGTCAAAACTTTTTTATTGTTGGTGAAAAACCAGTAATACCAAACAACTTAAAAATTATAGACGAATTAGTTTGTTTACAAATGATAATCTATGATACTATAGATCTTCAATATACAGATGAAATTGTAAAACTAGAAGAGGAACATCTTGACGATTTAATGGGATTAGTCAAAATCGTTTATCCTGAATATTTCAAAGAAAAAACTGCCGATATAGGAAGTTATTACGGCATCTATATAAACAACCAACTCGTTGCTATGACAGGCGAAAGAATGAAAATGGATGGTTTTACGGAAGTAAGTGCCGTCATAACCCATCCCGATCACACAGGCAAAGGATATGCAAAACAATTAGTTGCCTACACGGCGAATGCTATTTTAAAAGAAAACAGTATCCCTTTCCTTCACGTTTATGAAAAGAATTACGGTGCTATTAAACTTTATGAAAAATTGGGATTTAAGACAAGAACAAGAATGAGCTTTTGGAATATTACAACCTAACTGTAATTAAAAGCAAACTGAATCACTAAAACCATAACGCGTTGATTACCAATTGTTTTTAATAAATAAATCGTAACTTTATTACATTAATACAATTAACTTTTAACAATAAGCGCTATGGAAAATAAAAATTGGGTATTAGATCCGGCACATTCCGTTTTACAGTTCAATATAACACATTTAATGATTGCTACCTTGAGAGGAACTTTCAATGAAATTGAAGGGACTGTGGAGGCAGAAGACAATTTTGAAAACGCAAAATTTTCATTTAGTGCCAATGTAGATTCGGTTGACACCAATGATGAAAAAAGGGACGCCCATCTTAAAGGTCCTGATTTCTTTGAAACAGACAAATTTCCAAAACTCAGTTTTACCTCAACAAAATTCACGAAAATAACAGACGATAAATTCGAATTGACAGGAAATCTTACCATTAAGAATACCACAAAATCGGTCGTTTTAAATGCTGATTTTGGAGGTACAATGATAGATCCTTGGGGGAACCTAAAAGCAGGTTTTGAGTTGAAAGGAAAAATCAACCGCAAGGATTATGGATTGACTTGGAATGCCCAGATAGAAGCCGGCGGAACAATGGTAAGCGAGGAAGTGACTTTGATTGCAAACATTGAGCTTTTGAAAAAATAATATTTGGACAAAAAAAGTAGTATTTGAACAACTAACCGATACGCAATCCGTTTTCTATTTTAAAATCAGGAGCTAGTAAAATAACATCGCCCTCATCCCCTACTGCTCCCAGAACAAGACATTCACTCATAAACTTCCCGATTTGTTTTTTGGGGAAGTTCACTACGGCTACAATTTGTCGGCCGAGTAAATCTTCTTTTGAATACCGTTTAGTTATTTGAGCCGAAGTTTTTCGAACACCGATAAATTCTCCAAAATCAATCGTGAGTTGGTAAGCTGGTTTTCTGGCTTCAGGAAAATCATTGACTTCAAGAATGGTTCCCACGCGCATTTCTGTTTTTTCAAAATCTTGCCAACTTAAATTGTTTTCCATCTTTAATTATAATTTTATTCGAATGACTAATACAATCTAAAATTAATCATTTAGCCCATAAAACAATCCTTTTTTACTTAACTTTAAACCTGAAACTTTAAACTAAAAGCATCCATGTCAAGAACACCATCAAATATGCTCGCTCTAGGAACTACTGCTCCAGAATTTCAGCTGAAGGATATGACTTCAGAAACTGAAACCTTCACTTTTGCCGACTTAAAAGGGGAGAAAGGTACTTTGGTTATGTTCATTTGTAATCACTGTCCGTTTGTGCTTCACGTTTTAGAGGAAATTGTAATGATTGCAAATGATTACAGAGTGCAAGGACTTGGGATTGTAGCTATTTCTAGTAATGATGTTATAAATTATCCACAAGACGCTCCTGAATTGATGACGGAGTTTGCTTTCGAAAATAATTTTGAGTTCCCTTATCTATACGATGAAACACAGGAAGTAGCAAAAGCTTATGATGCGGCTTGTACCCCAGATTTCTTTTTATTTGACAGTCAAGATAAATTAGTTTATCGTGGTCAACTGGATGACAGCCGTCCCGGAAATGGGATTCCTCTTAGTGGAAGTGATTTACGCGGCGCCATAGATGGTGTAATTTATAACCGAATCATCAATCCAGATCAAAAACCAAGTATTGGGTGTAATATTAAGTGGAAATAAAATTATGAGTTATGGGTAATAAGTTTTAAACTGCCTACATAAAAAAAACGCCTCAAAATATAATTTTGAGGCGTTTCCTATTTATTCACTAATATAAACTGATCACTGTAAACTGATCACTGAATACTATATTACTTTACTTCCATTAATTCTACGTCAAAAATCAAAGTAGCGTTAGGTGGAATTGCTCCTCCAGCACCACGAGATCCGTAACCTAAGTGTGATGGAATCACGAAACGTGCTTTATCTCCAACTTTCAATAAAGCGATTCCTTCATCCCATCCTTCGATAACTTGACCTTGACCTAATCTAAATTCGATTGGTTTTTTTCTTGGGTATGAAGAATCAAAAACTTTTCCGTTTTCTAGTGATCCTTCATAGTGAACTGCAACAGTTTTTCCTGATTGAGCTTGTTTTCCTTCACCACGTTGGATGAATTGGTAACGCAAACCGCTTTCTGTTTTTTCAAAACCAGCTGCCAGTTTTTCCATAGCTGCCTCAGCATCTGCTTTTAAACCAGCATCGCGCTTGTTACGTGCTCCTTTGAAAGTAATAAAAGCTTCAATAGCATTCCACTTTTCAGCTTCTTCACCTACTCTTACAATTTCTAAAGTATCTAATTTGTCTCCTTGAGCAACTGCATCAACGATATCTTGTCCTTCTACAACATGACCAAAAACAGTATGTTTTCCGTCTAACCATGAAGTTGGTACGTGAGTAATGTAAAATTGAGAACCGTTAGATCCAGGTCCTGAGTTAGCCATAGCTAAAATTCCAGGCTTATCGTGTTTTAAACTTGGGTGAAATTCATCATCAAATTTATATCCTGGGTCACCAGTACCAGTTCCTTGTGGACATCCACCTTGAATCATGAAATCAGGAATTACTCTATGAAATGATAATCCGTCGTAAAATCTTGTTCCTTGTGGTTTTACTTTATTCTCCATATTTCCTTCTGCAAGTGCTACAAAATTCCCTACGGTTCCTGGTGTTAATTCGTGTTCTAGTTTTACTAAAATAGCACCTTTAGAGGTGTTGAATTTAGCGTATATTCCGTTTTCCATTATGATTGTTTTTTATTGAATGGCAAATTTACGAAATTAATTAGAGAATCTGAAAATTTGCTGCTATTGTTCCGCAAGGAACTATACATTGGTAGAAATCACAAATTACAATATTCTTTTTTTCCTACCGAGACAAAAAGAATAGCGCTCAATGTCATTAAGTCAATGCTTTTTCCTGGTTTTCATGAATTATTAAAGACTACTAGCACTCTAAATAATATGTGATTTCTCCTTCGTCGAAATCTCGACAAAGGAGAGATCACACAAGTAGCTCGACAATCCTATTATATTTATTTAATTTTTTAAAACAAAAAGGCTATCAATCCTTGACAGATGTTTACATCAAACTTAACCCATCATCCCGAAGCCTCGGGACGAACTAACCTACTTTAAAAAAAACGAAAACATGTTTCGTAAATGTCGACTATAAAAGCCAATTTATATGGAAAAGAAACTATGTTTAAAACTAGACAAAAATCCTAATTACCTTTCTATGCAAAAAGCATAGAAAGGTAATTAGGATTAAATTTTAGTATCTGTTATAAGAAATCTTTAATCTTCTATTTCAATTTGAATGACACTGCGCATTTTTAACTTTTTACCATTTAAACGTGCTTGAGAGAAAAAATCTGTAGCTAATTTTTGTTCATTCATTAGTTCATCAATTCTTCCACTATCATGAGCACATTCGGATGTATTGTTACCTTCTACGATAGATAGACGACATAATTTATGAAAATTAATCTTCACTTTTAAAACTGAATTAATAATATCTGAAGCTTCTGAAGCTGTAAAAACGCCATTAATTAAATCTATCTTCTGAGTTGTTTTTGTTTGTTCTAATGTTTCCATCTTGTTATAATTGTTTTCTTGTGTTATGAATGCAGAATTGCATAATTAATTTTTATTTATTTTGTACTTTGTATTAATTTTATTTATATCATTTTTATAATACACAAATACAATGGCATGCCTAAAGTAATATTGAAAGGAAATGTAATTGCCAAAGCCATTGGTATGTATAAACTCGGATTGGCTTTTGGTGCGGCAATTTTCATTGCTGCCGGAACTGCTATATAAGATGCGCTTGCTGCCAGAATAGCAAAAAGTAATCTGTTACCCACGCTTTCCGTTAAAATACCGCTTATAACCGCAACCAAACTACCATTTATAACAGGTATTATTATCGCAAACAGTAATGCAAACCATCCTTTTTTGATAAAATCAGATAATTTTCGACCACTAGTTATTCCCATATCTAATAAAAATACCGCAAGAAATCCTTTGAAAAGATCTGTAGTAAATGGCTTGATACCTTCAGCTTGTGCTTCGCTAGCCATAAAACCTATGCATAGACTTCCTATGATTAAGAGTACACTCCCGTTTGTAAGCGCATGATGAATTACTTTTTTCATTGGTACACTTTCTTCCCCTTTTTTAGTCTTCTTAAAAAAAGTCATAAGTAATAAACCTACCATAATTGATGGCGCTTCCATAAGTGCCATAACGGCAATCATATGACCACTAAATTCAATTTGCTCTAACTCCAGAAAAGAAATAGTGGTTACAAATGTTACTGCGCTCACTGAGCCATAAGCTGCCGCAATAGCTCCGGCATTTTCTACATTAAACTTTCTTCTAAGAATGAAATACGTATACAACGGAACTACAACAGCTAAGGCAAGCCCAAAGAGTAATGACCAAAGTATTTCCATTGAAAAAGCGCTATGCGCTAGCTCTTGGCCACCTTTAAAACCAATGGATAATAGCAGATATAAAGAAATAAATTTTGAGGAATTTTCAGGGATGCTAAGATCACTTTTTAGCTGAACAGCAATTATTCCTAGAAAGAAAAAAAGTAAAGCAGGATTGGTTAAATTATCAATTAATAAATGTAGATCCATTTTATTTTATAGTTGTTTATTAGTTTTAATTTTTTGATTGTCGATTTGATAATTGGAGAATAAAGAATGCTATAGATACTATTCCGCCACCAACTACTAGTTCAAAAAGAAATAAATTACCATTATTAATTGATAGGTAAATAAATCCGCAAAATGTAGCAAATAATGCTACAAGCTTTAGAGCTTGGCTTGGCTCTTTTCTTGTTCCTTGCCCAAATGAGAACGGTATAGATTTAGGTATACTCTCGTCCATTTTTATAATTTCAAAATCACTCAATTTTTCAAGTTTTAAATTTTGTGCAAATATCATACGTATTATTCATAAATTTTTATCTATATTTATTATGTTATATATAAGATATATTTATGAAATACACATTGCATCAACTAGAGATTTTCAATAAAGTCAATGAACTTCAGAGTGTTACAAAAGCTTCGGAAGAGTTGTTTTTAACGCAACCTGCAGTATCTATGCAGCTAAAAAATTTTCAAGATCAATTTCAAATGCCATTATTTGAAGTTGTAGGACGAAGAATTTACATCACGGAGTTTGGAAAAGAGATTGCACTAGCTGCCGAAAATATTTTAAATGAAGTGAATGCCATAAACTATAAAGCGTTATCATTTCATGGTGAGTTGGCAGGAAAACTTAAAATCGCCATTGTATCTACTGCGAAATATGTTATGCCATATTTTTTAACTGATTTTATTAATCAGCATAAAAGTGTAGATCTTTTTATGGACGTTACTAATAAGGCTGAAGTTGTCAGGTCACTGGAGAATAACGAGATTGATTTTGCTATGGTGTCTACTATTCCTAAGCACCTAAAAATAAATCGCATTCAACTTATGGAAAACAAACTTTACCTTGTTGGCGGGAAACAATTTAAATCCACTGGAAATTACCTTTCTAACAAAGAATTTGAGCAACTACCTCTTATTTATAGAGAACAAGGTTCTGCAACACGAAAGAAGATGGAATACTTTCTATCGTCCAATAAAATTTCAATATATAAGAAGATGGAATTAAAATCTAATGAAGCTGTAAAACAAGCCATAATTGCAGGATTAGGCTACTCGATAATGCCTTTAATTGGAATAAAAAACGAACTTAAAAATGGTGACTTACAAGTGATTCCGGTTAAAAAACTCCCAATGACAACTGATTGGAATTTAATCTGGCTGAAATCGAAAAATCTATCATCCATAGCTAAAAGTTTCATTGTGAATATTAATGAAAATAAAGATGACATCATAAAGAGTAAGTTTAATTGGTTTGATGAGTATCTTTAGGCAGTAAGTTTAGACGCTATAGCATCTTTTAATAATAGAAAAATAATGTGAAGTTTCTTGCATTGCCACTAACGTCAGTTTGTCTAAAAACCTCCGTACTTTTTGTGTTAATTAGAAGGTAAATACAGGCGATTTAGATTACGATTAGTTTCTTTTTATAAAAAATCGATCGGTTTGAAAATAATAAAGACAAGACGTAAAAAGCTTTAAAAGAATCATTTACAGCTTCAATAAACAAAGTAAAGGCAAAGTCTCCCGACTTTGTACCCGTTGCTAAAAGCACGTAACGAATTAACTTCAAACTAAAGTTTAACCCCAAACTAAAGCAAAAATATTGTGTTCTTTTAGTTTGTCGATTCGTATTGCTTGCTCATCGTTGTGGGTACAAAGTCGGGTCCCGAGTTCTTTCGGGATTGCGCAGCATAAACCGACTAACTCTGCGGGAAGGGTTTATACGACTGGTTTTTTGTTCCGCTAGGGACTATAAATTGGTAGAAACAACAAATCCCCCTGCTTTTTTTGTCCCGTTAGGGACTATACCAATTCTAAATCTATTCTTTGAATATAAATTTTTCGTCATAATCAATTTCAACTTTTTCAAGGAAGTCAATGTACTCCTCAATAAATGTTTTCTTTTTATGGTGTAATTCCTGATTTTGAATATAATTTATTACTTGATTGATCTGTGATTTACTGTGTGAAAATGCCCCATACCCTTCTTGCCATTCAAAATGTCGGCTTGTCAGTTTATTTTCATTTATCCATTTTGAAGAACTTTGTTTCACATCCTTCATTAAATCCGAAATGGATTGTGCGGGTCTTAACCCAATTAAAATATGGATGTGATCTGGCATTCCGTTTATTGCCAAAAGTTTATGGTTATTGTTTTGAATTATACCCGTCATATATTTATACAAATCTTCAACCCAGTTGGCTTGCATTATTCCATCCCGGAATTTAACCGCAAAAACAAAATGGATGTGTATTTGTGTATAGGTATTTGCCATAAAAGTTACGTCCCTACGGGACTTTGTTTGGGGTGGATTCCACTTCGTTGCTACCAATATTTAATTCCTACGGAATAATTTTAGAAATTTATAAAATTTAACGTTATGCTGCCTTGAGATGGTTGGAAATTCGTAACCTTTCAGTTTTCGGCATAACGAAAACTTGATGCGAAAAGGTAATTCCACTAAATTTCAGCTAGCTCAAAGCTGTTAATAGCTGGCGTTTTATTCTACATTTAGAAAGTTTTTCATTTCGTTCGGCATTGGATAGTGACTGTTTTGGCGCATTATTAAAACTATTTCACCTAAATGGAATGATAGATGAACTGTTAGGTCTTGAACTATTTTTAACTTTTCCGATATGTTGTTTTGTTCAATTGTCATTTTACTAACCTCTATTTTAATCTTTTCAATTTGCTTTTCAAACCTATCAATTTTGTTATTAAGTATACTTTGGTTTAATATGTTTTTTTCTGCGAACCACGTGTCCACTTCATTTATTTCTTTTGTTTTATTTTCACACAGTTTTTCTATTTGGTAATCCTGCCAAATTATTAAATGATTTAATATTTGCCATATACTTTTAGGAGAATTGTTATTTGTCAAACTAGCTTGTTGAATTTCCAATTTGGCGAATACTTTAAATGTGTCAAAAGAGTCTGCAAATATATTTTCGAATTTCATAAGTTATTTTCTGTGTAAAAATTGTGTTAGATTCCTGACTCTGCGGTACGCTTGCTACTAACTTGTATATATATATATATCCGAAAAATCATTCCAATCTACCCGAATTTAGGTGGATTGATCTGACAAACGTCAGGCTTTATTTTTTTTTCAAATATATAGAAAAATCATAATAGATTGTCAAAAAGCCTTTCTATTGTAGCCTAATTTACGTGTTAATTTTGGTATTCAAAAAACAAAAATTCCACCAACTCTTAGCCCAGATAGAAACGGCATCCTTTTCTTGCAACGCTGTGCAATCCCAAAAGCATTCTCAAAGGATTTATACGATTGATTTTTTGTTCCGTTAGGAACTAAATGACGGTAGAAACAACAAATCCCCCTGCTTTTTTTGTCCCGTTAGGGACTATACCAATTCTAAATCAATTCTTTGAATATAAATTTTTCATCATAATCAATTTCAAATTTTTCAAGGAAGTCAATGTACTCCTCAATAAAAGTTTTCTTTTTATGGTGTAATTCCTGATTTTGAATATAATTTATTACTTGATTGATCTGTGATTTACTGTGTGAAAATGCGCCATAACCTTCTTGCCATTCAAAATGTCGGCTTGTCAGTTTATTTTCATTTATCCATTTTGAAGAACTTTGTTTCACATCCTTCATTAAATCCGAAATGGATTGTGCGGGTCTTAACCCAATCAAAATATGGATGTGATCTGGCATTCCGTTTATGGCCAAAAGTTTATGGTTGTTGTTTTGAATTATACCCGTCATGTATTTATACAAATCTTCAACCCAGTTGGCTTTTATCATTCCATCCCTGAATTTAACCGCAAAAACAAAATGGATGTGTATTTGTGTATAGGTATTTGCCATAAATGTTGCGTCCCTACGGGACTTTGTTTGGGGTGGATTCCACTTCGTTGCTACCAATATTTAATTCCTACGGAATAACTTTAGAAGTTAATCAAATTTAACGTTCCCTTACTTCAAGTGGTTTTGGGTTAAATTAAGCCCTGTTTTCGGATTTGCAGAAAATATGATACGTTACTCTAAATCACACACTAGCTGTTGATAAACAATTCAATTTTGTTACAAGTTATTTCAAATTGCGTACCTTTAAAAGTTCTTCCACGTCTTTACTTCTTTTGTTTTTAGGGTCATTAATCATTTTGTAGATAAAATACAAAGGGATTAACGTAAGCATTCCCCAACTGTTTTTAACAATACTATAAAATATCATTCCCACTAAAACTCCAATAATCAAAGCATTAGTGATGGAAAATGATCTCGTTTTTTTTGCTTCCTCTAATAATTCTTGGTCAGTCAATTCTGAAAGGTCTTTGTTTGTCATTGTTAATTTATGTTTAATGTTATTTATTGAGCAGTCGTCAGCATAATAGAAGACAACTTGTATATATGCCTAACAAAATCATTCCAATCTACCCGAATTTAGGTGGATTGATCTGACAAACGTCAGGTTTTGTTTTTTTATCAAATATATAGAAAAATCATAATAAATTGTCAAAAAGCCATCCTGTTATCGCCTAATTTTCGTGTTAATTTATGTATTCAAAAACAAAATTCCACCAAGTCATAGCCCAGATTGAAACGGCATCCTTTACTTGCTTTCTTTAAGCAAGGAAAGATAGAGTGGAAAGCTGGACACGAGCGAAGCGAATTGACGAAGTAATTAGCTCCTAATATTCATCAGGATTAATCCAAAAAAAATGGCATCCTTTTACGAATGCCACTTTGATAAGTTATATGAATACGATTATTTGTCAGATAGTCCTGCATTTCTCAAATAAGGTTCAATTTTCATCTCGTGTCCTATGAAATCTTTAAATGCTTTGTTTAAATCAACACTATTCCCAACAGATAAAATGTATTTTCTAAAACGCTCACAGTTTTCTCTAGTCATACCGCCGTTAGCCTGCATCCAGTCGAAAGCATTATAATCTAATGTTTTTGACCAAGTGTAAGCATAATAACCAGCTGAATATCCTCCACTCCAAATGTGCGCAAAATAAGGTGTGTGGTATCTCGTAGGAACTTCATTTACTAACAAACCGTATTTTTGAAGCGCTTCATTTTCGAAAACCAATGTTGGCTTGAAATCGGATTCTTTTTCCACACTATGCCAAGCCATATCCAGGGTTGAAGCGGCTAACAATTCAGTTACTACATAACCTTTATTAAAAGTATCTGCCTTTTTAATTTTATCGATTAATTCTTGTGGAATTGCTTCCTTAGTTTTGTAATGAATAGCATAATTTTTCAAAACTTCTGGGTCTAATGCTGCATGTTCATTGATTTGAGAAGGGAATTCCACATAATCACGAGGTACTGATGTTCCTGAAAGACTGGTGTAATTTTGATCTGCAAACAAACCGTGTAAGGTATGTCCAAACTCATGAAATAGCGTTGTTACATCATCAAAACTGATTAATGAAGGATTATCATTAGCTGGTTTTGAAAAATTATAGACATTTACAATTACTGGTTTTTGTTTTAAAAAATGGGACTGATTTACAAAATTATTCATCCAGGCTCCTCCGCTTTTGTTGTCCCTTGTATAAAAATCCAAATAATAAATAGCTATAGATTTTCCGTCGTTTCCAAAAACTTCGTAAGCCACTACATCTTGATTATAAACCGGTAAATCTTTTCTTTCCTTAAAGGTAATACCATACATTTTTTTGGCTGCAAAAAACACCCCTTTTTCTAAAACAGTCGTTAGTTCAAAATAAGGTTTGATTTGGCTTTCATCTAAATCGTATTTAGCTTTACGAACTTGTTCAGAGTAAAAATCCCAATCCCAAGGCTCTAATTTAAATCCACCGTTTTGTGAATCAATTAAATCCTGAATTTCTTTGGCCTCTACTTTTGCTTTTGCGACAGCAGGCGTAGCTATTTTTGCTAATAAATCCATTGCAACTGCTGGAGTTTTGGCCATTTGATCTTGCAATTTCCATTCAGCATAATTTTTCTTGCCCATTAAATTTGCTTTTTGCAAACGCAATCGTGCCATTTTTTCCAATACTTCACGCGTGTCTCCATCGTCGTTTTTCTCAGCGCGTGTCCATGATGATTTAAATAATTTTTCTCTTGTCGCTCTATTGCTTAAACTAGACAATAAAGGTTGTTGAGTTGTATTCAATAAACCTATTAAATATTTCCCGTCTTGGCCCGCCTCGGTAGCACTTGCTTTTGCCGCAGCAATTTCATTAGCACTTAATCCAGCTAAATCAGTTGTATTATCAAATAAAACGGCTCCGTTTTTTCTAGCGGTTAACAATTTGTTACCAAAAAGGGTTCCTAAACTGGCTAATTCCCCATTGATTTTTTTCATTTTATCCTTATCAGCTTCGGATAAATTAGCTCCTGCCAATTCAAACAACTGCAAGTAATATTCGGTTAGTTTTTTATCTTCACCTTTCAGACTATTTAAATTAATCGCTTTAAATCGTTTGTACAGCTTGGAGTTTAGATAAATTTTATCATTATGAGCTGAAAATATAGGCGCATATTCAGCTTCTATATCTTGTAATGTTGGATTTGTATTGGCACCCGTTAAGTTATAAAAAGCGCTTGTTGCCCTACTTAAATCGATTCCACTAATTTCCAGTGCCAGAACGGTATTTTGAAAAGTAGCCTTTGCCGGATTATTAGCAATTTTATCTATTTCATTATCATGGCTGTTTAGAGCATATTCAAAAGCGGGTTTAAAATGCTCGTCTTTAATTAAATTAAAAGGCGGAGCTTGATACTGCAACTCACTTTTTTGTAAAAGAGGATTCGTCATTTTGATGGTTTTTTTTTGCGCGTGAAGCGTTTGTGTTTGCAATGAAGCTACAAAAACAAGCAAGGTGCCTGTTTTTATTATTCTTGATAAAATTTGCATAAAATAGTGTTTGATTTAAAAAGATAAAAGTAGTAAAAATATAAAGTATATACTAGAATTAGAGAATCCATTTAGGTAAGAAAGCTTTTTAACTTTCGAAAATAAACACATCCTCTTATTGTTTTTATCTACCTAGGAACAGATAGATTTTGAATAAATAACTTCTATATTTGTTTTCCTCTAAATTTTAAAACAAATGAATTCTATTTTTGATAAAACAGCAAACGAATCAATGCTTATGAGAATCAAATCTCTTACCCCTAACAATCAAGCAAAATGGGGAAAAATGACTGCTGACCAAATGTGCAAGCATTGTATAAGTGTAATTGACGTTCCTTTTGGCACACAAGAACTAAAAGTCAATTTCTTAATGCGGTTTTTAGGTAAAATACTGAAAGAAAAAATCTTAAATAGCAAATTCAAAAAAAACAGTCTAACCGCAAAAGAGTTTATTATAAGTTCAAACTACGATTTTGAAACTGTCAAAAAAGAATTAATTGAAAAATTCAGTCGCTTTTCTGAAAATAAAAATTCAATTGTAGTGATGAACCACCCGTTTTGGGGAAAAATGACTTACGAAGATTGGGATAAATTAATGTGGAACCATTTAGACCATCACTTGAAGCAATTTGGTATTTAATTAATATTCAGAGTATATTTACGCTTCCAAAAAAACAATACTTATTTAACTAACCCTATATGAGATTCCTATTTTACTTCGCTTTCCTTTTGAGCTTTGCAGTTACTGCTCAGCAACAAAAAGAACAACCTACTTTAGATTATTATCTACCTAAAAATGTCAGCTATAACAAAAACATCCCTACCCCAAAAAGCGTTTTTAATTTTGAATTAGGAGAAATGCATACTGACCACACGCAATTAGCTTACTATATGAAAGAGGTTGCAAAAGCTTCTGATAGAATTGCAATTGAAACTACGGGGTTTACATTTGAAAACAGACCGTTACAGCTTCTTACTATTTCGAGTCCAAAAAATCTTGCACGATTAAAAGAAATTAATGAACAACATCTAGAAAATCTAACGGCTAACAATAATCAGAAAAACGCATCTGATATGCCAATAGTGGTCTATTTAGGGTATTCAATTCACGGTAACGAATCCAGTGGATCCGGAGCAGCAATTGCTCTAGCCTACTATCTTGCGGCTTGTGAGAGTCCAGAGCTTGAAAAAACATTAGAAAACACCATCATTTTATTAGACCCTTGTTTTAACCCTGATGGAATTCAACGCTTTTCAACTTGGGTAAACAGCAATAAAAGCACCAACTTAGTTACGGACCCTAATGACCGTGAATTCAATGAAGGATGGCCAAGAGGACGATTCAACCATTATTTATTTGATATGAATAGAGACTGGCTGCCTGTTCAGCTTCCAGAAAGTCAAGCACGTATTAAAACATTTAGAAAATGGATGCCAAATGTTTTATGTGATTTCCACGAAATGGGAACAAATTCAACTTACTTTTTTCAGCCGGGAGAACCTAGTCGCACCAACCCACTTACGCCTGAATTAAATCAAAAACTTACACTTAAAATTGCAGGTTTTCATGCAAAAGCATTAGACAAAATAGGCAGTTCTTATTTTATCGAAGAAAACTATGATGATTTTTATTACGGTAAAGGTTCATCATATCCTGACATAAACGGATCGATAGGAATTTTATTTGAACAGGCAAGTTCAAGAGGTCACGCTCAGGAAAGTGCAAATGGTATCATCACTTTCCCGTTTACTATCAGGAACCAGTTCACTACTAGTTTGTCCACTTTACAAGCTACATCTGAAATGAGAACAGAGCTTCTTGAATACCAACGCAATTTTTATTCGAATGCAAGATCAGAAAGTAAAAACAGTAAAGTAAAAGGATACGTTATTGGTGACGAAAAAGATGCTACTCGAGTAAATGAATTGGCAAAAATTTTAAATCAGCATAAAATTGAGATGTTAGAATTAAAAGAAGACATCACAATAAATAACAAAAAGTTCAATAAAAACTTAAGCTATATCATCCCTATTGAGCAACAAAACACAAAACTTATTAATGCTATTTTTGACAGACAAACAAAATTCAAAGACAGCTTGTTTTATGATATATCAGCTTGGAGTTTTGATTTGGCTTTCAATGTAAATTTTGAAGGTGTCAATTCACTTTCTCAGGCGGGAGGAAAATATGTCCCAAATTTAAAATCAGGTATTGTAAGCAAGAAAAGTGATATTGGGTATCTTGTCGAATGGACAGATCATAAATCTCCAAAATTTTTATACCAATTGCTTTCAAAAGGATTGCGTGTAAAAACAACAAAAAAACCGTTTATACATAGCGGAAAACCATTTTCTTATGGAAGTTTATTTCTTCCTATTCAAAATCAGGAAATGAATTCGGATGAAATTCACAAATATCTAAATGAGATTATAAAAGAATATACATTTGATATTACAGGGGTGGAAACAGGATTTACTGAAGGAATCAATCTAGGTAACCCAAACTTCGAAACACTTTCTTTGCCTAAAGTCGCAATGCTTGTTGGTAAAGGTGTGGACCCATCAGATGCTGGAGAAATCTGGCATATGTTTGACCAAAAAGCAGCTATGCCATTAACAAAAATAGATGTCGACCAACTTCAAGGTATAAACTTAAATAAGTACACAACTTTGATTTTAGTTGACGGGAATTATTCAAGTTTGTCTCAAAAAACGACAACTAAAATAGAACAATGGGTTCAAAATGGAGGAACACTTATTGGGTATCAAAACGCAATAAAATGGCTTAATGAATCTAAATTAATTGAAGTTACTTTAAAGACAAATAAATCAGACGCAAAAAACGTAAGCTTCGAACAAATAGATGATCATAATGGAGCTCAACTGATTGCCGGAGCCATATTTGAAACAAAATTAGATTTATCGCACCCAATAAATTTTGGAATGCCAAGAAACAAAATGCCTCTGTTTAGAAATACTTCTATTATTATCGAACCTAATAAAAACAGTTTCAACAATCCAATTCAATACACGAAAAACCCATTGTTAAGTGGATACATATCAAAACCAAATTCTGAATTATTAAAAGAAACAGTTCCGTTTCAATCCATAAAAAAAGGAGATGGTAAAATCTTGATATTTACTGACAACACTAATTTCAGAGCTTTTTGGTTGGGAACGGAAAAGTTGTTTTGGAACGCTATTTTCTTTAGTAAAATGATGTAGTTCAGTTTAAAATTGTAACTAAATAACTAAAATAGTTAAATAGGCAATGTAGTAAAAAACACCTTTTAGAGGTTTTTCATTTACTACATTGTCTATTTTTAGTAAAACCTTAGAACTAAATTTAATTTTAGCTTGTAATCCCGGATTCCGCATTAGAAATCTACTACAACTAAATTCTTCTTTAAAAATAGTCCGTGAACTCTTGTTTTTATTAAATAATTCAGCTTCGTTACGAAGTCTAAGGCAAAATATGGGATAAAAAAACTATTTTTACACTCGAAAAATATAATTATGCGTATTGATATTGTTACCGTTTTACCTGATTTACTAAGAAGCCCCTTTGAAGCCTCAATTATGAAGCGTGCAATTGACAAAGGACTTGTAGAAGTTCATTTTCATAACCTTCGTGATTACACTACTAACAGACAGAAAAGTGTGGATGATTATCCATATGGTGGTGGCGCAGGAATGGTAATGACAGTACAACCAATTGATGCTTGTATCACGCACTTGAAAAGCGAAAGAACCTACGATGAAATTATTTATATGTCACCGGACGGGGAAACTTTAAACCAGAAAATGGCCAACACCATGTCGATGTATGAGAATATCATCATCTTATGTGGTCATTATAAAGGAGTAGATCAAAGAGTTCGCGATCATTTTATTACCAAGGAAATATCAATTGGAGATTATGTATTATCTGGTGGAGAATTAGGCGCATTAGTTTTATCTGATGCATTAATAAGACTTATCCCTGGAGTTTTGAGCGATGAAACCTCAGCATTGACAGATAGTTTTCAAGATGGATTATTATCAGGACCTATATACACTCGACCTGCAGATTACAAAGGCTGGAAAGTTCCCGAGGTTTTAACTGGTGGGAATTTTGCCAAAATAGACAAATGGCGTGAGGATATGGCTTATGAACATACAAAGAACAGACGCCCAGATTTATTAGAAGATTAATTATTTTAAATGTTGAGTTTTAAATTATAAATGCCTCTGAACAAGTGTTTAAATAATTCAAAATTTATAATTTATAATTCAAAATAATTTTTTACTTTTGCAGCACTTTAGATTAACCTCTGGCGAGATCCGTGAATGTTGATTTGATAAAAAACCATAATTAAAATTATCATGGCAGATTTAATGAAATTCGTTAAAGACGAATTAGTTGTAAAAAAAGACTTTCCTGTTTTCGCAGCTGGTGATACTATCACTGTATACTACGAAATTAAAGAGGGTGAAAAAACTAGAACACAGTTTTTCAAAGGAGTTGTAATTCAAAGAAGAGGTTCTGGTAATACAGAAACTTTTACTATTCGTAAAATGTCAGGTGCTATTGGTGTAGAGCGTATCTTCCCAGTTAACTTGCCAGCTTTACAAAAAGTTGAAATCAACAAAAAAGGTGCAGTTCGTAGAGCTAGAATTTTCTACTTCAGAGAACTTACTGGTAAAAAAGCAAAAATTAAAGACAAAAGAAGATAGTTTACTGTCTCTTTATCATAAAAATCCCGGCACTGTCGGGATTTTTTTTTGCCTTTTATCGAATATAATCAAGATTCCTGATTTTTTACTGATTCTACTACTAAAACCACAATTTCAAAGTTAACAACTTACCAATCCGGCAATTCATTATTTTCTGTATTAAACACAAGTCAAATTCGCTCCACTTTTCATATATTTGCTTCGCTAAATTTTAAGCAGTACACACATTTCACATCCTCATTATCAAGGATACGATTATAAAAATAACAAAATGACAGAAAAATCCAAGATTGTTTACACCTTAACTGACGAAGCGCCTTTATTGGCAACTTATTCTTTTTTACCTATTGTAAAAGCATTTACTTCAACTTCAGGAATAGATATCGAAACTAGAGACATCTCACTAGCTGGTAGAATTTTAGCCAACTTCCCTGAATTCTTGAAAGAAGATCAAAAAGTGGGTGACGCTTTATCTGAAATGGGACAATTAGCCACTTCTCCAGAAGCAAACATCATAAAATTACCAAATATTTCAGCATCAGTTCCTCAATTAAAAGAAGCTATTGCTGAATTACAAGCACACGGATATGCTATCCCTAACTTCGTTGAAGAGCCACAAGACAAAGCTGAAAACGAAATAAAGAAAAAATATTCTAAAATTTTAGGATCTGCTGTAAACCCGGTTTTACGTGAAGGAAATTCAGACCGTAGAGCTCCTAAAGCAGTAAAAAACTACGCTAAAGTAAATCCGCACTCAATGGGCGCTTGGTCTGCTGACTCTAAAACAGAAGTAGCATCTATGGATAACGGTGATTTTTACGGAAGTGAAAAATCAATCACAATCACTGATGCAACTGATGTTAAAATTGAATTCGTAGCCGAAAATGGAACGACTACAGTTTTAAAAGAAAGCACTCCTCTAAAAGTAGGTGAGATAATCGACAGCTCGGTTATGAACTTAAATGCATTAAAAGCATTTGTTATAAAAGCAATTGCTGAGGCTAAGAAAAACAACGTTTTACTTTCAGTTCACTTGAAAGCTACAATGATGAAAGTTTCTGACCCAATTATTTTTGGTGCTATTGTAGAAGTTTACTTCGCATCAGTATTCGAAAAATATGCAGCTTTATTTGACGAACTAGGTGTTAATACAAAAAATGGATTAGGTGATGTTTATGCAAAAATTGCGGGACACCCAATGCAAGTTGAAGTTGAAGCTGCGTTAACTCAAGCAATTGAAAACGGACCAGCATTAGCTATGGTGAATTCTGATAAAGGAATCACAAACCTTCACGTACCTTCTGATGTAATTGTAGATGCTTCTATGCCAGCTATGATTCGTACTTCAGGTCAGATGTATAATATTGATGGTAAACAACAAGATACTCTAGCTATCATTCCAGACCGTAGTTATGCAGGAGTATATTCTGCCACTATTGATTTCTGTAAAAAGAATGGCGCTTTCGACCCTACAACAATGGGAAGTGTACCAAACGTAGGTTTGATGGCACAAAAAGCAGAAGAGTATGGTTCTCATGACAAAACATTCCAAATGTCAGCAAACGGAGTTGTTCGTGTTGTTGATACAAAAGGTACCGTTTTAATGGAACAGGCTGTTGAAGCAAATGATATTTTTAGAATGTGTCAAGCAAAAGACGCTCCTATTCAAGACTGGGTAAAACTAGCTGTAAACAGAGCCCGTTTGTCTAGCACACCTGCTGTATTCTGGTTAGATAACAACAGAGCTCACGATAGAGAACTAATCGTAAAAGTTCAGAACTATTTAAAAGACTACGATACTACAGGACTTGATATTCGTATTTTAAACCCAATTGAAGCTACTCATTTCACATTAGATAGAATCAAAGAAGGATTAGACACTATCTCTGTAACTGGAAACGTATTGCGTGACTACTTAACTGATTTATTCCCTATTCTTGAATTAGGAACTTCAGCTAAAATGTTATCAATCGTTCCATTGATGAATGGTGGTGGTTTATTTGAAACTGGTGCAGGTGGATCAGCTCCTAAGCACGTAGAACAATTTACTGAAGAAGGATATTTACGTTGGGATTCATTAGGAGAATTTCTTGCTCTAGGTGCTTCATTAGAACATTTAGGACAAACTCAAAATAATCCTAAGGCATTAATCCTAGCAGATACTCTTGACGAAGCTAATGATGCTTTCTTGAAAAATGATAAATCTCCTGCTCGTAAAGTAGGCCAAATTGACAACCGTGGTTCTCATTTTTACCTAGCGATGTATTGGGCACAGGCTTTGGCTAAACAAACTAAAGACGCTGAATTACAAAAAGAGTTTTCGCAAATTGCAAAAGAACTTACGGAGAACGAAGCTAAAATCAATGAAGAGTTGATCGCAGCGCAAGGAAAACCTCAAAATATTGGTGGTTACTACCAACCAAACCCAGAATTAACTAGTAAAGCAATGCGCCCTAGTGCAACATTAAATGCTATTTTAGCTAAATTAGCTTAAACATATATTACCTTATAGTACTAAAAAGACAATTGGAAACAATTGTCTTTTTTTATTAACTCAATTTTAATGTTTGTTTACTTCCGTTTCCATAAACTTTTCGTCAAATTTGCATAACTAAATAAAGAAGATGTTATTAAATAAATACACTAGTCTAATTGTTGTTTTGTTATTTTCAATAGTTTCCTTTTCACAAGAAAAATTCACGTTTAGCGGTACAGTTTCCGACATTAAAAACAATGAAACTCTTATAGGTGCAACAATATATGTTCCTGAAACAAATACAACTATTAAAACGAATGAATACGGGTATTACTCAGTAACATTGCCTAAAGGAAATTACACCGTTCTAATAAGCTATATCGGTTTTCAAACACTTACTCAGAGTATAGCACTTTTCGAAAATTTAAAAATAAACCACAATTTATCAGAAAATAGTGAAGTCCTTCAGGAGGTAATTATAAAAGACAAAAATAAAAGGAGCAACACTCGCTCCCCGGAGATGAGTCTTAATAAACTATCCATTTCTTCCATTAAAAAAATGCCTGTAGTCCTTGGGGAAGTTGATGTAATAAAATCACTTTTATTACTTCCAGGAGTGACAAATGCTGGTGAAGGTGCATCAGGATTCAATGTTCGTGGTGGTGGAGCGGATCAAAATTTAATTTTATTAGACGAAGCAACAATTTTTAATTCCTCGCATGTTTTTGGTTTTTTCTCCGTCTTCAATCCGGATGCAATCAAAGATTTAAAATTGTACAAAGGCGGAATTCCAGCCAACTATGGTGGTAGAGTATCCTCCGTTTTAGATATTTATCAAAAAGACGGTAGTAGCAAAGGATTTCATATGAATGGTGGAATTGGTTTAATCGCCAGCAGACTTTTAATTGAAGGCCCTCTTAAAAAAGACAAAGGATCATTCTTGATTGGTGGTCGAAGTTCATATGCCCATTTATTTTTAAAACTATCCGAAGATCAAAAAAACAACTCTGCTTATTTTTATGATTTGAATGCCAAATTAAGCTATAAACTCAATACTAATAACAATTTATATCTATCCGGATATTTTGGAAGAGATGTCTTTTCACTAAACAAAAGCTTCACTAATATCTATGGTAATTCAACATTAAACCTAAGATGGAATCATTTATATTCTGATAAATTATTTTCGAATCTTTCTCTTATCTACAGCGATTATTATTACGGATTAGATCTTGATTTCGTAGGTTTTAAATGGGATTCAGGTATTAAAAATTATAACATTAAATATGATTTTAAAAATTACATCTCAGATAAATTCAAATTAAATTACGGTGTAAATGCAATTTATTATGATTTCAATCCAGGAACCATAAAACCAACCGATTTAAATTCAGGAATTAATTTTGATCAATTGGATAAAAAATATGCTTTCGAACCTGCAATATACATTAATGCTGAACATGAAATTTCTAAAAAAATCACTGTTAATTTGGGATTGAGATACAGCCTTTTTTATCGTTTAGGACAATCATCTGTTAATATTTACGAAAACAACAATCCACTTACTTTCAATACGGATTTACAGATATATGAAAAAGCAACTCCTATAGGAAGTCAATTTTATGATAAAAACGAAGTCATCAAAAGCTATAATAATTTGGAACCCCGATTTTCGATTTCGTATCAACTCAATGACAACCAAGCCATAAAAGGAAGTTACAATCGAATGACCCAATATTTACAATTAATATCTAACACCTCGTCTCCAACTCCATTAGATGTATGGATGCCAAGTGACAATTACATAAAACCTCAGATTGCGGATCAAGTGGCTCTGGGATACTTTAAAAATTTTAAAGACGACACCTATTCTCTTGAGGTTGAAACCTACTACAAGACAGTAAAAAACAGACTGGATTATATAGACGGTGCTAATTTAATTGCCAATAAAGCCATCGAACAAGTAATTCTAAACGGTCAGTTAAGATCTTATGGCTTAGAGGTTCTTTTTCGAAAAAATGAAGGGAAATTTAACGGATGGATATCCTATACCTTATCAAAATCTGAACAACAAACTCCTGGCAGAACACCGGAGGAATCAGGAATAAACAACGGTAATTGGTACAATTCAGTTTATGACAAAACGCACAATATTGCTATTACTAACACCTATAATCTAAATGAAAAATGGTCTTTTGCCGCTAATTTCGCATTGCAAACCGGGCAACCTGTTACCTATCCAAATGGACAATACAACTATTTAGGAATTACGGTTCCTAGTTATGGCCTAAGAAACGAAAACCGACTACCGACCTACCATCATTTGGATATTTCAGCAACGTTAACTCCAACTAAAAACAAAAACCGCAACTGGAAAGGGGAATGGGTTTTTAGTGTATATAATCTATACAACCGTAAAAATGCAGCTTCTATCAATTTTAGGAGAAATGCTGACACAAACAACAATGAGGCTGTAAAGGTTTCGATATTCGGAATTGTACCAGCTGTAAGCTATAACTTCAAATTCTAAGGATACAAAATCCATTAGAATAGAAACATAAAAACAAAGATTATGAAAAAAATATTTTCTTTTTTAGTCATTATAACTGCCTTTTTCTGCTACAGCTGTGAAGAGGTTATTCCTGTCGATTTAAATACCGCTCCTCCTAAACTTGTGATTGAAGCAGCAATTAACTGGCAAAAAGGAACCTCTGGAAACATCCAGAAAATAAAGCTAAGTACTACTACAGGGTTTTACGATGCAACCATCCCAAAAGTTTTGGGCGCTACTGTAGAAATAAAAAACAGTTTAAACGTTATATTTAAGTTTGTAGAAAAACCTAATACAGGAGAATATATCTGCTCGAATTTTGTACCGGTATTAAATGAATCCTATACGCTAACAGTCATTAATAAAGGTTCCACTTACACCGCTATCGAAACATTAAAACCTGTCGCTCCTATAACTGAAATCATTCAAAATAATGAAGGAGGCATATCCGGAAAAATGAAATACATAAAGACTTATTTTATTGACCCAGCAAATGCATCTAATTATTATTTATACAAATACAGTTACTCCTCTCCTGATAAAGTAGAATATTACGCTGATGAGGACACATTCTTTCAGGGAAACAATTTCTTTAGTATTTCCCGAAAAGACGAATTAAAAACAGGAGATAAAATTGTAGTTAGTCATTTTGGGATATCAAAAGCGTATTACAACTATCTCAATATCTTGATAAACATATCAGGAAGCGCAGGCGGAAGTCCTTTTCAATCACCACCAGCAACGGTAAGAGGAAACATTATCAACAGTACAGATTTTACTAATTATCCATTGGGTTATTTTTCCTTAAGCGAGTCAGATACTAAAAATTATACTATCGAATAAATTACCATTGTAGATAGCTAAGCATAAAATGCTTTCTTTTATTTACCTTTGCACCTAAATAAAATACCCCATGTCCTCACATCATATCGTTCGCGACGACCAAGAACCAGCCTTAATTATTGCTAACGGAGCTGCTTGTAGCAGTGAATTATTAGACCAATTATTAGAATGGTCTCCACTTGTAATTGTACTTGACTCTGCTGTAGAAAGAGTATTCGAATTAGGAATAAAAATTGATGTGCTGCTTGGTGATTTTGACCGTGGCTTTGACGCTAATTATTACAAAGAAAAACAATATCCACTTGAAGTTGTTCATACTCCAGATCAAAGTAAAACCGATTTAGAGAAAGCGTTTGATTATCTATTCGAAAGAAATATTCCTGCCGTAAATGTAATATGGGCTACAGGAAAACGAACTGATCATACCATTACAAATCTCACTAATATAGTTCGATACAGAGAAAAACTGAAAATTGTAATTCTGGATGATCATTCTAAGGTGTTTTTGTTGCCTAAAAGATTTGAAAAATGGTACCCTTCAAAAACTCCCATATCATTAATTCCCATAGGACATGTAACGGGAATTCATTCGGAAAATCTTTTTTACCCTTTAGAAAATGATTATTTAACCATTGGATATAGAACCGGAAGCAGCAATCACGTTATCAATGACGGTATTGTAATCATCGAACATAGCGAAGGTGACTTATTAATGATGGAATGTATGGATTAACATCTGAGAATTAAAATTATCCCTGAATTAAATTATAGGACTTAACTTATTGTTTTGACAAAAAGGATTCGTTATATTTACATCGAATTTAAGAAAATGAAAGTCAAAACGATTACCGAGAAAACCAATTTACATCCTAGAAATCTACACCGTTTAGGGTATGATTTCAAACAATTAATAGTAAGTTGTCCTGAACTTAAAAACTTTGTTTTTATCAATGAACACGAAATCGAGACTATTGATTTCAGTAATCCTGATGCAGTAAAGGCATTAAACAAAGCCTTGTTAGTAGAATACTACGACATACAAGACTGGGATATTCCACAAAACTATCTATGCCCACCCATTCCAGGTCGAGCTGATTATATTCATTATATCGCTGATTTATTGGCCACAGCTAATAACGGAGTAATTCCTAGAGGAGAAAATGTCCTAGGGCTTGACATAGGTGTTGGTGCTAATTGTATATACCCTATTATAGGAAACTCTGTTTATAACTGGAGTTTTGTAGGGACGGACATAGATGAAAACGCGATTGAAAATTGCAGTAAAATTATTGGAGCCAATCCAAAATTAGTTGACACTATTAGTTTACAACAACAAACAGAATCCCGTTTTATATTTAAAAACATAATTACTCCTGAAGATAAATTTACTTTCACAATATGTAATCCTCCTTTTCATTCCTCTCAAGAAGAAGCAACAAAAGGATCTTTACGAAAAATAAGCAATTTAGAAAATAGAAAAGCTACCACACCAGTATTAAACTTTGGAGGTCACAATGCTGAATTATGGTGTGAAGGCGGAGAATTAGGGTTTATCACACAGATGATCTACGAAAGCGTAAAATATCCGATGCAATGTTTATGGTTTACCACTTTGGTGTCTAAACATTCTCATTTATCCAGCATCTACAAAACCTTAAACAAGGTGAATGCAGTAGAAGTAAAAACAATTGAAATGGCTCAAGGCCAAAAAAATAGCCGAATTATTACTTGGACCTTTATGAGTCAAGAACAGCAAAAAAATTGGAAATTCGAATAGTTAATAGAACATTCCACTTTTAATTATAAGAAGGAGGCAAACTAAATAAATATCTATTTTAGTTTGCCTCCTTTTTATTTAGTCGAATAAAGCTATTAAAACTATCTATATGACAGCCGTAATATCCTACTTTTTAAGTCAAAACTTAGGTGCTAAATCATTCATATACTTCTAAACAAGACAAGTTTACTATTGTATTCGAAAAAAAAGGTGCCTAAAAAGAATAAAAACACAAAAAAAACAATTAATTACAACAGAATTTTATCATTTTGTTGAATTTTAACATTCCTATAACACATTGAATAAATATTCGTAATTTTACTTAGATAATCTAAAAACAACCAAATTATGAAAAAACTATTATTCATCTTAACCTTAATTTTCTCAGTCGCTATAACAGCGCAAGAAATTAAAGTTTCAGGTACCGTATCAGACGATACAAAAGGGCCGTTGCCAGGAACAACTATTTTAATAAAAGGAACAAATAAAGCAACAACAACTGATGCTGACGGAAAATACTCAATCAGTACAAAAATTGGAGAATCATTACAATTTTCCTATGTGGGTTTAGAAACTAAAACTGTAAAAGTTACTGGAAGCACTTTAAATATTATGTTGACGGGAAGTGGAGAAACATTACAAGACGTAGTGGTATTAGGATCCAGAAGTGCTGCAAGAACAGTAACTGAGTCTGCTGTGCCTATTGACGTGATTAATATGAAAGATATTGCTTCACAAGGACCACAAGTAAACTTAAATCAGATTTTGAATATGGTTGCCCCATCGTTTACTTCTAATACTCAAACGGTAGCGGATGGAACGGATCACATTGACCCAGCACAACTAAGAGGGTTAGGACCGGATCAGGTTTTGGTTTTAGTTAACGGAAAAAGAAGACATACTTCTTCTCTAGTTAACATTAATGGAACTCCAGGAAGAGGATCTGTGGGAACCGATTTAAATGCTATTCCAGCTTTTGCAATCGAAAAAATCGAAGTATTAAGAGATGGTGCATCAGCACAATACGGATCTGATGCGATTGCAGGTGTAATCAACATCAATGTAAAGAAAAACACAAATAAATTCGACATTGCCCTATTTGCAGGTAGTAACTTTTCAAAAGGTGCTAATGACCATACTGGAGGAAACGACGGTAATAACGTTCAAGTTGATATGAATTACGGGACTGGATTAGGTAAAGATAAAAGTTTTATCAATATTACAGGAAGTTTTCAATTAAGAGAACAAACTAGTAGAGCTAAAGATGCAACTGGTACTTTATTCAGTGCTTTTAATGCAGTGGAACAAAGAGCTAAAGAAGCTGGTACAAACATTAATGCATTATGGGGTAATATAACTAATACACCAAATTCAGCTCAAATTCTTACAGCAATAAAAACTAATGCTCTAGGTATAACTTATTTCACACCTACGCAACAAGCTGCTATTGCTGGTGCTACAACTATTAGTGCAATGCAATCAGCATTGAATTTTGACGCAACATCAGGAGAATTGGCTTATAGAAAATTAGAAAGAAGCGCTTTCAATATGAAAGTGGGGCAATCATCATTGGAAAGCGCACAATTTTTCTTGAACGCAGCTTACCCAATTACCGAAAACATTGAGCTTTATGCTTTTGGCGGAACGAGTTTTAGAAATGGGGAAGCAGCTGGTTTTTATAGACGACCAAATCAGTCTAGAGCTTATACAGCTTTATACCCAAATGGTTTCTTACCTGAAATTCATTCAACTATTAATGATATATCTGCAGCAGCTGGACTTAGAGGTAAAATGTTTAAAACATGGAATTTTGACTTGAGTAATACATTTGGTAAAAACACTTTCGATTATTCAATCGAAAACACACTAAATGCTACTTTAAGAGAGAAATCACCAACTGAATTTGATGCAGGTGGATTAGCATTTTCTCAAAACACAACCAACTTTGATATCAATAACAAGTTTGATAAATTAAATGTTGCTTTTGGTGCTGAATACAGACACGAAAATTACAAAATAAATGCTGGGGTACCTGATTCTTACAATTTATATGACATTAACAATAATGTCGTTGTAAGCGGTGTTACTCCAACTAACCAATATGTTACAGATTTTTATGGAGCATTAAGACCTGGTGGATCTCAAGTATTCCCTGGATTTAAACCGGTAAATGCTGTCGACAAAGGACGTAACAGCGTGGCTTTATATGCTGATTTAGAATATGATGTAACTGAAAAATGGCTTATCAACGGAGCACTTCGTTTTGAAAACTATTCTGATTTCGGGAATACAACTAACTATAAATTAGCTTCTCGTTATAAATTAACAGACAATATTAATTTACGTGGTGCAATTTCTACTGGATTTAGAGCTCCTTCATTACACCAGATCTATTTCAACTCAACTGCAACACAGTTTATAAATGGGGTTCCTTATGAAATTACTACTTTTAGTAATGATTCACAAGCTGCAAAGTTATTAGGGATTCCGGAATTGAAACAAGAAGAGTCTCAAAGTGCGAGTATTGGTTTTACCGCAAAAATTCCTGATGCTAAAATTACATTAACCGCTGACGCATATGTTGTTAACATTGATGACAGAGTTGTACTTACAGATACATTTTTAAGACCTGGAGGAACACCTGCTGCAGGAACTCCTGCTGCAACTTTAAACACTTTATTTGACAATGCAAATGCTACAAGAGCTACATTTTTCGCAAATGCTATAGATACAAGGTCAAAAGGAATAGACATTGTAATTAGCCATAAAGGTAGTATTGGTAATGGATTAACTTTAAAAACTGATTTATCAGGTACTATATCAAATACAAAAAGAGTAGGTAACATTCACGCTTCACCAATATTAGAAGCTAATGGTCAAATAAACAAGTATTTTTCTGAAACTAGTAGGGTATATCTACAAGAAGCAGTACCTAGAGTTAAAGCCAATTTAACAAACTCACTATCTGTAAAGAAATTCGATTTCTTCTTAAGAAACGTTTATTTTGGTAAAGTAACTGATCCAAACACAGCAGATGCTGACGGTAATGGATCTATTGACACTGCAGTTGTAAATGGAGAAACTGTACAAGTTGAACATCCAGAATGGGGTGGTAAAGTTGTCACTGATCTATCTGTTGGTTATAAATTTAATGACCATGCTAAAATTGTTGTTGGTGCAAATAATCTTTTTGATGTTTATCCAGATGAAAACTTAGCTTCATTAACTAATTCTAATCAATTTACTTATTCAAGAAACGTTTCTCAATTTGGACAAAACGGAAGATTCCTTTTTGCTAGATTAAGTTTCAGCTTCTAACAAATACTATTAAAACGAAAAACCATCACGATTATGTGATGGTTTTTTTTTGTTTAAAAATTTGAGACAGTAAAATCAAAAATAAATTCTTAACGTTTAACTATTCAATTACAATAGGCTCAAATTCAGTTTCTATTTTACTTGTGATAATTTCTTCATTAGCAATCCAATATTCTGAGGTGTATATTTTATAATGATTCCCTTCAATATCTAATTTCCATATAATATCATTTGCCTCTTCAAAAGGTTCATCACCTTCTAATTTATCTGAAAATAATCTTTTAATCACAATGCTATCAGATGACATTTTCATCAAATTTCTCAAAACTTCATCTTTTGTCAAATTTTCAGAGTAATCGTTAATTTCAACTAAAAGTTCGATTAAACTAGCTTTAGCGTTTGGAAATTTACCATTATACAGTTTAAATAATAACTGATTGATCGAATAAAGATCATAATGCAAATTAATCTCAGGATATTCTTCTGAAATCTTATCTATCAACATATCATTAGAAATTTGTTCTATTTGATTTTCATTCAAATACTCACTTAACTTATATGTCAATAGCACTTGTGCTGATTCATTAGGCTCTAATTCACTTACAGCCATTTGTAAATATTCAATACATTCATTTTCAGAAATAGTATTAGCTACCGGCAGACCAAATTCTTTTAGCAAGGCAAAATAATCCTCTTTTGACCAATAACTAGGTATCTCATTTATAGTGGTAACTCTTTCTATTGTAAATACTGCTTTCATATATTTTATCTTTTAATATTTAGACCTTTTAAAGGTAAAGAAACTCACCATATAAAATCCTATTTTATATAAGACTTAACAATAAATATGGTTTTAAATTTATTATTTACTTACAAATATAAATTTTCCAAAAAAAACAAAACAAAATCACCAACTATCCAACCTTCAATATAAATTATCCACTTCCATAAACTTGGGGCTAAACTTTGTAACTTTGCAATTCTAAAACATTGCCCCTTAATACAAATGAATTTCCAAGTAGTATCTGAATACCAACCCAAAGGCGACCAGCCACAAGCAATTGATAAATTAACTCAAGGGATTATTGATGGTGATAAATTCCAAACTTTATTAGGAGTAACTGGTTCAGGAAAAACTTTTACGGTTGCTAACGTAATTCAGGAAGTACAAAGACCAACATTAGTTTTAGCACACAACAAAACTTTGGCGGCACAATTGTATTCAGAATTCAAAGAGTTTTTCCCCAATAATGCAGTGGAATACTTTGTTTCTTACTATGATTATTATCAGCCAGAAGCTTTTATGCCTGTAACTGGGGTTTTCATCGAAAAGGATTTATCCATCAATGAAGAACTGGAAAAAATGAGATTAAGCACCACCTCTTCCCTACTTTCTGGTCGTAGAGATATACTCGTGGTTGCATCTGTCTCTTGTTTATATGGTATTGGAAACCCCGTTGAATTTCAGAAAAATGTAATTGAAATTGAAAGAGATCAAACAATATCACGCACCAAATTATTACATAGCCTAGTTCAAAGTTTATATTCAAGAACTGAAGCCGATTTTACACCTGGGAATTTCAGAATTAAAGGAGATATTGTCGAAGTCTATCCGGGTTATGCAGATGATGCGTACCGAATCCATTTCTTTGGAGATGAAATTGAAGAAATAGAATCCTTTGATGTAAAAACTTCAATGGTTATCGAGAAACACGAGAAACTAACAATATACCCTGCCAATATGTTTGTGACCTCTCCTGATGTACTTCAAGGAGCGATATGGGAAATCCAGCAAGACTTAGTCAAACAAGTGGATTATTTCAAAGAAATAGGAAAGCATTTAGAAGCAAAACGATTGGAAGAACGAACTAATTTCGATTTAGAAATGATTCGGGAATTGGGTTATTGCTCGGGAATCGAAAACTATTCCCGTTACCTTGATGGAAGGCAAGCTGGTACGAGACCTTTTTGTTTATTGGATTATTTCCCAAAAGACTTTTTAATGGTGGTCGATGAAAGTCACGTTACCATTTCGCAAGTACACGCTATGTATGGAGGTGACCGTAGCAGAAAAGAAAACTTGGTAGAATACGGATTCCGACTACCCGCTGCTATGGACAATCGTCCATTGAAATTTGAGGAGTTTGAAGCCATGCAAAACCAAGTGATATATGTATCTGCTACACCTGCAGATTATGAATTACAAAAAACAGATGGTGTTGTAATAGAACAAGTCATTCGACCAACAGGATTATTAGATCCAGTAATTGAAGTACGCCCGAGTTTAAACCAAATTGATGATTTAATCGAAGAAATTCAGTTGCGTTGCGAATTAGACGAAAGAGTATTGGTAACCACATTAACCAAAAGAATGGCGGAGGAATTAGCTAAATATTTGGCTAAAGTTGGAATTCGTTGTCGTTACATTCACTCAGATGTGGATACTCTGGAGCGTATCGAAATTATGCAGGATTTACGAAAAGGTATATTTGATGTTTTGATTGGTGTCAATCTACTTCGTGAAGGACTGGATTTACCCGAAGTATCGCTTGTTGCTATTTTAGATGCTGACAAGGAAGGTTTTCTTCGTAGTCATCGTTCATTGACTCAAACCATTGGTCGTGCGGCAAGAAACCTGAACGGAAAAGCGATTCTTTATGCTGATAGAATTACAGCAAGTATGCAAAAAACTATTGATGAAACTGAGTATCGCAGAACAAAACAAATCAATTACAATACCGCTAATAACATCATCCCTCAAGCTTTAAATAAAAAGATAGGAAGTGCCTTTACCAAGAATCCTTTGGTTGAATACGAATTAGGTCATTTCGAACTAAATAAAGCAGCTGAACCTGACACGACTTATATGTCGAGACCTGAGATCGAGAAAATCATTCGAGAAAAAAGGAAATCGATGGAAAAGGCAGCCAAAGATTTAGATTTCATACAGGCGGCAAAACTGCGTGATGACATTAAAAAGCTACAGGAACAATTGACTTAATTGTGCTGTTCCTGAAATACCATAATTACTTTTTCAGCATCAATTATTCCATTTGGGGAAGCCTTCATCATTTTAAGTAAACGATTTGTAGCATTGGGATTCAATCCCATATTAATTCCTATTTGCTGTATAGCTATGGTTTCCTTTTCGTGTAAAACTCCATCAGAATACATTAATAATGCTAATCTATAAAACTGTTGGACACGTTGAAATTCAGATTTAATGGGGATTATTGGTTCTTCTTGATGAAACAAATCCTTAAACACTGTGTTATCTATCTGTAATTCTTCTGCTATTATTTTCAAAAACTCATATTCTTTTATATGCAATTGACCATCCACAGTTGAAAATGCAATCATATCTATAAGTAAACTCTTTTTCTTTTCGAATGTATCCATCAAATCATTAATTTTAGCTAAATTATCATTTTTTATTATAGAATCCCAAAAACTAAATAATGATTAAACAAATAACCATTATTCTCCTGTTTTTTTTTACAAGCAGTAAAATTTTGAACAAAAACACAAATCTCATTATAATATACCTTTAAAATATTTCTCGCTTATAATGAGAAAGGAACAAAAAAAAAGAGAACCAAAATTGGTTCTCTCATTTTAAACTGTTACCTCAAAAAACTATTAGTCATCGTCATCATCATCGTAGTCTCTTTTATGTTCTTTCCCTTTGTGTTTTTTATAATAATCCTTTCCGTGATAGTGTTTTTTTTCTTTATAATTTCTTTGTTCATACCTTCGATCGTCATGCCACCTATCATCACACTCCCTATGGTCAACATATATTACACGTTCTTCGCGATATTCAACATTTCTCCTTTGTGGCTCATATCTACGTTCATATTGACCCGATATAACTACTGATGGAAGTCCGATGTTTACACCCACTGAAATTTGCGCATTTATCGTGCTTGAGGCAAAAAAAGTGATTCCCAGTATTGCAAGTATTTTTATCTTTTTCATTTTTTCGAAATTTAATTAATAACTATCGTAGCCAAAACCAATAACTATGCCACTTAATCCTTCTATAACCATCATAATTGTTAAATGAAAATAAGAGTACTTAAAAATCTTAAATAAACAAAATCTATTGTTTATGATCCCTAATTAAAAATTTAAAAAACTATTCAAAAAAAACACAAATAGGGTTTACATTCAAATTATAAAAAAAACAACTATTTTTAACTACGAAAAATGCTTTAAAAAAACTCCATAATGATTAAAAAACTGCTTCCCGTTCTCACATTATTTTTTTTCCTATCACATACAACTGCTCAAGAAAGTACAGCCTCTAAAAATGTTAGCAATTTCACAATTGAATCTCCTCAATTGAAAACAGCAAAAAAAATATGGGTTTATCTCCCCAAAAAATATTCCGATTCACAGAAAAAATATTCTGTAATTTATATGCATGATGCACAAAATCTATTTGATGCTAAAACCTCCTTTGTGGGAGAATGGAATGTAGATGAAAAACTGGATAGTATCAGCGCAAATGTAATTGTAATAGGGATTGAACACGGCAACGAGAAGAGAATAGACGAACTCACCCCATTTAAAAATGAAAAATACGGAGGTGGAGATGCAGATGCTTATCTCGATTTTATTGTCAATACATTGAAACCTCATATTGATAAAACATATAGAACAAAAACCAAAGCTAGGAATACAATTATAATGGGTAGCTCTCTAGGAGGTTTGGTTTCATTTTATGCCGCACCTAAATATCCAAAAGTTTTTGGTAAGGCAGCCGTTTTTTCGCCTTCTTTTTGGTTTTCGAATAAAATATATGATTTGGCTTCGCAGACTGATAAAATAAAGACCAAAATCTACTTTTTAGGTGGAGATAGTGAAAGTGATGATATGATTCCTGATTTAAATAAAATGATTGCAATTGTAAATCAAAAAAGATGTAGCTGTCTCAATTTAACAAAAACAACGGTTGTTAAAAACGGAAAACATAATGAGAAATTATGGAGAGATGGGTTTTCTAAAGCCATATTATGGCTTGGTTATTAACTAATTCCTTATATTTATCAAAATGTAAACGAATACCCATCGAATAAATAAACCCCTATTTATATGAAACTAAAACTAAGAGCATACGACCTTAAATTAAAACACACGTTTACTATTTCTAGAGAATCAATAGACTTTCAACCCTCACTGATTGTAGAATTAACTAGTGATGGTTTTTCAGGATATGGAGAAGCTACTTCAAATCCCTATTATAAAATTACAGTTCCTAATATGATTCAGGATTTAGAAAAAATCCAATCTCTAATAGAGGCAACAAATAATGAAACTCCAGAAGTGTTTTGGTCTAAAATGCATCCTCATTTAAAAGATGACATGTTTGCTTTGTGCGCTTTGGATATGGCTTACAATGATTTATATGCTCGAAAAAAAGGAAAGAAATTATACGAATTGTGGAACTACACCACTGAAAACAATCCATTAACTGATTATACTATTGGGATAGCTTCTATCGAAAAAATGGTGGCTAAAATGAAGGAATTACCCTGGCCAATATATAAAATAAAGCTAGGAACCGCAGAAGACATTGCAATAGTAAGGGAACTTAGAAAACATACCGATGCCATTTTCAGGATTGATGCTAATTGCGGTTGGGGTGTGGAAGAAACTATTAACAATGCTTTAGAATTAAAGAAACTTGGTGTCGAATTTCTGGAACAACCTATGAGGGCTGATGATTGGGAAGGACATAAGGAGGTATTCAAACATTCCGTTTTGCCAATTATAGCTGACGAGAGTTGTATCATAGAAGAAGATGTGGCCAAATGTCACAATCATTTTCACGGAGTAAATGTAAAACTGGTAAAATGTGGCGGATTAACTCCAGGAAGAAGAATGATTCAACAAGCCCGAAGTTTAGGCTTAAAAACAATGGTGGGCTGTATGACAGAATCATCAGTTGGAATTTCAGCTATTGCCCATTTACTACCACAATTAGACTATGTTGATATGGATGGTGCTCTACTTCTAGCAGAAGACATTGCAACAGGAGTAACCATTAATAATGGAAAAATCATTTATTCTGAGCTAAACGGTACAGGAGTTGTTTTAAAATAAAAATAAATGAAAGTCAATCAATTTCCAGATCGAATAATTAAAGTTGGCAATGAAGACTATCTATATTTTGGAGGAACAGCCTATTTAGGTTTACCCACCAACAAGAAATTCCTGAAATTAGTAGTCAAAAACATTTTAAAATGGGGAAGCGCTTACGGTAGTTCCAGAAATGCAAACATAAAACTCAAGGCATATGATAATGGTGAGCAATTTATAGCCAAGCACATCAAAGCTGCATCAGCTCTTACCGTTTCTTCGGGAATGCTGGCGGGAAAATTAGTCCTTGATGTGATGAAACCGCAAACGGATTGTTTTTTTCATTTCCCAACTATACATCCCGCGGTAAAAGGAACCGATAGTCTCCCCTTTTTTATCGAAGATGAATTAAATCCACGATTACTGGATTCAGTTCCAGAAAAAATTACAATTCTTACTGATGCCGTACCTTCTTTTCAAATAAAACCAATCGATTTTTCGTTTCTAAACTTGATCTCTACCACTAAAGAAATTACTTTGATCATTGACGAATCGCATTCATTAGGAATAGTTGGCGTTAATGGCTGTGGTTTGTATTCAACAATCAACCTTTCAAACATCAAAAGAAAGATAATGTTTGCCTCATTAGGGAAAGCTTTTGGGTTGTCTGGAGGTGTAATCGCAAGTGATGCTGAATTTATGAATCAAATAGCGACAAACGACACCTTTGTATCCAGCGCCGGAATGAATCCAGCATTTGTTCAAACTATGGCCGATGCAGAAGATATTTACATTAGACAACATCAAAAATTGAGAAAAAAACTGGATTATATCAATGTTAATTTAGTTAAAAATAACAAAGTTGAATTTAATCCCGATTATCCAGTAATCTATCCCCATATCGAAGGGATTAATGAAGTTTTTTCTAAAAACAAAATCATACCGACCAATTTTAAATACCCAACAGACACCAAAATGTTGAATAGAATTGTAATTACCGCCAATCATAAAGAAAAGGATTTGGATAAACTAATTCACATTCTAAACCAGCACCAATTCTAAATCTAAAATACGCATCTAATTGCTTTAAAAACGTACCTTTGTAAAAAATTAGAATATGATGACAAATAACGATATCTTCAAAAAACTCCGTGTAGCCTTAATGTTACGTGATGACCAAATCGTTGAAATATTGGAATTAGTAGATTTTAGAATTACTAAATCTGAACTGGGTGCTTTTTTCCGTGATGAAAAACACGAAAATTATATGGAATGTGGTGACCAAGTATTGCGTAATTTCTTGAATGCTTTAGTTATTCATTTACGTGGAACTAAAGAAAATCCAAAAAATCCAAATGATGTTTTAGCAAAACACAAAGCTCAAATACCGGCAAAGGATAGTACTAAAGAAAGACCTGAATTTAAAGCAAAGCCTAGAGACGAAGAAAAATCTAGAGGTGATCAAAGTCCTTCTAAATCGAAATCAGCTACTAAAAAACCTTCAAAAAAGCAATATCCTAAAGGAAATGCAAAAGAACAAGTAGTGGAAAAAGTAAAATACAATTTCGGTAAGATCAAAAAATAAAACTACTTTGAAAACTGCTTTAATAATTGGAAGTACCGGTTTAGTTGGTTCTCATTTGCTAAATATACTTTTAGAAAGTAAGGAGTACGACAAAGTGATTACTTTTGGAAAAAGAGTATCAGGAAATCAACACCCAAAACTTATAGAACATTTAATTGATTTTGATAAACCAGAATCATATGATGATTTAGTTAAAGGTGATGATTTTTTCTGTACTATTGGAACTACGATTAAAAAAGCGGGAAGTAAAGAAGCTTTTAGAAAAGTTGATTTTGAATACCCAAAACAATTTGCCTTGATTGCATTAAAAAATGGTGTAAAACAATTTTTATTAATTTCTTCGCTTGGTGCAGATGCAAATTCAGGAAATTTTTATTTAAGAACCAAAGGTGAAATTGAGTCATTTCTTGAAAACTGTAATTTTGAGAGCGTATCTATAGTCCAACCCTCACTTTTATTAGGGAATCGAAACGAATTTAGATTTGGAGAAAAAGCAGGGGCTTTTATGATGAAAGTATTTTCTTTTCTGTTTATAGGAAACTTAAAAAAATACAAACCCATTCAAGGTATTACTGTTGCCAAAGCACTTTTTGAATTAGCACAAAAAAAGACAATTGGATTTGGAATCTACAAATCAGATACAATTCAAAGAATAGGAAGTCGTTAAAAAGTAAGAATAACAGAATATAATTCATTTTAATACTTTACTGCTACCATTTAAACATAAAAAAATCCTGAGCTTTCACTCAGGATTTTTTTATATATAACTATTTTCTAATTAAGAAAGAGCCGCTTTTACTTGATCAGCTGCTTCTTGAAATTCAACAGCAGATAAAATTGGCATTCCTGAATTATCAATTAATTCTTTTGCAATAGCTGCGTTTGTACCTTGTAAACGAACAATAATTGGCACTCTAATCGCGTCACCCATATTTTTATAAGCATCAACAACTCCTTGTGCCACACGGTCACAACGAACGATTCCTCCAAAAATATTAATTAAAATTGCCTTAACGTTTGGATCTTTTAAGATAATACGGAAAGCAGTTTCAACACGTTTAGCATCAGCAGTTCCACCTACGTCAAGAAAGTTAGCAGGCTCAAATCCAGCGTACTTAATTAAATCCATAGTTGCCATAGCTAATCCAGCTCCGTTAACCATACATCCAACAGTTCCGTCAAGATCTACATAGTTTAATCCAACTTCTTTTGCTTCAACTTCGATTGGGTTCTCCTCACGAACATCACGCATATCAGCATAAGCTTTTTGTCTGTATAAAGCATTATCATCAATGTTAACTTTAGCATCTACAGCCAAAATTTTATTATCAGATGTTTTCAACACTGGGTTGATTTCAAACATCGATGCATCAGATCCAATATAAGCATTGTATAAAGAGTCGATGAATTTCACCATTTCTTTAAAAGCATTTCCTGAAAGTCCTAAGTTAAAAGCAATTCTTCTTGCTTGAAAACCTTGTAAACCAACAGAAGGATCAATTTCTTCATTAAAAATTAAATGAGGAGTGTGTTCAGCAACTTCTTCAATATCCATTCCACCTTCAGTAGAATACATAATCATATTGCGACCTGTAGCTCTATTTAATAAAACAGAAACATAAAACTCAGAAGTTTCAGTTTCACCAGGATAATAAACATCTTCAGCAACTAATATTTTGTGTACTTTTTTACCTTCAGCAGATGTTTGAGGTGTTACTAATTGCATTCCGATGATTTCGCTTGCAATTCCTTCCACTTTGTCAATTCCTTTGGCAAGCTTAACTCCACCACCTTTACCACGACCACCTGCGTGAACTTGGGCTTTAATAACAAACCAACTTGTTCCAGTTTCGGCAGTTAATTGTTTTGCAGCAGCGACAGCTTCTACAGGACTATTAGCAACGATACCGCGTTGAATGCGAACTCCGTAGCTAGCTAAAATCTCTTTTCCTTGATATTCGTGTATGTTCATAATATAGAATTTGTCTGGATTCTGAATTTATTTCAGAATATAAGTGGTACAAAAATAGCAAAAATCAACTAATTAGAGAAATCTTTTCTATTAAAAATCAGTAAACTGAAAAGTCATTAGCTAAATCTATATTGTATTAAGAGTATTAATACAAATTATATAGCAAACGTTTTTAAAAAACACACACTTTTTAAAACACTATATCGATTGAAATTTTTTCTGTGATTTTGTTTATAGGTCTGTCAAATTGAAAAAACACCTTTTTTTCACAATATGTGATTATCGATTTATCATTTCAAACAAGCCTAAAAAACGACATTGCCATTTATTTAATACTAATTTGTTTTTTACGTAATAATTAATGAGTTTAGGCGTATTCATTGAATTATAGTTAACGATATCCTTATTTTTACATAAAAAACACAAGATATGAAAGTTAAAGAACAAGGCCTTTATTTGCCTGAATTTGAACACGACAATTGTGGCGCAGGGTTTATTTGCAATTTAAATGGGATTAAATCGAACGACATTATTCATAAAGCGCTAGATATTTTAATCAAATTAGAACATCGTGGTGCCGTAAGTGCTGATGGAAGAACTGGTGATGGAGCAGGAATCTTATTTGATATTCCTCATGATTTTTTTAAAAAAGTTTGTGACTTTAAAATTCCTGAAATAAGAGAATATGCTGTTGGGATGGTTTTCTTACCTAAAAAGAGTAATCAAATCGACTTTTGTAAAGCTACTTTTGAAAAAGCTATACAAGACCAGAATTTAAGTATTATAGGTTGGAGAAATGTTCCTGTTGACATTTCAAATCTTGGACAAATTGCTGCAGAAAAAGAGCCTACAGTAATGCAAGTATTTATTGGCAAGAATGGATTAGAATTAACTGAGCAACAATTTAATGCTAAATTATTTGCAGCAAGAAAAATTGCAGAACATGGAATTATAAATTCTAAGATTTCAGAAAGTCATATGTTCTATTTTTCTAGTTTATCAACAACTACTATAATATATAAAGGACTGTTGATGCCAGAGGATATAAGCAGGTACTACACTGACTTATTAGATAATGATTTAGTAACACGACTTGCACTTGTACACCAGCGTTTTTCAACAAACACTTTTCCATCTTGGGAACTAGCGCAACCGTTTAGATATATGTGTCATAATGGCGAAATTAATACGCTTCGAGGTAATGTTAGCAGAATGCGTGCCAGAGAGGAATTAATGCAAAGTGATGTTTTTGGTGATGACCTAAAAAAATTATTTCCAATTATATTAGAAGGAAAATCAGATTCCGCTTCAATGGATATGGTTATTGAATTGTTAGTAATGACAGGACGAACTTTACCCGAGGCTATGATGATGGTTGTTCCCGAAGCTTGGGAAAAACACCAGACTATGTCAGAGGATAAAAAAGCATTCTATGAATACAATGCTTGTATTATGGAACCTTGGGATGGTCCTGCATCTATACCCTTTACGGATGGAAATGTTATTGGTGCGCTATTGGATAGAAATGGTTTAAGACCCTCTCGTTATACGCTTACTAAAAGTGGTTTTGTGATTATGGCTTCTGAAATAGGTGTTCTAGACATCAAACCAGAAGATGTAGTACAACACGGTCGATTAGAACCCGGGAAAATGTTCCTTGTAGACATGAATGAAGGGCGTATTATTGAAGATGATGAAATTAAAAAAGATATTATAACCAAGCGTCCATACAAACAATGGCTTGACGAGAATATGTTGCATCTCGCCCAAATCCCTTATACCAATAATGCAATTCCAACAGAAGAAATAGATTTTGAAACCAGACAACGTCTATTTGGATATACAATAGAAGATTTAAAAACGATTATAAACCCTATGGGGACTAAAGCTGCTGAAGCCATTAGTTCTATGGGTAACGATACGCCATTGGCTGTATTATCTAATCAACCGCAATTGCTATACAACTATTTCAAACAATTATTTGCACAAGTTACCAACCCTCCATTGGACGGTATTCGTGAGGAAATAATTACTGATATTAGTTTAGCAATTGGTGGTGATTATAATATTTTTAATATTAATTCAAATCATTGCAAAAAATTAAAAATCCATAATCCAGTTATTTCAAACGAGGATTTAGACAAAATACGCAATATTGATCATACTGATTTCAAATCGGCTACTATCTCCACCTTGTATACTATAGAAAAAGGAGTAAATGGTTTAGAGCGAGCTTTAGAAAAATGTGTTCAAGAAACTTTCAAAGCAGTTTCAGAAGGACATAATATTATCATACTATCAGATAGAGGTGTAAGTGAAAAATTGGCTCCAATTCCAATGTTATTGGCCTGTTCTTATATTCATCATTCCATGAATATCTTAAAAGTTCGTTCGAAATTTGGGATTATCATTGAATCAGCTGAGCCTCGTGAGCCTCACCATTTTGCCTTGTTATTTGGTTACGGAGCTAGTGCGATAAATCCTTATATGGTTAACGAAATTATCCACAACCAAGTCAATCAAGGCTTTATTACAGGTATAAAGGCAGATTATGCGGTGAAAAATTACAATAAAGCTACTGCAAAAGGGATTCTGAAAATTATGAATAAAATAGGCATCTCTACACTGCATTCGTATAGAGCGGCACAAATTTTTGAAATATTAGGATTAAACAAAACATTCTCCACTAAATATTTCCCTTACACACCTTCCAGAATTGAAGGAATAGGCTTGATGGAAATTGAAAAGGAAATCAAGAAAAGATATAAAAATGCTTTTCCGAATTCAAAAATTGCCAGTTTGTTGCCTTTAGAAATTGGAGGTCTCTACAGATGGAGAAGAAATGGTGAAAAGCATATGTTTAATCCAACAACCATTGCTAAATTACAACAAGCGGTACGTTTAAACAGCCCAGAAAGTTATAAAGAATATGCAACTATGGTCAATGACCAAAGTGCCAATTTAATGACTATTCGAGGATTATTCGAATTCAATAATTTGGATCCAATTCCTATTGACGAAGTAGAGCCTTGGACAGAAATTGTAAAAAAATTCAAAACGGGAGCGATGTCTTATGGGTCTATTAGTATGGAAGCGCATCAAAACTTAGCAATCGCAATGAATCGAATAGGCGGAAAAAGTAATTCTGGAGAAGGTGGGGAAGATCCAAAACGTTTCCAAAAAGACTTGAATGGAGATTCTAGAAACAGCGCAATCAAACAAGTAGCATCGGGGAGATTTGGGGTTTCTATCAACTATTTAACAAGTGCGAAAGAAATACAAATAAAAATGGCTCAAGGGGCAAAACCAGGTGAAGGCGGACAATTACCCGGTGAAAAAGTGGTGCCTTGGATTGCTGAGACAAGAAATTCAACTCCTTATGTAGGATTAATTTCTCCTCCACCCCATCACGACATTTACTCCATTGAAGATTTATCTCAATTGATATTTGACTTAAAAAATGCCAATCGTGAAGCACGAATAAACGTAAAATTAGTTTCAGAGGTTGGTGTTGGAACCATTGCAGCAGGTGTTGCCAAAGCTAAAGCAGATGTTATTTTAATATCTGGATTTGATGGAGGAACAGGTGCGGCTCCATTAACTTCTTTACAGCATACAGGAATTCCTTGGGAACTTGGATTGGCGGAAGCCCAACAAACATTAATCTTAAATGATTTAAGAAGCCGAGTAGTTTTAGAATGTGACGGACAATTAAAAACAGGACGAGACGTAGCTATTGCTGCTTTATTAGGAGCAGAAGAGTTTGGTTTTGCCACTGCACCATTAGTCGCCTCTGGATGTATTATGATGCGAGCTTGTCATTTAAATACTTGCCCAGTAGGTATAGCAACCCAGGATCCTGAATTAAGAAAAAATTTCAAAGGGACGCCGGAACATATCATAAACTTTATGTACTTCATTGCCGAAGAGCTAAGAGAGATTATGGCGCAATTAGGTTTTAGAACACTGAAAGAAATGGTGGGACAATCCCAAAAACTGAATGTCAACAAAGCGATCAAACATTATAAAGCAAGTGGATTAGATTTATCTAGTATCCTTTATAAACCTGAAAAAGCTAAAACTGTCCCTAATCATAATACTACATCTCAAGATCATAATTTAGAAAATGTACTTGATTTTGCTATCATTAAGGAAGCAATACCCTCGATTTATAGAAAAGAAAGAACAAGAGTAACATTCGAAATAAAAAATACAGACCGTTCTGTTGGTGCTATTTTAAGTAACGAAATTTCAAAAATATATGGAGAACAAGGATTACCTGACGATACTATATTAGTTGATTTTACTGGATCAGCTGGACAAAGTTTCGGGGCTTTTGCCACCAATGGACTATCCTTTAAAATTCATGGAAATTGTAATGATTATTTAGGTAAAGGACTTTCAGGAGCAAAACTGATTATCAAGGTTCCGCCTACAGCGACTTTCAAACCAGAGGAAAACATCATTATAGGAAACGTTGCTTTATACGGTGCGATTACTGGAGAAGCATATATCAATGGTATGGCTGGAGAACGTTTTGCAGTAAGGAATTCTGGGGCAACTGCTGTTGTAGAAGGAATAGGAGATCATGGATGTGAATATATGACCGGAGGAACTGTAGTTGTATTAGGAAAAACCGGAAGGAATTTTGCGGCTGGAATGAGTGGCGGTGTTGCTTATGTTTTTGATGAGAAAAAACAATTCGAGAACGGATTATGCAATATGGAAATGGTCGAATTAGAAACATTAGAAAATGATGACCTATCAAAATTAAAACGTTTGATAAAAAACCATTCTATGTATACTAATAGTCCACTAGCTAAGAGAATTTTGGAAGATTGGGAAAACCAACAAAGACATTTTATCAAAGTAATGCCTATTGAGTTTAAAAAGGCATTACAAAGATTATCTGAAGAAAAGCAAATTGAAGAACTAATAGCACAATAGTCATGGGAAAGATAGGAGGATTTAAAGAATATAGTAGAACCGACGAAAGTAATGTTGCAGTTCCAGAACGAGTTTCAAATTACAATGAATTTACGATTACGCTACCAAAAGATAAAATTAAAGAACAGGGTTCCAGATGTATGGATTGTGGAATCCCATTTTGTCATAGCGCTTGTCCATTAGGAAATTTAATTCCTGATTTTAATGATATGGTGCATCAAGAAGAATGGCAAAGTGCCTTGGAAATATTGCAATCAACCAATAATTTTCCGGAATTTACAGGTCGATTATGCCCTGCTCCATGTGAAAAGTCATGCGTTCTGGGAATCATCAGCGAACCTGTAGCTATTGAAAATATCGAGAAAAACATTATCGAAAGAGGGTTTGCAGAGGGATGGATAAAACCACAAATTCCTGCAACAAGAACAGGCAAAACAGTTGCCGTTATTGGTTCTGGGCCTGCGGGATTAGCAGCAGCACAACAATTAAATAGAGCGGGACATACTGTTACTGTTTTCGAAAGAGACAATGCCATTGGAGGATTATTGCGATATGGAATTCCAAATTTCAAATTGGAAAAAGGAATCATTGACAGACGTGTAAAAGTATTAGAACTAGAAGGAATTACTTTTAAAACCAATGTAAATGTTGGTGTAAATTATGATATAGAGCAATTAAATCAATTTGACTCAATTGTATTATGTGGTGGAGCAACCGAAAGACGTAGCTTACCAACAAAAGGAATAGAATCTAAAGGAGTAATTCAGGCAATGGACTTTTTGACACAACAAACAAAAGTATTATTTGGTGAAGATGTTACGAATCAAATATTAGCTACTGGAAAAGATGTAATTGTTATTGGTGGTGGAGACACAGGTTCTGATTGTGTAGGAACTTCTAATAGACATAGAGCCAAATCAGTGACTAATTTTGAAATTATGCCAAAACCACCCGTTGGAAGAAGTGAAACTACTCCTTGGCCTTTTTGGCCGTTACAATTGAAAACATCTTCGTCACATGAAGAAGGTTGCGACAGAAACTGGTTAATTAATACCAAAGAGTTTCTTTCGAATGAAAAAGGGGAATTAATAGGACTGAAAACAGTCGAAGTGGCTTGGAAAATAGTTCCCGGTCAAAGACCAGAACTTATTGAAAAGGAAGGGTCTGAGAAAACTTGGCCTTGCGATTTAGCATTATTAGCACTTGGATTCACCGGTCCCGAAAAAACATTAAGTGATCAATTAGGGTTAGAAATTGATATAAGAAGTAATTATAAAGCAACTAATTATCAAACAAATGTTTCTCACATTTTCACTGCTGGAGATATGAGAAGAGGGCAATCCTTAATTGTTTGGGCAATCTCGGAAGGCCGTGAAGCTGCAAGAGAAGTAGATAAATATCTTATGGGATACACCAATTTACCTACCAAAGGAAATGGTGATTTACCAACTTTATAGATAATAATAATATTGAAAATATATCAGAAACTTAAATGGCATGACTAATAACCTAAATAGTATTATATCATGTCATTTTTAATTATCTTTATGCTAAACCACCCTTATTTATAATAATCTTAATAAATACTCTTTTCAATAAAACACAAAGTGTTTGTTTTATAACATTTTGTTATGTTTTGTTATGATTTCAAATTTCCATTGTGATACCAATAAAGAATAATAAATTTGCTAAAAATTAATAACGATGCAACCTAAAGACTTACTACAATTAGCAGAACAATTTGGCAGTCCATTATATGTTTATGATGCCGAAAAAATCCAATCTCAATACAATAGATTAACTAAAGCTTTTTCTAAGGTAGATAAGTTACGTATCAATTATGCAATGAAGGCTTTGTCGAATGTTTCTGTTCTACAGCTAATAAAAGAAATGGGAGCTGGACTTGATACCGTTTCAATCCAAGAAGTATTATTAGGGCTTCATGCAGGATATGATCCTGAAAAAATATTTTATACACCCAATGGAGTATCCTTGGAAGAAATAGAAGAGGTTAATGCAATGGGAGTTCAAATCAATATTGACAATCTTTCTATATTAGAACAATTTGGAACTAAACATCCTAATGTACCCGTTTGTATTCGAATCAACCCACACGTAATGGCAGGTGGTAACACTAACATATCTGTAGGGCATATAGATAGTAAATTTGGTATTTCAATACATCAGTTACCTCATTTGGTACGAATAGTTGAAAACACTAAAATGAATATTGTCGGAATCCACATGCATACAGGTTCAGATATTCTTGATATTGAAGTGTTCTTATATGCTGCCGAAATATTATTCGATGTAGCAAAAAAATTCAAAAATCTTGAGTTTTTAGACTTTGGAAGCGGATTTAAAGTGCCTTATAAAAAAGACGATATCGAAACTGATATTGAGGAATTAGGTAAAAAACTCTCTAAAAGATTTAACACATTTTGTGTTGAGTATGGAAAAGAACTTACATTAATATTCGAACCAGGAAAATTTTTGGTGAGTGAAGCTGGATTCTTCTTAGCCAAAGTAAATGTGGTAAAACAAACAACTTCTACCGTATTTGCAGGTGTTGATAGTGGCTTCAATCACTTTATTCGACCGATGCTTTACGGTTCTCAACATCATATTGAAAACATATCGCATCCAAAAGGGAAAGAACGTTTTTATTCTGTGGTGGGATACATTTGTGAAACGGATACGTTTGCAAACAACAGACGAATTTCGGAAATTAAAGAAGGAGATATTCTATGTTTTAGAAATGCTGGTGCTTATTGTTTTTCAATGGCGTCAAATTACAACTCCAGATACAAACCAGCAGAAGTGTTGTGGATGAATGGTCAAGGTCATCTGATAAGAGCACGCGAAACTTTTGAAGATCTATTAAAAAATCAAATCCCTTTGTCTATTACGGCAACAACAGTATAAATCAAAAATCCCATTTCTTATATTAAGAAATGGGATTTTTAAATTATAAAAAATCAGTATTTATTTAGTCTCAAATACTTCTGTCAAAACATTTGCGTCTGTACCATTTGGAAAAGGTATTTTTATTAATTGAGCAATTGTTGGAGCAATTTGAGTAATTACTTTTTTACTATGAGATTCACCCTTTTTAATATTCCAGCCATAAAAAATAAGAGGCACATGTGTATCATAACTGTATGGTGTTCCATGTGATGTCCCTGTTCCTGAGTATTCAATAAAACCGGGTCTATCTAACACTATTAAATCTCCATCTTGAGTTGCATCATATCCCTTAGCAATACAATCAAGATAGTAATCACTTCCCGAAGAGGCAAGAATTTCTTCTTCAGAATATACACGTTTCACCTGATCTTGAGTCATCAAATAATCCTTGAAAGCAGCTTTTACTTTGCTTAACTCCAAACCTTTGGTTTTTAAAATTTCCTTATTAAAAAAGAGATTGAAATTCGAATAATTCAAAACTACATCAACACCAAAAGCATCAACAGAAAACTTTTTTAATCCATTTCGTATCTCAGATGGACTAACACTTTTAACACCATATTTATTATCACGTAAATAATTAACATTTTCAGCTCCAGCATGATCAGCAGTCAGAAAAAGCAAATAATTATCTTTACCTACAGTCTTATCAAGATATACTAAAAAATCAGCTATAGTTTGATCTAATCTCAAATAGGTGTCCTGTAATTCCATAGAACGTGGTCCCTGAATGTGACCAACATAATCTGTAGAAGAAAAGCTAACGGTTAAAAAATCAGTTATATTGTCTTTTCCTAATTCCTCTTTCTCTATCGTTTTCATAGCGAAATCAGCCAAAAGATTATTACCAAAAGGAGTAGAACGTAACACACCCGCATCATTTTTCTCATACATATCCTTTAAATCATAAGGAAATATAGGTGCGACACTATTGTATAATTTACCTTCATATGGATTATTATCAGGTAGACTCTCATTGTAAGTAGCCAATGGTTTGAATAAATCCCACCCTTTTTCTAAATAGGGAAGATATCTTTTTTCTTGATTGAATTGTGTAACCCAGTCAGGTAATTTTGAACCATAATAAGTACTCGAAATAAAAGCACCCGTTTTACTATACCAAAATGCCCAATTAGCGAAATGTCCAGCTGGTAAAATAGCACCACGATCTTTAAGACTTAAACCAAATACTTTTCCTTTGAAATTTGTTGCTAAACGCAATTCATCAGTAATTGAAGTAGTTTGCATATTCTTAGGAGACATTTCACCTTCTTTTACTGTACCATCACCAACAGTTTTTACATTAGCATCATCAGTACAATAGAGTTCTTTGCCTAATAGTCTGCTAAACCATTCGTTTCCTACAATACCATGACTTGAAGGTGTTGTACCAGTATAAATTGAAGCATGACCTGGACCTGTATAAGTAGGCATATAATTAAAATGCATATTTTGGAAAGTATAGCCATTACCCATTAATTTCTTGAATCCATTAGGGGAAAAATCATCCGAAAAACGATATAAATATTCCATTTTCATTTGATCTACTACAATTCCCACTACTAATTTAGGACGTTGCTGTGCTTGTAAATTTGACATTATGACAATGGTCAAAAGCAAAATTATTTTCTTCATATTTATCTGTCTTTATATTAAACAAAAATACATATTTGATTTTAAAAAAGAATCAGATGTGGAGCTTAAGAATGAAATTAAAATAACTAAAATGAAATATAGTGAATGATTTCCAAAAAAATAGGTACAAAAAAAGCCTATCTTTTCAGATAGGCTTTTTTAAAAGAAAGGCGACGACATACTCTCCCACATAACTGCAGTACCATCTGCGCAGGCGGGCTTAACTACTCTGTTCGGGATGGGAAGAGGTGAGCCCCGCCGCAATAACCACCTTAAGGTTGTTATAATTGCTTTGGGCAATTATCATAATTATTAATTAACTAAAGTTAACTATCAATTACAAAATATCTTAACATACTGAGATAAAGAAAAAAGTATTTTTTAGAAAGTTTCTTCCCCCGCCGAAGCAGGGGAAAAGTGTACATAAGCTTACGGGTTATTAGTACTACTCGACTATGACATTACTGCCTTTACATCTATAGCCTATCAACGTGGTCATCTCCCACGACCCTTAAAAGAAATCTCATCTTGTGGTGGGTTTCGCGCTTATATGCTTTCAGCGCTTATCCCTTCCAAACGTAGCTACTCTGCGATGCTCCTGGCGGAACAACAGATACACCAGAGGTTTGTCCAATTCGGTCCTCTCGTACTAGAATCAGATCCACTCAAATTTCTTGCGCCCACAGTAGATAGAGACCGAACTGTCTCACGACGTTCTGAACCCAGCTCGCGTGCCACTTTAATGGGCGAACAGCCCAACCCTTGGGACCTTCTCCAGCCCCAGGATGTGACGAGCCGACATCGAGGTGCCAAACCCCCCCGTCGATATGAGCTCTTGGGGGAGATCAGCCTGTTATCCCCGGCGTACCTTTTATCCTTTGAGCGATGGCCCTTCCATGCGGAACCACCGGATCACTATGCTCTACTTTCGTACCTGATCGACCTGTATGTCTCTCAGTCAAGCTCCCTTATGCCATTGCACTCTACGCACGGTTACCAAGCGTACTGAGGGAACCTTTAGAAGCCTCCGTTACTCTTTTGGAGGCGACCACCCCAGTCAAACTACCCACCAAGCAATGTCCCCCGCGTTCGCGGGGTTAGGCCTCAGACAAACAAAGGGTTGTATTTCAACAATGACTCCACAACGCCTAGCGACGCCACTTCACAGTCTCCAACCTATCCTACACATCATTTGTCCAAGGTCAATACTAAGCTATAGTAAAGGTGCACAGGGTCTTTTCGTCCCACTGCGGGTAAACGGCATCTTCACCGTTACTACAATTTCACCGAGCTCATGGCTGAGACAGTGTCCAGATCGTTACACCATTCGTGCAGGTCGGAACTTACCCGACAAGGAATTTCGCTACCTTAGGACCGTTATAGTTACGGCCGCCGTTTACTGGGGCTTCATTTCAATGCTTCTCCGAAGATAACATCTCCACTTAACCTTCCAGCACCGGGCAGGTGTCAGGCCCTATACTTCATCTTACGATTTTGCAGAGCCCTGTGTTTTGATAAACAGTCGCCTGGACCTCTTCACTGCGGCCACGCCGTAAAGCGTGGCGACCCTTCTCCCGAAGTTACGGGTCTATTTTGCCTAATTCCTTAGCCATGAATCTCTCGAGCACCTTAGGATTCTCTCCTCGACTACCTGTGTCGGTTTGCGGTACGGGTACTCATTACCTGAAGTTTAGAGGTTTTTCTTGGAAGCCCTTAGGCGCACTATCTCTTTGTCCGAAGACTCCGAGTACTATCGTATTTCCCCAAGATCTGTGGATTTGCCTGCAGATCTTATAGGTAGGTACTTCAACGAACTATTCCGTCAGTTCGCGGCGCTTTCATCACTCCGTCACCCCATCACAGTAATAAGTAGTACGGGAATATTAACCCGTTGTCCATCGACTGTCCCTTTCGGGTTCGCCTTAGGTCCCGACTAACCCACAGCTGATTAGCATAGCTGTGGAAACCTTAGTCTTTCGGTGTGCGGGTTTCTCGCCCGCATTATCGTTACTTATGCCTACATTTTCTTTTCTCACCAGTCCAGCATACCTTACGATACACCTTCTACCCTGTGAGAATGCTCCCCTACCACTCCATAATTTAATATGAAATCCATAGCTTCGGTAATACGCTTATGCCCGATTATTATCCATGCTCGTCCGCTCGACTAGTGAGCTGTTACGCACTCTTTAAATGAATGGCTGCTTCCAAGCCAACATCCTAGCTGTCTATGCAGACAAACCTCGTTCTTTCAACTTAGCGTATATTTGGGGACCTTAGCTGATGGTCTGGGTTCTTTCCTCTCGGACTTGGACCTTAGCACCCAAGCCCTCACTGTTATGAAACATTATATAGCATTCGGAGTTTGTCAGGAATTGGTAGGCGGTGAAGCCCCGCATCCAATCAGTAGCTCTACCTCTATATAACTTTACGCATAACGCTGCACCTAAATGCATTTCGGGAGTACGAGCTATTTCCGAGTTTGATTGGCCTTTCACCCCTACCACAGGTCATCCGAAGACTTTTCAACGTCAACCGGTTCGGTCCTCCACTGTGTGTTACCACAGCTTCAACCTGCCCATGGGTAGATCACACGGTTTCGCGTCTAACACTACTGACTAAAGCGCCCTATTCAGACTCGCTTTCGCTACGGATCCGTGGCTTAACCACTTATCCTTGCCAGCAACGTTAACTCGTAGGCTCATTATGCAAAGGCACGCCGTCACCCCACGAAAGGGCTCCGACCGCTTGTAAGCGTATGGTTTCAGGATCTATTTCACTCCGTTATTCACGGTTCTTTTCACCTTTCCCTCACGGTACTGGTTCACTATCGGTCTCTCAGGAGTATTTAGCCTTAGCGGATGGTCCCGCCAAATTCAGACAGGATTTCTCGTGTCCCGCCCTACTCAGGATACCACTATCGTTATCTTCTATTACTTATACAGGGCTATCACCTTCTTTGGCTCTACTTTCCAGTAGATTCTAATTCTATCCGCAACAAATAACGTGGTCCTACAACCCCAACATTGCCGTAACAACATTGGTTTGGGCTAATCCGCGTTCGCTCGCCACTACTTACGGAATCACTTTTGTTTTCTTCTCCTCCGCCTACTTAGATGTTTCAGTTCAGCGGGTTTGCTCACCTATCGGTGTACTATGTCTTCAACATAGTGGGTTGCCCCATTCGGGTATCTACGGATCGATCGATGTGTGCTCGTCCCCGTAGCTTTTCGCAGCTTATCACGCCCTTCATCGCCTCTGAGAGCCTAGGCATTCCCCATACGCCCTTATTTTGCTTATTGTACCAATCTTAAAATCAATTAAGACCGTTTTTTCGATTTACTAAATAAATAGTAAATCTGCTTTCTACTTTTATTATTTTCTTATCTCAATATGTCAATGAACTTTTTTCTAGGCAATAGGTAATAGCCAAAAGGCATTAGTATCGCTTCGTTATCTAGTTTTTAAACTCTTGCCTATTGGCTTTTGTCTAATTACTAAATTAGTGGAGAATAACGGAGTCGAACCGTTGACCCCCTGCGTGCAAGGCAGGTGCTCTAGCCAGCTGAGCTAATTCCCCAATACAGTTGGCAGTGTTCAGTATTCAGTTTTCAGTAACTTTACTTTACATCCAAATGAGTTGTGAATTGCTAACTCTAGATTCTTCTTTTTTTTTAAGTTTAAATAGTTGTCTCGGACAGACTCGAACTGTCGACCCCTACATTATCAGTGTAGTACTCTAACCAGCTGAGCTACGAGACACTCTTTATTCTTAAATTGTATTATTTGAACTAACAGCAAGAGTAATAAATTTTAATCTTTGTTTCCAATTTCTCTTTTCGTCTCTTTCCCTAGCGTGTTGATAAATCAACTAACACTAAGGCTCTAGAAAGGAGGTGTTCCAGCCGCACCTTCCGGTACGGCTACCTTGTTACGACTTAGCCCTAGTTACCAGTTTTACCCTAGGCAGCTCCTTGCGGTCACCGACTTCAGGCACCCCCAGCTTCCATGGCTTGACGGGCGGTGTGTACAAGGCCCGGGAACGTATTCACCGGATCATGGCTGATATCCGATTACTAGCGATTCCAGCTTCACGGAGTCGAGTTGCAGACTCCGATCCGAACTGAGAACGGTTTTGTAGATTCGCTCCTACTTGCGTAGTGGCTGCTCTCTGTACCGTCCATTGTAGCACGTGTGTAGCCCAAGGCGTAAGGGCCGTGATGATTTGACGTCATCCCCACCTTCCTCACAGTTTGCACTGGCAGTCTCGTTAGAGTTCCCGGCGTGACTCGCTGGCAACTAACAACAGGGGTTGCGCTCGTTATAGGACTTAACCTGACACCTCACGGCACGAGCTGACGACAACCGTACAGCACCTTGTAATTTGTCTTGCGAAAGATCTGTTTCCAAACCGGTCAAACTACATTTAAGCCTTGGTAAGGTTCCTCGCGTATCATCGAATTAAACCACATGCTCCACCGCTTGTGCGGGCCCCCGTCAATTCCTTTGAGTTTCAAACTTGCGTTCGTACTCCCCAGGTGGGATACTTATCACTTTCGCTTAGCCACTGAGATTGCTCCCAACAGCTAGTATCCATCGTTTACGGCGTGGACTACCAGGGTATCTAATCCTGTTCGCTACCCACGCTTTCGTCCATCAGCGTCAATCCATTAGTAGTAACCTGCCTTCGCAATTGGTATTCCATGTAATCTCTAAGCATTTCACCGCTACACTACATATTCTAGTTACTTCCTAATAATTCAAGTCAGACAGTATCAATGGCCGTTCCACCGTTGAGCGATGGGCTTTCACCACTGACTTATCTGACCGCCTACGGACCCTTTAAACCCAATGATTCCGGATAACGCTTGGATCCTCCGTATTACCGCGGCTGCTGGCACGGAGTTAGCCGATCCTTATTCTTACAGTACCGTCAAGCTCCGACACGTCGGAGGGTTTCTTCCTGTATAAAAGCAGTTTACAATCCATAGGACCGTCATCCTGCACGCGGCATGGCTGGTTCAGGCTTGCGCCCATTGACCAATATTCCTCACTGCTGCCTCCCGTAGGAGTCTGGTCCGTGTCTCAGTACCAGTGTGGGGGATCTCCCTCTCAGGACCCCTACCCATCGTAGTCTTGGTAAGCCGTTACCTTACCAACTAACTAATGGGACGCATGCTCATCTTTTACCGTTGTGACTTTAATTACATCCTGATGCCAGGTCGTAATACTATGAGGTATTAATCCAAATTTCTCTGGGCTATCCCTCTGTAAAAGGTAGATTGCATACGCGTTACGCACCCGTGCGCCGGTCTCTAGGAAGCAAGCTCCCTATACCCCTCGACTTGCATGTGTTAAGCCTGCCGCTAGCGTTCATCCTGAGCCAGGATCAAACTCTTCATCGTATATTATGCGAACTAAATTGCTTTAGTTCTATTTATGTTTGACTGAAGATCTATCGGTTTTTTCAAATCTCTCGATTCATTACTCTTTATTCTTGTGTTCTTGAAATCTCTCTCAAAAACGGCTGTCAATTCAATATGTCTAGGAACGTGTTCTTCTTGTTTTTTTCGTCTCGTTTAACACCTAAGGTGTTTCTCGAAGCGGGTGCAAAGATACTATCTTCTTTCTAATCTCACAAATCTTTTTTCCGATTTTATTCAGTTAATTTTGATTTGGTTTTCATTAAAAAAGTAAGAACTTGTTTGCTGTTGCGGGTGCAAAAGTAGACACTTTATTCAGTTATTCAAGCTTTTTGAACCGTTTTATTTTATGTTTTTTCAATTAAAACTATATATAGTTGATATCGTGTGTTTTGCAATTCATACTCTTTGCCGTAAATTATCATTTAAACAATTAAAAAGCCATATCAGACCCTTTCTAAACTCATAAAACAACTATTAACCTCTCTCATAATCCAAATAATTTCTCTAGACACCGTCATTAAAAACAACAATAACATACCCAATCCCCATAGTTACCACAAAGCTGAATTGCATAAATTAAAAAAACAGCACCAATACCCCCTTTAAACTATCCTTAGTTATTACTTTGCAGCAACAATCAAGTCCTCTTTTTAAAACTATCAAACGCTAAACCACACCCTATTCCTGTTTTATTTTAAGAGACTCAACTGCATATTACATCCGTTTAATAAATAAAAAAAAATGATAAATCAATAAATCAAAATACAGAATAATCAGGATCAGGAACAAAACCTGGGGAGGATTTAATATAAAATCAAAAGAGTATAAAATAAAAAAACCCGTTTCGTAAGAAACGGGTTTTAGAATCTGTAACAAGTCCAGATTAAAGAAAGACGACAAGCCGAGCCGTTAGGCGAACACGTCGATCCTATGAAAAACAAAAAAAACCCTATCCAGTTTGGATAGGGTTTTCAAAAGAAAGGCGACGACATACTCTCCCACATAACTGCAGTACCATCTGCGCAGGCGGGCTTAACTACTCTGTTCGGGATGGGAAGAGGTGAGCCCCGCCGCAATAACCACCTTAAGGTTGTTATAATTGCTTTGGGCAATTATCATAATTATTAATTAACTAAAGTTAACTATCAATTACAAAATATCTTAACATACTGAGATAAAGAAAAAAGTATTTTTTAGAAAGTTTCTTCCCCCGCCGAAGCAGGGGAAAAGTGTACATAAGCTTACGGGTTATTAGTACTACTCGACTATGACATTACTGCCTTTACATCTATAGCCTATCAACGTGGTCATCTCCCACGACCCTTAAAAGAAATCTCATCTTGTGGTGGGTTTCGCGCTTATATGCTTTCAGCGCTTATCCCTTCCAAACGTAGCTACTCTGCGATGCTCCTGGCGGAACAACAGATACACCAGAGGTTTGTCCAATTCGGTCCTCTCGTACTAGAATCAGATCCACTCAAATTTCTTGCGCCCACAGTAGATAGAGACCGAACTGTCTCACGACGTTCTGAACCCAGCTCGCGTGCCACTTTAATGGGCGAACAGCCCAACCCTTGGGACCTTCTCCAGCCCCAGGATGTGACGAGCCGACATCGAGGTGCCAAACCCCCCCGTCGATATGAGCTCTTGGGGGAGATCAGCCTGTTATCCCCGGCGTACCTTTTATCCTTTGAGCGATGGCCCTTCCATGCGGAACCACCGGATCACTATGCTCTACTTTCGTACCTGATCGACCTGTATGTCTCTCAGTCAAGCTCCCTTATGCCATTGCACTCTACGCACGGTTACCAAGCGTACTGAGGGAACCTTTAGAAGCCTCCGTTACTCTTTTGGAGGCGACCACCCCAGTCAAACTACCCACCAAGCAATGTCCCCCGCGTTCGCGGGGTTAGGCCTCAGACAAACAAAGGGTTGTATTTCAACAATGACTCCACAACGCCTAGCGACGCCACTTCACAGTCTCCAACCTATCCTACACATCATTTGTCCAAGGTCAATACTAAGCTATAGTAAAGGTGCACAGGGTCTTTTCGTCCCACTGCGGGTAAACGGCATCTTCACCGTTACTACAATTTCACCGAGCTCATGGCTGAGACAGTGTCCAGATCGTTACACCATTCGTGCAGGTCGGAACTTACCCGACAAGGAATTTCGCTACCTTAGGACCGTTATAGTTACGGCCGCCGTTTACTGGGGCTTCATTTCAATGCTTCTCCGAAGATAACATCTCCACTTAACCTTCCAGCACCGGGCAGGTGTCAGGCCCTATACTTCATCTTACGATTTTGCAGAGCCCTGTGTTTTGATAAACAGTCGCCTGGACCTCTTCACTGCGGCCACGCCGCAAAGCGTGGCGACCCTTCTCCCGAAGTTACGGGTCTATTTTGCCTAATTCCTTAGCCATGAATCTCTCGAGCACCTTAGGATTCTCTCCTCGACTACCTGTGTCGGTTTGCGGTACGGGTACTCATTACCTGAAGTTTAGAGGTTTTTCTTGGAAGCCCTTAGGCGCACTATCTCTTTGTCCGAAGACTCCGAGTACTATCGTATTTCCCCAAGATCTGTGGATTTGCCTGCAGATCTTATAGGTAGGTACTTCAACGAACTATTCCGTCAGTTCGCGGCGCTTTCATCACTCCGTCACCCCATCACAGTAATAAGTAGTACGGGAATATTAACCCGTTGTCCATCGACTGTCCCTTTCGGGTTCGCCTTAGGTCCCGACTAACCCACAGCTGATTAGCATAGCTGTGGAAACCTTAGTCTTTCGGTGTGCGGGTTTCTCGCCCGCATTATCGTTACTTATGCCTACATTTTCTTTTCTCACCAGTCCAGCATACCTTACGATACACCTTCTACCCTGTGAGAATGCTCCCCTACCACTCCATAATTTAATATGAAATCCATAGCTTCGGTAATACGCTTATGCCCGATTATTATCCATGTGCTCGTCCGCTCGACTAGTGAGCTGTTACGCACTCTTTAAATGAATGGCTGCTTCCAAGCCAACATCCTAGCTGTCTATGCAGACAAACCTCGTTCTTTCAACTTAGCGTATATTTGGGGACCTTAGCTGATGGTCTGGGTTCTTTCCCTCTCGGACTTGGACCTTAGCACCCAAGCCCTCACTGTTATGAAACATTATATAGCATTCGGAGTTTGTCAGGAATTGGTAGGCGGTGAAGCCCCCGCATCCAATCAGTAGCTCTACCTCTATATAACTTTACGCATAACGCTGCACCTAAATGCATTTCGGGGAGTACGAGCTATTTCCGAGTTTGATTGGCCTTTCACCCCTACCCACAGGTCATCCGAAGACTTTTCAACGTCAACCGGTTCGGTCCTCCACTGTGTGTTACCACAGCTTCAACCTGCCCATGGGTAGATCACACGGTTTCGCGTCTAACACTACTGACTAAAGCGCCCTATTCAGACTCGCTTTCGCTACGGATCCGTGGCTTAACCACTTATCCTTGCCAGCAACGTTAACTCGTAGGCTCATTATGCAAAAGGCACGCCGTCACCCCACGAAAGGGCTCCGACCGCTTGTAAGCGTATGGTTTCAGGATCTATTTCACTCCGTTATTCACGGTTCTTTTCACCTTTCCCTCACGGTACTGGTTCACTATCGGTCTCTCAGGAGTATTTAGCCTTAGCGGATGGTCCCGCCAAATTCAGACAGGATTTCTCGTGTCCCGCCCTACTCAGGATACCACTATCGTTATCTTCTATTACTTATACAGGGCTATCACCTTCTCTGGCTCTACTTTCCAGTAGATTCTAATTCTATCCGCAACAAATAACGTGGTCCTACAACCCCAACATTGCCGTAACAACATTGGTTTGGGCTAATCCGCGTTCGCTCGCCACTACTTACGGAATCACTTTTGTTTTCTTCTCCTCCGCCTACTTAGATGTTTCAGTTCAGCGGGTTTGCTCACCTATCGGTGTACTATGTCTTCAACATAGTGGGTTGCCCCATTCGGGTATCTACGGATCGATCGATGTGTGCTCGTCCCCGTAGCTTTTCGCAGCTTATCACGCCCTTCATCGCCTCTGAGAGCCTAGGCATTCCCCATACGCCCTTATTTTGCTTATTGTACCAATCTTAAAATCAATTAAGACCGTTTTTTTCGATTTACTAAATAAATAGTAAATCTGCTTTCTACTTTTTATTATTTTCTTATCTCAATATGTCAATGAACTTTTTCTTTAGAATAAAGAACAAAGAAAATAGATAATAGACTAAGTCTATATTCTTTTCTCTAAATTCTATCTTCTTCAGATAGTGGAGAATAACGGAGTCGAACCGTTGACCCCCTGCGTGCAAGGCAGGTGCTCTAGCCAGCTGAGCTAATTCCCCTTTTTTAGTTATGAGTTATTAGTTATGAGTTATGAATTATACCTCATAAAAATCTCAACTCTAGAATTTCTTCTTTTTATCCTGAATTTATTTCAGGATCTTTAAGTATAAATAGTTGTCTCGGACAGACTCGAACTGTCGACCCCTACATTATCAGTGTAGTACTCTAACCAGCTGAGCTACGAGACACTCTTTATTCTTAAATTGTATTATTTGAACTAACAGCAAGAGTAATAAATTTTAATTTTTGTTTCCGATTTCTCTTTTCGTCTCTTTCCCCAGCGTGTTGATAAATCAACTAACACTAAGGCTCTAGAAAGGAGGTGTTCCAGCCGCACCTTCCGGTACGGCTACCTTGTTACGACTTAGCCCTAGTTACCAGTTTTACCCTAGGCAGCTCCTTGCGGTCACCGACTTCAGGCACCCCCAGCTTCCATGGCTTGACGGGCGGTGTGTACAAGGCCCGGGAACGTATTCACCGGATCATGGCTGATATCCGATTACTAGCGATTCCAGCTTCACGGAGTCGAGTTGCAGACTCCGATCCGAACTGAGAACGGTTTTGTAGATTCGCTCCTACTTGCGTAGTGGCTGCTCTCTGTACCGTCCATTGTAGCACGTGTGTAGCCCAAGGCGTAAGGGCCGTGATGATTTGACGTCATCCCCACCTTCCTCACAGTTTGCACTGGCAGTCTCGTTAGAGTTCCCGACATGACTCGCTGGCAACTAACAACAGGGGTTGCGCTCGTTATAGGACTTAACCTGACACCTCACGGCACGAGCTGACGACAACCATGCAGCACCTTGTAAATTGTCTTGCGAAAGTTCTGTTTCCAAAACGGTCAATCTACATTTAAGCCTTGGTAAGGTTCCTCGCGTATCATCGAATTAAACCACATGCTCCACCGCTTGTGCGGGCCCCCGTCAATTCCTTTGAGTTTCAAACTTGCGTTCGTACTCCCCAGGTGGGATACTTATCACTTTCGCTTAGCCACTGAGATTGCTCCCAACAGCTAGTATCCATCGTTTACGGCGTGGACTACCAGGGTATCTAATCCTGTTCGCTACCCACGCTTTCGTCCATCAGCGTCAATCAATTAGTAGTAACCTGCCTTCGCAATTGGTATTCCATGTAATCTCTAAGCATTTCACCGCTACACTACATATTCTAGTTACTTCCTAATAATTCAAGTCAGACAGTATCAATGGCCGTTCCACCGTTGAGCGATGGGCTTTCACCACTGACTTATCTGACCGCCTACGGACCCTTTAAACCCAATGATTCCGGATAACGCTTGGATCCTCCGTATTACCGCGGCTGCTGGCACGGAGTTAGCCGATCCTTATTCTTACAGTACCGTCAAGCTGGTTCACGAACCAGTGTTTCTTCCTGTATAAAAGCAGTTTACAATCCATAGGACCGTCATCCTGCACGCGGCATGGCTGGTTCAGGCTTGCGCCCATTGACCAATATTCCTCACTGCTGCCTCCCGTAGGAGTCTGGTCCGTGTCTCAGTACCAGTGTGGGGGATCTCCCTCTCAGGACCCCTACCCATCGTAGTCTTGGTAAGCCGTTACCTTACCAACTAACTAATGGGACGCATGCTCATCTTTTACCGTTGTGACTTTAATTACATCCTGATGCCAGGTCGTAATACTATGAGGTATTAATCCAAATTTCTCTGGGCTATCCCTCTGTAAAAGGTAGATTGCATACGCGTTACGCACCCGTGCGCCGGTCTCTAGGAAGCAAGCTCCCTATACCCCTCGACTTGCATGTGTTAAGCCTGCCGCTAGCGTTCATCCTGAGCCAGGATCAAACTCTTCATCGTATATTATGCGAACTAAATTGCTTTAGTTCTATTTATGTTTGACTGAAGATCTATCGGTTTTTTCAAATCTCTCGATTCATTACTCTTTATTCTGTGTTCTTGAAATCTCTCTCAAAAACGGCTGTCAATTCAATATGTCTAGGAACGTGTTCTTCTTGTTTTTTCGTCTCAATAAACACCTAAGGTGTTTCTCGAAGCGGGTGCAAAAGTACAACTTCTTTTTAATCTCGCAAGCGTTTTGAAAAGTTTTTTTTTAGAAACTTTCGTTTCTCTTTTTCTTTCTTTTTAAACCCGGTTTCCCGTGTCTCGCCTACTCAATTTGTTAAAGAACTTGTTTGCTATTGCGGGTGCAAAACTACCTCCTTTTTTCAGTTATTCAAGCTTTTTAAAAGCTTTTTTTTGATGTTTTTTTATCTTTTATTTTAAATTGCTTAAAACGTGGTGATTGAAAGCAAAAGTTTTTCCTCTCTCTTCTTACTACCGAAGGAACGAGAGAATTTACGAGAGTGGTTTGCGTGGTTTGACAAGAATTTCAAATTAGTTAAGGTATATTACCTATATATAATAGGTCGCCAATTACTTCATTAAATATCCCTAAAACTAATGACAACCCAAATCCCTAGCCCTGATAGCAGCGAAAATCCTTATGTGCCGGGTTTCGGCACATAAGATTGTAGCGAATAGCAGGAAATAGCTACTGAAAAAATTAAAAGTATACCTATATATGATTGTTTTATTTAAATCGCACGTATATAATAGAACAAACCTTATATATCTATTGCTTGTGTTTTTGTAATGGCCTATATTTGCATTCTTAAATTAACAAACAATGATTAAGATTACTTTGCCCGATGGGTCAGTTAGAGAGTATGCGCCAGATGTAACTCCGATGGATGTTGCTAAAAGCATTAGTGAAGGATTTGCCAGAAATGTAATTTCGGCTTCTTTTAATGGTACAACTATTGAAACAACCACTGCTTTAACCACGGACGGTAGTCTTACATTATACACTTGGAATGACGAAGACGGGAAGAAAGCTTTTTGGCATTCAACTTCACACGTTATGGCACAAGTTCTTGAAGAAATGTATCCTGGAGTCAAACTAACACTTGGACCTGCGATTTCCAACGGATTTTATTACGATGTTGATTTTGAAGATCAAAAAATTACAGATGCCGATTTCAAAAAAATTGAAGATCGCGTACTTGAAATTTCAAGAGGTAAACATGAATTTAAATTACGTCCCGTTTCTAAAGCTGATGCTTTAGAGATGTACAAAGACAATGTTTATAAAACGGAGATGATTACCAATCTTGAAGACGGGACAATTACGTTTTGCGATCACGATACTTTTACTGATTTATGTCGCGGTGGTCATATTCCTAATACTGGAATTATCAAAGCGATGAAAATTATGAGCGTTGCTGGTGCTTACTGGCGCGGTGATGAAAAGAACAAGCAATTGACACGTGTTTACGGTACTTCGTTCCCTAAGCAAAAAGACCTGACTGAATATTTAGCCTTACTTGAAGAAGCGAAGCGTCGCGACCATAGAAAACTTGGAAAGGAATTAGAATTGTTTGCTTTCTCACAAAAAGTGGGTCAAGGCTTACCTTTATGGTTGCCTAAAGGAGCTGCATTGAGAGAAAGACTGGAGCAATTCTTGAAAAAAGCACAGAAAAAAGCAGGATACGAGCAAGTGGTTACCCCACACATAGGTCAAAAAGAACTTTATGTTACTTCTGGACATTATGCTAAATATGGTGCGGATAGCTTTCAACCAATAACCACTCCACACGAAGGAGAGGAGTTCTTATTGAAACCTATGAACTGCCCTCATCACTGTGAAATATACAATGTAAGACCATGGTCGTACAAAGATTTACCAAAACGTTATGCTGAATTTGGAACTGTTTATAGATACGAACAAAGTGGTGAACTGCACGGTTTAACGCGTGTACGTGGGTTTACTCAGGATGACGCACATATTTTTTGTACTCCGGAACAACTTGACGAAGAGTTTAAAAAAGTTATTGACCTTGTACTATATGTATTTGGTTCATTAGGATTTGAAAACTTCACGGCTCAGATTTCATTAAGAGACAAAGAGAACAGAGAAAAGTACATAGGTACAGATGAAAACTGGGAGAAAGCAGAAAATGCGATTATCAATGCAGCAGCAGACAAAGGATTGAATACTATTGTTGAATATGGTGAAGCGGCTTTCTATGGTCCTAAGCTAGATTTCATGGTAAAAGACGCCTTAGGAAGACAATGGCAACTGGGTACTATTCAGGTAGATTACAACCTTCCCGAACGATTTGATTTGACTTACAAAGGATCTGATAACGAATTACATAGACCGGTTATGATTCACAGAGCACCTTTTGGTTCGATGGAACGTTTCATTGCTATTTTACTAGAACATACAGCAGGAAATTTCCCACTCTGGTTAATGCCAGAACAGGCTATAATCTTGTCTTTGAGTGAGAAATATGAAATATATGCCAAAAAAGTTTTAGATTTGCTAGAAAATCACGAAATTCGCGCCCTCATAGACAACCGAAACGAGACGATTGGGAAGAAAATTAGAGATGCAGAAATGCAAAAGATCCCATTCATGTTGATTGTAGGTGAGGAAGAAGAGAAAAACGGAACTATATCTATCCGTCGTCATGGACAGGAAGGAAAAGGAAATATTACCATTACAATAGAAGAATTTGCTGCTATTGTGGATGAAGAGATTAAAAAAACATTAAAAGTATTTACAGTTTAACTTAAATTATAAAGTCATAGCAATAAGAAGCAACAGAGGTTACCAACCTCGCGTAGAAAAAAAGGATGCCCACAGAATAAATAATCATATTCGTGGTATACAAGAAGTACGTCTTGTAGGTGAAAACATTGAGCCTGGAGTTTTTAAACTTTCAGAAGCTTTACGTTTAGCGGATCAATTTGAACTAGATTTAGTTGAAATTTCACCAAATGCTGAGCCGCCAGTATGTAAGATTATGGATTACAAGAAATTTGTTTACGAGCAAAAGAAACGTGATAAAATCTTAAAAGCAAAATCTACACAGGTAACTGTAAAGGAGATTCGTTTTGGTCCTCAAACTGATGAGCATGATTATGAATTTAAGAGAAAGAATGCTGAAAAATTCTTAAAAGAAGGTGCTAAATTAAAAGCATTTGTATTCTTTAAAGGACGTTCTATTATCTATAAAGACCAAGGTCAGATCTTACTATTAAGATTAGCAACGGATTTAGAAGAATATGGTAAAGTGGAAGCGATGCCAGTTCTTGAAGGAAAGAGAATGATTATGTTCATTGCTCCGAAGAAGAAAAAGTAGTATTCAGTTAACAGTGGTCAGTGTTCAGTTGTAAAACTTTAAACCTGAAACTTTAAACTTGAAACAAAAGATAAGTAAGTAAGAATAAATTAAAACACTAGGAAAAAATGCCTAAAATGAAAACCAAATCTAGCGCCAAGAAACGTTTTAAAGTTACTGGTTCTGGAAAGATTAAAAGAAAGCATGCTTTTAAAAGTCACATCTTGACTAAAAAATCTAAAAAACGTAAATTAGCTTTGACACATTCAGCGTTAGTTCACAAAACAGATATGAAAAGCATCAAACAACAATTAAGAATTATATAATCGACAATTATTAATTGTCAATTACAAAAATAATTCTTTAGGTTAAAACAATTTAAAATAACCTTGGAGTATGGCCATTAAGTGCTTTTGATTTAATTCAAGCCGCCTGCTACAAAAACACATAAAAATTATGCCAAGATCGGTAAATTCAGTTGCTAAAAGAGCAAGAAGAAAAAAAATAATGAAGCAAGCCAAAGGTTTCTTTGGTAGACGTAAAAACGTTTGGACAGTTGCTAAAAATGCGGTAGAGAAAGCAATGTGCTACGCTTACCGTGACAGAAAAGTGAACAAAAGAAATTTCCGTTCTTTATGGATTCAACGTATTAACGCTGGAGCTAGATTAGAAGGAATATCTTATTCACAATTCATGGGTAAGGTAAAAGCTAACGGAATCGAATTGAACAGAAAAGTTCTTGCAGATTTAGCTATGAACCACCCTGAAGCTTTCAAAGCTGTACTTAATAAAGTAAAATAAACGTTTTATCAACTCAATTTAAGACTACTTACTTATATAGAAACCTCAATCGAAAGATTGGGGTTTTTTACTTTTAAAAGCATCCCAAACGTATATAAAAATGAATATAAAATAGAACTATAATTATCAAATCAAATTCACTAAATTCGCAATATGACGGTAATAAAAAAGCTCTGTTTCCCTATTTGTATTATAATCTTTGCAATACTTTTAACGCTACAATCTTGCGAGAAAAAAGAACAGAGAAACCAAATAACAAAACACAATACAGCCGATATAGACAGTCTCTTAAATACTGGACACAGGCTTTATGAAAATGCAAATTTTGACAGTTCATACTATTATTACAGCAAAGCAAAATATGCTGCAGAAGTAAAAAAAGACACTTCGAGAATTATTCATTCCTTAAGTTGGATGGCAGAAATACAACGAAACCAAGGGGATTATACAGGGAGCGAAAGTACTAGTGTTGAAGCCTTTCCTTATATAGGAAACTCAAATAAATACCCCTATGGAGAAACAAATATATATAATGGTCTAGGCAGTAATTATCTATTTACTTCAGATAATGATAATGCTATATATTATTATAGAAAAGCTATAAATTATAAAACAGATGAAGTTATAAAAGCAGGCATTATTAATAATATTGCTCTTATATACATCGAGAAGAGAGAGTATAAAAAAGCAATACAAATATTCTTGTCTTTAATTTCCAAAAAAAAAATTAAAGACACCCCTGAAACATATGCCAGATTAAACGATAATTTAGGTAATACGTATAATAAATCTAATAATAATTTAGCTTTTTACCACTTAATGGATATTCCGCTGCAAAGGTCGCCACGATTCCGCTACAAAGTACGCCACCCATTCCGCTACAAAGGTCGCCACGATTCCGCTGGAAAGGTCGCCACTTATTCCGGAGCAAAGTACGCCACTTTACTCTTGGTTTAACACTTTTAACGGACTGACATTCCGGCACAAAGGTCGCCACCTATCCCGGGTCCATTATCTCACTAAGTAGAGATTTAACCGCCAATTACTATAAGTTTGGTTTATAATCAAAAAACCACTTGCAGTATGGCAAATAAACTACTTAGTATGATTAAGATAAGACAGATACTTTTATTCTTAGAACGTAGTGTTTCACAGCGTTCTATAGAAAAGGAAGTGAAAATTTCTAGAAAAACAATCGCACTGTATTTGCAAAAATTTGCGCAAACTGGAGTTGATTTTAAAGAATTATTAAAGCGTTCCGATCAGGAGCTTGAGCAAATACTTGGGCTTATAAAGCCTGTTGTGGTAGACGATACTGACCCTCGGAAAGATCATTTTAACAATCTGAGTGGGTATTTTAATAAGGAACTCAATCGAACCGGTGTTACGCGTCTACTGCTTTGGGAAGAATATATTAAAGAATATCCATCAGGATTTCAGTATTCCAGGTTCTGTGAACTTTTACAGGATCAGGAGAAGGTTAACAATGCGGTGATGCATTTCGTCCATACCCCTGCAAAGCTACTCGAAGTAGACTTTGCGGGTGATATGCTTCACTATGTAGATACTTCAACAGGAGAACTAATTGCGTGCCCGGTATATGTTGCAGTGCTTCCTTTTAGTGGTTATGGTTATGTAGAGGCTTTACCGGATGCAAAATTACCTCAAGTGGTTAAAGCTTTGAACCATACTATTGCGTACTTTGGAGGGGTTCCCCTGACTGTTAAATCGGACAACATGAGGCAATGGGTGTCAAAAAGTTGTAAATATGAACCTGTATTTACTGATATGCTCGAGCAATGGGCAAACCACAATAATATCGCTCTGCTGGCAGCTCGTCCCTATAAACCAAAAGATAAACCCTCTGTTGAAAATAATGTAAAGATCACCTATAGGCGCATTTATGCCACTCTGCGTAACGATACTTTTCATAGTCTTTCTGAACTTAACAAGGCCATTAGAGAGAAACTCGATAGTCATCATCAGTTGAACTTTCAGAAGAAAGTATTCAGTAGACTTGAGTTGTTTGAAAGCCAAGAGAAAATAGCACTACAACCCTTGCCAGAATCCCCATACAGTATCAGACATTACACCAAGGCAAAGGTGCAAAAGCATTACCATGTGCTTGTGGGTGAAGACTGGCACTTTTACTCTGTTCCATACCGCTACATTGGAAAAGAGGTACGCATTTCTTATGATCAAGACATCGTAGAGATCTATTCTGATGGACAAAGAATTGCTGTGCATACTAGGAATTATACCAGCCATGGCTATACCAGTACTAGGGAACATATGCCCGAAAGACACCAGGCCATAAGTAATCAACGTGGATGGAGCCCTGAATACTATCTCAAAAAAGCCGAAGAAAATGGACCGTATAGTTTTGAATTCTTCAAAAAAGTAATGGACAGTAAACTGATAATCGACCAGTCCTATACCGCTTGTTTGGGTCTGCTGAGATTAATGAATTCGTATGGCAGTATCCGAATGGAGGCTGCGTGTAAGCGGGTTTAAGAGGTAACAAAATCAGCTATGGTGTCATTAAAAATATCCTGGAAAACAATATGGATTTACTCGAAGAAGAGGCTCCTGCTGAATTCCGTATCCCTGACCACAAAAACCTCAGAGGCCCTGAAGCCTATAATTAAACAACTTAAATAAATCCTAATAGAAATGAATACACAAAACACATTAGAACAGCTTAAAGGTCTTAAATTAACGGGCATGGCCAAAAGGTATGAAGCCGCACTATCACTTCCTGTACATGAAATAGAGGATGTCCATTCTTTGATTGCTATGATTACTCAGGCAGAAGTAGAATACAGAGAGTACACCAGAACACAAAAGTATCTAAAGGTTAGTAAACTGCGTTACCGCATTACCAGAAGATATAATCTGTAATGCAGAAAGAGGCATTACACGAGAACAGGTATTAAGACTTTCTGATGGCATGTTTATAGAAAAAGGCGAAAACGTTCTGATAACTGGTGCCACTGGTTGTGGTAAATCTTTTATGGCCTGCGCCTTAGGGCGCAGTGCTTGTTTGCTTGGTTACCGTACTCAGTACTTTAGTATGAATAAGTTCATGGATGCCGTGACCCAAGCAAGGCTCGATGGTTCGTATCTGAAATGGATTAGGGGTATCTCTGCAAATAAGCTGCTGATCCTAGATGACTTTGGGTTGAAAGCCCTGAACAATGACGCAAGGATTGCATTGCTTGATATTCTCGAAGATAGATATGGTTTAGGGTCAACTATGATTACTTCACAGTTACCCGTGGACACTTGGTACAACTTCATTGAGGAGCCAACTCTGGCCGACGCTATTATGGACAGATTGTCAGCTTCGGCACACAGAATAGCACTAACAGGCAAATCTTTGAGAACTAAAAAAAATCATTAACTTTGAAAAATATCATCTTTACTTAGTGATGATAAAGGACGGTTTGACTGGCGTACTTTACTCCGGAATAAATGGCGACCTTTAGCGCGGAATGGTGGCGTACTTTCGTCGGAATATCTACTTAAAACTAGCATTAAAAATACGTACAGAAATCAATGATAATCGAGGTCTAACTGATAGTTACTACAATTTATCAGAGTATTACAAAACAAGAGATATAAATTTATCTAATAAATATGCTCTATTAACATATCAATATTCATCAAAGTTAAATTTTGTAGATATTCGTTTAGGGGCTTTAAAATTATTAATACAAAACAGCAATGGAAATCAATCCAAAAAATATTCACTGCTATACCTTCATATCAATGATAGCATTACTAAAGTAAGACAAAAATCTAAAAACCAGTTTGCAAAAATTAAATATGATTCCAAAAAAGCAAAGGATGAGAATCTAAAACTTAAAACCCAAAAAGCAGAGAACACGCTACAATTAGAATTACATAAAAACAGGACTTTAATCTTATTCTTTATCGTAATAATTATATTGATTACTTCTGGCTTTTTATATTACTATTTGTTTACTAAAAGCAAAAGAGAAAAGGTTAAAACATCTTATGATACTGAAACAAGAATTTCAACAAAACTCCATGACGAGTTGGCAAATGATGTCTATCAAGTAATAGCATTTACAGAAACTCAGGATTTATCTTCAGCGAATAACAAAGAAATTTTGCTGACAAATCTAGATACTATCTATTCCAGAACGAGAAACATTTCTAAAGAAAATAGTACTATAGAAACAGGAACTCCTTTTTTATATAACTTAAAAGAAATGATTTCGGGGTATAATACTAATTCAATCAATATCATAATTAACGGAATAGACACCATTAATTGGTCCACATTAGAAAACACAAAGAAAATTACCGTTTATAGAGTACTACAAGAGTTGTTAGTAAATATGAAAAAACACAGTAAATGTAGTATCGTTGTATTGTCATTCAAAAAAAATAAAAACAACTTGCATATAGACTATACGGATAACGGCGTAGGAGTAACATTTGACAAAATAAAAATGAAAAATGGTCTTGAAAACATAGAAAATCGTATTCAGGCGATAAATGGAACTGTTGCTTTTGACACAAAATTTGATAAAGGATTCAAGGTAACTATAAAATTTCCTGCATAAAAATTAGTGTAATTAGGATAAAACATTCCTGCTTTTATCAATTCAACATTTCTGTTTTAGGATAATGCTATATTGATTATTTTAAATCATATTTATTAATAATATAATTTGTTATTGGTTTTAAAGGCTTTCCTGTCTCTGGATGAAACCCAGGAGCATTAAAAATTTCTACAATTCCATCATGCTTATAATACCAAATGAGCGGTTTTTCATTCCTGAAAAATTGATGCTCCCCTATAGAATCTAATTTTTCTAACTTCATTACGCTTTCATCAATAGGCACTATAATATTAGAATGCACAATTCCAAGTTGATCATTTGTACAACTAACTTTTTCATAATGATTTCCCACCCACTTCATACATTCCTTTTTAGAAAAAAACACCCCTTTTACAGTATATCCCATAAAAAACAAGGATAACAATACTGTAACAATAATTAATACCTTCCTACCTGGCTTATTATCGTTCACTCCCTTTACTATCCCTTTTTTAACATCCAAATTTCCAGTAACCAATTCTGTAGTTTCTGTTAATACAGCAACTCCCGAATCACTTCTTTCACTACCATTCCCTTTAAGAATATACCTGTTGTATGGTCTTTTATCAAAATCTACAAGAACGGCTGCTAATTCAATCCTAGAAGTGTTCTCAGTGTCTTTCTCCCCTTTTAAAAATGAAATTACCGGCTTGAATTTTCCAATATCAAAATTCTCAATTGCCTTCCTTAAGTTCTTTGTTTCAGTCACATTAAAAAACAATCTAAATATATTCCCATCAGTTGTAGACAAGACATTTTCAAATTTCATCAAACACAGATTTCGCAATTGAGCTGGTGTAGGATTTAATAAAATTCCTGATACATCTTCAATTTTAGACACTTCATATTGTGCCCTGATGGCACTTTTATATTCTTCAAAAGTAATTTTACTCATAGACATTATTGGAATTAATTAGAATACACTGGAAACCTTCGGAATTATCGGAATGACCGGAATTCATTGCAAATAGTCACCCAAAGACAGCATTCCTTTGCTTCAGAATTAGTTCTTGTTTTAACCTGCAATTAAAACAAATGTACGAAACTAGTTTCAAAAAAGTGTTGCTAAACAGTATAGCCAGTTTATCCGAGAAGTATAAATAATACTATCCTGTTTCAGCACACTTCACTTCCCGAACCAAAATTAAATGGCAAAGCCTTAAACAATATTCGAATCAACTTTTCGAACAGCAATGCCTATGTCAAATTTTTAAATCAAAATTATGAAAAAAACAGTTCTTATAGGAGTGTTAGCAATTACAACTGTGTTAACAATATCATGTACAACGGATTCAGTTGAGACTGAAAATTTAAAAGACGTTAATGAAATCAAAACAATTGGGGTTTCAGGAAATGTCATATATGCAGATGGCCCAGGAGATGACCAAATTATAATAAACCCTCCAAAACCGTAATCAATAAATTAATTTAAATTATTAAGTATTAATTACTAAATTCGGGGAAAGTTTCAATTATGTTTCGTTCCCCGATATTTATTTTCCTTCTACTCTTTTCAATCTATTCTTGTGACAATATCCCAAAAGACAAAACAACTCTTATAAAAGAAAAACCTAAAACTGTAAACAGTATTGAAGCACGAAAATTATTAGACAAAGCCGATGTTTTTAATTCAAACCAAAAATTTGACAGTGCTTATTATTTTTACAACCGTTCCAAAATAATTTATGAATTGGAAAATGACAGTGCAAATATTGCCTATAATTTAATACAAATGGCATCAATGCAACAGGTATTGAGTGATTATATAGGGAGTGAAAAAAATTTAATAGAAGCCTTATTATATATACAACAAGGATCCCCTTATAAATCAGCAGCCTACAATTCACTTGGTATCTCTTCAAAGGAACTATACAATTACGAAGATGCTTTGTATTATTATAACAAAGCTAAAATTAACACTACAGATACTATAGCACAAATACAAATTGTCAATAATAAAGCAAACATCCATATCAAACAAAAAAAATACGAATCCTCTATACAACTTCTTGAGCCATTATTAAAATCAAAAATATTAGAAACCAATGAAGTTAGAAAAGCTAAAATTTTGGACAATTTAGGATTTTCATATTTCAAAAATAACAAGTATCAGGATGGATTGTCTATGATGCTAGAAGCACTATCGATTAGAAAAAAAAATAATGATATATATGCTTTAATAAGTAGTAATTTACATCTTGCTGAATATTTTCAAAAAAGCCAACCTCAAACAGCAAATGAATATGCTCTAAATGCGTATCAAATCTCCAAGAATATACACAATGTTGATTCCAGATTAGAATCACTCTCTTTTTTAATCGCTCATAATTTTGAAAAAAAATCAAATCAATTTGCAGTTGAATACATAAAGCTTAACGATAGTATTCTAAACGTTCGTAATAACGCTAAAAACCAGTTTATAAAAATAAAATTTGACAGTGAACAAAATAGAGCAGAAAACCTTAAACTAACAGCTCAAAAAGCTGAGAATGCATTGCAATTAGAGTTGCAAAAAAACAGAACCTTAATCTTGTCTTTTGTGCTATTAATTGGTGCTACAATTACTGTGTTTATTGTTTATTATTTAAGAGCAAAAAACAAAAGGGAAAAAATTCAAACCTCCTACAATACTGAAATTAGAATAGCAAAAAAACTACATGATGAATTGGCAAATGATGTCTATCAAACAATGGCATTTGCTGAAACACAAGATCTTTCTTCATTTAACAACAAAGAAACCCTACTCAATAATCTTGACACCATCTATTCCAGAACCCGTAACATCTCTAAAGAAAACAGTACCATAGAAACAGGAATTAATTTTATACCAAACCTTAAAGAAATGATGGCTGGCTTTAATACGGAAGCAACTAATATCATATTAAACGGATTGGACACCATCAATTGGTCTTCCATTGAAAACACAAAAAAAATAACCGTTTATCGAGTGCTACAAGAACTCTTGGTCAATATGAAAAAACACAGTAAAAGCAGTTTAGTTGTGATTTTTTTTAAAATAAATGAAAATAAAATCTGTTTGGATTACACTGATAACGGGGTTGGAGCTACATTTGATAAAATAAAAAACAAAAACGGACTTCAAAATGTGGAAAACCGTATTCAAGCTATAAAAGGAACAGTTACTTTTGACACTAAATCCGATAAAGGATTCAAAGCAACTATTTCATTTCCTATATAAACATTGACTTATGTTAAAAAAAATATTAATCGCCGAAGATTTAGACAGCATCAGTATTGCAGTGGTGCAAGCATTAGAAGAACTTAATATAGCGGACATAAAGCACGCCAAATACTGTGATGATGCTTTACTTCAAATAAAAAAAGCGCTCCAAGATAACGTTCCTTATGATTTATTAATTAGTGATTTATCGTTTAAGCCAGATCACAGAGAAAACAAATTGAATAGTGGAGATGAACTTATTGAAGCTGTGAAAAAAGTACAACCAGACATTAAAACAATTGTTTTTTCAATTGAAGACAAGTCGTATCGTATAAAATCCCTGTTTAATGACCTAGGAATTAATGCTTATGTTTCAAAGGGAAGGAATAGTATCCCTCAATTACAAAAAGCCATCCAGAATGTTTTTACTGATGATGAAAAAATAGTATCTCCTGAACTTGAGTATGCATTAAGAGATAAATCCCTTCACGAAATTGAGTCTTATGATATTTCCTTATTGAAATTATTGTCCAAAGGACTTAATATGGAAGATATTTCTCTAGAATTTAAAGACACAGGAATTATTCCTAATGGTTGTAGTAGCATTGAGAAGCGAATAAACAAACTCAAAACCTATTTCAAGGCCAGCAACAATGTACATCTTATAGCTATATCCAAAGACTTAGGATTAGTATAGTATAATAAAGAAGAGTCTTAGATTTCTTAAAGATTTATAAAAAAAATCCCGTTTACGGTTTCCCGTAAGGAATTTATTTTCAATGTGTTTAAGTTTGTTAAAATTAAAATTATTCACAATAAAATTAATAAGCTATGGAGAAAAACGACACTATATACATATCAACTGAAGATCTAAATAAGAAAGGTAAAGTTGATAAATGGAACAAACGCCTTGATGATTATAATAATTATGTGAAAGAATATATTAAACATTACAAAAAATCATTAAATGGAAACGCTATTTCATTGACTAAATACCCTTATATGAAAATAAAATCTGAGGGATTAGCTGAGCGCATTAATAAAGCACAAGATAAAAACATTTTAACCGAAAGTCAGGTTAAAAGAGTTTATAAAATTAAAATGAAATTAATAAAATCAGTCGAATTCTGATTTTAAAATGAAAATGAAAAAATTAATTATACTAGGCTTATTCCCACTATTTTTGTTGTTGTCTTCTTGTCCAATAAAACAAAAAAAAGAACAACGTATTATTAAATATGATAGTTTTAAATTTAAGTATGATGATTAAATCAAGACATCAACTACATATTAATAGAAGTCTTTAACAAACCTATTTTAGTACTAAACTATTAAATGAAATATTTCTTCACGTTTCTATTTCTACTTTATATTTCGATTTTATATCCACAAGCCAAACTCGTTTCTTGGAACTTGGAAAATTTTGGAAAATCAAAGTCTGATGAAACAATCAGTTATATTGCCAATACATTAAAAAATTATGATTTAGTAGCCATTCAAGAAGTAGTGGCGGGATATGGCGGCGCCCAAGCTGTAGCTAAACTTGCTGACGAGCTAAACAGAAAAGGAGCCAAATGGGATTATGTAATCAGTGAGCCTACAAGTAGCAGTGCCTACAAAACAGAACGTTATGCTTTTCTTTGGAAAACAGCTGTACTAAAAAAAATAGGCAACCCTTGGTTAGAAATAAAATACCATCTTGAAATTGATAGAGAACCTTATTTCTGTACGTTTGAATATCAAAAAAAACAGTTTACAATTGTCAATTTTCACGCAATTACCAAAAGTAAACAGCCCGAAACGGAGATTAAATATTTTAAATACCTCCCAGAGGAATATCCAACCTTGAATTTGATATTCGCTGGAGACTTCAATTGCCCACAATCGCATACAGTTTTTAATCCTTTGAAAAAAATGGGATATAAAGCCATTTTAGAAAATCAAAAGACATCTTTAAAACAAGAATGTAAAAATGGAGAATGTTTATCGGCTGAATTCGATAATATGCACTACTCCACCATTAAAGTAAAACCACTAAATTCAGGAATTATATCATTTTATAAAAGCTTCAACTCCTTAAAAGAAGCAAGAGCAGTATCTGACCACATTCCTATATGGTTTGAATTTTCTCTTAACTGATTTTATAGGTATACAATAGAAATACCTTTCTGTCTTTTTTATTGTAACAATAAGCAATGATTATAGTCAAACAATAAGCTGTAAACAATTAGTATATTTACATTTTATTAGAAACCAAAATCATTATTCATGAATAAATTTTCAATTCTCTTTCTGAGTTGCATTGTATCATTATCTTCAATTGGTCAAACCAAAAAATTAACGCTCGAAGAAGGTGTTTTACAACAAAATCGCCAATTTAAAGCTGACAACCTAAGTGGTTTTAATTGGATTCCAAAATCAAACCAGTATGTTTATTATACAGAAGGTTGGTCAAAAATGAAAACTGCCAATACCGCCGATTCAAAAGCTAATGAATTAGTCAAATTAGTCGATGTTAATTCAGCATTAGGAACTAATTTGAAACACTTTTTCGGGACAGAATGGATTGATTCAAACACCCTTTTATTTACTGATGCAGGAAAATATTATACGTATTCAATTGCTACAAAATCAGGAAAATTAATTCAGACACTTCCTGAAAAGGCAGAAAATCAAACTTTCGATACAGCAAAAGAAAATCTAGCTTTTACTGAAGTTAACAATTTATATTTTCTGAATAAAAACAACCAAAAAATTACGGTTACTAATGAAACAAACGAAGGTATTGTTTCAGGTCAGGCCATTTCAAGAAGTGAATTCGGCATCAGTAATGGAATCTTCTGGTCGCCAAAAGCATCTTTTTTAGCTTTTTATCAAAAAGACCAATCTGATGTGGCCGATTATCCTTTGCTAGACATCACCCAGACTCCGGGGAAATTAGAAAATATAAAATACCCAATGATTGGTCAAAAAAGTGAAAAACCAAGAGTGGGAATCTACAATCTTACGACTCAAAAAACGGTTTTTATTTCTCCAAAAGGAAATCAAGAAGATTATCTAACTAATCTTTCCTGGACTCCAGATGAAAAATATGTTGTGATTGCCGAGTTGAATCGTGGACAAAATGATATGTCCTTGAATGTGTATGACTCACAAACGGGAAATTTTGTAAGAACCATACTTAATGAAAAAAATGATCGTTGGGTAGAACCGGAACATCCAGCTTATTTTCCAAACAACAAATCGAATAATTTTGTTTGGATCAGCGAAAAAGATGGATTCAATAATATGTACTACTATTCTATTGAAGGGAAACTTATAAAAAAACTGACTGATAATAAATTCCCATTAAGAACAATCCTAGGAAGCAATCCTGCTGGAACGGAGATTTATTTTTCGGCAACAGGAGAAAAAGGCATTAATATGTTAGCTTACAAAGTCAATCTAAAAGGAAAACAAACGCTAATCACTAAAGAAGAAGGCGTACATACAGTATCAATAAGTACAGATGGAAACTGGTTTTTTGATGAATATTCTAATCATTCAACGCCTTCAAAATCTGTTTTATACGATAAAAATTTAAAATCTAAAACACTTCTTGAAAGCACTAATAAATATGAAGGTTATGCTTTAGGAACTTCTGAAGTTAAAACTATAAAATCAGCTGATGGAACAACTGATTTATACACCCGATTAATCAAGCCAAGTGATTTTGACCCTAGTAAAAAATACCCGGTTTTAGTTTATGTATATGGAGGACCACATGCACAATTGGTGACGAATTCCTTTCTAGATGGAGCCAGTCTTTGGATGTACTGGATGGCTGAACAAGGATATTTAGTATATACGGTTGATAACCGTGGATCTGACAATCGTGGTTTTGAATTTGAAAGCATAATCCACGGCCGCTTAGGTGTCAATGAAATGGAGGACCAGATGAAAGGTGTTGAATATTTGAAATCCCTTCCTTATGTTGACGGAAATCGTTTGGCGGTTCACGGTTGGAGTTTTGGAGGATTTATGACCACTTCATTGTTATTGCGTAAACCGGATGTTTTTAAAGTAGGTGTTGCGGGAGGTCCAGTAACTGACTGGAAATATTATGAAATTATGTATGGAGAACGTTATATGGATACTCCAGCGGAAAACCAAAAAGGTTTTGACGAGGCCAACACCTTAAATTATGTGAAGGATTTAAAAGAAAAATTGCTTTTAATTCATGGAACCAGTGATGATGTGGTGGTAATGCAACATAATTTAGCATTGGTTAAAAAGTTTGTAGAAGCTGGAAAACAAATGGATTTTTTCCCTTATCCAATGCACAAACACAATGTTTCAGGAAAAGACCGAGTGCATCTTATGACCAAAGTGTTGAATTATGTAATCGACAATAATAAATAGTTCTAAGAGCTATTTAGCTTCGCTGAATCTTCGATTTCCTGCTTTACATTGTAATCTATTAATTTTTTAAAGGAATAAATAGGATTTCCACTGCAAACGAAGTTCACTGAACTCTGATAAAAATAGAAATCAAGTGAAGTAATCAGGGCTAAAAGACAAAAGCCAATCTTAATTGATTGGCTTTTGTTTTATATATAAATATTGAAAATTAAAATATAGACAATCCTGTTTTAGTAGTAAATAATTCCAAGGCATGCATTCCTAATTCTGAATTTCCTTTTTTGTTTAATTTAGGAGACCAAGTGGCAATCACAAAATTATTAGGATACAAAGCAACAATTCCGCCCCCTATTCCGCTTTTACCTGGCAAACCTACTTTATAGGTAAACTCACCTGACTCATCATAGAAACCGCAAGTTTGCATTAAAGCATTGAGTCGTTTCACTTGACTTTTAGTCAAAATTTGTTTCCCTTCTTTCGTTTTTCCCTCATTGGCAAAAAAGAAAAAAGAATTTGCCAGTTCTAGACAATTCATTTCAATAGAACATTGATGGAAATAAAAATCCAAAACGGTGTCTACATCATTTTCAATATTCCCAAAAGACTTTAAAAAATTGGCTAAAGCCGCATTTCTAAAACGGGTATCTTTTTCAGATTGAGCTACTGATATATTATAATCTATGGTACGACTTCCTGAAATCATTCGAACAAATTCCAGAAAATCGTCTTTTGGATTTTTTAAACAAGAAACTAAAATATCTGCAATAACAATGGCTCCCGAGTTTATGAATGGGTTTCTGGGAATGCCTTTCTCATATTCTAGTTGGATTAAAGAATTAATACCAAACACATGTATTATATGGCCCAAATTTTATCTAAAAATACATAGCTATATCCACAGATACTCATTACCTCTTTTTTGCTTGTAGCTTTTACGACATTAGTAATGAAATCTTCTACATCTTCCAATGAATTATAAAATTTATTAGAAAATTCTCGTTTGTATTTTGCCCACATTTTTTCAGCGGGATTAAGTTCTGGACTATATGGTGGTAGAAAAACCAAAACAATATTTTCAGGAATGATTAATTTTTTTGCCTTATGAAACCTTCCATTATCCAGCACCATTATTTTGAGTTCTTTCGGATTTTCCTTTGAGAAATTATCTAAAAAAACTTGAAAATTATCAGCGTTGCAATGTGGGAGTATTAATTGAAAATGGTCTCCAGTTATGGGCGAAAAAGCTCCAGAAAGCCAAGTTGATTTAAAAACTTGTTGGAAAGCACAAATCGGCTTAACACTAATAGCAGTAACTGATTTTCCGTTTCGAGTGAACAAACCAAAACGCGATTCATCTTGAAAATACAAGTTTACAGAGTCAAAATCACCCACCGTATTTAGTGCTATTTCTTGACAGATTCGTCCGAAGTCTTTTTAAAAGAGATTCCCTGATCTTCGTCTTTTTGGACATGACTTTTGCGGGCTACTTTTACACTTGATTTAAAATTCCTGATGCAATAATAAAGCAACGTATTGTAATTGAAAGTCTTCCCTGATTCTTTTTCAATCCAATCTTTAAGCTCAACATAGCCTTGAAGTCCATTTTGAGGGTCGTTGAGTTTTGTTTCCAACATATTGTGTTCAATAGCATTAAAAGCCGACGGCTTAAAACCTGTTTTTTGATGCTTCATCAAACCCTCAATTCCAGAATTAAGGTATAATGTCCTCCAATTCTGAACGCTATTAGGGTCAACCACAGCTAATTTAGCAACCTCACGTTTAGAAATCCCTACTTTTTCGTTTTGCTTCAAAATCAGCAGAACTCTCAAACGTTGACCAATAAACGGAATAGATTGTTTGAGCAGATTTTTTATTTCTTTTTCGGTTTCCTTAATTACCAAAATTTTTGCATGCGCCATGATTACTTTTATAATATAGTCCAAATATAACATAAAAAAACCAATTATCAAAATTGGTATATATTATATTTTCGTTTGGTATAAAAGCCGTTCCAGAAGGTTCTACCCCTACTCTTTTCCAGATACTTTCACCTGAAAATGAAAAAGCTAATGCTACAGTTAATGCTTTTGATATACTCTGAATGGAAAATTTATCCTCACTATCACCAATACCAGAATTCTCTCCATCAATTGTTGTTATGTGGATCCCAAATTTATTCGGGTCAATTTTTGCTAATTCGGGTATAGTTGTCGTTACATTCCCTATTGTCGGGAACGCAATACACTCTTGCTGTATCTCTTTTAAAATTGCTTCGTAAGCCATCAGTTCAATAAAATTAAAAAGGGTAATATGAAAATCTTATTATTATGTTTTTTGCTTTTTCTTTTTGGCAGCGGGAAACAAGACATTATTCAATATTAATCGATAGCCAGGAGAATTAGGGTGTAAATCAAGAACTGTAGGGGAATCCCCTACCCTGTGTTGATAATCTTCAGGATCATGGCCACCATAAAAAGTAAACATTCCTTTTCCTTTTTGTCCATGAATATAGCGCGCTTCATTATTTAAAAGACATTCGCCTAAAACCAACACATTAGATTTTACAAACTCTCGGTCATAAGAGGTTGTTTGTCCCATAAATCCTTTTACTAACTGAGTGTGATTTTGACAAAGCATAGTAGGGATAGGGTCCCATTTAGCCGAAAATTCCATTAAAGTAAAATAGTCTTTATCTAACGGAATTTGTCTTTTCTCCGTCATATCAATATCCGAAAACTCATAACGCTCTGTCTTTCTTTCCAAAGTAAAATTCTTAAAAGCAAAAGACTTGGTGAAATCAATCTTTGACTGGTAATTAGAATCACTCGCATCACCATCAAACATAGCCTCACATATGTCAATTCCTTCAGCGGCCAGTGCAATATCAAAACTATCTGTAGCTGAACACATCGCAAACATAAATCCACCCCCAATAACAAAATCACGAATCTTTTGGGCAACGGCTAATTTCTCATCGGAAACTTTATTGTATCCTAATTTTGTAGCCAATGTTTCAGCTTCTTTCTTTTGTTCGATATACCATGGTGCATTCCTATAAGAACCAAAGAATTTTCCATATTGTCCAGTAAAATCTTCGTGATGTAAATGCAACCAGTCATAAAGCAATAAACCATCCGATAAAACGTCTTCATCATAGATAGGTGTAAAAGGAATTTCGGCGTAGGTAAGTACAAGTGTCACTGCATCATCCCAAGGTTTCTTTCCTTTGGGAGTATAAACAGCAACTCTAGGTGCTTTTTCAAGAATAACCGTTTCCATATTTTGGGAAGGACTAGCTATTTCTTCAAGGATACTATTAGTCTGACTATCGGTAAGTATTTCAAAAGACACTCCCCGTATTTGGCATTCTTTTCTAATCTCAGGAACATCAGGCAATAAAAAAGAGCCTCCTCTATAATTGAGCAACCAGCTTGCTTTGTATTTTTTATCGATACACCAATAAGTAATACCATACGCTTTAAGATGATTTTGTTGGGTTTCTGGATCCATTGGCAACAAAATAAAAGATGCTTTTACTGAAAAGGATATCAGTAATAAAAAAACGACAACTATCTTTCTCAAAGCCATATTGATTATTTTAAATCAAAGATATAAAAGCTAAGGGGGATTATTAGTCAAATTTAACTTTTAAATGCATTCTATAGTAAGATTAGTACTCGTGAAAATCAAGTAAAAAACCAGAACTCTATAAAGATGCACTTCTACAGTATAAAAATTATAATTCAAGTAAAAACACGTATATACACATTAGCTACAATTCTTAAATTTGTGTATGTTATTTTAATAAAAGTAAAAATGAAAATTTTAATAATGAAATCTAATAATAATAATAATCCATTTAATGGTTTTATGCTACTTAAAAAATCTGGCGCCTTATTGTTAGTGCTACTTATTATTGTTTTTTACATTTTGTCATATCATTTGCATTTTTCTTAAATTAAAAAAAGATTAGAAAAACGATTAATATCCTTAAAAAACATTTAAAGCAAATTTCAAGATTTCCGAATCCTACTAATGAAATTACCTATAGACCCAAACTATAGAACAGTTCTTTAAATTCAATAAAAACTCCAAAAAACAGTCTCGAAAAGGCAATTGGAGTTCCAAATTTTTTAAACTCCAAATTAAAAACCACAGGAAATTGTAACTAGTTTTAAACTAATACATAAAAAAAGCCTATGATTCAAATATTAAAAAGAGGCCATAATCCCGATTTTTTATAAAAAGCGCAATAAATCAGGGCTTGAGCCAAAAAACCACACCATTTCACTTATTAACTAACCATTATATTATCGATTTATTCTGATATAATTGTATTGATACGGTTACAAATAAGTACGTATGAAAAGCGCGAAAAATTTACAAAACATCAATTATTATGAAAACATTTATTATTGCGTTGCTATTGGTAAGTATAATCAATACAACATATAGCCAAGAAGACAAATCAACTGAAGATGCAATAGCATCCCTAAAAATGGAAGAACTTCCTAGCGTTGTTATTAAAAGTGCCGGAAAAGATTTCTCAGTTTATTTACCAGATAACAACCCTGACAAAAATGTAAAAGCACTACAAAGAAAATTTATAGGATACCGTTTAGGAAAAGATTTCGAAGGTTATGACACATATTTAGTAATGATGGAATCCAAAAAGGGAACATTAGTGGCAAACTATAATGAAAACGGAAAATTAATTAGAGTAGTGGAAAATTATAAAAATGTAATACTTCCAAATGCTGTAATTTATTCTTTATTCAAAGAATATCCTGGTTGGGAAATTACAAATGACAAATTTATATTTTCACAAGAAGATGGTGATATAACTAAAAAAGAATATACAATCAAGATGAAAAAAGGGAAGGAAACAAGAAAAATTGTAGTCAAACCTGACGGAGAAATTAAAAAATAAATATCGTAAAAACGATATTCAAAAATAAGAACTGTCTATAATACATTAGACCGTTCTTATTTTTGCTTATACTATTTCAATAAATCCCCAAGAGTTACAATTCCATTCCTTATAGCAAAGACTACCAATCCAGCAATATTTCTAGATTCCGTTTTAAGCAATAAATTATTTCTATGTCCTTCAACTGTTCTAGGGCTTATAAAAAGAATTTCTCCAATTTCAACAGTCGTTTTTTGTAAACATATTAATTCTAGCACTTCATTTTCACGAGAGGTTAGAAAATTAGGGTCAAAAAAAGTTTTGGTGATTTTATTACTTGAAACTGTTTCATGAATAATTTTCATAACATCCTCATTGTAGTAAAAACCTCTTTCATTAACTTCCATAATTGTTATAACTAATTCTTCAGGAGTAGCGTTTTTCATTAAATAAGAAGCTGCTCCCACATTCATCATATTAACAATAAAAGATTTAGTATTGTAACTTGTTAAAGCAATTATCTTGATATTTGGATATTCATTATTAATGATTTTAGTAGCTTCAACTCCATTTAAAGATGGCATATTCAAATCCATAATAATAATATCAGGATGAATTATACTTTCTTTTAAGAATGTTAAAAGTTCATTCCCGTCTGAAGCTTCAAAAAATATTTCAATATTTTTTTCCCTTTCTAATAGAAAAGAAATCCCTTTACGAAAAAGAATTTCGTCATCAACTAAAATTATTTTGATACGATTATTCATAATTTAAAAATTAAAACCCACTTCTATTCCTTTATTAAAACTTGAATCAAAAACAATACTCCCTTCCAAAAAAGAAATCCTACTCTCAATATTTTTCATTCCAAGCCCGTTTTGATTTTGTTTGTCTTTCAAATCAAACCCACAACCATCATCCGAATATTTACAGTAATTCAATCCGTTTATATTTTCAAAAAGTATAGAAATGTTTTTAGCTTTTCCATGACGTATTGAATTATTTATCAATTCCTGTAGTACTCTAAAGATATGTAAATGTTTGTCCTTATCCAAATCATCAAACTGAACCTTATTTTGGTAGTTAACAACCACAGATTTGCTATTATTAAAATCCTGACACAATTCTTCGATGCCGGCATGAAGACCAAATTTATCTAAAACAGGAGGCAACAAATCATGGGCAATCCTTCTTGTACTATCTAATGCTTTTCCGGTAAGATCGATTATGTTCCCAGTAAATTCAGCAATTTCATTATCGGATAAATTTGGAGTTTTCAATAAATGGCTATTCAATGAAACAATATTGAGTTTAGAACTAATATCATCATGTAAATCTTGAGCTATACGTTTACGTTCTGCTTCTTGCGTAAGAATAACTGCTCGCAATTGTTCTTTTTGATGACTGATAACAAGATCCCTTTTCTCTAATTCCTTTTGGACAATTTTTTTTCTCGAAAAATAGAAAAACAAAACCAATACTATTCCCATCAAGAGAAAAGCGACACTACTATAGATTATTACTTCTATTAATTCCCCTTCTAGAATTACTTCTTTCTTCATAAACTTTTCTGATCTTTTCTTTTATAAAAACTTTGTTTCCATTCCACTAGAATAAAGAGTTGATAAATTATATATAAAAAGGCATTTAGGATCCATGGAATTTTATTTAATTTAGGGCTTAGGCTCGTCATCAAATTTCCCACTAAAAATAAAATACAGCTTCCTGATAAATATAAAAGTATCCCCATATTAATATAATAGAAATCCCTATTTTCAGTTGTTAGTTGGTTATAAAAATAAAATGCTGCATAAGCAACCAATAAAATAGAAGTTAGTATTATTTCGAACAGATTGAACTTTAAAAAAGCTTCCGGTTCCTTGATATATTGAAATGCTATAATTAATAAACCTATAATTAAGCCCCCCTTCACTATCTTTCTCTGGAAATCTACTTTTTTTAATATATTTAAGTAAAAAATACTCAATACGACAAACTGTCCAATGAAATAAAAGTGCGATAGAAATAGATTGTTTCTTTTCTGTTGAATTAAAATTTCCGCCAAAATTTGAACTACAAAAACCAATCCTAAGTAAAAAACAAATATTTTATAAGCTTTCCCTTGATTGGAAAATCTTATAAAAAAAAGGACTAAATTCAATAATAAAATCAGATATCCAATATATGCAAGTAATTGATTCATTAATTCCTAGTCATTAAAGGACTTGACGGGTCACAGTCAGTTGGACAAGGTCTTGTAAAATCATAAATATCGTCTTCAACGGGATTTGCGTCACCAACCCCAACGGTAATCATATCTTCATAAATTTTAGTTTCGGGGTTGAATTTAGTACCCACAATCATCAATTTCTCGACATTGTTATCATCCACACCTATATAAGCTCTTACAGCATCAACGCCTTCAGCCAATACCTCCAACAAATCAACTTTGGGAATCAAAAAAGCATTCAAATTATGATGTTTATTGTAATTCCCTTCTTTTTTCTTCCAACGTTTAGCCCATTTTTGAGCTGTTTCTAGAGAAATGGCATTAACACTATTTTTCACTCTTTGTATATTGTTTTCTTCTGTGGTTTCTTTGTGCATAATTATTCAGGTTTTGGTTATATAAATTTTTCTGCAAATTATAAATATAAAGTATGCCAAGTTACTGTTTTATTTTATGTTTTAAGAAGAAAAATAAAGTCCCTAATAAAAACAAAAACCTATGATAATAGCATAATTACAATACAGTAAGCATAAATTCCACTTAGTTATCATATTAATATTATCAACAATAAAATATATTAGAAGATTTTTCAGGCAAAAAAACAAATAATCAATTCAACAACACATTCTGGAACTGATATCCACTCAAACTTCACTTTCAAATCTTCAAAACACCATTAAATACAGCCATAAAAAAATCCGCTATAAAAGCGGATTTCAAAATCATTTATTAGAAAGGCATATCACTGTCGTCCTCTTCATCATTAAAATTACTTCCAAAAGCTTCATGAGCTGAAGGAAGATTTTTAGTTATGAATGGATTATCATCCTGATTCATAGAAGAAGGTAAATCATCATAATTACCACTAAAATCATCTAGATTGTCAAATTTACCCAGATGACCAATGAATTTCAAACGTACGTTTTCAATACCACCATTACGGTGTTTTGCTATCATTATTTCCGCTTGTCCTGCAGTAGGAGAAGCTTCGTCATCATCCCATTCATCAATCTTATAATATTCTGGACGATATAAAAAGGATACAATATCTGCATCTTGCTCAATCGCACCCGATTCACGAAGGTCAGAAAGTAAAGGTCTTTTACTCGATCCACGTGTTTCAACAGCACGCGATAACTGAGAAAGCGCTATTACGGGAACGTTCAATTCCTTTGCCAGGGCTTTCAAATTTCGAGAGATAGTAGAAATTTCCTGTTCACGGTTTCCTCCCCCTTTTCCATTACCACCGGCAGTCATCAACTGCAAATAATCAATAATAATAATTTTAATTCCGTGTTGCGAAACTAAACGACGACACTTAGCCCTTAAATCAAAAATTGAAAGTGATGGAGTATCATCAATAAAAAGTGGTGCTTTTTCTAAGTTTTTAACTTTAGTACTCAACATTGTCCACTCGTGTGGCTCTAGTTTTCCTGTTCTTAATTTTTCTGAAGACAATCCTGTTTCAGACGATATTAAACGGGTAATTAATTGGACTGAAGCCATCTCTAAAGAGAATAAAGCAACAGGATGTCCAAAATCAATCGCAATGTTTCTAGCCATAGAAAGTACGAATGCCGTTTTTCCCATCGCTGGTCTCGCTGCAATGATAATTAAATCACTTGGTTGCCAACCAGAAGTAAGCTTATCCAAAAGAGTAAATCCAGTTTCTACACCACTCAGTCCTTCTTGCTTGCTAATTTCTTCAATTCTCTTTTTGGCTTGCAATACTAAACTTTGGGCTGTTTCAGAACTTCTCTTAATATTCCCTTGAGTAACCTCGTATAATTTAGATTCCGCTTGATCTAATAAATCAAACACATCAGTTGTTTCGTCATAAGAAGCTTCAATAATCTCAGATGAAATACGAATCAAACTTCTTTGAATAAATTTTTGAAGAATTATTCTAGAGTGAAATTCGATATGAGCAGAAGAGGAAACCTTTTGAGTCAATTGAATTAAATAAAAATCTCCACCTGCAATTTCCAGTTTTCCGTTTTTTCTTAACTGAGCTGAAACCGTTAATAAATCAATAGGCTGTGTTTCAGTAAAAAGTTCTACAATGGCTTCAAAAATATATTTATGCCCATCTTTATAAAAAGCATCTGCTTGTAAAATATCAATTACATCATCGACCCCTTTTTTATCAATCATCATTGCTCCAAGAACCGCCTCTTCTAATTCTAAAACCTGAGGAGGTAACTTACCCTTTTCCAGGCTTATAATAGTAGATTTGTCGACCTTAAAAGGACTAATGTTTTTGAAGTTTTCCATAAAGCGAAAGTAACATAAAATTAAAAAAAAACACTATTGAGTTATTACTAAAAAATGTTTATAAGTAGTAAGCTTTTGTTTATAAGCCAAAAAAAATCCGAAACTGTAAGGCTTCGGATTTATATAATAAAAGTAAGAATTTACTCTTTGAATTCTCCCATATTACTGTATTTATCCATTCTTTGAGCGACTAAATCTTTTGTTGATAAGTCTTTCAATTCATTGAACCCTTTCATAATATACTCCTTAACAGTTTCAAAAGTGGTTTCTCTATCGTAATGAGCTCCCCCTAATGGTTCAGGTATAATGTCATCAACTAATTTTTGTCTTTTCATATCAGCTGAAGTCAGTTTTAAAGCATCGGCTGCTTGCTCTTTAAAATCCCAACTTTTCCATAAAATTGAAGAACAAGATTCAGGTGAAATTACAGAATACCAAGTGTTTTCTAACATGTATACTTTATCTCCCACACCTATTCCTAATGCACCACCTGAAGCACCTTCACCTACAATGATAGAAATAATAGGCACTTTAAGCAAAGTCATTTCAAATATGTTCCTTGCAATAGCTTCACCTTGTCCGCGTTCTTCTGCTTCAAGTCCAGGATAAGCACCCGGAGTATCTATAAGAGTCAAAACGGGAATACCAAACTTCTCTGCCATTTTCATCAAACGCAAAGCTTTACGATATCCTTCAGGATTTGCCATCCCAAAATTTCTATATTGACGTGTTTTAGTATTGTATCCTTTTTGTTGACCAACAATCATAAATGACTGCCCGCCAATTTTTCCTAAACCACCTATCATGGCTTTGTCATCTTTGAAACCTCTATCACCGTGAAGCTCTAAAAAAGTATCGCCACATAGTGCTCTAACATAATCTAGAGTATAAGGTCTATTAGGATGTCTTGACAATTGAACACGTTGCCATGCTGTCAAGTTCTTATAAATCTTCTTTTTAGTTTCTTCTAATTTTTTGTTGATTTGCTTACAAGTGTTTGTAACATCAACATCTGATTCTTGACCAATGACCAGACATTTATCTAACTGATCTTCTAGATCTTTTATCGGAAGCTCAAAATCTAAATATTCCATAGGATTTGTGCGTTTTTGTTTTAGTTTTTGTTTTGGAGATGCAAATATAAATATTAAATCATTCAAGAAGCTAATAATTTTCTAATTTAAACCTTAAAAAGATTCAAATAATAACTAAATAGCAACTTTAAAAACAGGCTTTTCAGACACTAATAAACAGTATTTAACTCGATATCAATTCTTTACCCCAGCTGTTTCTTTACGCGGTATATACGCTTTTAAATACTCTCCTTTTGGAGTTCCGTCATCAAATGAACTAAACTTCACTAATGTTCTAACACCTTGACGCGCTTCTTCATTCTTGAAATTTTCGTATTCTATTCGATACAAAGCCGAATACATTTCGGCTCTTCCCGTACCGTGATAACAGTGTATTAGAACTGGATAGTTATCTTTATCATCCATAATTTTAAAGAAAGTATCCAGGTTTTTTTGATTTGGCACTTGATCAGAACCATTATTAAAATATCTTACTCCTTTAATTTTTGCTACAGCATCCTGTTCTGCTGTAAGTTCAGTAGGGATTTCAGGATTATTTACTAAATCAGCAGTTCCAGGAAACCTCAAATCAACTATCGATTTTATATTATACTTCTTTACATAGCTTTCTATTTCATCCGGCGGAATAACACCTGATTTGTATACTTTCCCTTCAGTAATCGTTTCAAAATTATGATTGATATTCATATCATACACATATTTTGCCACGAAAATCAACACCAATGCCAGTAAAGAAAAGCCAATTATTTTTTTATTAATCTTCATATTATATTTTATTTATTTTTCAATTTAATACTCTAAGAACTATTTAGCGTATAGTTTTCTATCCACTATTCGATCCATATAATCTTGTATGAAAGCTTTGCAATTCAATTCTACAGCATCCATTTCAGGATTTCTGTTTTTAATCAAATTATGTTTTAATGCTTTATCGTCTTTATCGTAAAAACCAAGTGCATTTTTACCATCAAATGTACATATATAATTCCCTTTAGAAAATTGGTATATATTTCCCGTGGAATTTATCACAAAAGGCTCACTTGATTTCTTGTCTAATAAACTTCTCCCCCAACTCCTAAAAGGTTTCTCATACCCTATCATATCTAAGATAGTAGGATAAATGTCTATTTGTTGCGCTAAATCAGTATCAACGCCTACGTACTTACTATTGGGCTGATAAATCAATATAGGAACCGCATAACGGTTGATAGGTTTTCTATATTCGTCATAAAATATTTGGTTACAATGATCAGCTACAATAACAAAAATAGTATTAGAAAACCAAGCTTCTTTTTTAGCACTGTCAAAAAACTGTTTTAATGCAAAGTCAGTATATTCAACGCATTTATGCATGGGAACTCCTCCTTCATGAAAAGTCTTTTTATATTTATCAGGTATGATATATGGTTCGTGAGAGGAAACGGTAAATGCCGAAGCAAAAAACGGCCCTTTCTTTTTATCCAATGTTTTCTTCATGTACTGTAGAAATGGTTCGTCCCATATTCCCCAAAATCCATCAAATTGACTATCATCATTAAACTCTGTTCTTCCGTAATAATTATCAATCCCCAGGATATTACTAAATCCTAGAAATCCCATCGATCCATTGGCAGCACCGTGAAAAAAAGAAGTGTCATATCCTTCACTTTTCAATACTGAAACGATTGATTCTATTTTTTGTTTTGGATAAGGAGAAGACGTAAAAGCATCTTTAAAAGACGGTATTCCAGATAAAACTGATGACATTCCATGAATTGATTGTCTCCCATTTGCATAACCATTTGTATAAATCATACTGTGTTGTGACAAAGAATCTAAAAATGGAGCGTGGCTTTTATAATTTGGGATGTTTGCGTCTTTATTAAAAGCGCCAATATATTCACGCCCGTAGCTTTCTAGAATAAGAACAACCACATTAGGTTTAGATTTAGGATTGTTATGGTAGCTTTTTATAGGCTGCACTAAACTTGCAATCACTTGTTGATTTACATCAGGGTAAGAAGTCTTTAAAAAACTATTGCTAAACAAAGTTCTAATTATAGAAAACGGAGTGTTTAAAACAATATCCGAATGTACGATGTTCTTCACATGACGGCTAGCGTCCAAAAGATTAATAGGTCGGGTTGATTTCTTAAAATCACCGCCACGAATTCCTCCAATAACCATAGTCACTACAAACAAGAAACCAACAGTTGAAAATCCTAAATACGGAATGTGTTTTAAAGGATTAAAATCCTGAACCACTACTTTTTTATAGAGATATATCCATAGCGTTGACAGAGCTAGAAACAATACAAATACATGCCAATACTCAATTAGAAAATTACTAAATAGTATTACTTTATTCGTCTCGTGTTCTAATACGTTCATAACTGCCGTAGTTGTACGAGCAAATGTGAATTTATAGTAAATGAAATCTATAAAATTTGTGGCATAGGCCAAAAGGTTTGTAAAAAAATACAAGTAGAAAAGAAATTTCTGATATCCTTTATTTGTGTTTTTATAAAAGGGTAGTATCGAAAAAACGATAAACAAAATATTAACGTAAAGTATAGCAGTTGTATCAAAGGCCAAACCATAATAACTTAAAGACATAAAATCAGAAACTGACTCTACTCTAAGTAAATCTGAATTGTATAGGTAAAATAAAATTCGGGAGATGAAGTAAAAAAAGTAAGCTAATAAAAGCCTAAATCCCAGTACTTTGTATTCGTTTAAGCGCAAGTGTTTTTGCATTCCTTGGTTTTTAATTAGTAAAACTTTGCAAAGGTATTGTATTTATTTTGTTTCCGATTGTTAAATTAAACACAAATATAAGTTGTTGTATATCAGTAGATTAACATTCGAAAAGACAATATTTAATTTTGCTTTTGGTTATTCAACTCTTTTTTGTCTATGCTTGATAATTCCGTTTAGGATAACAGTTAGGATAATGATAAAAGCACCTATGTAAAAAGAAGTGCTCATCTTTTCTTTCCCGCCAATGATATAATACGCTAATACTATGCCATAAACTGGTTCTAGGTTAGTGGTAAGCATAACGGTATAAGGACTTAGCTTCTCCATAACCTTTACTGATGCTGTAAAAGCATAAGCCGTACATACTGAAGCCAGTAACAAAATCAGCATCCAATTGTTTAATGTCAAAACAAAGAAGTCTAAAGAGAATTTATTTTGTGTTAAAAAGTAAAGCGTTATAAAAAACACCCCAGCCACAAACTCATAAAAAGTGATTACTGAGGAATCGTGATCCAATATTAATTTTCCATTAAAAAGAGTAAACAACACTCCAAGAATTATAGAAACTAAGGCATATAGCATTCCCTCAAGGTAATTTACCTCAACTTTCATAATCATTCCCAGCCCAGCTATGATGATTAGACCAAAAAACACTTCATACCAAAGTATCTTTCGACCATAAAATAACGGTTCTAATAAAGACGCAAAAAAAGCTCCCAATGAAAAAACCGAAAGTGTAATGGAAACATTAGAAATATGAATGGCGTGGAAAAAGAATATCCAATGCAAAGCAATCAATAAACCCACAAAAATAAGTTTAAGTAAGGATTTCATTGGGATAAGGAATGACTTTTTCTTAAACACAATAAAAAACAGTAGAAATACAGCAGCAAAAAGCATTCGATACCAAACTAAAGCATCAGCAGTAATGGTAATTAAAGCGCCTAATATGGCAGTGAATCCCCAGATAAAAACAATTAAATGAAGATTTAAATAACTTTTAAATTTATCGTTTTGCATTTCGTAATAAAAATATCGCCAATATCCCAAAAACAACATTGGGAAACCAAACGGCAATTAAAGGTGAGAAAGTGGATTTTTCGGCTAGTACTCCAAAAATTTTATCAAAAAAGACAAACCCAAAAGCAATAGCAATTCCTATGGTTAAATTCATTCCCATTCCGCCTCTACGTTTCATTGCAGATACTGAAACGGCAATAATGGTAAGAATAAATGCTGAAACAGGAACTGAGAATTTTTTATACAATACCACCATATATACATTGATATTTGAGGAACCGCGTTTTTTCTCCTTATCAATAAACTTATATAATTTATTTAAACTAAGGGTTTCCGCTATATATACCACTGGAGTCAAATCTTCTAAATCAAAACTGAACTTGGCTTTTTTCTCAGCCTCTTTTTCAATTTTATCCCCAAGTTCCCCCACCGTTCTTTTAGTATAATCATACATGGTATAAGTACTATCCTTTGGGTTCCATTTTATTCTACTTGCCGTAATTTTAGATTCTAATTTCTCCTTATTGAATTTTTCTAAAACAAAATTAAAAGCGGTTTTAGATTCCGTATTAAAGCTATTTACATATAAAAACTCGTTCTCACTTATTTGTCGATACACATCAGTATTATCGCCACGCATTGCTTCTTTCCCTCCGGTTTTCAGGTAGGTATACCTAAAATTATTGAACCCTTCACTCGATACCGGAACAACGTAAAAACCCATTAATAATACAAAAACAGATATAAGGGAAGCACCAATGATATAAGGCCTTAAAAAACGGGTAAACGATATTCCCGAGCCAAGAATGGCAATGATTTCCGTATTATTAGCCAACTTTGAGGTAAACCAAATAATGGATAAAAACAGGAAAATGGGAAACAAGGAATTGGCAAAATAAATCGTGAAATGATAATAATAAACCACAATATCCCAAAAAGGAACTTTATGCTCTATCATAAAATTAATCTTTTCAGACACATCAATGATAATCCCAATAGGTATAAACAGCAACAACATAGCCGAAAAAGTGGCTAAATATCTTTTCAGAATGTACTTGTCTATTATTGTTAGCATTTAAAAAGGTTTAAGGTTTAAGGTTTAAAAGTTTAAAGTTCAAGACGATTGCAAATACATTCACACCGTTTTAAACTTTAAACTAAAAAAACTTTAAACATTTTTTTTATAATCTCTGGTTCATATTTTTAACCATCATATCTTTCCAGGTTCTAAAATCACCGGCGATAATGTGTTTTCTAGCCTCACGAACAAGCCACATATAGAAACCAAGGTTGTGAATCGTTGCGATTTGTTTCCCTAGGTATTCATTTGCAGCAAACAGGTGACGTAAATACGCTTTGGTATACTCTGTATCCACATAAGTAAGTGCCATTTCGTCAATAGGCGAAAAGTCATCAGCCCATTTTTTATTCTTGATATTGATCGTACCGTTAGCGGTAAACAACATACCGTTTCTAGCGTTACGCGTAGGCATCACACAGTCAAACATATCAATTCCCAGTGCAATGTTTTCCAAAATATTGATAGGTGTTCCCACTCCCATTAAGTAACGGGGTTTGTCCTCTGGCAAAATTTCACAAACCACTTCGGTCATTGCGTACATTTCCTCCGCAGGTTCCCCTACTGATAGTCCACCAATAGCGTTTCCTACTTGGTTTGAATTCGCAATATATTCGGCTGATTGTTGACGCAAGTCTTTGTAACAACTTCCTTGAACAATTGGGAAAAAAGCTTGGTCGTAACCATATTTCATAGGCACCTTCTCCAAATGATTCACACATCGGTCAAGCCAACGGTGGGTCATTTTCATCGAGCGCTTCGCGTAATTATAATCACAAGGATATGGTGTACACTCATCAAAAGCCATAATAATATCGGCACCTATGGTACGCTGAATTTCCATAACATTCTCAGGTGTAAACACGTGGTATGAACCGTCAATATGCGATTTGAATCGAACTCCTTCTTCCTTAATCTTACGGTTAGCCGAAAGTGAATACACTTGGTATCCACCTGAATCCGTCAAAATATTACGGTCCCAGTTCATAAATTTATGCAATCCACCCGCTTTTTCAAGAATTTCCGTTTGAGGACGCAAGTATAAATGGTAGGTGTTTCCCAGGATAATATCTGGGTTTATATCTTCTTTTAGCTCTCTTTGGTGCACCCCTTTAACCGAGGCAACAGTCCCAACAGGCATAAAAATTGGTGTTTCAATAACACCGTGATCTGTAGTAATGCTTCCCGCTCTAGCTTTAGTATGCGGGTCTTTTTGTAATAAATCAAACTTCATAATACCGTTTTTCTACCGATTGTTCGGCGGGCAAAGATAGGTTAATTTGAAAACCTCATCAAATATTTTTTTTTATTCTAATTGAAATAAAAAAGAGGGCTCCTAACCACCAAATTTCAAATAACACTCCGGAAGAAAACTAGAGAATTAGATATATAAAAATGTTTTAATATTTCCTTTTGGGCGTGTCCTCCGCAAAAAGCTACGGTCAGGCTATTCGCTTTATCTTTCTGTCGCTAAAGAAGCGCCATAAAGGATACCGCTGCTATCCTTCACGCGAAACACTACATTCAATGATAAAAAACCATAAAATAAAAGCTACAAATATCACTTTGAAAAATGTTTTGTCTTACTTTTTTTATAAATTCGCTGAATGATAGTAGTGTCATCTATACACAAATGCAAATAAAGTTGATGTTATAAACAAGTTGCCGGCAAGCAGCGAAAAAATGACCGTTAAAAAGAAAAACTAATGAAAAACAGAATTATTCTAATTACTATATCAATATTGTTAATTACGATTTCTTGTAAGAAAACAGAAGAAAAAATAGAAATAAATGTAACTGATTATATTTCAAATATTCCAACTGATAAATCATTCAAAAACAAATTCATTGTTTTAGAATTTTGGGCAACTTGGTGTGCACCTTGCCTTTCGGCAGTTCCGCATATAAATGAATTACAAAATAAATTTAAATCGAATAATGATTTAATTTTTGTTTCAATTACAGATGAAAAAGCCGAAAAGGTAAGAAATACTTTAAAACATATTGAGTTTAGTACAATTGTCATTAGCGACCAAACTAAAAAAACACATAAAACATTAAATGTTTCTGCAATTCCAATAACAGTTTTAATTGACAATAATGGAATAGTAAGGTGGAAAGGAAATCCAGAAGAACTTAATGAAGAACTTATTGAGAAATTTATTAACGGAAAAATTTCACCTAATATTGATAATAAAAAGACTAATATCGAAGGTGCAAAAAGTCAAGATGATAAAAACAATGAAGATTTGGAAGATGTTGTTTTTAAGATAATCAAAAACAAGCAAACAAAATATACATTTACTTTAATAAATACAAATGGAAACAACTCAATGATTGCAAGTGCATTAGTTAAAGGGAAATATATTGCATCAAATAAAAAATTATCTGAAATCATATCAAATTTGCTAGATATTAATGAACAACAAGTAATAATTTCTGAAAAATTTAAAAACAATAAATATAGTTTGATTTATAAAAATTCCGATATAAAATCTGCTGAAAGTGGAATTGCAGACATAATATACAATTTGCTTAAAACATTAGATTTAAAAGAAATTATTCAAAATAAAAACACTGAAATTTACAAATTAAAAATAATTGATAAAAATAAAATAGAAATATCAAAAGAACCTAAAACAGAAATTGGACATTCAGGCAGTAGTACAAAAATCGTTTGTTCAAATACAGAAATAAAATCTTTAATTAACGAAATAAATAACAGTTTTAATATTTTAGTTAAGGACGAAACTAATTTAAAAGGTAAATATGACTTTCTTATAAGAAATAAATCGATGGAAAATCTAAAACAAGATTTAGAAAAGTATGGATTGAAATTAGAAAAAACAATAGAAATAGAAAAATTATATAATTACAACTAACTCTGCCAGCCGACAACCGCTGTTTTGATATAGTGTTTGATTTAGTGGAATTGTCGTTTCGCATCAAGTTTTCGTTAAACCGAAAATTGAGCGTTTACGAACTTCCAGCCATCTTAAAGTGGCATTCGTTGGCAGTAATATTACCGGAAATTGAGAGTAACAACTAAACTAGAAAATAAAATTGGAAAAAAGTTCATATCAAAAAATAGAAGAATTAAGTAATGTTAAATCAGAAAATTTACTTGGATTTAAATCTATGGAGGATTATGAAAAATGCCTCTTACATATTGAAAATTTATTAAATAGCGCAATATTACTTTACAAAAACAACTTTATAAACCAATCTTTCTTTTTAACAATCACATCAATTGAAGAAATAGCTAAAGCTGAAGTTTGTATATATAGAGGATTTCAAAAACCAGATAAAACTGTTAAACGCAATAAAGATGGATTATTTAATCATAAAACAAAGCATCTTGTTGCTGCAAATGAAATAACATTTAAATTCTTAAAATCAATATCAAAAATAGGAATAGAAGAAACAATTTTAATTAAAGATAAATTAAATAATGGTGAGTTTGTAAGCCTAAGGGAATCCTCATTGTATTTTGAAAATTGTCAAAATGGAACAAAAACACCTAATGACTTAATTACAAAAACAGATTGCTTAAATCTTCTCTTAATTTGCATTGAAATTTTTGAAGACAGATTATTTGGATTCAGCGATAAAACAGACATCATAACAGATCGAGTTTTAATGAAACTAAATGAAATTTAAATACAGCTGCCAACAGCCATTTAAGCTAGCTGGGATTCAGTGGAATTATCGTTTCGCTTCCTATTTTCTGCAATCCTGAAAATTGAAGGGTTACGAAGCACACACCACTTCAAAGCAGCTAAATATACACAAGCAAAAACGAATGAAATACCTACTAACAGGTCAAGAAACCGAAAGGCTAAAATTTAGGCTACTGAGATCAGATGACTTCAATTCTTGGATAAATTTATTTAAAGCAAATAATATTGCGGAATATTTACAACTTGATCCTAAACTATCCGAATCTGAATTATGCAAGTTATGGTTTGACAAAGTGTTTCATAGATACGATAATGATTTGGGAGGAATGAACGTCCTAATTAATAAAACAACAAACCGAATTGTTGGTCAATGTGGTCTTCTAGTTCAAACAATTGAAAGTGTCGAGAGATTAGAAATTGGTTATTCTATTCTTCCTGAGTTTTGGAAACAAGGATTTGCAATTGAAGCTGCAACAAAATGTAAAAATTATGCATTTGAAAACAATAGTGCTGATTCATTAATCTCAATGATCCATATCGATAATTTAGACTCTGAAAAAGTCGCTTTAAGAAATGGAATGACCTTTGAAAAAAAAGTGAACTCTTTTAACATTTTTCGGATTGACAAGGAGAATTGGAAACCATAAAAGCCAGTAAACAATCAAGCTAAGAATAAATGATGTTGATTTTGTCATTTCGACCATCGGGAGAAATCACATAAAGAGCGTAACTGATGTGATTTCTCCTTCGTCGAAATGACAAATAAACCCTTAACCTAATGAAATTTGGACGTGCCGCTCCACTGAGAATTTGATTCTCGTATAAGGCGATTCCTAAAATGAATTATAAAAATCCAACATAAATCAAAAAAAATGAAAACTAAATTAGAAAAAAAAGTCAACTTTTTAACGGGATATGCAATTGTAAGTAGTCTTGTTTTTAGCGTGGTTATTTTAAGCTCTTTTGGTAAAGAAGATAAAAAAGAAACTTTTGACGAAATCACTACAAAAAAAATCAACTTAATAGGTGAAGATGGCAGCCTAAGAATGGTACTCAGTAATGAAACCAGACAACATTCAGGTAGAATGAACGGAAAAGATTACCCAAAAAGAGAAAGACCGGCCGGTATGATTTTCTTTAATGATGAAGGAGACGAGTGTGGCGGTTTAATTTTTGCAGGAAAAACCAAAGACAACAAAACCAGCTCAGGAATGTCATTTACAATGGACAATTACCACGATGACCAAGTAATTCAACTCTTAAATACGGAAGAATATGAAAATGGTAAAAGTTTTATTCAAAGAGGGCTAACCATCAATGAGTTTCCGTTAGGCTCAAACATAGACACCAGAAACGCAAAGTTTGAAGAACTGGAAAAAATAGAAAACAAGGAATTAAGGAACCAAAAAATGGATGAATTATGGGCCAAAGAAGGCTCAAAAAGGAGATTGTTTATTGGACGAAATAAATCCAACAGTTCCGGTTTATTTCTATACGATAAAGAAGGAAATCCAAAAATAAAAATTCACGTAGACGAAGAAGGAAATCCAAAAATTGAAATCGTGGATAAAAACGGAAAAACAAGAAATTTTCTTGAAAGCAAATAATAAAATCAGGTTTTAGACATTTGGGTTTTGGATTTATTTTCGAACTGAAAAAAAACTAAACTGAAATCATCTTTTATTTTAATTAAGATCTAATTTTCAAAAACACATTTCGTCTTACGACAACTATAACCATAAAAAAACCGCTACTTTCCAACTAGGAAAGAGCGGTTTTTTTACTAATTCAAAATATTAAAAAAGACCTAATCGCACACTTGGTGTATTTACTCGTATTTGCGTATTTACTGAAGTACTGCGAGGGCTTCTCTGGTAATTACGTTGGTCGTATTGATAATAATAAAACCCTGCGTGATGGTAAAATGAATCACTGTGGTAACAATGGTCATCACAATGATAATGATGTTCAGCATAGGCGTCTTTTTTCCCTTGCACATAGGCACGATGCGCCCTGTTATTGTCTTCCTTTAAATCTCTTTCATATTGTTTCTGTTCTTTCCAGAAGGCTTTTTCTTCAGCTTTCGTTTTGGCTTTGAATTCCATCTCAAAACGAGCGTCTTCGGCTCCACGTTGCTCGTAATACGCTATCTTATCTTGATTTGTATTTACTCTTGTTTCGCTTTTTACTTTGGCTTCTTGAGCATTCATTGATACTACTGTTCCCAAAAACACTATTGCTATTACCGTATTAATTGTTTTCATAATTTTTAATTTTATTGATAGTACGTTATCGTTTGTAATGCTACCTTCAATAGTAAGACAACTGTAAACTAGTTTACCCTACCCTATTATCAAAAAAATATTTTTTCAAGCTAACAATAAGAGCTTCAATGTGTGAATAAAGTAACTTAAACCCATAATTGTATAATGCATCGATAAGATAAAATGTGGAATTTTGTAACTTACAAATTAGTTATGAAAAAAATAATTCTCCTATTAAGCGTTGTCCTTGTGTTGTTCTCCTGCAAGAAAAGCGAAACAAACAATGCTGTTGAAACAAAAAAAGTGCGTGTAAGAAAACAACCAAAAACGATTTCTTATACCCTAGAAAAAACAAAACAGTGGTTAGAAAAAATCGCAAATGATTCCTCAAAAATTCATATTGCCTTTGCGATTAACAGAACTGACAAAGCAAATTTCGTGCAAATGGATTCGGTCATTATCCCTACAGATATGAGTGGTGATATTGAATTTTATCTTCCGTTTCCTCATCATATTGATTATTTAAAAGACATTGATAAAATTATCTATTTCTCTTACCCTACACAAACATTTGCCGCTTATGAAAATGGGGAGTTAATTTATACGGGACCAACCAATATGGGACGAAAGAAAGACCAAACACCTACTGGCCTATTCTTTACCAACTGGAAGGCAGAACAAACTATCAGTACATTTAATGATGAATGGGATTTACGATGGAATTTTAATATTGAAAACAAAGAAGGTGTGGGATGGCATCAATATAGTTTACCAGGTTACCCGGCTTCGCATTCTTGTTTACGTCTTCAGGAAAAAGATGCTCGTTATCTTTATGACTGGGCTGACCAATGGATTCTAGCCGATGAGGAAAATGTAAAAGTGAAGGGAACTCCTGTACTTGTTTTTGGTTCTTATAATTTTGATGCACCAAAACCTTGGTTGCAGTTAATTGCTAATCCAAAGGCCATAGACATTTCAGAGGATGAAATTGAAAAAGTAACCAAGCCTTTCTTAAGCGCTATTTTATTGGAACAAAAAAACAGAAAAGCAAATAAATAAACTAAAAACATTAATTTTACTAGAAAAAGAAGCTATCCAGTAAAAAAAATAAAATGATTCCAAGAATTGAAAGTCTAATCGCGAAAAAGTTAATTGGAAAAAGTCTTTCGATGTCTGTATCCCAAGATAAAACCCAGGAATTATGGCAAAGCTTTATGCCCAGACGTAATGAAATAGAAAATCGTGTGGGCACTGAATTCTATTCTATGCAAATGTATCCTCACACGTATTTTGCTAATTTCAATCCAAATACTGAATTCGAAAAATGGGCAACCGTTGAAGTGACGGACTTTGATACCGTTCCTAATGATATGAAGTCCTTTATATTAAATGGAGGACAATATGCTGTGTTTCTCCATAAGGGATCCAACAACATTTACGGTATGTTCGAATACATTTTTACTACTTGGTTACCTAATTCAGAATACGATATAGACGACAGACCTCATTTTGAAATATTGGGAGACAAATACAAACGAAATGAAGAAAGTTCAGAGGAGGAAATTTGGATTCCAATAAAAAATAAAGAGCTAAAAATTGACAATTCGAATTTGAATTCAAAAACCGAAATAAAAGTTAATATATGAAATACAAAACAGGAAAAACCGTTTTTAAAACTTTGTATTCTTAACTTAGTCCTAGTTTACAAAAACATATTCCATTAATTTAAAAAGTCTAAAAGTTGATAACATTCGAAACAGAACGATTAATTCTAAAACCTACTACAAAAGAAGATGCCGAATTTATTATAGATTTATTAAATACTCCTAAGTGGATTGAATTTATTGGTGATCGAAATGTTTCAACTATAAAAGATGCCGAAGACTACATTGAGACAAAAATGACCTCTCAAATGGAGAAACTAGGTTTTGGGAATTATACTCTAATTAGAAAATTCGATAGAGAAAAAATAGGTTCTTGTGGCCTGTACGATAGAGAAGGTTTAGATGGAGTTGATATCGGATTTGCTTTGTTACCTAAGTATGAAAAAAAAGGATATGCTTTTGAAGGGGCTAACAAACTAAAGGAAGTCGCCATCAGTGACTTTAAGCTTAAAGAAATAAGCGGAATTACTTCGAAAAAAAACACAGCATCTCAAAATTTACTGATGAAAATTGGACTTAAATTCGAACGAAACATTCTACTTCCAAATGAAACGGAAGAAATACTTTTATACAAATTAAACCTAGAAGATAACTAGATTTAGAAAAAGTAATCCGTCTCTTTTTTAACAGATAATTAAAATACTACTGTTGTAAATTGTTTACCATATAAGAGATATAAGAACATATAAGTTGTTGCCGCTTCTAGTTAGCTTAAATGGCCTTATTTTCCTTATATGATTAAAATTTAAGATGTTTGTTTTTTGTGTAAAATCCTTTTACAATATAAGAACATATAAGTTGTTCCCGTTTATAGCTAGCTTAAATGACCTTATTTTCCTTATATGGTTAAATCTAAGCTTTCATTCTAGCATTAAATCCTTTTACCATATAAGAGATATAAGAACATAAAAGTTGTTGCCGCTTCTAGTTAGCTTAAATGGCCTTATTTTCCTTATATGATTAAAATTTAAGATGTTTGTTTTTTGTGTAAAATCCTTTTACAATATAAGAACATATAAGTTGTTCCCGTTTATAGCTAGCTTAAATGACCTTATTTTCCTTATATGGTTAAATCTAAGCTTTCATTCTAGCATTAAATCCTTTTACCATATAAGAGATATAAGAACATAAAAGTTGTTGCCGCTTCTAGTTAGCTTAAATGGCCTTATTTTCCTTATATGATTAAAATTTAAGATGTTTGTTTTTTGTGTAAAATCCTTTTACAATATAAGAACATATAAGTTGTTCCCGTTTATAGCTGGCTTAAATGACCTTATTTTTCTTATATGGTTAAAATTTAAGATGTTTATTTTTGTATAAAATCCTTTTACAATATAAGAGATATAAGAACATATAAGTTGTTCCCGTTTATAGCTAGCTTAAATGACCTTGTTTTTCTTATATGGTTAAAATTCAAGCTGTTTTTTTTTGTAAGCAGACCTAAATCATAATAATCTTCATTCGGAAATCCCCTTTTAAAGTTGGCTCCATAGAGGAAAAAAATGTCTATTTATTTAATTTTATAAAATCCAAAACCTCGTCATAACGGTCGCTCCAAGGATAAAAATATTGAACTACCATAGGCGCGTGTTTTTTGTTAACTCCTATCTGTTTTACATCAGGCTGAAAGGGTTTTAATGCTTTTACAAAACGAGTGTTGGCTATTTTTATTGATTGATAAGTCTTGTCACCAACATAGATTAAAAAAGGCGGTGTGTTCTTATCTATAAAATAAATAGGAGAAGCGTCCTGCCATTTTTCAGCTTCCGTTGTCCAAGTCGTGATATAGTCGTCCTCAGTAGTAGGAGGCCTTTCTCCCAGGTAATGTTTCATATCTAAACCTGCAGCATCATTTAGAATTATTCCTGATATACTTTTTGGATCGATTCCGAATTTCGGATTCATAACGGCCAAAGCCCCTAGATGTCCTCCAGCGGAATGTCCCGTTATAAAAATTTGATTTAGATTTCCATTGTACTTCTTAATATTCTCTTTTGTCCACTGTATTACTTCTGCTATTTGACGAGTCATTTGGGCATAATCAGCATTTGGGCTCAAAGTATAATCAGGTATAACTGTGATAACGCCCTTAGCAGCAAAATTCCTTCCCAGCAAATCATAAGTTCCCTTTCTCCCACTATTCCAGTTCCCGCCATGAACAAAAATCAATACAGGAAGCGTCTCCGCTTTAAAATTTCTTGGAACAAAAACATTCAAACGAGGTGCTTCTTCAACACTAGAAATGGTTGTTGGCATATAAGAAACATCCTTAACCTTTATAGAACTACAACTCACTAACAACAAAACAAAAACAACAGAATAGAAGCGCATCTTTTTTTTACTAATATAGGTTTTTTATAATCAGAAAATTGACTTGTCATATGTATTTACTCTTAATTCCTTTTTTAAAATTTTCAAACAAAGCAAAATCAACATAAAAAATTTACAACTATTTTTTTATAAAAAAACCACACTCCCCCTATTCCATTGCACTATACTTTCTTAGTAAAGAAAAACATTCTGTTATTACAAAGAAACACCCTATTATTTTTAGTTAATTAACAACTATTATCATTATATTTAGTTAATTAACAACTACTTAGCGCTATATTTTTAGTAAATTTATATTGTTACAAAATCTAACGCGTAGGATTTTGAAAACAAACAATTAATAAATTAGGGTATGAATGTTTGATTTATACTTTCAAAATAATAACTACTAATAATTTAAAAACAAACTATTATGGGAACTGCATATAATAAACCAACAAGTGATAAAAGAGTAGAAGCAACTAACACTAATTCAGCTCATGGATTAAGAGATTTATTTGAATTTGGATTAAAAGATATTTATTGGGCAGAAAAAGTTTTGTCAAAAACATTACCAAAAATGGTTCGAAACGCTTCCTCTCCAGAATTAGTGAGTAACTTAAAAAAACAATTAACTGAAACAGAGAAACACGTAACCAGATTAGAAGAAATATTCAAATCATCAGGAATCGAGCCCACTGCTAAAAAATGTGACGCTATGGCAGGCATCATAAAAGAAAGCAATAATATGCTTAAAGATACTGATATTGGAGTTGTTCGTGATGCTGGAATCATTGCAGCAGAACAAAAAGTTATCCATTATGAGATTGCAACTTACGGTACTTTACACGCGTTTGCAAAAACCTTGGGAGAAACCAAAGCGGCTAAACTGCTGGCTAAAACGCTGAAAGAAGATAAAGAAGCAGATGCTTCATTTACAGATATTGCTTTAAAAGCAATTAACAACAAAGCTTCTAGAGCTGCCGCAATAGCAAATATCAGAATGTAATATGGATTACTAATCCAAAAATATTAATAAATTAAGATTTATAGCCCCGCTGAAACGGGGCTTTTTTTATGGGCCTAATTCATCCACATTAAATGTCCCGAAAACATTATGGAATGTTCCGTTTAAAAACTCGTCAATCTAAATTCGATTATTTTTTCATAAAACATTTTTTATAGAAAATACTAAAACAAAAAAATTAACACATATGTTTTAGTAAGTAAATTCATTATGTTTGCAAGGCAGAGAAAAGCATATCAATCTATTTACTTTTTGCTTTTTTCGAACGGTAACATCTGAATAATTAATACTGTACTATTTATGGAAATTCTTGAAAATCTAGAACCATTACTAAGAACGTTTTGGTATGTCGCAATTCCAATAAGTGTGATTTTTATTATCCAAACTATTTTGACTTTTGTGGGAGCTGATGCTTCAGATGGATTAGAACCTGATTTCAACGGAGACTTTGACGGAGCCGATTCCCCTTTTCAACTATTCTCATTAAGAAACTTAATTAATTTTTTACTGGGCTTTAGCTGGGCAGGTATTTCATTTTACAGCAGTATAAACAATCCTTATATACTTATTCCTTTATCTATAATTATTGGGTGTTTGTTCGTATATCTATTTTTTATAATTATTAAACAAGTTCAGAAATTAGAAGAAGATAATTCTTTTAAAATTTCAAATACATTAAATAAAACAGCCGAAGTTTATTTAACCATTCCAGAGAGAAAAACTGGTAAAGGAAAAATAATGATAAGTGTAAACGGCGCATTCCATGAACTAGAAGCAATGACTGAAAATGAAGCTATAGTTTCAGGCGCTCTAGTTAAAGTTGTGGCAATAGAAAATGAAAATATTATAATCGTTAAACCTTTTTAAACCAAATTAATAATGACACCAGTAATAATTATTGTAGTTGCCGCAATTGTGTTTTTTGCAACTATATCAGCCTTAGTATCGAGATATAAAAGATGTCCTTCTGATAAGATATTAGTAATATACGGAAGAACCGGAGGCACATCAGCAAAATGTATTCATGGAGGAGGAGCATTTATTTGGCCAGTGATTCAAGACTTTGCTTTCTTAGACTTAAAACCGCTTTCAATTGAAGCCAATTTAACAAATGCGTTGAGCCGTCAAAACATTCGGGTTGACGTTCCTTGCCGTTTTACCATTGCGATCTCTACTGAAACAGAAAGTATGAATACCGCAGCGGAAAGATTATTAGGATTAACCTATGAACAAATTCAAGAATTGGCTAAGGACATTCTGTTTGGTCAATTGCGTTTGGTTATCGCTACAATGACAATCGAAGAAATCAATTCTGACAGAGACAAGTTTCTTGATAATATATCTAAAAATGTTGATAGTGAACTGCGTAAAATTGGTTTGAAATTAATCAACGTAAACGTAACCGATATCAAAGATGAATCCGGTTATATTGAAGCTTTGGGTAAAGAAGCTGCTGCAAAAGCAATAAATGAAGCTAAAATTAGTGTTGCCGAACAAGAAAAAATAGGGGAAACTGGAAAAGCATTGGCAGACAGAGAAAAAGACACTCAAATAGCGGAAACACATAGAGACAGAGATGTTAAAATTGCTATTACACAAAAAGACCGTGAAATTAGTATTGCCTCAGCAGCAAAAGATGAAGCCATTGGTAAAGCTGAAGCACAAAGAGATACGAGAGTAAAAACGTCTGAAGCAAATGCTATTGCAATTAGAGGAGAAAACGAAGCGAAAATTGCCATTGCTAACTCTGAAGCGCTTCGAAGAGAAAAAGAAGCGGAGTCCTTACGTATAGCGATTACTGCTGAAAAAGTACAACAAGCAAAAGCACTTGAAGAATCTTATGTTGCTGAACAAAAAGCAGAATTAGCCCGTTCCGAAAGAGAACGTTCCACTCAGATTGCAAATATTGTAATCCCTGCAGAAATTGCTAAACAGCGTGCCATTATCGAAGCTCAAGCTGATGCTGAAAGAATAAGAGAAAATGCTAGAGGAGAAGCCGATGCGATTTTCGCAAAAATGGAAGCCGAAGCAAATGGACTTTACGAAATATTGACAAAACAAGCAGAAGGATACAAACAAGTAGTTGCAGCGGCAGGTGGAGATCCTACTAAAGCTTTTCAATTATTATTGATCGAAAAACTTCCTGAATTGGTAAGAACACAAGTAGAAGCTGTTAAAAACATCAAAATTGACAAGATTACCGTATGGGATTCTGGAAATGGTAATGGTGAAAACGGGAATTCATCGACTGCAAATTTCGTTTCAGGTATGATGAAAACAGTTCCTCCTTTAAATGATTTATTTAATATGGCCGGTCTAAATCTACCTAACTACCTTAAAGGAGAAGATCCAAAAAACGATAAAACAGAAGACATTAACCAAAAAGATGTAATATAAAATACTTAAACTAATGTGATTTAAATTTTAAAAAACATAAAGTTTATTTCCAAATTAATTTATAGCCCTGCTTCAGCGGGGCTTTTCTATTGATTCCAAATGAATAAAATCAAATTTAATAATAATGATAACTTCCTTTTAATTTCAAAAAATCATTATGTAACATATGTCACTGTATAGCCATAAAGGATATTGTACATTTGCCTTATCAAAAAACAATTTAAATTCATCTGGCAAGAGGTAATATTAATCCAACTTGCTTTTGAAAACAACTAATTTTATATTTACAATGAGCTTAGAAAAAATAATCCAAGAGAATCAAGGTACTATCGTTGATGTACGTTCTTATGCTGAATTTACTGGAGGAAATGTTGTGGGATCAATAAACATAGCATTAAATGAAATTCCAGAAAGAATTGAAGAGTTGAAAAAACTAGATTCCCCATTAATATTATGCTGTGCTTCAGGAAATAGAAGCGGACAAGCACAACATTTTCTTTCGCAACACGGAATTGAATGTTACAATGGTGGTTCATGGCTAGACGTTAATTATTACAAATCTAAAATATCCGAATAAAATGATAAATACCTTAAAGAAAATATTTGGCTTCGGCCCTAAAACTGACTATGCCGCTCTACTTAAACAAGGAGCTATAATCCTGGATGTTCGTTCCCCTTCTGAATTCAAGCAAGGGCATATTAAGGGATCTGTAAATGCGCCTTTGAACTCCATTACTAATTATGCGTCTAAACTAAAAAAAGAGACTCCTATTATTTGTTGTTGCGCTTCAGGAATGCGTAGTGCATCGGCAAAAAATATTTTGATAACCATTGGATTCAAAGAAGTATACAATGGCGGTGGCTGGAGTAGTCTAGAACAAAAAGTTTAATAATACCACTAATTCAGGAGAAGCTCTCCTAAATTATTCAATGATTTCAAATTAAAGTAGTCAACATTGGAAAACAAAACTCAAAAACAATGATTTCAATCCTCTTAATGCGTAAATAAAGTCCTGAAAAGGGCTTTTTTTATACCCATATATTCCATTACAACTAATGCCTAAATCATTTGTCTTACGCCAAAATAAAAATTACCTTTGCCACAGTTTAACTTTTACACACACAATGAAGCCTAACACACAACAATTAAACGATTTAACTATCCAAATCAGAAGAGATATTCTTCGAATGGTACATGCAGTAAACTCAGGACACCCAGGAGGATCTCTTGGTTGTACAGAATTTCTTGTCGCTTTGTACCAAAATCTAATGGATCGTAAAGAAGGATTTGACATGGACGGAATTGGAGAAGATCTTTTCTTCCTTTCAAACGGACATATCTCTCCAGTTTTTTACAGCATTTTAGCAAGAAGTGGTTATTTCCCTGTTTCTGAATTATCGACTTTCCGTCTTATCAATTCAAGATTACAAGGACACCCTACAACACATGATGGTTTACCTGGAATAAGAATGGCATCTGGATCACTTGGACAGGGATTATCTGTAGGTATTGGTGCTGCACAAGCTAAGAAACTAAACGGTGACACTAATTTAATTTACACACTTCACGGTGATGGAGAATTACAAGAAGGTCAAAACTGGGAAGCAATTATGTATGCATCTGCTAAAAACGTAGACAACCTTATTGCAACAATCGATTTAAACGGAAAACAAATTGATGGCCCTACTGATGAAGTATTAGCAATGGGAAGTATCCGCGCTAAATTTGAAGCTTTTGATTGGGATGTTCTTGAAATAAAAGAAGGAAACAACATCGAGGCGATTATTGCAGGAATGACTGACGCTAAATCTAGAACAGGAAAAGGAAAACCAGTTTGTGTATTACTTTATACTGAAATGGGTAACGGAGTAGATTATATGATGCACAGTCACGCATGGCACGGAAAAGCACCAAATGATGCTCAACTGGAAAATGCTCTAGCTCAAAATCCAGAAACTTTAGGTGATTACTAAATAATTTTAAATTTTGAATTGTAAATTTTGAATTACCACTCAGAATCTTTCAATTATTAAATTTTTAAATCTTTGAATTTAAAAAAATGAAAAAATATACAAATACAGGAAGTAAAGATACTCGTTCGGGTTTTGGAGCGGGAATGACTGAATTAGGTCAAAAGAATGAAAATGTTGTAGCACTTTGTGCGGATTTAATTGGTTCATTAAAATTTGATGATTTCAAGAAAAACCACCCAGAGCGTTTTTTCCAAATTGGAATCGCTGAAGCAAATATGATCGGAATCGCTGCAGGTTTAACTATTGGTGGTAAAATTCCTTTCACAGGAACTTTTGCTAACTTTTCAACAGGAAGAGTGTACGACCAAATTCGTCAATCAGTAGCTTACTCTGAGAAAAATGTAAAAATTTGTGCTTCACATGCTGGATTAACATTAGGAGAAGATGGAGCTACACACCAAATTCTTGAAGATATTGGTTTGATGAAAATGTTGCCAGGAATGACAGTAATCAATACTTGTGATTACAATCAAACTAAAGCAGCTACACTTGCAATTGCTGATCATCACGGACCAGTTTATTTGCGTTTTGGACGTCCAGTAGTGCCTAACTTCATGCCAGCTGACGAAGAATTCGTAATTGGTAAAGCAATCCTTTTAAACGAAGGTAAAGATGTAACTATTGTTGCAACTGGACATTTAGTTTGGGAAGCGCTTATTGCTGCTGAAGCATTAGAAGCAAAAGGAATTTCTGCAGAGGTAATCAACATCCATACAATCAAACCACTTGACGAAGAAGCTATTCTAAAATCATTGGCTAAAACTAAATGTATTGTTACTGCTGAAGAGCACAACATCCTTGGAGGTCTTGGAGAAAGCGTATCTAGAGTACTTGCTTTAAATAACCCAGCTCCTCAAGAATTTGTTGCTGTAAATGACAGTTTTGGAGAATCAGGAACACCTGAGCAATTAATGGACAAATACAAATTAAACAATCAAGCGATTGTTGAAGCTGTAGAAAGAGTTCTTGCAAGAAAATAATAAAATACATTTATCACCTTTCCTTTTGGAGAAGGTAATAAAAACCAAAAAAAATCCCATTCGTTTACCGAATGGGATTTTTTTATGACTCGTTGTCATTATGTATTAATGACAATTTTTATCTAAATGTTTTCTAACTCTAGTTGTATTTGTTGTATTACCACTACAATCAGGAACATTAATAAAAGGTATTAAAACACCATTTGAACCTGTAATTTCAAATCTAGTTGTATAATTATCTCCATCATCATCTATGTCTAAGAAATTAGGTATTCCATCACCATCAGTATCGTCAGGATTAACAACACCTTTTGCTAAAACTCGCATAAAATTATCACCGTTCACATCTTCAAGATAAGAAGGAATTCCATCTCCATCTTGATCTAATCGTTGTATTTCATAAAGTTTAAAACTAAATACTAACGGAGAATAAGAAGGAATTGAACCTTGTCCAGCATTATAATAGGCTAATCCAGATGGTAAAAACATTACCCCTGAGCCATAATTACTAAACGATACAGTACCGTCATTATTTGTTACATAGGTTCCTTTTTTAAACATTGGAAAAACTTCATTCCATCCTATAATTACGTTTAACAATCCAAAGAATTGCTGCGGCTTTGTATTTTGTTCAAAGAACGTAGGAGTAACTGTAGTTACACTAGCCTCTGTTTTACTTGTTAAGTATTCTCCTTTATATGCAGTTAATACAGCATCAGCATTACACGGAGATTCTCCAGTTCCTTCTCTCAATACTAAATAATATAATTTATAAGTAATATCATGTAACTTCACATCTTTACTTAAAAGTTTTGGAAATGTTGTTTTATTCAAATAAGACCAGATTGAAGGCTGAGTAGCTGCATTGGTGATTTTTAAAATCTCCACATCTTTATCAGCAAAATTCGGATCTGTAAAATCTATATAATACGCTTTTAAATAGGTTTCGATATCTACAATTTCAGTAGCATATTGTGCCGCATAATCTCTTGGCAATGCAACTTCTACAGTGTCCTTATCTTTCGAACAAGAAAATAGTGAGATAGATGTAATTATTAAAATAAAATAATACTTAAATTTGTTCATTATTGATGATTTTTAAGTGCGCAAGATACAATATTGATTTATTTTTGTAAACTATTTAACTCCGATTTTAGAAAATTTATGAGAATTGACAAATATTTATGGTGCGTTCGATATTACAAGACAAGAAATATGGTAACAGAGGCTTGCAAAAAAAACCATGTTACCGTAAACGGTCAGGTTGCCAAGCCCTCAAAGGAAGTTTTTCCAACTGATAAGATTACATTTAGAAAGGACCAAATCACGCAAATAATAACAGTGTTAGATATCCCAGAGAGTCGTGTGGGAGCTAAACTAGTTGACATTTATAGACGTAATGACACCCCTGCCGAGGTATACCAACATCTTGAATTATTAAAATTGTCTAAGGAGCATTACAGAAAAACCGGAACAGGAAGACCTACCAAAAAAGACCGAAGAGACATTGACGAATATGGAAATGAGGTTAATTCAGAGGAAGACGAAGTTGAATAAGACGCTACTAATCAACTTATCATAATCTCAAACAAAATAAAAAAAACCAAAAAAGGATTAGTCCTTTTTATATATTAAAAAAAATGAGCAAAAATATCATCCTGACAAATCAAGAAATAGAACATAAAACAAAAAGAATCGCTTACCAGATATACGAAACTTTTGCAGATGAAGAGGAGATTGTATTAGCAGGAATTGCCAATAGCGGCTTTATTTTTGCAAAAAAAATTGCCGAAACCCTTGAATCCATTTCGACATTGAAGGTTTCGCTTTGTGAAGTTCAAATCAACAAACAAAATCCAGAATTAGAAATCCATACTTCTTTAACAAAAGAGCAATACACTAATAAAGGTTTAGTTCTTATTGACGACGTGTTAAACTCAGGAACAACATTAATCTATGCAGTAAGACATTTTCTGGACGTGCCTTTGAAAAAATTCAAAACCGCAGTGCTAGTAGATCGAAATCATAAAAAATACCCTGTAAAAGCCGATTTTAAAGGAATATCACTTTCCACCTCTTTATTAGAACACGTTCAGGTAGTTTTTGACGAAAATGGAGAAAGCTATGCTTACCTAAGCTAGAATGGCCTGAATATCCAGCACCGTTTGATGAATTGATTTATTATCCACACTAACTATGTACTGGGCCTGGTTGTAATAATAGCTTCTTTCAAAAAGATGCATTGCAACAAACTCTTTTAACTCTTCCTCAGATTTATCCGCAACAAGCGGTCGTTTGCTTCTATTAGACATTAATCTATCCACCAGAGTCTCTATAGAAGCTTTTAGATATATAGACAGTACGCCATCCCCTTTTAACAATTCGTGGTTATTAGCATAACAAGGAGTCCCTCCTCCTAATCCAATGATCATTTTTCCAGGAGAATTCAATAATTCAATAAAAAGTTCGTGTTCTAATTTTCTAAAATAAATCTCCCCGTGCTTCTCGAAGATAGCGCTAACAGGTAAATTTACCTTTTGTTCGATGTATTTATCTAAATCGACGAAAGGAACACTACTGCTTTTTGACAGTGAATTTGCGATTGTCGATTTTCCACAACCCATATACCCTAATAATATTATTTTTTTCATGAGAATAAAAGCTTATAAACTAATGCGTTAAGAATAATTATAAAAAAAAGACAAATTTATAATAAAATTACTTGGAAAACTCCGGAATAAGTCCTTATATTTGCACCCGCATTCAAGCAAAGAAATTATGACTCGATAGCTCAGTTGGTAGAGCACATCACTTTTAATGATGGGGTCCTGGGTTCGAGCCCCAGTCGGGTCACAAATTGTGATCAACACATAATTTTCTTGAATGATTGACTCGATAGCTCAGTTGGTAGAGCACATCACTTTTAATGATGGGGTCCTGGGTTCGAGCCCCAGTCGGGTCACAATAGGTCAGGTATTTCACTACTTGACCTTTTTTTATAGGCCACGTGGAGAAACGGTAGACTTGCCATCTTGAGGGGGTGGTGCTCGTAAGGGCGTGTGGGTTCAAATCCCACCGTGGTCACGAATCATTAGCCTTCTTATATTTTTTTATTATAGACTCGATAGCTCAGTTGGTAGAGCACATCACTTTTAATGATGGGGTCCTGGGTTCGAGCCCCAGTCGGGTCACAATAGGTCAAGTATTTTATACTTGGCCTTTTTTATTGGAATTCAATTTAGAATTACAGCATTAACATAAATGAAAAAAGCGTCCAGATAAATTATCTGGACGCTTTTTTATATTTAGAAAACTATCTATTTCAATAATTGCTGCAAAGGCTTCAATTGTTCTAAATCGATATTTGATTTTTTAAGAAGTTGCAACATGGTCACAATATTAGTTGGATTCATATCTTTTCCTAATACACGTACCACCGCAAAACCATTTTCATTTTTATGAGCATAGAAAACAAACTCCTCGATATGCTCATCGGCACCAATATAACTCACCGAAGCTCCTTCTTTACCGGAACTAACCTTCATTAGTTGCTGATACTTTTCGTCCTTTAAAATCAAATTTACCTTCGCTCTTTCAATTTCAAATTCAACTTGGTTTTTATCATTTCGCTTATAAGCTAAAACATTCATCTTTTCAAAAGATTCCAGCGCCGTCTTTTGGTCTGCCGATAATGTTGCTTTATCAACATTCAAAATCGTAGGCGATATATCCAAAGCTATGAAATCTTTGTTTTCAGTGTTTTCAACAAAATACTTTTGCAAGGACGGTTCGCTTTTACAACCTCCAAGAGCAAGACTTATCACAATCGAAACTACATATATCTTTTTCATATTTTTTATTTTTTATTTTTTGCTGCCTTTTTTAAATCGTCCCCACCAGGAATTCTCATCTTATCAGTAAGAATAGAAATTTCATTCAAATCAAAATTACCGGTAAGAGACATTAATACCGTTTCATTTGCCTTGCTTCCTCCTTCAATAAACATCAACAACTCTCTTATTTGTGTATCTGTCGCTCCTGATTTCACAAATATTTTTACACTCTTACCACTATCATTCACTCGCATTAATTCCTCTAACCCGGAAGTTTTTATATATCTCTCAGCAGTTGCTTTCATATCAGCAGTTGTTGTGACACTTGTTGTTGTGAACACTTTAAGATTGTCTAATTTCTTTATCAGGTTCATATACTGCTGCGTTTCTCTGTCTGAAGTATCTACTTTCACCTTACTCATCAAGTCAAACATTTTTCTATTTACGATCAGGAAAGTTACCTCTTTCTGCCCTTCATATTTGTCAAAAGCATTTTGAGCGAAAAATGGGCTCGAAATTAAAACTAGCATTAATGTGATTATAAACTTTTTACTCAAGTTTAACTTACTGTTCTTTCTGTTTTCGTTTGTTGTTGATTTCATTTTATTTATATTTAATTTGATTGAATTCTGTTAATTGTTACTATTCAGGTTTTATTGCAAATCAAACCCATTCTATTTTTAATGCTTAACAAATATTTTATTCTTGGCGTTTTCATATTCCTTAACATATATTACACTTTCTATGCCAACATTCACCTGGCCTGACAACATCGCTAATGCTTTTTGCGTTTCTTTCAAAGCTACCTCTGGATCATCGTAAGTTCCTAGCTCTTTACTCATAACTTTATCCTCAGTAAAAACAAAAGTTATTATCCCAAATAAAACAACTATGGATGCTGCAATTGATACCCAAGCAACATAGCGTTTATTAGCTAATAGAGGAATTTCCTTTTCGAATTTCTGTTCTTTTCCTGCTCCAAAATAAGAAAACATTGGTTTATACTCCTCTAAATGCGGCGCAATATTCGAAGAAGAAAAATATGCCTTCAATTCATTTTCTTCAGAAATACTGGTTTCTCCTTGAAAGTATTTTTCCAGTATTATATCTATTTTATCTAATTCCATAATTATGTGTGTTTGTCATACTTTCTCTAATCGTTTTCCTTGCCCTGGAAAGCGCCACGCGAATGGCAGTTTCATTCATACCTACAATAACAGCAATTTCTTTAAATTCATATTGCTCGATATCACGCAACTGTATTATCAATCGTTGTTGTTCAGGCAAATTCTTAATAATTTTTTCCACCCATTTTAAACTATCAACATCCTCAACTTTTTTATCTAAACTAGGTTCTCTGCCAGTATAATTGTTATGGACAATTTTCAAATTCCCTGCTCTTTTCGATTTTAACTGATCTAAACAATAGTTTTTAGTCATTGTCATAGCAAATGCCTCCATATTATTATACTCTGACCAGCCTTCTTTTCTACCCCATAGTTTAACCAAAACCTCCTGAGTAGCATCTTCCGCTTCTTCTGTACTTACAAGTAATCGCTTAGCTAAGCGAAAGACTTTGTCTTTGAAAGGAGCAATTAAAAGAACAAACTCGTTTTGATTCATTGCATTAGATTTAGTAAATCGGTTATACTATCAAGACGAACCAATGTTAATTTTGTTACAAAGTATAGGAAATAAAACTAAAGTTATTAATTTTACGTTAAGTATACTATTAAAATACCCCATATGAAAACCACATACAAGTTTATCCTACTATTATTCTTAGCCGTTTTTTCTTTCCAAAGCTGTCAAGACAATGATGATTTAGGACCGCCAGCAAGTCTAGAAATCCAAAATTTCATTTGGAAAGGACTTAACCAATACTATTTATGGCAACAAGATGTTCCAAATTTATCTGATGATAGATTTGAATATCAAGACCAATTAAACACTTTTCTAAAAGGGAATCCTGTTCCAGAAGATTTATTTAATGCATTAAGAGTAGATAAATCTATAGATAGGTTTAGCTGGATTGTAAATGACTACGAAACATTAGAACAATCGCTTCAAGGAATCACTAAAAACAGTGGTGTAGAATTTGGTTTGAGCTACAAGGCTGGCAGTAGTACTGAAATTTTTGGTTGGGTACGTTATATTCTTCCAAATTCAGATGCTTCAACAAAAGACATCCAACGCGGAAACATTTTTTATGGTATCAACGGAACTCAACTTACCGTTAGTAATTATCAATCCTTATTGGCTCTAGAAAATTACACCTTAAATCTAGCCGATTATAACGGAGGAGCTATTACTCCAAATGGAGAATCAGTATCACTAACAAAAACCGTTTTATCCGAAAATCCTATTTTCATCAATACAGTAATTAATTCTGGCGACCACAAAATTGGTTATTTGATGTATAATGGATTCTATGCAGACTTCGACACAAAATTAAATGAAGCCTTTGGAACATTAAAAGCAGCAGGAATAACTTCTCTAGTGCTAGATTTAAGATACAACTCAGGAGGTTCAGTTCTTACAGCCACTAGACTGGCTAGTATGATTACTGGACAACATACCGGAAAAGTATTTGCTAAGCAGCAATGGAATTCTAAAATCAATTCCTATTTTGAATCTAACAATCCTGACTTGCTTAAAAACTTTTTTACTGACAAAATAGGAACTACACCTATCAACAGCTTAAATTTGACTAAGGTTTATATTTTAACATCTAAAAGTTCTGCTTCAGCATCTGAACTAGTGATAAATGGATTAGAACCACATATGAGTGTAATTCAAATAGGCGATATTACCACTGGTAAAAATGTTGGTTCAGTTACCCTATATGATTCTCCTACTTTTGGTAAAGAAAAAAGAAGCCCAAATCATAAATATGCAATGCAGCCTATTGTTTTAAAAATTGTTAATTCAGATGGTTTTGGGGATTATTTCAATGGACTTGAACCTACTTTTGCTTTAAAAGAAAACATAGGTAATTTAGGAGTTCTTGGAAACAGCACGGAACCTTTATTAAGTACAGCAATAGGTAAGATTACAGGAACTACAAAAATGATAATGAAAAGTCCTGAAAAAGATTTCGATTACTTTAAAGACACTAAATCAATCAACGGGGTTCTAAACCAAATGTACATTGAAAAAGCACCAGAAGGTTTATTAAAAGCATTAGAATAGTACAACTTAATAATAAAAACTGCCCAATCTTACGATTAGGGCAGTTTTTTTTTGTGTATAATTATGGGATAGACAACCGTTTTAACTCACTCAATTTTATTGTTCATTCATAATACAATTGTAAATACGCATCAACATCAGCTTACAAGTGAACCCTTTTAACTCTAGCTCTCGGATCTTTAATTTCTACTTATTTCAGGACGGGACAACCACAAAAAAAAGCCCTCAATAAATTGAGAGCACTTTTCCACTATATTCAAACCATCAATATTAATATAAAACTAAGCTTTTGCATAAGCATCATCATGAACACTTGCAACTGCTCTTCCTGAAGGATCATTCATATTCTTGAATGCTTCATCCCATTCCAAAGCGATTTTAGTACTACAAGCCACACTTGCTTCTTGAGGAACACATAGTGCCGCAGCATCACTTGGGAAATGTTCCGTAAAAATGGAACGGTAATAATATTCCTCTTTGGATGTTGGTGTTTGTAAAGGGAATTTGTATTTCGCATTAGCTAATTGCTCATCCGAAACTTCTACCGCTACCACTTCTTTCAAAGTGTCAATCCAGCCGTATCCAACACCATCAGAAAACTGTTCTTTTTGTCTCCAAGCTACACTTGGCGGCAACATATCTTCAAAAGCTTTACGAAGCACCCATTTCTCCATTTTGCGTTCGCCAGTTATCATTTTATCTTGAGGATTAACTCTCATGGCCACATCCATAAATTCTTTATCTAAAAATGGCACACGACCTTCAATACCCCAAGCAGCTAAACTTTTGTTAGCACGCAAACAATCGTACATGTGTAATTTACTCAACTTACGTACTGTTTCCTCGTGAAATTCTTGAGCATTTGGCGCTTTATGAAAATATAAATACCCCCCAAACAATTCATCAGCTCCTTCACCGGACAATACCATTTTGATACCCATGGATTTAATTACCCTAGCCATTAACCACATAGGTGTTGAAGCTCTAATGGTAGTTACATCGTAAGTTTCCAAACTATAAATTACATCACGCACTGCATCCAAACCTTCTTGAATAGTGAATTTAACCTCGTGATGAATTGTCCCAATATGATCTGCTACAATTTGAGCAGCCGCTAAATCTGGGGAACCCTCTAAACCTACAGAAAAAGAATGCAGCTGTGGATACCAAGCATCGGCAACATCATCTGACTCAATACGTTTTTGTGCATATTTTTTGGCTACAGCCGAAGTGATAGAAGAATCTAAACCTCCTGAAAGCAAAACTCCGTAAGGTACATCACTCATCAATTGTCTATGAACTGCTGCTTCTAATGCTTCTTTAATTGCAGGAATACTTGTAACATTATCTTTTACAGCATCATATTCAGTCCATTCTCTTTTATACCATTGTACAAATTCGCCGTTTTTACTCGTCAAGTAATGTCCTGGAGGAAATAATTCTATTTTGGCACAAAACCCTTCCAAAGCTTTCAATTCTGAAGCTACATAAAAAGTTCCGTGTTGGTCCCATCCTATGTATAAAGGAATTATTCCCATATGATCTCGAGCAACAAAATACTCGTCTTTCTCTACATCATAAATAGCAAACCCAAAAATACCATTCAGCTCATCAATAAAATGAGGCCCTTTCTCTTTGTAAAGTGCTAAAATAACTTCACAGTCACTTTCCGTTTTAAAGTTATATTTTCCTTCAAATTGCTTACGCAATGCTCTGTGGTTATAGATTTCGCCATTTGCCGCCAAAACTAAGTTTCCATCTTCGCTAAATAAAGGTTGTTTCCCAGATGCTGGATCTACAATTGCTAATCTTTCATGAGACAAGATTGCTTTATCATTACTAAATATTCCGCTCCAGTCCGGACCGCGATGACGAATGATTTTAGACATTTCTAATACTTGCGGTCTTAAAACTTCCGCTTTTTGTTTTAGGTCAAAGGCACATACTATTCCACACATAACTATATATTTTAAACGTTTTGTTTTACTTGATAAGACAAAGATGCAATAACAGTTATAATCGAGAAACACTATTGTTGTTTTTGATTACAAATTATAACCGTAACTGCAATTTTACGACTAGTATGTAATCAAAACAGGAGTAAATCTATCTTTTGCGGGAAATATTGTAAATTTTTCTTTTTATCAAAAGTTTAATTCATTTTGATTCCTTTCAGAAACGTTTGCGTTGGTTTCATTTTAACCATTTGATTTTCATTAATTTTCATTAAATCTTTATCATAAATTACAAAATCAGCCCATTTCCCAACTTCGAGACTTCCTTTTTCCTTTTCTTCAAAATTAGAATAAGCTGCCCAAATGGTCATTCCTTTTATCGTTTCCTCTCTAGTCAAAGCGTTTTCCATTTGAAAACCACTTTTGGGATATCCTTTGATGTCTTTTCTGGTTACGGCGGCATGAAATGTCAGCATTGGATTTACTTCTTCAACCGGAAAATCAGTTCCTAAAGCTATAATTCCAGCCTTTTGCAATAATTTTTTATAAGCATAGGAATTTTTCAACCTTTCTTTTCCCAATCTTTCTCCAACCCAATACATATCAGATGTAGCGTGGGTAGGCTGTACAGATGGAATAATCCCTAGTTTAAAATAATCAAAATCGGCTTCCTGTATAACTTGCGCATGTTCAATTTTCCACCTTCTGTCTTTCTTCCACTTTAAAACTTCTTTATAAATTTTCAAAACAACTGTATTAGACGAGTCTCCTATAGCATGTGTATTCAATTGAAAATCTGAAGCTGCAATTTGTTTCGAGAACGATTTCATTTCAGAAAACGGCGTTGTTAGCGCTCCGTATTGTTTTGGCATATCTGAATATTCTTTGTGAAGGCAAGCACCACGAGAACCTAAAGCACCATCTCCGTACATTTTAAAAGACCTTACATTTAAATTATCAGTTTTATAAATCCCTTTTTTAAGATAATCGTTCAGATTCTTTTGATTTGCAGAAACCATGGCATAAATATTAATTTTCAATTTCTTTGCCTTTTGCAAACTATCCATTAAATTAATAATATCTGGATCCAAACCAGCATCGTTAACCGTTGTTAATCCGTAATCGAACATAACTTTTTCAGCAGCCAATAGCGCTCTTATTTGAACCTTCCTACTTGGAGCTGGAATAATTTTATTAATTAAATTCATTGGGCCATCAACTAAAATACCTGTTGGCTCCCCGTTTTTCATTTCTATTTGACCACCTACAGCTTTTGTCTTATTGGTTATTCCGGCTAGCTTCAAAGCTTTACTGTTTACAACCATTGCATGACCATCTACCCGCCTTAAAACAACAGGGATGTCAGGGAATGCGATATCTAAATCAGATTTTGACGGATATTTTTTGTTATCCCAATCATTCTGATCCCATCCATTTCCGACAATAAAATCTGTTTTATTTTCTTTTTGAAAAGATTTAATGCGTGCGACTATTTCTTGAATGCTTTTTGTTCCATTTAAATCTACTTCTTGCAAAAAAAGACCATAATAATAAAAATGACAATGGGCATCTATCAATCCTGGATAAATGAATTTATTCTTGGCTTCTACAGTATTATTGGATTCATACTTATTTGTGATTTCATCGTTGGTACCAATAGCAACAATTTTACCTTCATTGATTGCCATCGCAGATGCTTTATCAAATGTATTATTTACGGTATAAATAGTAGCATCCGTAATAATGGTATCAACGGAAATTTTATTTATTTGATTACAGGATAACAACAAAAACAAAGCAAGAAGTGATGTAATACATTTCATAATAAAAAATTTAGAAAGGATAAATTAAGGAAAGAAGCCTGGATAGCACTAAACTGCAATCGGAATTATTCAGGCTGAAAAAAGTTTATAAAATTTCTTCAATCAAATATTTAGTGGTGTTGATCTCAAAAGTGAAACCAACTTTATTCCCCATTAAATGAGCCCCCAATGGTGATTGTGGAGACAAAGCAATAACATTTATTCCTTCAATATTAATTTTCGGGAGTGCCAGACTCAGGTAAAGATAAATTCCATTGGCTTTAACCAAACTACCTATAATAATTATTTCAGCAACTTTTGTAGAATCTATCTTATCCAAAACGGCTTTTTGGCTCAGTACTTCTCTTAATTTAGTATTGAGCTTTTCCTGTTCGATATGCATCATTGACAAAGCTGTTTCGTGCTTATCTCCAGCTGATCCTTTGGCATCGTTCTTTGAATCTTCGGTCAAAGCAGTAATCATATCTCTGAACACATCTATTCTATCTTGAACCAATTGGGAGTAATACTTATATATTTTTTGCTTGAAAGTCATTTTTGGGTTTTATAAAAATTAAGATGCGATATGCAATACTCTAATCACACCTATTCAAAGCAGTCAAAGTTATGTTATTATTCTAAAGTTGCACTAACTTTTTTCAATGGAGATTCAGATCTAAATTTTAACATGATTTTTTACATATATCAAAACACAATCGATAATTTTAGCATTCTAATCATTTTAATACAAAATATGAAAAAATCGACACTTATTGCCACAATGGCATTTGCCTTTACAACGCTTTTATCATCGAATATGAATGCTCAAAAATTTCCAGATCTTGACAAAAGTCCAATGGATGTAGCTTCATTTCCAACAGATTACAAAAATGCCGATAAAATCGCAAAAGTTACTTATAGCAGACCCGTATTAAAAGGACGTAATGTTAGCGAATTAGCTCCAAACGGAAAAGTATGGAGAACAGGAGCTAATGAAGCAACCGAAATCACTTTATACAAGGATATGAAGTTAGGACAAACTAAAATTAAAGCAGGAACTTATACCTTTTATGCAATTCCTGAAAAAGACACTTATACCATTATTATTAATAAAGACCTTAATGTTTGGGGTTCTTATTTTTACAAAGTAGAAAATGACGTGGCTCGCCTAGTTGTTCCTGTAACCGAAGGTAAAGAATCATTAGAAGCATTTTCAATGGTTTTTAGCAAATCAGACAATGGAATAATCCTAAATATGGGTTGGGACAAAGTAAGAGTTGCAGTTCCTTTTACGGAATAACAATTAATAAGAACATAAAAAAAATGGCTTCCAAAATAAAGGAAGCCATTTTTTTTATGCCAATTTTAAAAATCTTTATTCATTTATTTAAACGAATTAAAAATCAAATTTATAATTAGCTCCTACAGCTATTTGAAAACCCTGAACAGGATAATCCATCCATTTTTGATAAGAATTATTCAGGATATTATTTGCTTTTAGAAATCCTGATAACCTTTCGCTATATTTAAATCCAATGTTAGCATTAACATCAAAATAACTATCTAAGGTAGTTGGATTTGTACCTGGAGCGGTTATGAAAACAATATCAGTGTTGTTTTTTTGGTCTTTACGATCTCCAACATAAAATACATTAACCCCTGCATTCCACTTTTTAGTGATATTGAAGTCAATATTCGAATTCAGTTTTATCGTAGGCAGATTCCAAGCTTCTAATTCCATATCACTTGTATAATCATTATAAGAACCACCAATTCCAAAACTCACGTTTTCAGAGAAATCAGCTTTTAATTCCCCCGAAAAACCTAATGTTCTCACATCATCATAGGCAACACGCATAGAATTCCCAAAACCATAATCTTTATTTGAGCTGTCTTCATTATAATCATTACTTAAGAACAAGGCTTTGTTTCTTTCATTTAAATATGAAGCGCGAAGGTTATAACTAACATTACTAGCCAGTTTTCCTTTCAATCCCGCGTATATATCAAATTGTTTGTCAGTAGGCGCAATATTCAAAGTAGGAGAGACATAAGGATTTTTAGCTACAAAATCCATATAGGTGTTTTGTTCTAAATTCCCTTCGGCTCCAGCGTAAAAAAGCATCAAATCACCAACAACTTTATACGATGCTGAAATATTTGGATAGACGAAAAAAGAATTCTTACTGTTTTCAGTATCCAAACTATAGAACACAGATGCCCCAATGTTTAAGGTCCAATCGTCTTTAAGCATTACAAAACTTGGAGAAATCCCAAAATTCGTAAAACCATATTTTAAAGGTTGTGTATTTGTATTCGAATAATTATTTTTAAAACTTCCTCCTAGATAATCAACTGTAATATTAGTCGTTATAGATTCATCCATTACGGCAAATCGCAATGAAGGCTTTGCATAAAATCTATTTTCAGCAGAACCAAAACCGTCCGTAAAACGATTAAATCGAATTTTAGCTTCATCCAAAAGCCCTTCATTAAAATCAATTTTTCCGCCAGCTGTAATTGTATTGTACGACTGCATTGGCTCTATTCCTGTAACCAAACTAATTCTATCAGCCGGACTTAAACCTGAACCAAATCCTTTAGGCAAACCATACCAATTATAAATTTCATTATGATATCCTAAATCTAATTTCCAGGACATATTGTTTTGATTTGCTCCATACACAACATCTATAGCACTATCATAAAACTGATCGTCAAGCTCTACTCCTTTTATTCCTCCTTGTGATGAAAGGTGACGAAACATACCACCTACATAATTGTTATTGTCTAATGGCTGATGAACATACAATTCTCCTATTAGTTTGCCGTAATTACCAACACCAAAAGTCGCATAATTATTAAACAAATGTTCCTGTTTTGTTTTCTCCACTCCTTCCGCTTTCCCTTTTGAAGGGGTAAAAGTCGAAGCTACCGGAAAAGAAAAAATGGAGTATTTCACATTTTCTTTTTTAGCATTCCCCGCATCATCCAGCACAGCAGTTTCCTGTACCTTGAACGCATCTGATAGTGTGGGAGTATATGGCTTAACAACATTGACAACCTCAGCTCCTATATTGTCCTCTTTTTTCTGGGCAAACGAAAACTGAAATGCTATTAATACTAAAATTACAGTACTCTTATTTTGGAAATTGAATTTCATATTATATTTTTTTTGAAGGATAAAAGAAAAAAAGAATCTTTTAATTTGTGACTAAATGCTTCTTTCCTTCTTTTTATTTATCTTTTGATACTTATGTCTTGACTCTTCTAACTACTTTGAAATCGATGAATTTGTTTTTGACTCCTCGGCTTTAATAGTCTCAAGCTCTTTTTTAGCTTCGTTTATTACTTCAGGATATTCTGAGAAGTTTTGAATTACATTTTCCAAAATATAAGTTGCTTGAAAACTATCTTTTAATCCATAAAAGTTTTTTGCCATAAGTATTAATCCTTTGGCACCATAAAAACGATACCCTGAATAATTCTTCGCTAGTTTTTGAACTACAGTATTTGATGCTTCGTACTTCTTGTCTTTAAATTTAAAGTAAGCATCGTAATACAATGCTTCAGCAGCTAGTTCCCCTTTAGCAATGGTAAGCACTGTAGCATAAGCAGAACGAGCTCTCGACTCATCACCTGTTTGCATAGCAGAACGGGCAATTATAATTTGAGCATCACTTTTTACATTATCATCTGTCTTAGAATTATTCAATACTTTTTCAGCATAATTAACTGCATTCGAATAGTCCTTTGCATCATAATAACATTTCATCAAATTCGACTGTGCGAAAACTTTATTTTGAGGAAAATCGGCTTCATTTTCTAATCGAATTAAAACCGGAATTGCTTTTTCATTTTCTTTGTTTTTCAATAAAACCTGAGACAAGCGAGCCAAAGACTGCTCTGTAAACTCACCTCTAGGCTGTCCTATCACATATTCATAATTCGGTATTGATTTGTTTTCTAAACCTCCAGAGAAATACGATTGTGCCAGATAAAAATTAGCTTGCACTGCGTGAATCCCTTTTGGAAAACTAGAGATATAAGCACTAAAACCCGTAATTGCTTGTTTATTGTTGTTTTGCTCGAATTGTTTAAAAGCCGACTCATATGAATCATTATCTAAATCAGCATTAGAAATAGAAACAAAGTCAAGACCTCTAACCCAAGTAGCATACTCTTCCACTCTACCACTATCAACATAAATCAATCTTGCTGTCGCTACTGCCTCAAGCGCCTCAGGTGTTTTAGGGTATTCAGCAACAACTTTTTTGAATTTCGATAAAGCCTCTTCATTTTTGTCAGAGTTATAATAAATCAATCCCTGACGTAAAATTGATTTTGAAGTATAAGAACTGCTTTTAAACTCGCTTATTAAACGATCATACGTTTTTATGGCTAAGTCTGGTTTTTTTTCTGCAACATAAGTATTCCCTAATTCATAAAAGGCATCATCTCTATAACTGGATTTTTGAAACAACTGTAAAAAAGCATTTAGCTCCTCTATCTTCTTGTCGTTTTTAGCCACAAAACCATAACAAATCGCTTTTTGAAAATAAGCATAGTCAGCATCTGATTTTTTAAAGTCTATCACTTTATTATAAGCATCCATAGCTGGCCAATACTTAGATGTCACAAAACGACAATCTCCTAATCGTAAATAAGAATCATTCAAACGCACATAGTCCTCTTTCACTGAATCAATTTGATTTTGAAAATAAGTAGCCGCTTGATCGTATTCTTTCAATTTGAAATAAGCATAGGCAATATTATAATTACTGTTTTTATATTCTGGTGTTGCTGAAGCACGTGACATACCGGTAAATTGTCTATAGCTCAACAATGCATTTTTAAAATCGTCCAAAATATACTCCGTTTCCCCTTTCCAGAAAGTAGCTCTGGCAGCAAACTCAGGATCTATTTGACCATCAATAGATTTTTTAAACATTTTTGCAGCATCTTGATAATATCTATCCGCATACAATTCTAATCCTCTATAAAAAGTCACTTTTTGATAAGCCAGTTTATTTTCTGGTGTTTTATTCTTTTCTAATAATACTAAAGCCTCTTTATAGTTTTTTGAAGAGATATAAGAATCAATTAGCAATTTTTCAATAACTGAACGGCTGGCATTGTTTGGATATTTTTTTAAAAAACTTAACAAAACCTCTGGTACACTTTGATAAGAGTTCCCAATCTCGTAACTCAATTTAGCATAATTCAAACTAGCATCTTCTTGAATAGAAACATCAAATGCCATTTCCGAAGCATTTTTAAAAGCATTCAACGCCTGTGGTTTTTTATCTGAATTCAAATAACTTTCCCCTAAATGGTAATAAGCATTTTGAGCCACAAAATCTTTACCGTTTATGATTTTATTGAATTGAGAAATGGCGTTTTCATAATCATTTTGCTTGTAATAAGCATATCCCAGTTGATAAAAATCAGTATTACTCCACCTCCCTTTTTTTCCTTTATATTGAGCTAAATAAGGAATTGCTGCATCGTATTTTTTTAAATTAAAATAGCTTTCTCCAATAATTTTATTTAGTTCTGATTTTTCAATAGCACTAGATTTAGCCATCGCTTTTTCACCCAGCTCTATAGCTTTTTGAAAATTTCCCAACTTAAAATTCATATCAGCCTGATAATACGAAAGCTTCTCTTTGTATTTTTCTTCGCCTGATACCTCATCAAAATATTTAGTAGCTTGCTTGTAATCATCCCCTTCGTAAGCCATAAAACCTAAATAATACTTAGCTTGAGAACCATATTCAGCTGAATTTACAACTTTATTAAGATAAGTTGTCGCTTCTTTTTTCTTTTTGGAACTAAAATAACTATATCCTTTTTGAAAGTTAAACTTATCTCTTTCCGTACCGCTTAATTGGTTTTCGTTTACCTTTTCAAACCATTGTAAGGCTTGAGGATAATACCCTTGTTCAAAATAAAAGTGAGCCACTTCTTTAAAAGCCTGATTACTTTTTACACTTGTAGGATAATCAGAAACAAAACGCTCCATCAGCTCATCAGCATTGGGTTGATTATTCCTAATCGCACAATTAGCATAGTAATACGAACAATCGGATTTTAACTCTTCGTTAGCCGTTGTTGCTTTTACTTTATCAAAAATAACCTGAGCCGAAGCATATTGTTTTTGATTGAATAAAGAAAGTGCCGTATTAAAATCCTTCAACTCATGGGTGTAAACAGTTGATTTTTGTGCCGAAATACTAATTGAGGAGACAAAAAACAATAAAAAGAGGAATCTATTAAGTTTGTGCATTTTGATTTTTTTTAATATTCAAATGTATTATATTCTATGGTCTATAACGGGTAGGATCCCCGTTTTATTATGAACAATTGTTTTAACAACAACTTTGCCAACATTTAGGTAAAATATTCTTTTTTAAAAAAATTCGTACTTTACAGTTGTAGTAGATTGAATACAACTCTTTATTTAACTATTAAGCGTTTATATTTACATCTATCCCATTTTAATGACGAAATATATTTTGAATACAACCGTTTACTTATTACTTTTACCCAATAAACAATTTCAATTATGTCTCAACCGGTACTTTCATTAAAAAACACAACCATTTATCAAGGTCAAAAGGTCATATTATCTAATATAAACCTGGAGGTAAATCATGGTGAATTCTTATATATTATTGGAAAAACCGGATCTGGAAAAAGTAGTCTGATGAAAACTCTTTATGCTGATCTCGCTTTAACAGAAGGTGAAGGACATATCGTCGATTTTGATTTACATACTTTGAAAGAAGATGACATTCCTTATTTGAGAAGAAAAATCGGGATTGTATTTCAAGATTTTAAATTATTACCGGACCGTACTATAAAAGACAATATGTTATTTGTCCTAAAAGCAACTGGATGGGTTGACAATGAGGAAATGCAACGTAAAATTGATGAAGTATTGGATAAAGTTGGGATGAAAGATCATGCTAACAAGATGCCGCATCAAATCTCTGGTGGAGAACAACAACGTGTTGCCATTGCAAGAGCTTTGCTTAACGATCCTGAACTTATTCTTGCAGATGAGCCTACAGGTAACCTAGACCCACAAACTAGTGCGGAAGTACTTGAAGTTTTAAGAAACATCAATGCCAACGGTAAAACAATCATTATGGCCACTCACGATTATGCCTTATTGATGAAATACCCATCGAAAACTTTAAAATGTGAAGATACTAAAATTTTTGAAGTAGTTCAGAGACCAGCATAATGCTTTCCATTCTTATTCCAACATATAATTACAATGCTTTTCCTTTAGTTTTAGAATTGCATAAGCAGTGTGTGGAATCTAATCTAGTTTTTGAGATTTTATGTTTCGATGATTCTTCCACTTTTGAAATCCCCGAAAATAATCAAATCAATAGTTTAGATAAATGCAGTTATATAATCTTAGATAAAAACATTGGTAGAAGTAAGATTCGAAATTTACTGGCTTCGAAGTCGAATTATGAGTGGTTGCTTTATATGGATTGCGACACTTTACCTGAAAATTCTAATTTTATTTCAAATTACATCAGCCAAATTAATTCATCAGTCAAAGGTGTTTTTTTTGGAGGAATTATTTATACTGAAAACAAACCTGATAGAGACAAATTATTACGATGGGTATTTGGAAAAAAAAGAGAAGCTATTCCATTATCTGAACGAAAAAAAAATCCTTATAAAACTACATTCATCTCTAATTTTTTAATAAAAAAATCTATTTTTGAAACAATTTTGTTTGATGAAAAAATCAACACTTACGGCTATGAAGATTTTACTTTTATTCATTCATTAAAGGATAAAAACATAGAAATTCAACATATTGAAAACCCATTGTATCATCTGAATTTGGAAACTTCCGAATTGTTTATTTCCAAAACAAAAACTGCTCTTGAAACCCTTTTATTTATTTCAAAAAACAATTCGAAAATTAAAGTCGATAGCAAACTAATTAAAATCCACAAGGTACTTTCCCTTTTCAAAATCGAATTCTTGGCGGCAATGTTGTTTCAGGGATTACATATAAGGTTAGAAGAAAACTTAACTTCAAAAAAACCGTCATTATTGTTGTTTGACTTCTATAAAATAGGCTATTTTTGTTATTTAAACATAAACTAGATGCCTTTTTTTTCTGTCATAATTCCGCTTTTCAACAAGGAGAAACACATTGAAGCCACTTTAAAAAGTGTACTTAACCAAACATTTAATGACTTCGAAATAATAATAATCAATGACGGGTCAACTGATCAAAGTGTCGAAAAAGTATTGCCTTTTGAATCTAAAAAAACAACCCTGTTTCATCATCCGCAAAACAAAGGCCTCTCAGCATCCAGAAATACAGGAATAAAACACGCTTGCTCATCCTATATTGTTTTTTTGGACGCTGATGATATCTGGAAGCCAAATTATTTACAAAAAATATCTTCCTTAATAAACAACTTCACAGAAGCAAGAATATATGCAACAAATTATCTTGAAATTTACGCCAACACCATTGCTATTAAGCCTAAACTCAATCTAAAAAATTTTAAAAACGATGGAATTGTAGCTGACTTTTTCGAAAGCAGTTTATCCCAACCCATTTATTGCCCATCAGGTTTATGTGTCGAAAAATCAGTTTTAGAAAAAATAGGCTTTTATAACGAACAGATCACTTTTGGAGAAGACGTGGACTTTAATATTAGGGCCAATAATTTATTTAAACTGGCTTATTCACCTGAAAATCTGGTTGAATACACTATGTTTTCAGAAAATAAAATTACAAATTCTGAATTAAGAAACAAAACAATAACCGATTTTGATTCATATGAATCTCTTACCCAAAACAATCGAAGTCTAAAAAAGTACCTAGATTTCAACAGGTACATAATGGCTAAACAATATAAGATTGAAAATGACACTCTCAATTTTGATAAAATAAAAAAAAGAATTGATTCCAATCCTGAAATTTCCGGATTAAACTACAAACAACGTTTTTTATTAAATTCCCCTTTGTTTCTGTTGAAAATTATAAAAAAAATAAAAATTGGTTTGTTAGAAAAGGGAATCCGAATTACAACATATGATTAAACTTCAAATAATCTAAATATTCCTGAAAATCCCGAATATAATCGCCTTCAGAAAACACATCAGAGGCCATAACAAGGCAAACCGCTCCAGAAGAAAAATTCTCCAATTCACGCCAAACATTACTGTTTATCAGCAAGCCTTTGTCCGGCTTATTTAGTGTGACAATTTGTTCTTGGCTTCCATCTTTTAAAACAACATCAAAACTTCCTGAAATAGCAACCAGCACTTGTTTTAGCTTTTTATGTGAATGCCCTCCCCTTTTTGCAGAACTCGGGATATCATATAAATAATACACCCTTTTTATATCAAATGGAATTGCATTATGTTCAATAACAGCAAGATTTCCCTGGCTGTTTTCAATTTTTGGGATATTAATGATTTCAATATTCATAAGGCTAACTTACATCAATTTTAAGATATTCTAACCACTGATTGCCTATATTTTCCAATGAAAATTTTTCGATACTTTTAAGTGCGTTCTGTTTACAAAAATGATACAACTCAATGTCTTCTATCATCAAATTCATAGCTTGGGTCAATTTTTCAATATTTTGATCTTCTACTAATAGTCCGTTGTATCTATCAATTACAATTTCAGCAGGACCAGAAAGACAATCAAAAGAAATTACCGGAGTCTGGCAAGCAAGTGATTCTGCGAGCACATTCCCAAATCCTTCGTTCTTACTGGACAAAACAGTAAATACTGCATTTTTCATAAAACAAAACGGATTTTCTTTCCAACCCAGAAAATGAACCTTATCGACAATGTTAAGTTGGCCAACTTGCTCTTCTAATTTTTCACGAAAAACACCATCCCCTAATAAAACAAGATGAATATTCTCTTTTGGTAAATTAGAATGGTAATAAGCGGTTATCAGTTTATCAAATTGTTTGATATTATCCACCATTCTTCCTACTGCCAGGATATATTTAAAGTCGACATCAATCTCTTCTCTAGATTGTCTTTGAATACTTTCTATATCTATGGGATTGTTAATCGTAAATAAATTATTGTATTGTAATTCCTTTTGGATTTTCTCTTCTATTTTTTTAGAAACGGTGACAATTCCATATGCATCGGAATATATTTTTTTGGCTAGAAACTGCAATTTAGGGAAATACATCTCAGTCATATAGCTATGAACCGTCATTATATAAGGCGATTTGTAGAGTAACTTAGTAGTCAAAAACTCCTGAAACTGATTGTTTTTAACCCTAAAATCAATTATGTAATCAAAGGAATGCTCTTTTAAATATTTTCTAAGAATATTGAATCTTTTCAGTTTATTGAAGAGTCCATTTGTTTTGTTCTTCTGTTCTCCTAGATTTAAAAGCTGACCTGAATATTCGTATTCAATTATATCCAAAATTGTGACATGATGGACTTCCACATTCTTGTTTTCGAAAAATTGAGACAATAATGCGGCACAGCGTTCAGCACCGCCATTGGCGAGTTGTTCACTAATAAGACAAATTTTATAAACTTTCTTTTGAGTCATAAACCAAAATACCTAATTTCGAAAACAAATATAGACATTCATGAGGATTTTACTAGTAGGCGAATACAGTGGGTTTCACAATACCCTAAAAGAAGGGCTTATTCAGCTTGGCCATGAAGTAATTCTCATAGGGGATAATGATTTCAAGAACTACCCCTTGGATATTTCTGTTTATGCAAAAACCTTCAAAGACAATTATGTATTAAATAAAATACGGCAAGCCATTTTTAGGTTGACCACAATTGATCTCGCCCAATTAGAAATTGCCTTTCGATTCTTTTTAAACAGAAAAAAGCTAATTGGTTTTGATATTGTTCAGTTGATAAACGAATATCCTTTGCATTCTAATTTGTATTTGGAAAAAAAAATGTTGAATTATATTTTTAAAAACAATAAAAAAACATTCCTTTCCTCTTGTGGAGATGATTATCCAAGCGTAAAGTATATGCTTGAAGACAAATTTAAATATTCGGTATTAACACCATGCAAAACAAACCCAAAACTTGGGCATTGCCAATATACACTTTGCTATGCAACGAAACCCTTTAAAGAGTTACACGAATTTGTGTATCAAAATTGCATTGCCGTAATTCCTGGGGATTTAGATTACGCCATTCCGTTGCAAAATCATCCGAAAGCTCTTCCTTTGATTCCCTATCCTATTAACATAGATAAAAACGAATTCAGTCCTCTTATAATAAAAGACAAAATCATTATTTTTCACGGAATTAATGAGGCCAATTACTATAAAAAAGGAAATAATTATTTTGAAAAGGCACTAGAAATCATTGAAGAAAAATATGGTGATAAAGTCGAAATAACTACCACTCGAAGTATTCCTTATGCCACTTACATTAAGTTATACAATAAAGCACATATTTTATTAGACCAAACCTTTAGTTATGATCAAGGATATAATGCACTTGAGGCTATGGCAAAAGGTAAGGTGGTTTTCACAGGAGCAGAACAAGAATTCACAGCTCATTACAATTTAAAAGAAAGAGTTTGTATTAATGCGCTCCCAGAAGTAGAAAGTTTAGTGACTGAGTTATCCCATTTAATTGAAAATCCTGAAGAAATAATAGCCATTAGTAAAAGAGCTAGAGCTTTTATCGAAAAGGAACATGATTATATTATAGTTGCTAATAAGTATTTGGAAGTTTGGAAAAAAAACTAAAACAAGCTTTTCCTGAAATAAACCACTAATACGGTTAAGTAAACAAAATACGTTAGAGCGTGTGCTATAACAACTCCTTCAACACCAAAAACTGTAATTAGATATTTACTCGAAAAATAGAGTGTCGTAAGCGATAGTAATTCAGTTAATACAAATGGAACAGTCAGTTTTTTAGCAAAAAATTGAAACCCTAAAATCAAAGATGCCACTTTTAAAACATCACCAACTATCTGCCAAAAAAACAGGGTTGTTACAGGAAGAAATTCATCTGTAAAAAGAAGTTGAACAATAAAAAAGCGAGCAAAATAAATCAAGGTTACCCCAACAACAAAAAGAGGAATTATATTTTTATAAAAACTCCAAAACACCTTTTTCGTTTCCAGATTATTCTTGGACTCAACTAATTTAGGCAAAAAATAAACAGATAAAATAGTACTTACAAAAAGTAAATAGTAAGTCGATATTCGCATCATTGTTTCCCAAAAACCGGCTTGTTCAATCCCAATAGATTGTATTAAATTAGTCCTGATAGCTAAAAAAACCAGAGGCCCAAAAACGGCAGAAACCAAAACCATTACTGAATAAGAAGCCATTTTTAAAATAAAATGAAAATCAAAATATCGAATTCTAACACTGTTCCAAAAAGGAATTTCCTTATTTATGTAATAAAAAGTCACAAAGAACAATAAGGCTGGTGAAATTACAATTGACAATAATGCTCCTAAAGTCCTGAACTGTAAAATCAAAACCAGTGACAAAATCAGTCCTATTACATTACCAATACTATTTATCCAGATTACTTTTTTAAATCTACCCTTTCCATTAAGTACAGATGCCAAAAATATGGAAATACTATACCAGGGTAAGGCTAGAGCCAAGGCTTTAAATACAATTAAGTACTCATCGTTATTACCTAAAATTTTAAAACACCAATAATCCGCAAAAAAAAACAAGAAACCGCTTAAAAAAAAACCAACAAACAACAAACTGAAAAAGACCGTTGAAATTATTTTTTTTAATTGATTGTTGTCGTCTTTATTTTCAGCAACATATTTGACTATTCCGTTTTGAAATCCCAAAGTAGAAATCCCTTCCAGTGAAGATATAAAATTCCTGAGATTCCCAACTAAAGCTATACCTGATGGACCAACAAATACCGCTAACAATTTAGAAGTCACCAGCCCGATACCTATTTTTAACAGAACACTCATACTGTTTAAAGAAGTGATTTTAAACAAGCTTGACTGTAATATGTTTTTTAACACTCTCAATTTAGTATTTGTTTAAAACGGAGATAATAACATCAACTTCACCTGAAGTCAAGACAGGACTTATTGGCAAACTCAATACGGTATCGTGTATTTTTTCGGTAATTGGGAACGATAAATTATTCCATTGCTTCAAAGCTTTTTGTTTATGAGGCGGAACCGGATAATGAATCATTGATTGAATCCCATTTTCTAATAAATAATTTTGTAAATCGGCTCTTTTTTCTGTTCGAATAACAAATAGATGAAAGACATGACTTGTAGAAAAATCCCATTGAGGTAGAATTATTTTCTCGTTTTTAATTTCGGATAAATATCGTTTTGCAATTACTCTGCGTTTTTCATTGTCCAAATCTAAATTAGGTAGTTTTGCATTTAAAAAAGCGGCTTGCAGTTCATCGAGTCTCGAATTCACACCTACATAATCATTATAATATTTAGTTTCCGAGCCGTAATTCCGAAGCGAAAACAAGACTTTTGCCAAGGCTTCATCGTTTGTGGTTATTGCTCCACCATCGCCAAGAGCACCAAGGTTTTTACCAGGATAAAAACTGAATGCTTGGGCATTCCCTATTTTGGCTTTCGCCTTTTGGCTTTCGGTTTCAAAAAAAGCGCCATGAGCTTGGGCAGCATCTTCAATTACTATTAAATTATGTGCTTCGGCAATTTCGTTTATGGAATCCATTTCTGCCAACTTTCCATACAAATGAACGACCAGAATCGCTTTGGTTTTCGAACTTATATTGGTTACAATTAAATCGGTATTAATATTGAAAGTTTCCAATTTTGGCTCGACCAAAACAGGAATTAAATCCGATTGTAAAATTGCCAGAATACTGGCGATATATGTATTTGCAGAAACTATGACTTCGTCTCCTTTTTGAAGTAACCCCAACTGAATATAGCCTTTGAAAATTAGCACTAACGCATCCAGGCCATTCCCAACACCAATACAATATTGAGTTCCGCAATAACTGGCAAAATTAGCTTCAAACTCTTTTACTTCATTTCCTAAAATGTACCAACCACTTTCTAATACGCTTTTCATTTTTTCCTGAAAGGCAGTTTCGTAAGGGGAATTTATTAATTTTAAGTCAAGAAATGGTATCATATAATTACGTTATCCAGTTTAGAATAATGGGCCGTTTTTACTTCATAAAAATCATGTACAATAGTACTCGCTCCGAAACTCTCTTTCCAATAAGACAATCCTTCATTGAGTTTTTTACCCTGAGACACATTCGATATTCCAAAATCAAAATAACGTTTAGAAACAAATTTTTTGGTTATTAGAAAATGGATTAGAAAGTCTAAACTACCTAGCTTACTGAACTCTGGATTCATTGAAATATATTGGCAATGAGCGACTGTTGTGGTTTCAAAAACAGTAATTCCAGCAACGATTTTATCGTTATGATATACATTAAACTGACGTATATTCATTGGAAAAAACCTCTTTAATCTATTTATTTCATCCAAAGAATGAACAGGATTCTCATTGTGTTTGCTATTCAAATTCGGAATCAGTATTTCGTTCCAAAAGGCTTCAAAACTATGTTCTTCTTTTATTTGCAGATTATTATCAATTCCTTTCTGCACCCCTCTTTTTCTTATTTTCGAATAATTGATTTCCTGCGATAAATCAATAACCACAAGGCAATCACGACGTACTAGAAGGGCATCTACAAGAAATAACGCATATTGAATTTCTTCGGCAGGTTTACTGTGATAAATAGATGGAATTGTCTTAAGATATAAATGGTCAATTCCATTACTATTCAAATAAAACAAAACGTTTTTAAAAATCTCAATAACCGAAATCAATTTTGTTTTTTCTTTATAAATCAATCCACCATAAGTCAATCCTTGATGTGAATATACTGTAGCGTCAACTTTATTTGCAGGCAATAGAGCCACTAGTTTTTCCTCATGAAACACAAGCAACGAAAAATCCATAAATCGATCTCCATGATATTCCATAAAATCCCTATGAAATAGAAATGTTGCATTTTTAGTTTTGACTATAAATGCATTCCAATCATTATAATATTTGGCTTCGTATTGTTTTACTAAATAAGTTTTCAAAGTGATTTTTTAAACATTGGAAAATTAATCAATTATATCATAAAAATTTAATGAATGGGAACTTTAATAATAATTAAAATAAATTACTATCTTTAAAACACTTAACCTATATTTCATGAGACAAAGATTACGCTACCTAGCTATTAGTCTTATTTTTATTACATCATTTTCATTGTCTGCCCAAGAAATTTCGTTATTCAGGCAGTACAATGGACGGTATGATTTTCTGTTTTTTGGTAATACACTGAACAAAATGGAAAATGGCACAGGTGGTCCGTGTGAAATTTTCACAACTTCCTCAGCTATATTAAATCTTAAATCATCTGATCAAATAGAAAATGCTTATCTCTATTGGTCTGGCTCTGGAACAGGTGATTTTAATGTTAAGTTAAATGGCATAGACATAAATGCTCAAAGGACATTTTCAGTGATTCAGGACAGATCGGGTCTCCCTTTCTTTAGTGCATTCACTGATGTAACGGAACAACTTAAAACGTCTGGAAGCGGACTGTATGTTTTTAGTGACCTAGATTTAACCACTACAATAAAGAGCTATTGTTTTAACGGTACAAACTTTGGCGGCTGGGCAATTGTTCTGGTATATAAGAACAATACTCTTCCTCTAAATCAACTTAATGTCTATGATGGGTTACAATATGTCCCAAATGAAATAAATATTACACTTGATAATTTAAATGTTATTGACAACCAAGATGCCAAAATTGGTTTTTTAGCTTGGGAAGGAGATCGTTCCATAAGTGTAAATGAAACATTACGAATTAATGGCAATCCTATAAGTAATCCGCCATTAAACCCAGTAGACAATGCTTTCAACGGAACCAATAGCTTTACAGGTTCCAGTACTTTATACAATATGGATCTGGATGTGTATAACGTCCAAAATAACATTAAGATAGGCGACAAATCAGCGCAAATCCAACTAACATCAGGCCAAGATTTCGTGATGATAAATACCATTGTCACCAAATTCAACAGTCAATTACCCGATGCTACAATTCATATCGACGAATTCAAATTAGAATGTGACTCCAGGGAAATTCTTGTAGATTATACTGTTTTCAATTCGAAAAGTACAAATCCATTACCTTCAGGAACTCCTATTGCAATTTATGCTAACGGTGTGTTTATACAATCAACTAAAACAATATCGACAATATCAATTGATGGTAAAGAAAGTAATCAAATCAAAATTATAATTCCAAATTCAGTTCCTTCTGTTTTTGATTTAGAATTTGCGGTAGATGATGATGGCACTAGAAATGGTGTTGTAACGGAACTTAATGAAAACAACAACTCTTATATTGTAAAAGAAATAGCGCTCCTGTTTTCACCAAAAACTAATAAGGTTCCTAATCTAGACTCTTGTAATCTAGGCTTTGGAAAAGGTTCTTTTGACTTTTCAAATTATGATGAATTAGTGAAAATCGATCAAGGTGATTCAGTTCGTTTTTACAAAAGTCTTGAAGATGCCAATACCGAAATTTCACCAATATTAAACACAAGTAACTATACCACTACTACTTCTCAAACAACAATTTATATAAGAATTAATAACAAATATTGCTACAGGATCAACACATTTGAATTAATTACGTCAAACTGCCCTCCAGTTATTTACAATTATTTCACTCCAAACAATGATGGAAATAATGATAAATTCACTACTAAGGGGATACGAGACATCTTCATAAATTATAAAATTACCATCTACAACCGTTGGGGAGTTTTAATATGGACTGGAAATAACAACACTAATGATTGGGACGGATTTGCAACAAAAGGATTGTTATTAGACAATAAAAATTCGCCTGACGGAACTTATTATTATGTTATCGAATTAAATGACCCTAATTATCAAACCCCGTTAGTAGGCTTTTTGTATCTAAATAAGTAATACTTTTAATTCTAGAAAACTATTTTTTTTCTAAAGTTGGCAAATACCATTTATATTTAACAGCCATCAAACGAACAGTAATAATCACTAAAGAAGTAATTAAATATAAAATATCATTATTTAAATTGAATCGTTTCAGGGCAAAAAACACAGCACCGCCAAGGATACAAATGGTAGCATAAATCTCTTTTCTGAATATTACAGGAATCTCTGTACATAATATATCCCGAATTACACCTCCAAAACAGGCTGTCATTGTTCCAAGTGCAATACAAATAACAGGATGCAATCCAATATTTATCCCTTTTTCAAGACCAATTAAAGTAAAAACACCTAATCCAATTGTATCAAAGAGAAACAATGAAGTACGCAATCGGTCGAATTTTTTTCGAAAAATAATAGCTAAAAAAAAAGCGATTAGTATGGCATAAACATATTCTAAATCAAGCATCCATCCCACGGGTGTTCTCCCTATCATAATATCCCTCAAAGTTCCTCCTCCCACTGCCGTTACAAATGCAATAATGAAAACCCCAAAAAGGTCCATTTTTTTATTCATGGCAGTCAAAGCACCAGACAAAGCAAAAGCAATCGTTCCTATGATGTCTAATAAATGAAACATTTGATTTTTTTGGTTTTAATGAGAGAAATAGAATTGCAACAACATAATATACGGCAAAATTAGAGAAAATTACTCGTGAAAAAGAGTAATAATCCATTTATATATCTAATCTGTTTTATAATTTTAAATATTCCTTTTATAATTTATAAAACTGAATTTTCTCTATGTATCTTTGTTTGATATTTAATTATTAAATTTTCTAATATCTTGAAACAAATCACTTCAGTTCAAAATCCTTTTATAAAATCTCTAGTATTATTACAAGAAAAGGCTAAAAACCGAAAACAAACGGGAACTTTCATAATTGAAGGAAAGCGGGAAATTGAAATTGCCATTAAAGGCGGATATGAAATAGAAACTGTTTTATTCTATCCGGAAATCTGTTCAGAGACTGAAGCAAAAAATATTGCAAAAAACACTGAGCTAATAGAGATCAATAAAGATGTCTTCCAAAAACTCGCTTATAGAGATACCACCGAAGGAATTCTGGCTATAGCCAAAACAAAATCACTACACCTTTCTGATTTAAAATTATCCGAAAACCCATTGATTTTAGTTGCTGAAGCTCCAGAAAAACCAGGGAACATAGGTGCTTTACTGAGAACCGCAGATGCTGCTAACCTCGATGCGGTAATTATTGCGAATCCAAAAAGTGATCTTTATAATCCAAATATCGTACGCTCTAGCGTAGGCTGCTTGTTTACAAACCAAATAGCTACTGGAACAACGGCCGAAATTATTGCCTTTCTGAAAGAAAGAAAAATCAATTTTTATTGCGCAACCCTGCAAAATTCAACGTCCTATCACACTCAGGATTACACTACTCCAACTGCTCTGGTTGTTGGAACTGAAGCTACTGGTCTGACTCAGGAATGGAGAGATGCAGCCACACAAAATATCATTATCCCGATGCAGGGTGAAATCGATAGTATGAATGTATCTGTAGCAGCGGCCATTTTAATTTATGAGGCCAAAAGACAAAGAGGATTTTAATTTTCAACAGGTCTATTTCTTAAAACAAAATTTAATTCACATCCTACTATAATGAATCTAGAAGAAAAAATCGCACAGGCAGAAACACGAATTTTCAAAACGGTTTTCCCAGGCACAACTAATCATTACGACACCTTATTTGGAGGTACAGCTATGCTAATGATGGATGAAGTTGCATTTATTGCCGCAACGCGATTTACAAGAAAAAGATGTGTTACGGTTTCTTCTGATCGAATAGATTTTAAAAAGCCTATCCCTTCTGGAACAATTGTAGAACTTATTGGGAAAATATCAAAAATTGGTAACACCAGCTTAGATGTAAAAGTGGAAATCTATATCGAACAAATGTATAGCAATCATAGAGAAAAGGCGATTTCAGGAAACTTTACTTTTGTTGCATTGGATGAAAATAAAAAACCAACACGCATTTTAGATAATAACTAATTAATATAGTTACTTCATATTTTTTAGATATAAAACCCACTTGTTTATCTCGTTTCTAATGCTTATTTTTAGAAATTGAACCATGCCGTTATGATAGAAATTGATATAGAAAAAGAGAACAAAGCAATTGCTCAAGAATATAAAGAATTATTACGCATCAGTTATCAAACTTTAACTGATGAGGACAAAAAAATAATTCGGAAAGCTTTTGATGTTGCCGTAGAAGCGCATAAAGATCAACGCCGAAAATCAGGTGAAGCCTATATATTCCATCCTATTGCAGTGGCAAAAATTGTCGCTTCAGAAATAGGTTTAGGAGCTACTTCTATTGCTGCAGCTTTAATGCATGACGTGGTTGAAGACACGCCTACAACGGTTAAAGACATCGAACGAATGTTTAATCCTAAAGTGGCACAACTTGTTGAAGGATTAACCAAAATCGCTTTAGTTCAAAAAGACATGAATATTTCGATGCAAGCCGAAAATTTCAGAAAAATGCTTTTGACTCTAAATGATGATGTACGAGTAATTTTGATTAAAATTGCTGATAGACTGCACAATATGCAAACTATGGAGTCTATGGAGAATCATAAGCAAGTCAAGATTGCTTCAGAAACTTTATATATATATGCCCCCCTAGCCCATAGATTGGGTTTGTACAACATTAAATCCAAACTTGAAGACTTAGGTCTAAAATACACGGAGCCTGCTGTTTACAATAACATTGTAAGCAAAATAAGAGAAACAAAAGAAGAACAGGATATTTACATTAAGGATATTTCTAATGTCTTAAAGGCCTCATTAGACGCCGAAGAAATTGATTATGTTATCAAAGGTCGTCCAAAATCAATCTATTCAATTAGAAGAAAAATGGAAGCGCAAAATGTAAGCTTTGACGAAGTTTATGACAAATTTGCCTTGCGAATTGTATACAAATCAAATCCTCACGAAGAAAAATTTATCGCTTGGAAAATATATTCTATAGTTACAGACCATTATAGACCTAGTCCAAGTAGATTGAGAGACTGGATTTCTTCTCCAAAATCAACTGGTTACGAAGCATTACACATCACTGTTATGGGGCCTAAAGGTCGCTGGGTGGAAATTCAGGTTCGCAGTGAGCGTATGAATGAAATTGCCGAAAAAGGGTATGCAGCTCATTATAAATACAAAACAGGTGCTACTGAAGAAAGCGGCTTAGACGTATGGCTTAATTTATTAAAAGAAGCACTTGAAAATTCAGAAAGCAGTGCTGTCGATTTTGTTGAGGATTTCAAAATGAATTTATATTCCAAAGAAATCTACGTTTTTACCCCTAAAGGAGACATCAAATCCTTACCCAAAGGCGCAACATCACTCGACTTCGCTTTTAGCATACATTCTGAAATAGGTATTAGAACACGCGGTACTCGAGTAAACGGGAAATTAGTCCCATTAAATTATGAGCTGAAAAGCGGTGATCAAGTAGAAATAATCACTTCACAAAATCAAAAACCAACCATAAACTGGCTTGATTATGTAACTACATCTAGGGCTAAGAATAAAATTAGAAATGTTCTAAACGAAAATACCAAGAAAATTGCCGAAGACGGTAAAGAACTTCTAACTCGTAAATTAAAACATCTTAAAGTGACTTTAAACGAGACGGTTGTAAATGAACTAGTCAACTTTTTTAAACTAAAAACCAGTTTAGATTTATTTTACAGAGTTGGAATTGGTTCTATTGAAAACCAACAGCTTAAAGATTTCGCTGCTCAAAAAAGCAATACTTTAATCAATTTCTTCAAAAACAAAATCAAACGTTCTGGCCAGACTGCTGACGAAGACATTCACAAGCAAATACTGAACAGTAATTTTGACATGCTTGTTTTTGGTAACGAACAGGATAAATTAGATTATAAATTATCTGCTTGCTGTAACCCAATACCGGGAGATAAAGTTTTTGGTTTTGTTACTATTAATGAGGGTATAAAAGTGCATAAAAAAGATTGTCCAAATGCCATCGCAATGCAATCAAATTATGCCTATCGAATTATGCAGGCCAAATGGATTGATTCTACTGAACAAGAATTCAAAGCTATAATTAATATTATTGGAATGGACTCTTTAGGATTAACAAATGAATTAACAAAAGTGATTTCAAATAATATGAATGTAAATATTAAGAGCATTTCATTGAATGGAAATGCTGGTATCTTTAAAGGGCAGGTAACGGTTATTGTACAAAACATCACCATTTTGAAAAAATTAATAGACAACATTAAAAAAATTGACGGAATAGAAAAAGTAACCCGAGTTTACAAAAATTAAGAACTCAATTGTGTTTATCACAAAGTAAAGCCTGATTATAATCCTATTACCGAAATAATATCAAAGTAGTAAGTTTATATTATTGTTCCAAATTTCACAAAATTATGGGCTTATATATCCTTAAACTTGAAAACAATTAAAATAAAAAATTATCTTTGCCAGATATGACACTCATTTCAATAGATAACAATAAAAATCAGGAAATTGTAAAAAATGTTTTTACAATGTATCTTGAAAATAAAGGACATCGTAAAACCCCTGAACGCTATGCTATACTTCAGGAAATATATGAAAACGAAGAGCATTTTGATATAGAAAACCTCTATATTAAAATGAAAAACAAAAACTACCGTGTCAGTAGAGCCACACTATACAACACAATCGAATTATTATTAGACTGTGCTTTAGTTCGCAAACACCAATTTGGGCAAAACCAAGCGCATTACGAGAAATCATATTTTGACAAACAGCACGATCATATCATTATGACCGATACTGGTGAAGTAATCGAGTTTTGTGATCCAAGGATTCAAACGATTAAAAAAACTATCGAAGAAATATTCGATATTGAAATAACAAACCACTCATTATATTTTTACGGAGTAAAAAAAGCACCTAAAGAAGATATAATTTCAGAAAAATAAAAAGTGCTGACAATATAAAAACAGAAGCACTCAATAAACAACTAATAAAAATAAGAAACAGAATGACTGTAGATTTATTACTAGGATTACAATGGGGAGATGAAGGTAAAGGAAAAATTGTTGATGTTCTTACCTCAAATTACGATATCATTGCTCGTTTTCAAGGTGGGCCAAATGCGGGACATACTTTAGAGTTTGACGGAATAAAACATGTACTTAGAACAATTCCATCTGGAATTTTCCATGAAAAATCTATAAATATCATCGGTAATGGGGTAGTTATTGATCCTGTTGTTTTTCAAAAAGAAATTGAAGGACTTGAGAAGTTTAATTTAGACATCAAAAGCAAATTAATCATTTCAAGAAAAGCACATTTAATCTTACCTACACATCGTTTACTAGATGCAGCTTCTGAAGCTTCAAAAGGGAAAGCTAAAATTGGTTCTACTTTAAAAGGTATTGGACCAACTTACATGGATAAAACAGGAAGAAACGGTATTCGTGTTGGAGACATTGAATTAGAAGATTTTAAAGAAAGATATAGAGCTCTTGCTGACAAGCACGAATCTATGATTAAATTTTACGATGTTGCTATTCAATACAATTTAGAAGAATTAGAAAAAGAATTTTTTGAATCTATCGAAGAACTAAAAAAATTAGATTTTATTGATAGTGAAGAATATCTACACCAAGCTCAAAAAGCAGGTAAATCAATATTATGTGAAGGTGCTCAAGGTTCATTATTAGATGTTGATTTTGGAACATATCCTTTTGTAACTTCATCTAATACTACTGCTGCTGGTGCTTGTACTGGTTTAGGTATTGCTCCAAATAAAATTAAAGAAGTATACGGAATCTTTAAAGCATACGTAACACGTGTAGGTAGCGGTCCTTTCCCTACTGAACTTTTTGACGAAGATGGTTCAACAATGGCACGAGTAGGTAATGAATTTGGATCTGTAACAGGAAGACAAAGACGTTGTGGATGGTTAGACCTTGTAGCTTTAAAATATGCTGTTCAGGTTAATGGTGTAACACAATTAATGATGATGAAAGGCGATGTCCTTTCAGGATTTGAAACATTAAAAGTATGTACAGATTATAGTTATAAAGGAGAGAAAATTTCTCATTTCCCTTATAACATCGAACCAGAAAATGTTACTCCTATATACAAGGAATTCAAAGGTTGGAAAGCTGACTTAACAGCTATGACCACTTATGATGAACTACCATCAGAATTAAAAGAATATATCGAGTTTATAGAAAAAGAAGTTGAAGTTCCTATTAAAATCGTTTCAGTAGGACCAGACAGAAAACAAACTATACTTAAATAAAAATAACTAACGCTCTGAAAATTCAGAGCGTTTTTTTTTCCTAAGAACAATCTTTGTATGAACAATCCCGAAATAAAAATACAAAAAACCGAACTGCTTTCGGACAATTGGTATATACTAAGTAAAGTAACCTTAGATTATAAAAAAGAGGACGGAAGCTGGCAAACCCAGAAAAGAGAAGTGTACGATCGAGGGAACGGATCTGCAATTTTATTGTACAATTCACAAAAAAAGACGGTCATCTTAACACGTCAATTTCGTTTACCTACCTACCTAAACGGGAATAAATCAGGAATGATGATTGAGGTTTGTGCAGGAATGTTAGACTTAGACAATCCAGAACAATGCGTCATTAGAGAAACAGAAGAAGAAACCGGCTACCGCATTACTAAGGTAGAAAAAATAATGGAAACCTATATGTCCCCTGGAGCAGTGACTGAAATTTTACATTTATTTACAGGAGCATATGATGAATCTATGAAAGTGAGTGAAGGAGGCGGAGTGGCTCATGAACATGAAAACATTGAAGTAATTGAAATGCCATTCGAAGAGGCATATGCTTTGATCGAATCAGGAGAGATTCAAGATGCCAAAACAATTGTATTATTGCAACATGCTAAAATAAAGCAGCTATTGTAAATCACTCTGATTACAAACCAAATGAACAATCAAACAAAAGGAGTCCTTTTTGCCCTGACCGCTACTCTATTGTGGTCAGTAAATATGGTAATTGCCAGCGGAATTAAAGGACACATACCGCCTGTTGGATTGGCGTTTTGGAGGTGGACAATTGCTTGTATTGTTTTGATGCCTTTTGCTATTCGAAGTACCATCCGAAATTTGGCAGTAATTAAAAAAAACATACGCTATTTAATAGCGACCGCAATACTGGGGATTACGATTTTCAACACACTCATTTACTTTGCAGGAAGAACCACAACAGCTGTAAATCTATCTTTAATTGCCATTTCTATTCCTATCTTTATTGTAGCCATTTCCAGAATTGCATTTAAAGAAAAAATATCAGTACATAAGATGATTGGTATAGTAACAATCATTACAGGAGTCCTGGTTTTAATTACCAAAGGATCGCTTCAATCATTACTACATATTAATTTTACCCGTGGCGATCTGTTAATGTTGGTTGCCTGTTTCTTCTTTGCCAGCTACACGATATTAGTCAGACTTAAACCTGAAGAATTACCAGCCAAAGTATTTTTATTTAGTGTATTTACTTTGGGCGTTTTATTCCTATTCCCCTTTTATCTATGGGAACATTTATTTTATAACAAAGTGGTTTTAGACTCCACTACCTTTTTTGCGACAACTTATGTTGGCATCTTCGCTTCATTAGTTTCCTATTATCTATGGAATGAATCTATTCGTTTAATTGGCACTAATAATACCGCTTTAATATATTATCTCATCCCGGTATTTAGCGGAATAATTGCTTATTTATTTTTAAACCAAAAAATCGTTTTGACCCAATTTATAAGTATGGGAATTATTGTTTCAGGTTTAGTGATTACCAACCGGGCTAAATCTTAAAACTAACAATTCCATTTTAAATCAATTGTAGCACAAGATACCAAAAAGCCAAAGTGACAAAGGACAGCGGTATTCCAAAACCTATCATCATACTACATAATCGGGGTTTCAATCCATAAGTGGATGCTAATATACAGCCCGTAATCATGGGCGCCATAGCCGATTCCATTATGGAAACCTGAATAATCTCGGAATGCTGATTAAGAACAACTGCATACAACAAATAAATTATGGCGGGTGTCAGGATTAATTTATACAAAAGTCCTAAACCCAGAAAACGCCAGTGTTGGCTTCTTATATCGAAACGCAACTGTAAGCCAACAGATAAAAGGGCTAAAGGAGTCACACCACTTCCCGTTTTTTGCAACACAAACTGCATCCCGTCCTGAAAATCAAAATGGAATAAATTCATAAAACAAGCCACCATAAAAGCTATGAAAGGAGGAAACAACACGATTTTTTTTGCAATCAATAAGCCGTTTGGTTTTCCTGTCGAATAAAACATAGCCACCAAAATTCCTAATGTAGAAAGCACAACAAAAGAACCCGGCTGATCCACTAAAATAGCCGTCTTCATCCCTTCTTCACCATACAAGGCTTCTATTATTGGAAATCCAAGAAAAGAGGTATTACTCAATCCAGCAGTTAAAATTAAACATCCAGTCAATTTCTTTGACCAACCGTATTTATTTCCAAGAAAACGAAAAAGGAAGAACGAAATTATAAACCCAATCCAAGCAACACCAACAGGATATAGTAATTGATTGTTCCATTGAATTTTTGGAATGTAGTAGAGCGACAATGCCGGAAGACAAACATTGATAACTATCTTGTTTAATAACTTATAACTGTTAGCCGGAAACTGTTTTACTTTTTGCAAAACGATTCCAAGGATTAAAAAAACGAAGATGATAATGAAATTATTCATAGTAGGTAAAGATATTCACTAAATTAGAAAATATGCATTCCCAAAAGTAAACATCTTTTTAATTTCACACTTGATAATCAAAGAAAGACTGTAGAATTATTCGCCATAAAATCAAAATTAATTCTTGTTATTCACCTATAAATACTAATTTTACTAAAACGCACATAAGTTTTGGAAAACAACAAGAAAATACATTCTGCTCTACAAGAAAAAGCTGGAATTTCACCTCCTGAAATTTTCAGTCAAAAAGTTGTAGATAACATCCAGAAATCCAGAAAAAGACAACCAAGTTCACAAGAATTAGTAGAGGGAATTTTATCAGGTAACATAACCGCTTTAAGTCGGGCAATTACATTGGTTGAAAGCACAAATCCTGATCATTTGGCTAAAGCCAATGAGGTAATTAATGCCTGCTTGCCACACGCTAATAAATCTGCAAGAATAGGAATCACAGGCGTTCCCGGCGTAGGCAAGAGTACTTTTATAGAGGCTTTTGGAAAACACTTGACAACATTAGGAAAAAAAGTGGCCGTACTTGCTGTAGACCCAAGCAGCTCTATTTCTCACGGAAGTATTTTGGGTGATAAAACCCGGATGGAAGAATTAGTAAAAGATAAAAACGCCTATATCCGTCCTTCGGCATCAGGAGACACTCTTGGCGGTGTAGCCAGAAAAACCAGGGAAACAATCAGTCTTTGTGAAGCCTGTGGATTTGACACCATTATTATCGAAACCGTAGGTGTTGGTCAAAGTGAAACGGCAGTTCACTCTATGGTCGATTTCTTTTTACTTTTAAAAATTGCAGGTGCTGGTGATGAATTACAGGGCATCAAACGAGGCATTATGGAAATGGCTGATTCTATTGTCATTAATAAAGCTGATGGAGATAATATTAAAAAAGCAAAACTAGCCAAAACAGAATTCAACAGGGCCCTGCATCTTTTTCCAGCCAAAAAATCGGGTTGGATACCTACTACAGGAACTTGTAGTGCTATTACTCAAGATGGAATATCAGAAGTTTGGGAAACAATATCAAAATTTCTTGAGCTCACAAAAGGCAATAATTACTTCTTTGAAAAACGATCCCAGCAAAATGAGTATTGGCTATTGGAAACCATCAATGAACAATTGAAATTAAATTTTTACAACCATCCAGAAATTCAAAAACTACTGGATGAAAATAAAAAAGCGGTGCAAAATGATGAAATTTCACCCTTTGCAGCCGCTCAAATTTTATTAGAAAAATATTTTAAATAATCAATTTCTGTTCTTAAATAACATCAATTTCTTTTATCTAAAAATACATAAAGCATAGTATTAAAAACAAAAAACGCTGGCATAGCCAGCGTTTTTAATATAATTAGAATTTCAATTATTCAGTTACAAATTCATCAAAAGATTTCAATACAAAAGGCACATTGTTTTCTTTTGCTTTCTTTTGAAAAGCTGTACCATATTTGGACTCTAAACTTTTATACTCTTGTATTCCTTTTTCGAAACGTAATTTTATCACTTCTAAGTTTTCCATTTGTGAAGCTGAAGGCGCAGTAAAATTACTTGCTATTGTAGCATATAATTCACCTAGTTTTTCTCTTAACTGAGGTTCAGCTGCTCCTACATAACTATCCCCAGTAGTCACAACTAATTTAGCTTTAAGGGTCTCAAAGACAGCTTTAACTTTAGCTCCTTCTTTTGCATATCCTTTGTCCTTCTCCATAAGTTCCGTAATTAAAACTATATCTTGATCTATTTGATAAACAGTATAAGCTAATTCTTCGTTCATATTAAACAATACACGCGTTATTTCGCTTTGGCTTTTTCGATCAGCTGCACTAACACTACTTTTAGGATCGTTTACTACTTTAAAGGTATGAGAATATGTTTCTTTCCCTTTTGTAATTACCGCTTTGTAATTTCCTTCAGCTACTCTTGGTGCAGTGAATCCAGAAAAACTAATCGTTTTACCAGCTGCAGTTTTTGGGGTTTTCATATTGTAATTCCAATTTACAACGTTGATTCCTTTTTGTTTACCTGGAGTCAAAGAAGTAATTTTATTTCCTTTATCATCCTGAATTTCAAGATCCATTTTCCCTAAAGTATGACGCTTTTTAAGATAATAAATGATTTGCGCACTTGAAGATGGGTTATTCCCAACGAATTCTAATTCAGTTGCAGTTCCACCAAAATTAGATTGCTCTTCTATAACTGCTGCTTTAAGATCAAAGAAATGCAAATCTTTGTTCAATACAACTTGATCAATTTGACGCAATGGACTTATATCATCCAAAATGATAATTCCTCTTCCGTGAGTCGCCATAACTAAATCATTCGTTTTCTTGCTCATCTCTATATAATGAACAGCTACAGATGGCATATTATTAGTGAAATGTGACCAGTTAGCCCCACCATCAATAGTAATATACAGTCCTTTTTCAGTACCTAAGAATAATAAATCTTCGTTTACATAATCTTCTTGAATATTTCGAACAAAACCATCTACATCAGCAGTGATAATTGATTTCCAGGTTTTACCAAAATCGGTTGTTTTATATGTATACGGAGTGTAGTCATTACTAGAATGTCCTTCGAATACAGCATACGCAGTTCCTTCTCCAAAAACACTTGCTTCAATATGATAACACCAAGTGTTTTTTGGCAATCCAGGAATGTTTGCAACTACATTAGTCCATGATTTACCACCATCTTTTGTAACTTGAATATTTCCATCATCTGTTCCTGCCCATATTACGTTCTCATTTAGAGGTGATTCAGCAATCGTGAAAATGGTACAATGATTTTCGGCACCAGAATTATCTTTAGAAAGTCCTCCAGAGTTTTCTTGGTTCATTTTCTTAGCATCATTTGTAGTTAAATCTGGAGATATTTTACGCCATGTACGACCCATATCCTCTGATTTATGAACAAATTGACTTCCCATATAAAAACGATCCGTTTGCTTAGCACTAACTTCCATCGGAGCATTCCAGTTGAAACGCAATTTAGGATCTCCTTTTACAGCCAAAGGCTGAACAGTAACTAATTCTTGACTATCAGTGTTATATCTCCATACATTCTCAGCACCTTGCATTTCACTGTAAATAATATTCTTAGTTGGGTGTTTTACAACTCTAAAACCATCTCCTTGACCTATACGAGTCCAGTCCTTAGCTTCAATTCCTCCTGGGCTTTTAGATAGTCCATACCAAGAACCATTATCTTGTAATCCTCCATAAACATTATAAGGCTCTTTATCATCAATACTTACGTGATAGAATTGAGAAACGGGTAAATTACTAACCATTTCCATAGTAGATCCTCCATCCCAGCTTCTATAAACACCTCCATCAGTACCACAATACATTCTATTACTATCATTAATATCAAAAGTAATATCATGAATATCAGCGTGCATATACCCTAAACTTTTAAATGTCTTTCCACCATCACGGCTTATTGAACCTGATAATCCTCCTTTTACAACAATATCCGGATTCTTTGGATCAACAACAATTCTAGAAAAATAAAACGGACGTACAACTAGCCCAAAATCACTATTCAAGTGTTTCCATGAAGCACCGGCATCCTCTGAACGGTACAATCCATTTTTATCACTTTTCTCAGTTTCAAGAACAGAATATAAAATATTCGAATTAGACGGAGCTATTGTAATGGCAATTCTCCCTAATTTCCCTTGTGGAAAACCGTTGTGGATTTTATTCCAAGTTTTTCCACCATCAATAGTTTTATATAAAGCAGATTGTGATCCACCAGAACTAAATGACCATCCCGTTCTTCTGAATTCCCAAAAACTCGCATACATAATATTGGAATTATTGGCATCCATTATTAAATCCGAGCAACCTGTTTTAGCATCTAAATAAAACTCTTTATTCCAGGTAATTCCTCCGTCATTAGTTTTATAAATTCCTCTTTCAGTACTATCACCCCATAAAGCTCCTAAAACCGCAACCCATACAACATCACTGTTCTTTGGATCAACAACAATAGAACCAATACGATCAGATTTTGGCAAACCCATATTTTTCCAATTCTGTCCACCATCAGTAGTTTTGTATATTCCATCACCCATAGAAACACTATTTCTAGTCCACGTTTCTCCGGTTCCTACCCATATATTCTGATCTGGTTTTGAAGGATCAATTGCGATACAACCAATAGACTGAATGTGTTCGTCAAAAATTGGGGCAAATGTTGCTCCACCATCACCACTTTTCCACACACCTCCACCTGCAGTAGCGGTATAAAGTATTCTATTATTTGTTGGGTGCATTTCAAGATCAGTGATACGTCCACTCATCAAGGCTGGACCAAGGTGTCTAGCGGAAATATCTCCAAATAATTCTTTTCCCTTCAAAATAATTTTCTCTTGAGCATCAATAGTTGATGCAGCAAAAAGAAATAAAGTTGCTAATAATAAATTAGATTGTTTCATCGATAATTACGGTTTTATTAATAATAAAATCTGTTTTAAGATGGCCACAAAATATTGAGATTTAGGACAATTCTTAAAAAAAATAGATTAAAAAATCCCCAACTAAAAAGTTGAGGATTTTCTATATAATAATATTTATTTATTCTGTTGGGAAAGCAAAAGATGTTTCGGCAACAGTAGGGTTTAAAGTAATCTTTTTAATTTTCATAGTTTGTCCTCCCATATTCATTGAGAAAGGAAAATAAATTCCATCTACTTCTTGATAATCACTCATTGTAGAAACTGCTTTTTGACCTTTCATTGGTCCTGCTTTGATTTCTGTTTCAGTTACTATAGGTAAATAGTTTTCAGTGTCAAAATAGTAATATGAAACATCATCCATTTTTACTCCATTAATAGTAACAGGCTTTTTAGTGAATTTCAATTTGAAACATTCAGTCCCTTCTTTAGTTTCTTTACCTACAAATTCTGCAGCATAACCTTTAGCTTTATAATCTAATAAAGCATCTGGAAAATCGTTGTTACTTAACAAAGCATTTGCAGTTGTTTCAGCATCACTTTTTTCAGCTTTCATTGTCATGAAATTTGTACTCCAAATCGTTTTTCCATCAGATGCCATTTGAGTAATCTCTTTACCTTGCAAAGAAAGTTTAACATACATTTTACCCCCAGCTAATTGAACCATTTCAACAGGAATTTCCATACCTTGAGCATCTATACTCATATCCATTTTAATTCCCTTAAGTGGTTTCAATTTTTCTACACCACCAATTGTAGTAAAATATTTAGCGATTACTTCATCAGCACTTTGTGCAAATATAGGAGCACTTATAACTGAAAATAAGAATGCGAAAATTGATAATTTTAAAGTTTTCATAGTAATAATAGTTTTGTTTACAATTATTAGTATCCCATTTACAACAAACGTTACAGTTTTATTTACACTTTCTTACTTTTCTTGCCAATAAAACACAACGAACTGTTTTTCAATGCAATTGACTTGTACTTAAAACATAAAAAAGGTTTAAAATAGATAGTCTCTATTTTAAACCTTTATACTTCGAAAAACGAATTGTACTTTTTAATCTACTTTTTTGAATTCCTCACAATATTTATCATATCCTAATTTTAGAAGAAAGGCACCTATTGCAATCCCTCCAATTTTTCCGATAAAATATCCAACATTATAAGCGATTTGATCATTTGAAATTGAAATTAATTCAAAAGGCAAAATCTTAAAAACCCCTTTAACGATTAAAAACAAGCCTAATAACACATATAAAACAAAGTATCCTTTTTTCATGTGTTTAACTAAACCAATTATTACTCTTTCTCGTAACGTTCCATTTCCCTGTCATAAAAAGCATTGGCTGCTTCAATCAGGCCTTCCATCTCAGTGTTTAATTCAGCTTCATCAAGGTCTTCCGCTTCTTCCATAAATTCAACCTCATCATCTTTAAGATTGATAATAAATCTTGGATAATCTAAGTGTATAATGAAGATGTCTTCTTGAAAATCAGTATTGTCTCCTAGTAAAAATTTTGGTAATTCCATTTTGTAATGTTTAATCGTTATTTTGTTAATTCAGTTATTCGAATAAATTAATAATCGAATACCCTCTGTATTTTATTTATCCGAAAGTATAATTGGGGCACCACCTTTACCATTCATAAAAATAATTTTAGTGTTTGGTGAAGCCGCCAATTCTTTTTGGGCTTTTATAGTTTCATATTGCAATTGCTTATCCGTTAGTCCCGTAGAAATAATTCTTTGATAATCAGCAATACCTTGTGCTTCTACTCTTTTACGTTCTGCTTCTTGTTTTTCTTTTTGCAAAACAAATTGCATTTTTTGCGCATCTTGTTCAGCGTTTATTTTACTTTCAATTGTAGTTTTTACTGATGCCGGAAGATTTATATTCCTAATCAACAATTGTTCTAAAATCAAACCTCTTCTTTTAAAATCAGCTTCAATACTTTTAAAAATTCGATCTTGAAATTCATTTCTTTTTGTCGAATACAAAGCAACTGCATCATAATAAACAGCATTGTCACGAATACGTGTACGAGTTACTGGTCGCACAATTTTATCTGAATAACTGATTCCAATTTGTTTAAAAATCATAGGTGCATCGTTTGATGAAACACGGTAAAGTACAGTTAAGTCAATTACCACTTCCAGGCCGTCATTAGACAAAACCCTAATAGCATCATCTCCTTCTTGTGCTCCTTCACTTTGTGCGGCTGACATCGTATAATTTTGTGTTTGAACATCAAAAATAGTTACATCCAACAGTGGATTAATCACATGCAAACCACTTTCAAGAATATCTGGCTGTACATTCCCATAAAGTGATTTCACACCTACTTTCCCAGCATCAATTTGCTGAAAAGTCGAAGAAAAAACTCCTAGAACAATTAACAATGTCCCAATGATTTTAATCGTTTGAGAAAATTTAGAAAATTGATTTACGTTGTTTTTTAATGTGAAGCTCATAATCAACATGAGTATTCCCAAAATAATAAATACTATCATTTTTTTTTTATTTAGAGGTTTTCTAATCAATTAGACAACAAACTCAATTAGAAGTTACATTGTGAGAATAACTATATTTTTATGGCTTTTCTAAAGCTAACTTCCGAGTCAATCGTGCAAAGCGAATATACAAAAATATAGCTGCAGTCGTCAATCCTCCTAAAAGTCCTATCCAAATCCCCACTGCTCCCATAGAAGTATATTTTCCTAAATAAAATGAAATAGGAAATCCCACTACCCAGTAAGCAATAAAGGTAATGTACATGGGGATTTTCACATCCTGAAGTCCTCTTAAAGCGCCTAAAACAACGACTTGAATCCCATCTGAAACCTGGAATACAGCCGCAACCAAAAGTAACTTTGCAGTGATTATTATGATTTCTTGGTTATCTATCGCCTGCTTAGCATCTGACATATTTAAAAACAAATGAGGCAAGTAATTATGAAAAACAACGAATATAACACCAAAAAACACTTCCAGAATTATCGCTAACAAGAAGATCGATCTCGCAACTACAATAAGATGTTTGTAATTTTGTAACCCTTTTTGATTGCTAACTCTAATCATTGCAGTAACATTCAATCCCATTGCTACCATAAATGTAGATGATGCTAGGGTAAGCGCAATCTGATTAGCCGCCTGACTGTTTTTCCCAAGTGATCCTGAAAGCCATATAGCAGCTGTAAACAAAGTCACTTCAAATAACATTTGCATAGCAGAAGGAAAACCAAGATCAATAATTTTCTTTAGAACCGATTTTTTAATTTCCTTAAAACTAAAATCCTTAAAGTAATCTTTAAAGTAATCTTTAAAAGATTCATTGTAACGCAAAAGCAAATCCATAAAAACCACCATCATTATTCTTGAAATAACAGTTCCTAATGCGGCACCCATCACACCTAATTTTGGAAAAAACCATATTCCGTAAATCAAAACGTAATTAAAAAAAACGTGAACTACGTTTGCCAATAAAATAGCATACATAGAATATTTAGTTTTGGACAAACCGTCAGCAAATTGCTTATAGCCTTGATAAATAACAACGGGAATAAGTGAAAAAGCAACCCAGTCAATATATGGCGCCGCCAGAGCAACAACTTCCTCCGGTTGATGCATCATATACATTAACTCTTTAGACATTACAGTTAATAAAAACAATGCAATTCCTAAAACAGTACACAATAACAAACCATGGTGAAATATAGAACGTATTTTTTTATCATCTTGCTCCGCATCGGCTTCTGCAGTTAAAGGAGTAATTGCAGTAGAAAAGCCTATTCCTATTGATAATGCAATAAAAATAAAACTGTTCCCTAAAGAAACAGCAGCTAACTCAGTAGAACCAAGGTTACCAACCATAAAATTATCGACAATGCCAATAAGGGTATGCCCCAACATTCCCAATATCACAGGAAAAGCCAGTCTTAAATTATAGGAAAACTCGTTTGTATAGGCAGAAATATTCACTTCACTTTTTTTAAGTTCGCAAAGGTAAGTAGAAGCATTTGATTGTCCCTGTAATAATCAATTAATAAGCACAAATCTTTTATGCTTTTTTTATCGATTCAAGATATTATGTAACAAAATCAAATAATTCTATAACATTTCAAGAACACACTCGATATAAATTTGCAGCAGTCATCAACACAAAAAATTTGATCACGATGACTTTAAAAATAAAACCCCGATTTATGAAAACGACAACAAAAATTAAAACACTACTTGTATTAGCAATCTCAACATTCTTTGCTAATACATCATCAGCACAAGACAACACTACAGCAAAAAATTACGATCAAGGATTTCGTTTGGGTGTTGGTTTGAACGCAGGATATGCTATAAATGACCCATATAAATTGGCTTTAGGAGCTGATGCAAGATTACAATATGATTTATCAAAAAGATACTCATTAACATTAACTACAGGTTTCACAAATTTATTTGTTAGTAAAGCTGACGGAAGTGATTTAGGATTTATCCCTGCAAAAGCTGGTTTTAAAGCTTTCATCTGGAATGATCAATTTTATGTTATGGGAGAAGCTGGTGCTGCCTTTGCAGTAACTAATGACTATAATAAAACGTCATTCTTAATGGCGCCAAGTATTGGTTATGCAACAAAATACATTGATGTTTCATTGCGTTACGAGCACTATTCTGATTTCACAAAATTTAACAACAATGGAACTGTTGGAAAAGGAATTGGACAAGTTGGAGTACGTTTAGCTTATGGTTTCCAACTATAAATTAAAAAAATTGAATTAGTAGAAAAGGCTCTGATAACTCAGAGCCTTTTTGTTTTTTTATATGAATTAAAATATATTATTTTTCTCTAATTAGATCCGTAAGGGTCCTCATAAAAACAGTAAGCTGTTTTTTCTCTAAGGATGTTAAATTTAATTTATCTGTTGGCAATGTCTGATTATCCAGTTTAAAACCAAGCCCTTCTCCTCCTGCCTCATTATAAAAATCGATTACTTCCTCTAGCGTTTTAAATACCCCATTGTGCATATATGGTGCCGTTAATTCTACATTTCTTATAGTTGGAGTTTTAAATGAATATTTATGAATAGCCGCTTTAGTAATAGCATACTTTCCTAAGTCAACATCAAGTACATTGTTCTTATTAGGCACTCCTAACACTTCACTTTCTGATCGATCAAAATGTGGAGGAACGGTTCCGTTAATTAACGGAATAAAGTGGCAGCTCGCACATTTTGCCTTACCTGAGAAAAGATTAAAACCTGCTTTTTCATCAGCCGTAAAAGTAAGCTCCCCACGCATATATCGATCAAACTTAGAGTCGTAATTACTCAGTGATCGGATATAAGAACCCAAAGCATTTTTTATAGCAAAGGCATTAATCCCATTGGCAGGAAAAGCATTTTTAAAACGGGCAACATAATCTTTATTGGTTTTGATTTTTAACGCAGCTGCTTCCATATCCCCATGCATTTCTTGTTTATTAGTAATTACCGCAACCGCTTGATCTTCGAGATAGTTGACTTTAGAATCTGCAAAAAAAGCACGTTGAAAAGCTATGTTTTTAAGTGTAGGTGTATTTCTTTCTACAAATGCATTTCCGTCAAATGAAACTGCTTTTTCCATTCCGTCAGTAAATGCTTTATCAGCATGATGGCAAGAGGCACAAGAGCGACTATTATCTCCAGACAAAACGGGATCTTTAAATAATAACTTTCCTAAAGCTATTTTCTCCGGCGTTGTTTTATAGTCCGGAAAACCTGAAAAAGCCTCTGGATCAAAAACCTCCTTATCAAATAATGTTTGTGCAGTTGTACGCAATCCTCGAACTTCTTTAAAAACAGGAATCCCCAACTTCATTTGCGCTTGATACAAACTCCTACTCAATGGATTGGCAGTATTAAGAATAAAGGAAGCCCGATCGAAACTGTCAAAATCAGTATTACGCTTTAAGGATTTAATTCCGTCTTCAATGGTTTTCAAAACTAATGTTGCTGTTCTATCCTTCTTATTTTCTGCGTAAACCTTAAAGTATTTCTGAATACTTTGTAACGCCGGGATTGCTTCGGCAATAGAATTTTTAGCAATAGGAGAATCAAAACCTGTGATTCCTAACGTCATAATTCTAAAAACCTCTAAACGCATAGCGTCAAAAACATGTGCGTCGGTTAGTGTGTTTGTCGCTGCTGTTTTTTGAATGCGTTTTAAATTAGCATTAAGAATTCCTATTTGCTTTAAAAGTTCGTCTTTAGATTGTTTCTCATAAACAGGAAACAGCAATTCTTCGATTACTTGAAACCCTTCTGGAGCAATTACCTTTCCATCATTCTCTTCAAATTCAGGAATTGCGGGACCATTTACTGCCTTAGCAACCGAAGGGAAATAATACTCCGTAAGCATTTCAATACCTTTGTAGTTTTGATGAGTTTTTAAAAATTGACTCTGAAGCTTTAGCGGACTTTGATTAGTAACTATTGCAGTTTGCAACTGATCTACATCTTGAATTAAATGCTGAATATCCGCTTTAAACAGGATATTAATTTCTTGTGATTTTTCTTTTTTCTGACAAGAAAATAAAAAAATCAATAAGAATAAGGAAAAATATTTTTTCATGATAATTTGAAAAGTAATGATAATTTGAAAGCCAAAAGCCCCGATTCCAACTAAGAAACCGTAGGCTTTTTAAAATTTATTTTTTTTTAATAATTATCTGGCTAATCCTTTGATTAATACAATTTGGCTTGCTTGATTTTCATTAGGACGACCTGTCCCTCCATCAACCCCTTTGTATTTATCCCCTGTCCAAGTATGTGGCTGAACACTTAATAAAAAAGTGTCTTCAACTCCTAATTGATCTGACACGTCAATCATAGCGCCGTACTCCCAATCTCCAAAAGCAGAAATTCCTCCCACATTATATTTTGCAGCGTCAGCAGCAGTACGACGGTGATCTAATTCTACAACTACTTTCAACTGTTTAGTGACGATATTATATTGATAGATGTAAGCATCATGTGTTTCGTCTCCGTATCCATTAGCGTCTTCCTGAACATACACATAGTTTTTAGTCACACATATATTATCAGGATTCTGAAATTTCCCTGCAATACCATTACGATCATCCCCATCAAGTATCACCTGTAAAGTTCCTGAAAGTGGATTAACCGCGTCTAAATTTAATTTATAAACTCTTCCGTATTTCGTTCTTGAAGCATCCGCATTGTTACCTGTTGTATTTTGACCTGTAACATTAAAATAGATTTCCCTGTCAGCTGCTTGCCCGCCTTTACGGTAATCCAAATCCTCAACTCTACCAAATTTAATCGCTTTTAGCGTATTAACCGAAGCATTGATTTGAGCACCTGTCATTGTAGTATGATTGTCAATCTTCACAAAAGAAACGGCATAACCCTGATTAGAAACCATATCTTTTTCTCTTTGATTGCCATCGTTTCTTTTCATCATGTACAAAGATCCATTTGCCAAATCTCCCACTGTATTTGACACATACATAAAAACCTGTCCCCCATTGGTTCCTGAATCGTCATCCCCAATTACAACCACCGTTTTCCCGGCAAATGCAGTGGCTTTTAAAGGCAATGCATTTTCTGCACTCAAACGCCCTAATCCAGGTAATTCCTTGGACACATTTGCTGAGCCTATATCTCCATAAGGATTTAATCCATGGGTACGAGATTCCTGACCTGATTCCCCACAGGTTAAATAAAGCGGCCCAAAACCGTGCTCAGCAGGTGTTGCCATAGTAGCCCCGCACAATCTCCAAGTACCACCATTAGAATTCAATAAATATTCTCCTTTTACAGGTTTGAAGGTTTTGTCTAAGGTAACTCTTGAAACTGCAAAGTTGTCTTCATGGTTCACTAAAAAAGTAAAAGTACCATCAGTGTTTTTTAACAAACCCGTTCCATCAGCAGATCCTCCGAAAACAAAATTTGGGCTGGCAGCCAAAACATCATCGGACGTAATTAAAGAATAAAGCTCAAGGTTTTCAAAACCTGCTTGTTTTTTTAATAAAACTGGTGTTGAAGATTGATTTGATAAAACCACATCGGTTTTAACTGAAGTTTCATCATTGTTACATGATAGTAAAGTGACAAAAAAAAGCACTGGAATAATAATTCTTTTCATTTTTGGTTGTTGTTTTAATTCGAAGCAAAGAAACACTCCTAATTTAAATACCAAATGAATAGAACATTAACAAAACATAAAGAGTTTTCCGAGTTTCCAGATTTAAGAAACATTAAATTTACATCCTAACTTTATACTAACAATAGGATATAATAGAACTAACAATAATCAAAATAAGCTGTCGTTCTAATTTTCCTTAGCCAGTTTATCTTTATACATAGCAAAATTAATTTTTACCTTTTCGTCAAGTGTTGGCTCTTTAATATCAGTATGTTTTTGCATCTCTTCCCAGATGATTTTGGCGACAATATATCGAGCCACATCCTTATCGTCTGAAGGAATAATGTACCAAGGCGCATTTTCGGTGGCAGTATTATTTATTGCTTCTTCGTAAAATTTCATATAATCACCCCATCGGTCCCGTTCTTTTAAATCTCCCGCCGAAAATTTCCAATGATGCTCCTCATTTTCCAGTCTTCGAAGCAAGCGTTTGCGCTGCTCCTCTTTACTCATATGAAAATAAAATTTCATAATAATTGTTCCGTTCTGAGTGACGTGCTTTTCAAAATTATTGATTTGAACCATCCTATCATCCCAGAATTTAGACGAAATATCCTCTACTGATTCAATACCTGGTAAATTCTCATTCAAGATGTACTCTGGGTGCACACGCGTCACTAAAACATTCTCGTAATGTGTTCTGTTAAAAATGGCAAACTTCCCTTTTTCTGGCAAAGCCAAATAATGTCTCCATAAATAATCGTGTTCTAATTCCGTTGAACTTGGCGTTTTAAAACTATGTACAACGACCCCACGTGGATTAAATTCTTTAAAAACTTCTCGAATCAAACTGTCCTTGCCCGAAGTATCCATTCCCTGTAAACAAATCAACACGCCATATCTATTGTGTGCATACATTACATCCTGAAACTCACTCAACTTATCACGAACATTGTCTAATTTATCCTCTTTATCATCATCGCTAGCATTAATATTGAGATTAGTAGGGATTTTAGCTAATTCAATTTTGCCTACTACTTTAAAATCATCTGGGTTTATTGATTTCATAAGAAATAATTTATCTTTATAAACTCAAATATAATAAATAATTAGGATTAATCCTGATGAATTTCAGGAGCTCCTTCCGGCTATCCGCTGCAATCTTTTTAGCTGTAAAAACAGCTAAAAAGGATTTCCACTTTTATCCGGGCTAGGGCATCCATTTGCATAATTATATTTATGAAAAATTTCACACTCGAATTATTATTTAAAATTTTAGAATACATTAGTCTGAACACGATGAAAATCAATTTTGTCCAAAAAATCAGCAGTAAACAGAAATTTACAAATTGACTATAGAAAAAAACTTAAAAAATCAATAAAATGACTGACTTAAAAAACAAAAATGCGCTGATCACTGGAGCCGGAAAAGGAATTGGAAAAGCGATTGCTTTAGCTTTGGCAAAAGAAGGCGTAAACGTAATATTGCTTGCCAGAACTCAAGAGGAAATCGATAATGTAGCTGCAAAAGCGCGTTCGTTAAGAGTAAAAGCATTAGCAGTAACTGCTGATGTTGCCGATATTAATTCTGTGAATTCTGCCGTTGAGAAAGCATTAGCCGAATTTGGAACCATTGATATTTTAATAAACAATGCCGGAATTGCCGCTTTTGGGAAATTCTTAGAATTAGAACCCGCTGCTTGGGAACGCATCATTCAGGTTAATTTAATGGGAACCTATTATATGACTCGCGCCGTTTTACCTAATATGATTGAAAGACAAACAGGAGACATCATCAATATTTCATCAACTGCAGGATTAAGCGGAAACGCTTTAACAAGTGCTTATAGCGCTTCTAAATTTGCCGTTTTAGGATTGACAGAATCGTTGATGCAAGAAGTACGCAAACATAATATTCGAGTAACAGCATTAACACCAAGTACAGTTGCTACTGATATGGCCAAAGATTTAAAGCTGACCGATGGAAATCCTGATAAAGTAATGCAAGCGGAAGATATGGCCGAATTAATTATCGCCCAGTTAAAACTAAACCGACGTGTTTTTATCAAAAGCAGCAGTATCTGGTCAACAAACCCTTAAGAATAGTCGAAAGTCAAAAGTCTTAAAGTCGAACGGCCAATCTCAAATATAAAAACCATTAAGAGATTAAGAAAATTAAGCGTAAAACTTAATGAAACTTAATCTCTTAATGGTTTATAAAACTCTTATGACTTATATGTTAAACAATTTACACCAATGTAGAAGCAAATTCCATTCGCACACTTCCGTCTTCGTCAATGTGAGTCAAATTAATTTCGTGTAAAGTATTTACTAATTCTGGGTTCCAAGGTGTTTTTACTTTCACATAGTTCTCCGTAAAACCGTGAATATAACCTTCTTTATTTTCACTTTCAAACAAAACAGTTCTATTACTTCCTAGCTGGCTTTCATAAAAAGCACGACGCTTTTTAACAGATAATCCACGCATCATTTTACTTCGTTTTGAACGTACGTTAGCAGGAATAACTCCGGGCATATCAGCAGCCTCCGTATTATCACGCTCTGAATAAGTGAAAACGTGCAAATAAGAAATGTCCATATCATTTAAAAAATGATATGTCTCTAAGAAGTGCTCATCTGTTTCACCTGGAAACCCAACAATTACGTCCACACCAATACAAGCGTGAGGCATTACTTCCCGAATTTTGTTAACTCTTTCCGTGTAAACTTCACGTTGGTAACGACGTTTCATTAACTTTAAAATGTCATTGCTACCTGATTGTAACGGAATATGAAAATGAGGCACAAAAGTTCTACTTTTCGATACAAATTCAATCGTTTCGTTTTTCAATAAATTCGGTTCAATAGACGAGATTCGTAATCTTTCAATTCCTTCCACTTTATCTAATTCTTGTACCAATTCAAGAAAAGTATGCTCGTGCTTTTTATTTCCGAATTCCCCTTTTCCGTAATCTCCAATGTTTACACCGGTAAGAACAATTTCCTTGATGTTTTGTTTCGAAATCTCGTAAGCATTCTTCAATACGTTCTCCAGTTCATCACTTCGAGAAATCCCTCTTGCTAGCGGAATAGTGCAATACGTACATTTATAATCGCAACCGTCTTGCACTTTCAAGAAAGCACGAGTTCTGTCTCCTATCGAGTAACTCCCCACATAGAAATCAGCTTCAGATATCTCACAAGAATGCACTTCGCCCATATCGTTTTTGGACAAATCATTGATGTAATCATTAAGCTTGAATTTTTCGGTAGCACCAAGAACCAAATCAACACCATCAACTGCCGCTAATTCTTCTGGTTTTAATTGAGCATAACAACCCACAGCAGCTACAAATGCCTTATTATTGAGTTTCATTGCTTTTTTAACGACTTGCTTGAATTGTTTATCGGCATTTTCAGTTACTGAACACGTATTGATAACATACATATCAGCCACTTCCTCAAAATCAACACGGTCAAAACCTTCGTCTTGTAAATTTCTGGCAATCGTTGATGTTTCTGAAAAATTCAGTTTACATCCAAGGGTATAAAAGGCAACTTTTTTTCTGTTTTCCATAAGTAAGCTCAATTTAATGAAATCGTTGTCAAAAAAATTGAGTGTGCAAATTTACAAACAATATTCTGTACTTTAAAGCTGATAATTATTTATATTTGTAGTACATATAATTTATACTAATATTATGCAATCAACTCAATTACAAATAGAAAAACTAAACTTGATTGAAAAAATAATTCATATAGAAGATGAAAATCTTATTGAATATTTGAATGCTATTTTATTAGAGGATAAAAATGAATACAAACTTTCAGAAGAACAATTTAATATTATTCAAGAAAGTCGTTCAAAATATTTGTCAGGAGAGGATAAAGGAAAAACGTGGGATGAAGTAAAAAGTAGCTTGCTTAAAAAAAGAGATGAAAGAATTTAAATTAATCATTTCTAAAAAAGCTGAAAATCAAACTGAAGAAGTATTTTTTCACTATAATTTAATTTCTGACAAAATAGCCGACAATTTCTTAATTCAGCTACATAATTGTTTAAATTCAATACATAAAAACCCAACTATTTTTCAAATTTTTAAGACACATTTCCGACAAGTACCTCTTAAGAAATATCCTTACATAGTAGTATATTCAATCGAAAATAAAAATAGCATTGTTATTTTATCTGTTTTCCATACCAGTAGAAATCCAAATAAAAAATTCAGATAGTTGTTTAAAGAAATCAAGAACTAAACGTCCTTAATTTCTTAATGGTTAATTTCAAATATAAAAGTGGGATCTAATTCAATATAAATCGTCTTACCACCTCTGCCACTCCATGATTGTTGTTTGACGCTACAATCACATTAGCACGGTCTCTTAATTCCGGAGTCACATTATCAACCCAGACACCTAAACCAGCGTATTCTACCATCGTCAGGTCATTTCCTGCATTACCCACAGCTATGATTTCGCTTTGTTTAATACCCAGTTTCTCTGCTAATATTTTAATACTTGCAGCTTTGTCAATTCCGTTTTGAGCTACTTCCAGGAAAAAAGGTTTTGACATACTTACACTAAGATGAGGCATAGCCGCTTTCAGGTCTTTTTCCACTTCTTTAAGATAGCCGGGTTCTTCCAGCAAAATACATTTCACCGCAGCTGAATTTACTTCCGCTTTGAAATCAGCCACTTTGTTGTGTTTTAATCCCGTGATATTAAGTTCGACATCTATATATTCTGAATCGCTTTCACTAAGTACTTCGCCGTTAAGATAAGTGATGATATGAGTTTTACTTTTCAAACTATAATCATACAGCTCATGAATTTGCTCTTTGGTTAAAGTTTGTTCGAATAAAGTTGTACCGTCTTTCAAATCAGTAATTACGGCTCCGTTATACGAAATCATATAAGAGTCTAAATTAAGTTCTTTAGCGAAAGAAGTCATCGCGGCAGTAGGTCTACCTGAGGCTAGAATAACCTGCACCCCTTTTTCTCTTGCCTGAAAAATCATTGCTGCATTCTCATCAGAAATTTTATGGTCATCAGTCAACAAGGTATCATCCATGTCTAAAACCAACATTTTATATTTCATATCTTATTGTAATTCAATTAAAAAAAGAAAACCTTGAACACTAAAATGCATCAAGGTTTATCTTTCTATTTTTTATGCGAGTTTAAATACTCATTCTAAATTCTTCAATAACCGGATTGGCTTTTGAAAAATCAGTTTCTTGAATAAATAACTCAACGGCTGATCCTGAACTTCCAAAACCCGCTAACCTAGCTGACTGGATATTATCTTTCATAACCGTATCAACACCTATAGCTTCCATTTTTTCTTTTAAAGCAATAGCTAAAATTTCGCTTCCAGAAAACACTTTCATCAATCCCATCTTGTCTTATTTTATATTAATTTTCTTCTTCATTTTCTTCATCTTCGTCCTCTTCTTCATCACCTTCCTCAAATTCAAAAATAAGAGGCTCTAACAACATTTTATCGGCTAGAATTTCAATTCTATCCGTAAGATGGTCTGCAAATATTATGCGTTGCGTTTTTGTAATGCTGTTAGACATACGCATAATCTTAGTTTCGTAACGCAGTTTCAAAATAGGATCTGAGTCATCAAGGACAAACATTTTTAATCTGTTTATATTGAAACCAGCTGTGGTAAACATATCACTCAGTTTCTTCGGTGTACCAATCAATACATCGATTCCAGTAGAAATATAATTTTTATCGTATTCCATATCCCCTTTATCGTGCACACCGTAGACACGTAAATCAGTATACTTACCTAATTTTTCAAACATTTCTTCCATTGCCAAAACTTTGGCTTTGTCTTCCACGATAATCAAGGCACGCGGAGACTCTTCTCCTTCACATACTAATTGTTGGATTACATTAAGTACAATAGTCGTAGATTTTCCGGTTCCGCTTTCAGATAGAATAATACAATCCGAACCACTTTTTATGGTAGAGAATGTGTCTTGTTGCATTTCATTGGCTTCGGTTAAACCGTTTTCAATTAACGCTTGTTTTAAATTTTCGTTTAATTTTTTTAATTTCATTTCTTATGATTGAAAGATTAAAAAATTGAAATAAAATAAGATTAGAAAATGTACTGCCAATCTTTAAATCATTAATTTTTTAAATCATTATATTATTTTTATTTACTCGCGAACAACTTCACATCATTCTCAGAGATTTCATTTCCTCCAAGGATTATTAAACGTTCCACTACATTTCTCAATTCCCTGATATTACCTGTCCAGTCATATTCTTGTAACAGTTTAATAGCATCCTTTGAAAATTTCTTCACTGCATTTCCTTGCTCAGAAGCAATTTTATCTGCAAAATGCGAAATTAAAGCTGGAATATCTTCGCGTCTCTCATTCAATGAAGGCACCTTGATTAATATTACAGCTAATCTGTGGTATAAATCTTCACGGAAACGACCTTCGGCAATTTCTAATTTCAAATCTTTATTAGTCGCTGCAATTACGCGAACATCGACTTTAATGTCTTTGTCAGCACCCACTCTTGTTATTACACTTTCTTGCAATGCACGCAATACTTTGGCTTGGGCAGAAAGACTCATATCTCCAATTTCATCCAGAAAAATAGTTCCTTTATCGGCAGCTTCAAATTTACCCGCTCGATCTTTAATTGCAGATGTAAAAGCACCTTTCACGTGACCAAACAACTCACTTTCTATCAATTCAGAAGGAATAGCAGCGCAATTCACTTCTATTAAAGAAAAACTGGCACGTTCGCTTTTTTCGTGTAATTGATGGGCAACTAATTCTTTTCCGGTTCCGTTAGGCCCTGTGATTAGAACTCTTGCTTCAGTTGGAGCCACTTTATCAATCATTAATTTAATATGATTAATAGCCTCGCTATCCCCTATCATCTCATAGTTCTTACTGACTTTTTTCTTTAATATTTTATTCTCAACTACAAGTTGTTTCTTGTCCAAGGCGTTTCTAACCGTATTCAACAATCGGTTTAAATCCGGTGGTTTAGAAATATAATCAAAAGCCCCAAGACGCATTGTATTGATAGCCGTTTCCATATCGCCATGACCAGAAATCATAACCATTGGAATTTCGGGTTTTATTTTTTTTACTGCTTCAAGCAATTCCACTCCGTCCATTTTTGGCATTTTGATATCGCACAAAACCAGATCGTAGTCGTTGTTTTTTATTTTTTCGAATCCAGCAATCCCATCTTCTGCATCTTCCACCTGATAGGTATCACTTTCCTCTGAAAGTATTTTTGTTAATACTCTTCGAATAGCCGCTTCGTCTTCTATGATTAATATTTTACTCATTTGTTATCTTGATTATTCGTTATTTCGTTTCGCCGTTATTGGCAATGTTTATTGATCAGCCCAATAATGGCTCTTAGCCCTGATGGAGCCGATATCCTCGCAACGTAGTGGAGAGATAAAGGCGAGAGCAGGAAGATTCTCTATTGACAATAACCAAGCCATTCGCTCCTATTCCTTTTATTAATAAAAACGATCAAGAGTTAAAGCATTCCTATTCTTTAATATTTCAACCACTTATACAATTCTTTCCAAGTGGGCTTCTTTCCATACATTAATATCCCTACTCGGTAGATTTTGGCTGCAAACCAAACCACTAAAAAGAAAGTGGCGAACAACAAAGATACGGAAATGGCGATTTGCCACCACGGCACTCCAAAAGGAATTCGCATTAACATTACTATAGGCGAAGTCAATGGTATCATTGAAAACAAAACTGCAATAGTCCCGTGAGGGTCATTTATCACACTAAAAAAACCAACATAAACACTCAGCATTAATGGCATAATGATAGGCAATAGAAATTGCTGTGAGTCGGTTTGATTATCTACCGCAGCACCAATTGCGGCATAGAATGAACTGTATAAAAAATAACCACCTATGAAATAAATCACAAATCCTATCAACATACTTGCTATAGGCAGATTCCAAATTTCTTTGATGTACATCTGGGCAGTTCCAGTTAATTCCTGCTGTGCTTGTTGCATTACTTCGGGCGGAATTTTTGCTGTAGGCCCTACGTTTACTCCAAAAAACATCGAGGCGGCAAACATTAACGAAAGTCCTATAACAGCCCATATCATAAACTGAAGAATTCCTGCTAATGAGGTTCCGATGATTTTTCCAATCATCAATTGGAACGGCTTTACCGATGAAATAATGATTTCTATAATTCGGTTTGTTTTTTCTTCAATGACGCTTCGCATAACCATATTACCATAAATGATGATAAACATCATAATCAGGTATCCAAATCCACCTCCAATAGCGATTTTGATTTCGTTTAGCCCTTTTAAACTCTCTTCCCCAGTAGCTTTTGTCAAACTGATATTGACTTTAGACTGAGCGTTTTGAATCGCCAGGGTATCAAGATGTGCTTTTTCTAAATTGGTTTTGGTAATCTTTTTGGCAATAATATCCTGAACATTCTCTATAAATACAATGCTAGGACTGCTGTTTGAAATGAATTGAATTTTCTTTTCTAATTCTTTAACATCGTTTACTTTTGGGATAATCAGTAAGCCTTCATAACTTTCATTGGTAATACTATCTTTTAAAAAACTAGTGTCGATTAAAGATAAATCCACGTATTTGTATTCGCCTTTATCCGAATTTCTTATCGTGAATTCTTTGACAAACAACCCCGATTCATCGTGGATAGCGATGCGTTTAGTATCGGCTTTCATAGAACTCAAATAGCCTACAAATGCTGCAATCCCCACAAAAAGTAGCGGACTAAGGAAAGTCATTACGATAAAAGACTTATTGCGGACCTTGGCAATGAATTCTCGTTTTATGATTAATGATATAATGCTCATATTTCGCAAATTACAAATTATAAAACCACAAATACCTTTATTATGGTATTTTGAAATTTCTTAATGATTATTATTTTTCTGTTACTGTTTGGATAAAAATATCGTTTACACTTGGTATTTTTTCGACAAAATGAGTGACTTGCCCTCTTTGTGTCAAGATATGCAGTAATTCATTTGGCAATCCATTTCCAAGATGAATTTCAAGTTTCAATTCGTTGTTCAGGGATTTGAAATTAGCCGGACTAACGGTGAATTTTTGAGTAATAGCATACATCAACCCTTCCACGTTATCAGTTAAAATACCAACTTCAAAACTATTGGTTTTGAATTGTCTTTTAACATCGAGCAATTTTCCTTCAATCAGTTTATTTGATTTGTGAATCAATGCAATATCATCACACAATTCTTCAACACTCTCCATTCTATGCGTAGAAAAAATAATGGTAGCTCCTTCGTCTCTTAATGCCAATATTTCATCTTTGATAACATTAGCATTTACAGGGTCAAAACCAGAGAAAGGTTCGTCAAAAATAAGTAGTTTGGGTTTGTGCAAAACACAAACAACAAACTGGATTTTTTGAGCCATTCCTTTTGAAAGTTCCTGAATTTTCTTGTTCCACCAACCTTGAATTCCCAAACGGTCAAACCAATATTCTAATTGTTTCTTCGCTTCAGCCTTTGAAAGTCCTTTCATTTGTGCTAGATACAAACATTGCTCTCCCACTTTCATACTGTTATACAACCCTCTTTCTTCAGGTAAATAACCTATGTATTGAACGTGTTTTTGCTGTAGCTTTTCACCATCAAAGATGATTTCGCCACTATCCGGTAAAGTGATTTGATTGATGATACGGATCAGGGATGTTTTCCCAGCTCCATTAGGGCCTAATAACCCATAAATACTACCTTTAGGAACAGATAATGAAACTTCGTTTAGCGCTACGTAATCCCCGTATTGCTTCACTACTTTATTGACTTCAAGTATGGTACTCATGCTGATTTTTTAATTTATTTCAACAGTTTTGCCTTATGGCATTGTGCGTGTAAAAGTAAATAATTAGTATCGAAATACTATGTATTGTTACATAAAAAACCCACCCTTGTTTTCACAAGGATGGGAAATATATTTTTATTGAAGTGCGAATACCCAACAATAAATTATTTTATCTTTTTAAGAGAACATGTCTTTTACTTTCTCAAAAAATGATTTATCTGATTTTTCAGGATTTGGAACAAAATTTTCATCTTCGATATTTTTTTCAAAAAATTGTTTTTGTTCTTTGTTTAATGTTTTGGGAGTCCACACATTCACATGTACTAAAAGATCACCGCTTCCATAACCATTAATACTAGGAATTCCTTTTCCTTTTAATCTTAGAATTTTTCCTGATTGAATTCCATCCTCCAGTTTGATTCTTACTTTACCGTTGATAGCTTCAATATCTTTTGAAATTCCTAAAACAGCTTCAGCAAAACTGATGTATAAATCATAATGTAAATTCTCACCTTCACGTTTCAGCAACTCATGTTCAAGCTCTTCTATCGCAACGATTAAATCTCCTGGCACACTGTTTCCTGGAGCATCGTTTCCTTTACCGGAAACTTTTAGTTGCATTCCGTCAACAACACCCGCAGGTATTTTTATAGAAACCGTTTCATCTTCAAGAACCATTCCTTGAGAATCAGCTTCAGCAGGCTTTTTATCTAAGATTTGACCAGAACCTCCACATGCAGGACAAGTGGTGGCTGATTGCATTCTACCAAGAATTGTATTGGTAACACGCATCACCTGACCTTGACCATTACAGGTAGAACAAGTTTTATAACTTACGCCAGCTGCTTGAACTTTACGTTTTACTTTTACTTTTTTCTCAACACCGTTAGCAATTTCTTCCAGTGTCAATTTTACTTTTATGCGCAGGTTACTTCCTTTAGAACGACGAACACCTCCGCCTCCGCCGCCTCCGAAACCACCAAAACCTCCACCAAAAATATCTCCAAACTGACTAAAGATATCATCCATGTTCATTCCGCCATGACCTCCACCGCCAAAACCTCCTGAACCATCAAAAGCTTGATGACCATATTGATCGTACTTTGCTTTTTTATTAGGATCACTTAATATCTCATAAGCTTCAGCAGCCAACTTGAATTTTTCTTCTGCCGATTTGTCTCCTGGATTTTTGTCAGGATGGTGCTCAATAGCTTTTTTTCTATAAGCTTTCTTTATGGCAGCTGCATCAGCGCCTTTAGAAATCCCTAATATCTCGTAAAAATCTTTTTTCATAATTGTATCAATTCCAAAAAACAAAACCCATAAACAGTACTTTTCTAAATCAAAACTTTCAATTTAAAAACCATTCAATTTGGGATTTGGGATTTATATTTTGTTATTTAGTTTCCGATTACCACTTTTGGAAAACGAATAATTTTATCTCCCAATTTATATCCTTTCTCAAGAACATCAACAATCTTACCTTTCATCTTATCAGAAGCAGCTGGAATTTGAGTAATTGCTTCAGCAAAATCAGCATCAAATACATCTCCGGCTTTCACCTCAACTTGCTCTAATCCTTTACCTACCATAGTACTTTTTAGTTTTTCATGAATAAGCTCAACACCTTTTAGCATTATCTCATCTTCTGATTTACTAATCTCAACCATAGCTCTATCAAAATCATCTAAAACCGGTAGCATTGCCAATAACACTTCTTGGTTTGCTGTTTTAAACAATTCGATACGCTCTTTTGTAGTTCTTCTTTTGTAATTTTCAAATTCAGCAAACAAACGTAGAAATTTATCTTTCTCATTTGCCAAGTCTTTCGTTAATTGCTCTTCAACACTTAATTCCTCAACAATAGGCTGATCATCATTTGCATTATTTTCTAATGTCGCACCATCTAATTCTTGATCGATTTCTATATTATCAGTAGTCATATTTGTTGTATTTTTAAATATATTCTTAAACTTCATTATTTTACTTTTCTTTGGATTGCAAAAGTACTGCCAAAACTTATTAAATGTCAAATTGTCATTCATTTTTTAGCAGCTCCTTTTTTCATCATTAAACAAAACTTCAAAATATGTCTTTTTTAACTAAAATTTTAATATAATTTTAAGACTAATATGGATTAGTTTGTATAAGTTTGTTACCGATTCATTTTTGAATCACATTTACGCCCCCTTTAGTAAATAATTTAAGGTTGGTATTTATAATTATTAATTCGTGATTACCTTATATTAAAAAAAGCTTTGTTTCAGAAACAAAGCTTTTTTTTATGCTGTATATTGAGTTATGACAAAGCCTCCTTTAAGCCTTCAAAATCAAGTAAAACCTGCTCTCCGCTAACTAGGTTTTTAAGTGAGAACGTTTTAGCGGCCATTTCCTGATCCCCTACGATTACTGCAAAAGGAATACTTCGTTTATCGGCATGTTGAAATTGTTTTGCCACTTTGGCGTTATCTGGATACAATTCGACTTTTATTCCTGTAGCTCTCAATTTTTGAATTGCTTGCATAGCGTAAAAAGCTTCCGTATCTCCGTAATTAATAAACAAAGCTTTAGTGGTTTCAGTAACTGTTTCAGGAAATAAATTTAATTCTTCCACAACCAAATAAATTCGGTCTAATCCAAAAGAAATTCCCACACCGCTCATATTCTTCAATCCAAAAATTCCCGTCAAATCGTCGTATCTACCGCCACCACCAATAGATCCCATTGCAACTTCTTTAGGAGGTGCAACTTCAAAAATGGCTCCAGTATAATAATTCAGCCCACGAGCCAAAGTAACATCTAAGTCTAAAATTGCTGAGGACAATCCTAATTTCATCACGTTTTCACAAATGAATTTCAATTCCTCAACTCCTTTCATCCCTTCCGCAGAAGTAGCTAAAAGCAGCGATAATTTTTCTAATTTCTCAGAAATAGTGCCTGTGAAATTAAATAAAGGCTGAACTTTTACTAAAGCCTCTTCGGAAATTCCTTTTTCAATCATTTCCTTTTTGACTCCATCTTCCCCTATTTTATCCAATTTATCAAGCGCAACAGTGAAATCGATTAATTTATCTGAAGCTCCAATTACCTCGGCAATTCCAGATAATATTTTTCGATTATTGATTTTTACAGTCACTCCGTTCAATCCTAAAGAAGTGAATACAGTATCATAAAGCTGAACTAACTCTACTTCTTGCCATAAAGATTTAGAGCCAACAACATCAGCATCACACTGAAAAAACTCTCTGAAACGACCTTTTTGAGGACGATCTGCACGCCAAACGGGTTGTATCTGGTATCTTTTAAATGGGAATTCAATTTCGTTTTGATGTTGCACCACGTACCTGGCAAAAGGAACCGTTAAGTCATAACGCAACGCTTTTTCAGAAATAGTTGAAGTTAGTTTATTACTATCCTTATTTTGCAAATGAGATTCATTGGCTTTCGCCAAATAATCACCCGAGTTCAAAATTTTAAAAATCAAACGATCTCCTTCTTCTCCGTATTTACCCATTAAGGTATCAGAGTTTTCAAAAGAAGGGGTTTCTATAGGTTGGAAACCAAATTTCTCAAAATTACTTTTAATAATTTGCATTATATATTGACGTTTTGCCACCTCAGCAGGTGAAAAATCTCTTGTTCCTTTTGGAATACTCGGTTTAGATGCCATTTTTTTAATTTAGGTATTAGATTCGGAAATTGAAATTTCGAGTTTGGTCTAAAAAGCACCAAGCCATTGTTTCGACTCCTAAAATATATCTGCAAATATCTTATTTTTAAAATAAATAATACTTCTTCTAAAATAAAACTGTAACAAAAAATGTATTTTCGTGTCAAACAACCATGATGCTAAATTTATTCAAAGAAAATGTTAGGATTGCATTAGGTTCTATTAGAACGCAATTACTACGAACCACACTTACCGTGTTAATTATTGCTATAGGAATTACTGCATTAGTAGGGATTCTTACAGTAGTTTCAGCTTTAGAAAACACAATCTCCTCCGACTTCGCCTCGATGGGAGCCAATACTTTCAACCTAAAACAATACGAAAACACCATTCGGAATAACAATAGAGAGGAACGTAAAGTCATAAATCCTATTATTTCTTATCCTGATGCAATTGCATTCAAAAATAAATTCAAATACCCTTTTTCTCAAACCTCGCTTTCCTTTACAGCCACTTCCAGAGCTGAAGTAAAACACGCAGGAGATAAAACTGATCCTGAAATTTCGATTATTGGAGTTGATGAACGTTTCATCCCAAATTCTGGATTAGAAACTAGTCTAGGAAGAAATTTTAATGGTTTTGACATTGACAACAATACGTATGTATGTGTCGTGGGTTCTGATTTTGAAAAAGGATTACTAAAAGACATTAACCCAATTGATAAAATAATTTCTATTAGAGGAGCAAAGTTTAAGGTAATTGGAGTTCTAAAAGAAAAAGGTTCCACTTTTGGGAACAGTCAGGATTTAAGAGTCTTAATCCCAATACAAGTTGCCCGCTCTTTATTTTCTGCGCCAAACATTAACTATACAGTAAGTGTTATGGTTACCAAAAAAGAATTATTAGACCAAGCCATTGACAACGCAACAAGTACAATGCGAAGAGTTCGTAAGCTAACCCCAATAAAAGACAATAATTTTGGTGTAGTACGAAGCGATGATTTAATCAACAGAATCCTTGGAATTACAAAATACCTAGGACTTGCTTCATGGCTTATAGGTGTTATTACAATTCTAGGATCTTCTATTGCTTTGATGAATATTATGATTGTTTCAGTAACCGAACGTACCCGTGAAATAGGAGTTAGAAAAGCACTTGGTGCCAAAAAATCAACAGTAGCAATGCAGTTTTTTATTGAAACTTTAATCATAGGTCAAATGGGAGGAATAGCCGGAATTATTTTCGGAATCCTGATTGGATTTGGAATCGCAACTGCTATGAGTTTTGCTTTTGTAATCCCATGGACCGCAATATTCGCAGCCTTTTTAACTAGTTTTATGGTAGCAATAGTTTCCGGATTGTATCCAGCAATAAAAGCATCTAAATTAGATCCTATCGAAGCATTACGCCACGAATAGTTTCCAGTAGTCAGTGTTCAGTAATCAGATTTCTGTACTTCCCTGATATAGGTTGACCACAAAAGTCAAGTTATATGAATGCAAATTTAAAAGAAATTAGGAAACTCCGAGTTTATTCGGAAGAGTTTAAAAAAGGAATCGTAAGTTTTTACGAAAGCGGGAAGTATAGTGTTCTGCAATTAGAACGACTTTACGGAGTAAATAACGTTACAATCTACAATTGGATTTATAAATTTTCTACTTTTAATGAAAAAGGAATTAGAGTTGTAGAAATGAAAGATAGTAACATTGATAAGCTAAAACAGTTAGAACTCAAGATAAAAGAACTTGAACAAGCGGTTGGTCAGAAGCAAATAAAAATTGATTATCTCGAAAAGATGATTGATATAGCTAAAGATGAATTTAATATCGACATAAAAAAAAACTCCAACACCCCACAATCAGCTGGTTCGTTGAGAACCAGAAAGTAATAAGTTTTTCTTTAAATCAGCTTTACGAAACACTTGAAATAAGCAAGCAAGCAGTTAATCAGTATTCAAAAAGACAGGTTGCTTTTGAAAGAAAGATAGAATGTCTGATTTTAGAAGCAGAGGAACTAAGGAAAGAACACCCTGGTTGTGGGGTTGAGAAAATGTATTATGCTTTGCGTCCTAATTTCATAGGAAGAGATAGATTTATCGATACGTTTATGGATTTAGGGTTCAGGATAAAAAGGCATAAAAATTACAGGAGAACAACGTTTTCTGTGAAAGTTTATTTTCCGAATCTAATAAAGTCAATGTCTGTATATGCTCCGTCGACGATTTGGCAATCGGATATAACTTATATTTATGTTGGAGAAAGATTTTATTACGCAGTGTTTATAATAGATGTTTATACAAAGAAAATCGTTGGACATCAACTATCTAATCATATGAGAGCTACTGCTAATTTAAGCGCAATGCAAATGGCATTAGAAAACAATCAAGCTCCAATGATACACCACTCTGATAGAGGTAGTCAGTATATTTACAATGAATATATAGCTCTTCTCAAAGTGAGTGGATGCGAAATCAGCATGGCATTGTCAGGACAAGACAATGCTTATGCAGAAAGGATTAACAGAACAATAAAAGAAGAGTATATAGACCATTGGAAACCTAAAACATTTGAACAATTAAAAAAGGATGTAGATAGAGCAGTTGAACATTATAATAATAAGAGACCTCATAACAACATAGGGAAATTAAGCCCTGTTGATTTTGAAAATAATTGGTTCAATAATCCTCTTTTTTCTAAGCCTATTATTACTATTTTTGACAATGATAAATTAATAGAAATCGGTCAACTTTAATTAGGGACGTGCATTCAAACTGAATACTGACCACTGATTACTAATCACGGTATACTAAACACTTCCTTTTATCATCCTGTCATTCCCGTAAATATCCTTACGTAATTCAACATTTTTAAAATTCATTTTCTCCAGTAATTCAATCATTTCCTTTCCTAAATATTGATTGATTTCGAAAAAAAGCTGTCCGTTCTCCGAACTGTTTTTCTGGGCCAATTCAGCTATTTTTTTATAAAAAATCAGGGCGTCATTGTCTTCAACAAAAAGAGCCAAATGAGGTTCGTTATCCAAAACATTCTTTTTAATTTCCTGTTTTTCTAGATTTCGAACATAAGGAGGATTCGAAACAATAACATCAAATTGGCGTGCCAAATCATCTGTTTCAAGAATGTTCTGCTTTAAAAAAGTAACAGTTACATTGTTGTTATCCGCATTTTTTTTGGCTGTAGCCAATGCCTTTTCGGAAACATCGATGGCAAAAACCTGGGCATTTGGAATATTTTTTGCCAGTGAAACAGCAATGCAACCACTTCCTGTACCAATATCAAGAATTTTCAAACCCGAAGCTTTTGTATTTGGATTGCTTTTAATAATCCATTCTACTAATTCTTCAGTTTCAGGTCTTGGAATAAGCACATTCTCATTGACTTCAAAATCCAAACCATAAAAACTGGTGGTTCCAAGCAAATACTGGATAGGTATTTCTAATTTTAATTGCTCCAAAATAGAATTCCAAGCTTCCATATCATCATCCTTAAACTCCAAATCAGGATTCAAGGCTAGATCAATTCTTTTCAGCTCATGTTTGTTTTCCAAAATAAGATAGAAAAAACTTTCAGCTTCTCCTTCGCCGTGAATCGGTGATAGCGACTTAATAAATTGGTCTCGGTATTGTTTAATTTTCATTGTATTGGGTATTGCTTTATGAATATAGAAACTCATAATTCATTTCTTATAATTTCTTCAGCATCCAAACCGGACATGAGGTATGTCCCGTACTTCCCATAGGAGCACTGATATTCTCAAAACCTACCTTTTTATACAGTTTTTGAGCATCGTGCATATATGGCATTGTTTCTAAATAACATTTTTCAAACCCAAAATCTTTAGCGCCTTGCAAACATTTTTCCATCATTTGGCTTCCTAAGCCCAAACCTCGAGTCTCAGGCATAAAATACATTTTTTGCAATTCACAAATGGTTTCGGCTTCATTCAGAAGCGGTGCGATTCCAGCCCCTCCAATAATTTTTCCGTTATTTTCCACAACATAATAAACCGACTGGGGCTTATTGTATTCTTCGAACATTAAATCCAAATAGGGATCTTCGTAAGCGGTACCCACTTTGGGAATATTCAACTCATCAAAAACAGCTCTTATTAAACTAGCTACAGCTGGATTATCTTCTTTTGTAATTTTTCTTATTATCATCTTAAAAAACTAATTAACTTAGGGTTAATGGTTAGCAACCATTCAGTTTGGCTATTATCGGCATCAAATTTCGGCTTTCGACATATCTGATTCAAAATTACTAAAAAGAATATTGAAACAATAATCTCGATAGTTGAATTTAGAAATCACAGAACTGCAAACCTAATCAAAATTTTAGTTTATTTTTGTACCGTGAATACACATGAAAAATACATCAAACGCTGCCTAGAATTGGCAAAAAACGGATTAGGAACAACCTACCCTAACCCTATGGTAGGAAGTGTGATTGTCTTTGATAATAAAATCATTGGAGAAGGCTGGCACAAAAAAGCCGGTGGTCCTCATGCCGAGGTCAACGCGGTAAATTCCGTAAAAGACAAGTCGCTATTAAAAAAAGCGACCATCTATGTGAGTTTAGAACCTTGCAGTCATTTTGGAAAAACACCACCTTGTTGCGATTTAATAGTCGACAACAAAATTCCAAATGTTGTTATAGGAACCGTAGATCCAAATATAAAAGTTGCAGGAAACGGAATAAAAAAATTAATAGAAGCCGGAACGAATGTCAGTGTAGGTTATTTGGAAGAGGAATGCAACGAGCTAAACAAACGCTTTTTTACTTTTCATCAGAAGAAAAGACCCTATATCATTTTGAAATGGGCCGAAAGTCAAGACGGGTTTATTGCTCCATTATCAAAAACGGAAACGAAACCGGTATGGATTACAAACCCTTATTCGAGACAACTTGTCCACAAATGGCGAAGTGAAGAACAGGCCATTCTTGTAGGCACCCAAACTGTAATTGACGACAACCCAAAACTAGATACGAGAGACTGGGCAGGGAACAATCCTATCCGGATAATTCTGGACCAAAACAGCCGAATTCTGGATAACTCCCATATTTTTAACAACCAAGTTAAAACGATTATTATTTGTAAAACATCCGACAAAGACAATAAAGAAAACTGTATCTTTGAGAGTATCGATTTCGAACAAAATATTGCACAACAATTATCGGAATTACTGTATAAATACCAGATTCAATCTGTGATTATTGAAGGAGGTCGCCAAACACTTCAAACATTTATTGATGAAAATTTATGGGATGAAACACGTATTTTTATCGGCAAAACGTTGTTTCAAGAAGGTACCAAAGCGCCATTAATTAGTAAAAGAGATTCTAAAAAAAATTGCATCAACGGCGACGAACTTATAATATCTAGAAACTATGATTAATACAATCATTTTTGACTTTGGAGATATATTTATCAACTTAGACAAGCAAGCCACGACTGAAGCCTTAAAGAAATTAGGATTAAAAGAGTGGAATGAGGACTTAGACTATTTAAACATTCAGTTTGAAATTGGAAAAATTTCTGAAGACAACTTTCTTCTTGGGATTCAAAAGCACATCCCTAACGCCAGTCTAGAAGAAATAAAAAAGGCATGGAATGCAATTTTGCTAGATTTTCCTTTGCATAGATTGGAGTTTCTACAATTGCTTTCAAAAAAATACCGTCTTTTTCTATTAAGCAATACCGATGCCATACATATTGAAACATTCGAACAAAATAATGGCAGTTCATTTTATGGAGATTTTTACCATTGTTTTGAAAAAGTTTATTTTTCATTCGAATTAGGGATGAGAAAACCTGAAGCTGCTATTTTCAATCATCTCATAAAAGAACATGAATTATCTGCCAAACGCACTTTGTTTATCGATGACAAAAAAGAAAACACTGACACAGCACTAGCTTTAGGCTTTCAGGTTTGGAACTTACAAGTAGGCAAAGAAGACGTAGTTCATTTATTCGATAAAAACATAATCTAGAAAAAACCCCATTTGGAAATTAACGATACTTACAATACAATTGAATACCCTTCAGAAGAAGTTCTTTTTAAAGAAAAAAACAGTAAATTCTTTGGCTATGCCTTTCCTATTCAATCAGAAGAGGAAGTAAAATCAATTATCGACGGCTTACGAAAACAACATCCTAACGCAGGACATTTTTGCTATGCGTATCAAATAGGAACCGAAAAGATATCCTACAGAGCAAACGATGATGGCGAACCGAGCAACAGTGCAGGAATGCCTATTTATGGTCAAATTCAGTCTTTTGGAGTTACAAATATCCTTGTTGTGGTTGTTAGGGTTTTCGGAGGAGTAAAACTAGGCGTAGGTGGTCTTATTTCGGCTTATAAAACTACAGCCCAAATGGTACTAAATTCTTGCATTATAGTCGAAAAAACAATCGACATTCACTATCTTGTTTCATTTGACTATAAAAACATGAACAAGGTTATGCGAGTAATCAAGGAAAAAAAATTGGATATCGTAACTCAAGAAATGGAAATAAATGAAGATACAGGATTACCAATTGGTAAAATTGAAATAAAAACAAGAAAAAAAAATGCCGAAATGATATTCGACATTTTTAATTCTTTATTCGAAATAAATATTCAACTTAAGGAATAATTCAATCTTTTTTTAAATTAGTAAAAGTTTTTCTTTTACATACTCTGGAGGGAGAGTAGGACGAGTCGTTTTCATATCCACAAATACCAAAGTGGAACTCGCAATTGTTAATAACTCACCCTGTTCATTATGTATCTCATAGTCAAATTCAATCTTTACAGATGTCTGGCTCTTAAAAATAGTTTTAACAGTTAGCAAATCATCATAACGAGCAGGTTTTTTATAATTTATATTTAAAGAAACCACAGGAAGCATGATTCCATTACCTTCCATCCATTTATAAGAAATCCCAAGGTTTCTAAGCCATTCCACGCGTCCCATCTCTAAAAACTGAGCATAATTCCCGTGATAAACAACCCCCATTTGGTCTGTTTCTGAATACCTAACCCTTACTTTCAATTCATGTACTCTCATTTTACTTTTTATTATTTTAACATTATTTATTTTAGTTCTTATACCTACTTACAACAATAATACTACAAAATCAACCCCTAAATATTTTTTTTTACAATTATTTGTTCACATATTTGTTACCCCGAAAAAAAACGATCATCTGATCATTTTTTACTAAGACAACGATTACTAAATTAAATAATTTACATAGAATTT